>CAYTAT010000003.1:127926-211365 GCA_964435795.1 uncultured Spirochaetaceae bacterium
CGCCTTCTTTCGAGCCGCCTTTTTCCCAGCCGCCTTCTTTCGAGCCGCCTTTTTTCGAGCCGCCTTCTTTCGAGTCGCCTTCTTCGGGGCGGATTTTCGCCTGCCGGAATCGGCTTGCTCCGGATCCCCGGCCACCCGCCTGGGTTTCCCACCCGCGCCCCGAGCCTCCTTTCGCGCCACCCAGCCCTCGATATTGCGCTGCCTCGCACGTGCCACCGCGAGAGCATCTTCGGGCACGCGCTGGGTAATGGTGGATCCCGCTGCCAGAAAGGCGTGGGATTCGATCTCGACCGGAGAAATCAGGTTTACATTGCAGCCAACGAAAGCCCCGTCTCCAACCCGACTTCGATGTTTCGCGTAGCCATCGTAATTCACCACCACGGATCCGCAGCCGAAATTCACGTCTTCGCCCACATCGGCATCTCCGATATAGGTGAGATGTGCGGATCGACTGCCCCGGCCCAGGGTCGCATTCTTGACCTCGACGAAGTTCCCAATCCTGACACCACTCATCAGATGAGAGTTCGGCCGCAGATGTGAATAGGGGCCGAATACGACTCCATCGTCGAGGCGACTGTCTTCGATATAGCAGTTGGCCTTGATGTGAACGCCGACGCCGATCACGCTGGATCCAGCGATGAAACAACCCGGTTCGATCACCGTATCCCGGCCCACCTCGACCCCGACGTCGATGTAGGTCGTTGCGGGATCCACGAGGGTGACCCCACTCTTCATCAGCCCCTCATTCACCCGCCCGCACATGATCCGATTCGCCTCGGCGAGTTGGCTGCGATCATTGATCCCGAGGCATTCGTCGGCATCCTCGAGCCAGAGCGCTTCGACCTTCCCGGCGGCGCGAACGCTATGGCCGACGATGTCGGTCAGGTAGATTTCGCCCTGGTTGTTGGCCGCGTCCACTTCTTCCAGGCGCGCCCAGAGAATCGAAGAGGAGACCAGGTAGACTCCAGTATTGCGCTCCGGAACCGCAAGTTCCTCGGGAGTTGCATCCTGGGCCTCGACGATTCTCACGACCCGGCCCTGCGCATCGCGGATGACCCGCCCCGGGATGTCCCCCCCGGCGGTCAACATGACCAGATCCGCGCCGCTCTCGGCTTTCAAGCGCCGCATCTCCTCGAGCGTCCCGGCCCGCAGAAGTGGCGTATCCCCGTAGAGGACGAAGACATCGCCCTCGAAATCCTTCAAGGTGGTCCGGGCGGCCAACACGGCGTGTCCGGTCCCGAGTTGCTCGGCCTGCACGACGAATTCGGCCTCCTCGCCGTAGGCCTCGCGAACGGCCTCCCCATCGCGACCCACGACGACGACCACGCGATCCGCCTTCAACTCCGACGCGACGTTCCGGATATGGCCGAGCATCGGAACCCCACAGACTTCGTGCAGAACCTTGGCGCGCGCGGAGCGCATCCGTGTGCCTTTTCCGGCGGCCAGCACGACAACCGCGAGTCCATGAGCGACTCGGCTCCCCGCCATCCAAGCGTCTCCCTTCGTATCGATCTCGAAGGGCGAAAAAATCTTTTCGCCCCTGATCTTCCTATCGGAACTTCCGGTTCCCGAGAGAAGCGAGATTAACCCCGATATGCGATTTGCAAACGCGACCCTCGATCAAAGCGCTGTTCCCCCTGGGAAATCAGTCGGCCGCCCGGCGGATCGCTTGCCCAAACGGGGCTTGCCCCCTACGCTCACTTCTCCCTGAATCCCCCTCGACCCCAACCCCGGAGCCTGCCATTCAGGTCTTTGGAAATACCCGCGGGCTGAAAGCTCGCCAGGTGCAATTGCTGGAGCGGATGTTCGCGCGAAGGCTTCCGGCCGATCGGCTCCTCGGCCAGGAATTCGCTCGCCAACTCGCCCAGATCAGCCGCGAGATCCGGCGCCAGGTCGGAGTTCTCGCGGATCGGCGCGGCGACGTACAGCACGTGATGGTCGGCGACGCCCGGGCCATCGAATTGCCCGATTGGGGCCGACTGCGGGCGGGGCGCGGGCGCCTCAGAGGGCTCCGTTGCATCCATACCCATCTCGCCGGCGAAGGACTGACCCGGGACGACCTGACGGATCTCGGGGTTCTGCGACTGGATGCGATGGTCAGCATCGGTGTTTCCGAGGAGGGACTGCCGGAACTGGCCCATACCGCGTTCCTGGCGCCCGCCAACGAAGACGGCCGCAGCACCATCCTGCTCGATCCGTGCCCGCCTGGAGAACTCGATCTCGACTTCGACCGCTATATCCGGGAACTCGAGAATGAACTGTCCCGAGCCACCGGAGCGCATGAGGTCGGAGCCGACGAGCGCGCGCTGCTGGTCTCCGTCACCGCGGGCAGGGATCGGGAAACCCTCGAGATCCACCTCGCCGAACTCAAGGAATTGGCTCGGGCCGCGGGGGTCGAAGTGGCCGACGTCGTCACCCAGAGCCGCAACCGCCCGGATCCGAAGACCGTGGTCGGCGCGGGCAAGCTCTCCGACCTGATCATCCGCTGCTTTCAGCAGGATATCGACCTCGTGATCTTCGACCAGGATCTGCAGCCCGCCCAGGCTCGGAATCTCGCCGATCGCATGGAGTTGAGGGTGATCGATCGAACCCAGTTGATCCTGGACATCTTTGCCCAGCGCGCTTCCACGGCCGACGGGAAGCTCCAGATCGAACTCGCACAACTCCGCTACCGCATGCCACGACTCGCCCAGCGCGCCGATCTTTCCCTCTCGCGACTGGCGGGGGGAATCGGCGGAAGAGGGCCCGGCGAAAGTCGATTGGAAAGCGACCGACGCCGGGTTCGCGACCGCATCACGCGACTCGAGCGCGACCTGAAGCGCCTCTCTTCCCAGCGCGAGGGCCGAAGACGCCGACGCGACCGGCGCAGCGTACCCGTGCTTTCGATCGTGGGATATACCAACGCCGGCAAGAGCACGCTGCTCGGAGCTCTCACGCAATCCGCGGTCTTCGTCGAGGACAAGATGTTCGCGACCCTGGATCCGATTTCGAGACGCCTGCGATTTCCCCGGGAACGCGAGGTCATCATCACCGATACCGTGGGCTTCATTCGCGATCTCCCCGGGGATCTGATGGCGGCCTTCCATGCCACCCTGGAGGAAATGCGGGACGCCAGCCTGCTCATCCACCTGGTGGATGCCGGGGCGCCCGACATGGAGAGGCGCATCGAAGCCGTGAGAAGCGTCTTGGACGAAATCGGACTCGGCGAAAAGCCCGAATTGCTGGTTTTCAACAAGATCGATCGGATTCCTGCGGGGGACGAGAAGGCCCTCGAACGCCGTTATGGGGGCGTCAGCGTTTCGGCCCTGAAAAGTCGTGGCCTCAGCGAGTTGTTGGAAAATGCGGAGCAGGTAATCTGGGGGCAGCAGCCGGCGGGACGGGACAGGCATTCCCTGCTGGGTGATGAGGCGCGAGGATCCAGCTGAAGTTTCATCAGTGGGATTTTTTGGGGGGGCGGGATCGGTGAATCGAGTCGTACGAGCGAAAATCGTCGGAACGGGTATGTGCGTGCCGGATCGCGTCGTCAGCAACCACGAGTTGGCCGAGTTGATGGACACCAGCGACGAGTGGATTCAACAGCGTACCGGCATCCGCGAGCGGCGCTTCATTTCGCCGGGCCAGATGCCGGCGGATCTCGCCCAAGCCGCCTGCGAGCAGGCCCTCGAATCGGCCCAACTCGAGGTCGCAGATATCGACTTCATCCTGCTGGCCACCCTTTCCGCACAGCATGAATTTCCCGGGACCTCCTTCTTTCTTCAACATCAGCTGAAGGCCGGGGAGATCCCCTGCATTGATCTGCGGGCCCAATGCAGCGGCTTTCTATACGCCCTGAATTTTGCCGATGGCCTGATCTGTTCGGGGAAATCAAAGCGAGTCCTGGTGGTGGGCTGCGAAGTCCAATCCACGGGAATCGATCTCAGTACCGAGGGACGCGACGTCGCCGTGCTCTTTGGAGACGGGGCGGGAGCGGTCGTCCTCGAAGCCAACGAGGAGGAGGAAAACTCCTCGGGAATTCTCGAGATCAAGCTGCACGCGGAAGGCGGACACGCGAAAAAACTCTGGATCGAAGCACCCTCTTCGGGTCATATGCCATGCCGACTCAGCACGCAGATGGTCGATGAGAAGCGCCACTTCCCGCATATGGAGGGAAGGCAGGTATTCAAACATGCCGTGACCCGAATGCCCCAGGTGCTCGGTGAGGCCCTGGCTTCGGCGAGCATCAAGATCGAAGACGTCGGACTCTTCCTCTTCCACCAGGCCAATCTGCGCATCAACGAATTCGTGGCCCAGAAATTGGAGATCCCACCGGAAAAGATCTTCAGCAACATCGAGCGCTTCGGCAACTGCTCGGCGGCTTCGATCCCCATGCTTCTGGCTGAGGCGGATCGGGATGGACTCCTGGAGCCGGGCCAGATCGTCACGTTGACGGCGTTCGGATCGGGCTTCACATGGGGTAGTGCCGTCCTGCGCTGGTAGGCCGGGCTCAGGGACGGATAACGCATTGCGTCTAATCGGCACCCCCCGGGGTGCGCCGATAAGATACTGAAAAGATTTACCTTAATCTTATCGGCCTGCCTATTGACGCATTGACGCGTCGCGTCTATGCTGCCCTGCGTCGTAGAGATTGAATCCCGCCTGCGATTCCGATCGAGAGTGGATTTGCATCTGCGATGAAGAGCAAACACGACAAATATCGAGAAGGAGACCCCATGGCCACCAAGGGCAAGCAAGCAAATCTGGTCGACGAAGGCATCGATCGCATCCAATCCGCCGTCAAGAGCATCGAAGACGAGGTGCAGCGTGCGCAGAAGAAGCTTGAGCAGAACGCCCAGCGCTTCAGCGACCAGACGGATCGCAACCTCGAGAAACTCCGCGATCAGTTCGCCAAGAGTCCCCTCGGCAAGAGCACGGAATCCCTTCGCAGCAACATCAACGACCAGCTCGAAGAGGGGCTCGAAAGATTTCTGGGCACCTTCCAGATCGCCTCTCGCAACGAGATCGCCAAACTCGACCGCAAGCTCGGACGCATCAGTCGCCGTCTGACGGCTCTCGACAAGGCGGTCCAGCAGAACGGAAGCACCGCACCATCTCCTGAGTAGATCCATCCCCCCGGAGCCCCATCAGCAGGCTCCCCACTCCCATCCGTGAGAAGGGACCCGGCAACCTCGTTGCCGGGTCTTTGCGTTTCACCAGGCCTCCTCCTACCCCCGAGCCGCCGGGAAACCGGACCGCCCTCTAGGACTGGCCCCAGTCGCGTTCGAGTCTCACGTCGAAACGATCCCGATAGAATTCCAGCGCGCGGCGGCGCTCCTCGGCAGCCAGGCCAAAATCTGCCAGGTCGTATCCGATTCGGCCGTGTTTTCCACGGGGATGTGCCCGCATGAAGGCCTGCATGGCCTCCCGGGAGCGAGGGCCAAGCTCCTGATCGGCCAGGCGGTAGATCCCCTCGACGGTCCCGAGATCGTCGGCCATGAATTCATCGAAGAGAATGTCCACGGACTGCCCTGCGGGCAACTCTTCCCGATCCTCGACGCAACTGCGCAACAGCTGCTCGACCCGCTCGGCCCAATAGGCCGCTACGGACGCGGGCTCCACTGGATCCCGTGAAAGACGGGCGCTGTAGACCATCATGGTCAGAAAGGATGCCGTAATCGCAACCGGATCCCGATGGGTCAGGACGAAAGTCGCATCGGGAAAAACGCGTCTGAGCGGGCCGAATTGTTCGAGATGCTGGGGGGATTTGAGAATCCAGCGCTTTCCTCCCCGCAGAAATTGCAGAACCTGGAGAACGCGTTTCAGATAGGCGTAGAAGGCCGTCTGGTCGGTCGCGAGATAGTATTCCCGCCAGCTTTCGGAGAGGGCCAGGGTCTCGAAGAACATCGTAGAACCCGCGATGGCGAGCAGATGGATCTCCTCGTGAGCGTGGTCTGGCCACATATCGTGCATGCGTTTGAAGTGGGGCATCATGCGGTCGCGCATCTCGATGCCGACAGCCGATCGCTGCCAACGCGGGTCCACCTCGAAGTCCAGATCTCGTTCGGCGGGGGGGAGTACGGGCTCCAGACTCTCCCACCAGGGCAGGTGGCGAAGCTGGGGATCGGCCGAGATCAGGTTATGGAGATGCGTCGTCCCCGTTCGAGGAAGTCCGGCGATGATGATCGGTTTCTCGACCTCGATATTCGCGATCTCCGGATTCTCTTTCCACGCTTCCTCGATCAGAAGTCGATTCTTCAGGAATTGAGTCAGCTGATTCCAGACCGTGACCTCACCCATGGGAGAGAGCGCTGCCTCTCGCCTGGCCCCCTCGATGAAGATGCGCAGCGGTTCGCTGTAGATATCCTCTCCGAAATCATCGAGTCCGATTTCCGTGGCTGCCGCTTCGAGCGCGGCATCGAGTGACCATGGAATAGCGGCCGCCATCGGGGCCATCGCGGACATCATCTGACGAACATCATCCGAAAATTCCGGGTTCGCAAAATCGGGGATTCGAATATCCGCCGGACGCTCTGGAGTCGTTTTTTCGGCCATTGTCTAATCCGAAGCCTGCGAGTAGCCCAACTCGCCCAGAGCGGCCCGAAGCGTCTCGGCTTCAGCGGCCAGCACTTCGTTCGCGACCCCTGGATCGGCGTTGTGAAAGTCCAGATCCGTGGGGCCCCAGATCGGTGCCACGTGGATATGAACGTGGGGCACTTCGAGTCCCAATACGACCATGCCCACCTTTTCCGGCTGATAGGCCGCCTGAATCGCCCGGCCCACCGATTGGGCCACGCTGAAGAGATGCGCGACGAGTTCGGGCTCGAGATCGAGCCAATGATCCACCTCCGCTCGAGGGACGACCAGGGTATGGCCCCGATTCAGGGGCGCGATCGAAAGAAAGCCCACGGCGAGTTCATCTCGCCAGACGAAATGCCCGGGCAGAGAACCCTCGATGATCTGCGTAAAAACACTGGCCATGCCTACCTCCAGAAGCGGGAAACGATCCAGACCATACCTCGCTCCAGAGGCGCTCGGACACTGCTCGGAAACCCGCCGGGAATCGCCCCGACCGGGCGGGACATTCCGGCGCGAGAACGACCCGAGGAGCCGCGCCCAGCACAATTGGGTCGGATTTCGAATCTGGGATTCGCCTCGGATTCGAGCTAGGCTCGGCGACGATCTGGATGGCCGAAACCCTTGCCCGAGCGCCGAAATATCGGAGCGCGCGAAGCCCCGCCTTTACGGGAAATCGGGGATTTCAGGCCCATGGGAGGCCCATGGGAACGAGCCTCCGGACGAACAAGCAGAAGATGGGAGACAATGATGGGTCGGAAAGTTTACGTGGTCGGTGTTGGCATGACGAAATTCGAGAAGCCCGGTGGCCGGGACTGGGATTATCCCGACATGGCGCGTGAGGCGGGAAACCGGGCGTTGGAAGACGCGGGCCTGACCCTCGCCGATATCGAGCAGGCGGCCGTCGGCTACTGCTACGGGGATTCGACGAGTGGGGAAAGGGCATTCTACGAATTGGGCCATTCCGGAATCCCGATCTACAACGTCAACAACAACTGCTCCACGGGTTCCACCGCACTCTTCATGGCCAAGCAATTCGTGGAGGGGGGGTTGGCCGACTGCGTGATGGCCCTCGGCTTTGAGAAGATGGAAAAGGGCTCCCTCGGCATCAAATATACCGATCGAACGATGGCCCTCGATAAACACGTGAAGATCATGGTCGACGAACGGGGCTTCGGAAAGGCACCCGTGGCGCCCCAGATGTTCGGCAATGCGGGCATCGAGCATAATGAGAAATATGGAACAACACCCGAACACTTCGCCAAGATCGCCTACAAGAATCACCTCCACTCGGTCAACAATCCCTATTCACAATTCAGGGACGAATACTCGCTGGAAGACATCAAGAATTCGCCCCAGATCTTTGGACCGCTCACGAAACTCCAATGCTGCCCGACCTCGGACGGCTCCGGAGCCGCCATCCTCGCCAGTGAGGAATTCGTCAAGAAGCAGGGCCTCGAAGATCAGGCCATCGAAATCGCCGGCATGGCGATGACGACCGATTTCGAGAGTTCCTATGGCGGAAGCATGATCAAGATGGTGGGACAGGATATGACCCGATCGGCTGCCGAGAAGGTCTACGAGGCGTCGGGACTGGGTCCGGAAGACGTCGACGTCGTGGAATTGCACGACTGCTTCTCCTGCAATGAATTGATCACCTACGAAGGGCTCGGACTCTGCGAAGAGGGCAAGGCCGGTGAGTTCATCGATTCGGGAGCCCAGACCTATGGGGGAAAGGTGGTCGTCAATCCCTCGGGAGGATTGATCTCCAAGGGACATCCCCTCGGTGCGACGGGCCTCGCCCAATGCGCCGAACTCAGCTGGCAATTGCGCGACAAGGCCGAGAAGCGCCAGGTGGACGGGGCAAAGGTCGGCCTGCAGCACAATCTCGGCCTGGGTGGGGCCGCGGTCGTCGCCCTCTACCGCAAGGGCTAGGGGGCAGATAGTCTCTCCGGTCACTCATCCCCCAATCCGAAAGGATCCCGGGATGAGTGACCGCGCCGCAACCCGATGCGCGAAGACTCCGAAAAGCCCGGGCTTACACCGTTCCGCAAGGCCGTCTTCGGCCTGGGGGACCATTCCGTCAACATCGCGATTTCATCGCTCTCCCTGGTCTATTTCACCTTCCTGGTGACGGTAGCCGGACTCGATCCATGGCGGGCCGGCTTGATCGCCTGGTTGGCGCGCCTGGTGGATGGAATCACCGATCCCCTGATGGGAAGGATTTCCGACAGAACGCGCTGGCGACTGGGTCGACGCAGACCCTTCTTCCTGATGGGCATGATCCCCCTCGGAGTCTTCTTCTCCATGATGTGGATGACGCCTTTCCAGGATCAGGCGGCGATGTTCGTCTACTACCTCAGCGTCTATATCGGCCTCGCACTTTCCATCACGGTGGTATCGGTCCCCTATATGGCCTTGATCCCCGAAATGGCTTCCGACTATGACGAGCGAACCTCCCTCAATACCTACCGCTCGGCCGCGGCGGTCGGGGGCACAATGGTGGCGGCCGGGTTCTTCGGCTTCGTGCAATATTTCGGCGGCGGGAGCGAGGGCTTCGGCCTCACCGGCCTGTTGATCGGCATCTGGCTGGTCCTTCCCTGGCCCTTCGTCTTCCTGGTGAGTTTCGAAAAGAAAGGGACGGCCGCGCCCCCAACGAAGAATCTGCGAATTGCCGCAAAATCCCTTCTCCGACACGGAACCTATCTGCGCCTCTGTTTCTTCTATGTCACCGGCCGAATTTCAATGGACCTGCTCGGGCTTTCAATTCCCCTCTTCATCACGATCTGGCTCGGTCGCCCCGAGGATGTGCATTGGGTTCTGCTCTCGATGCTGACCGTCGTCATCCTCTCCCTGCCCATCTGGCTACGCGTTGCGCGGAAGCGCGAAAAGCACCAGATCTTCGCAGCTGGATCCATCTGGCTCGCTTCATTCCTGATCGTGGCCGGCCTCGGAGACCCGACGTGGCCACGTTGGACCATCCTGATGCTTTCCGGAATTCTGGGGATCGGCTACGCGGTGGTGGACCTGATGCCCTGGGCCATGGTGGGCGAGGTGATCGACGAGAATGAATTCGAGTCGGGGGAACGGGCGGATGGAACCTACAACGGCACCCTGACCTTTCTGCGCAAGGTGGGCGGAGCCAGCGCCTACATGCTGGCGGGATTCGCGCTTTCCTTCGCGGGCTACGAGCGGGCAGCGAGCGAGCAGAGCGAAGGGGTCATCCTGACGATTCGCCTCCTCGCCACTCTTTTGCCCGCGCTCTTCCTGCTCCTCGGGCTGCTGGCCGTTCGCGGCTATCCCCTCACGAGGGAGCGCCACCTGGAAATTCTGGAAGGACTCCGGGGTGGCCGCAGCGGGGAATCATTCGAAAGCGAACGCATCCGAATGCCCGGCGCCTGACCTCAACCCGTGACGGCTTTCATCAGATTCACGAGGGTGGATGGAAGGGCGTGCCAGAGTACGAAAAAGAGTACGGGCGGGACCACCCAACGCAGCAGGAAATACCAGATCCGGAAGCCCCAGGAGGCCGTTCCCCCCCCTGCCGCCTCGCAGATGGGATCGTTCATCACCCAGCCGGTGAAGATCGCCAGGGCGAGACCTCCGGCCAGCAGGAAGAGATTGTTGGCCACCTGATCCATCAAGTCGAGGATGTTGATATTCCAGGCGGCGGCCCCCCCCAGCAGGATCACGAGAATTCCCATGCCAATGGCCGCTCGCGACCGCACCCAGCCGAGTCCATCCACGAGGGCCGATACCAGGACCTCGAAGAGCGAAAGGGCCGAGGTCAGGGCCCCGACGATCAGGGCGAGAAAGAAGAAGAAGGCGATGCCGCGGCCGGAGGCTCCCATCTCCGCGAAGGCCGTGGGCAGGGAAACGAAGAGGGCACCCAGGGTGCTCTCACTCACCTGCGCATGAATTCCCAGGGCAAAAATGATCGGGAAGACCATCAGGCCCGCCAGGAAGGCGACGGCGAAATCGGAGCCCGCAATCGCCAGCGAATGCTTCTGCAGCGGGGCGTCTTTGGGCAGATAGCTCGCAAAAGTCATCATGGCGCCCATTCCCAGGCTCAAGCTGAAGAAGGCCTGACCCGCGGCACTCACGAGCACATCCATGGAAAAGGCATTTGAGAAATCTGCATTGAGGTAGTAGTGATAGCCCGCCGAGGCCCCCTCAAGGGTCGCGGCGTAGATCGCGATGGCGCATACCAGCAGCAATAGCAGCGGCATCGCCAACATGGAGACCCGCTCGATGCCAGCGCGAATACCACCGGCCACGATCAGGGCCGTGAGGGCCATGAAGAGAATGTGGAAGAAGAATGCGTCTCCACCTTCACTGACAGCACTGAAATGTGCGCCGGGATCCGCGGGAAGACCGAATAGAAGTGCCTCACCCGCGTAGCGAATGGTCCATCCCGCGATCACCGAATAGTAGGAGAGGATCAACAGACCGGTGAATACGAATACCGCTCCCAGGGCTTTCCACTTCTCGCCCCCATAATGGGCGAGGGCCAGGATCGGACTTCTGCGAGAACCCCGGCCGAGGGTCAACTCTGCGAGCAGGATGGGCAGGCCGATCACCACGGTGAAGAGGAGATAGAGCAGGACAAAGGCGGCGCCCCCCTTCTCCGCCGTGAGGTAGGAGAAGCGCCACATATTTCCCAGGCCAACGGCGGATCCGACCGCGGCCGCGATGAATCCCAATGAACTATTCCACTCTTCGCGAGATCTGATTTCCACCTCACCTCCCGAACGCCCATTGATCGAAAACGATTCTCGTCGAGATTACGCCTCGACGGGCGCCCCCGCACGCGCCAAGATCCTTTCCGGGGCAATCCCCGGCCCAGCACTTGGCAGAACCGCAACTCATCCGACGGAGAGGAAATTTGGCCGATCGCGAAGCACTCTCCCGGATTCTCGCTCGCATCGATGGCCGGGGCTACAAGGCCTACGGAGACATTCGTGGCGCCTTCGAATTCGACCGCTTCACCCTCTATGTCGACCGCGTCCAGGGAGACCCCTTCGCGGCGCCATCCAAGCTCAGACTTCGGATTCCGCGGGATGAAAGCGGCCTGCCCGCGGAATTGTCTCGGCAGGGAGTGCGCGAAAGGGCTCTCGCCGACTTCCTGGCACGGAGTTTCCGGGATGCGATCGAGAACTCGGGCAGGAGGAGAAGCGCAGCCAGGAGCGGGAGAAGGAGTACCGAGAGCGGAACTGGCGGGCGAGGCGAGCGAGGACGATCCGGACGTCGCACTCCCGCCCGGGAAAATTCGAGGGGAAGCGGAAAGAGCGGCCTGATCTTCATCGATGCCGGCCATCAGGAGGTTCTCGAGCGCTCGGCGATCAGGATCGAGGAAGCCTGGGTCGAAGCCCGGATCGAAGTGGGGTTGCCCGCGGCCGGAAGGCGGGTGCTGGGCCGAGAAGCCGATTCTCTTCTGACCGATGCGCTGCCGCGAATCGTCGAGGAAGCCCTGCTCTGGGACGAAGAGCGCGTGGAAGCAGCCCGCGGCCTGGTGGAATGCGTCGAGAACCAGGAATTCATCCGCGACCGTCTGCCCGCCCTGGGGCTCGTCGCCTTCGTGGCCGATGGATCGATCCTCCCCCGAACGAGCGGAGCCAGTGAGAAACCCATGCAGGCGGATGAGGCCGTACCCTTTCGCTCACCGACTTCCCTTGCCGTGGAGATCGAAGTCCCGAATCCGCTCGATGCGAGTGGCGGCCGGACGCTGCGCGGGATGGGGATTCCGACGGGCATCACCCTGATCGTGGGAGGGGGCTACCACGGGAAGTCGACGCTGCTCCGCGCACTCGAATGCGGGGTCTACCCGCATATTCCCGGCGATGGACGGGAATACGTGGTAGCCCTGCCCGATCTGGTCAAGATTCGAGCCGAGGACGGTCGGTCGGTGACGGGAGTGGACATTCACGCCTTCATCGGCGCCCTGCCTGGATCCGGAAAAAATTTCAAAGCCGGGGGCGGGGGGCAGGGGCGGGAGCGAACCTTCTCGAGTCAGGACGCCAGCGGCTCGACGAGCCAGGCGGCCAATATCGCGGAGGCGATCGAATCCGGCGCCCGGGGCCTGCTTCTCGACGAGGATACCTCGGCGACCAATTTCATGCTTCGAGATGCCCGGATGCAGAGGCTCGTAGAGCGCGATTTCGAGCCGATCACCCCCTTCGTCGACCGCGTCCGGGAAATTTACGAGATCTTCGGAATCTCCACGGTCCTCGTGATGGGCGGTTCGGGGGATTACTTCGACGTGGCGGATTGCGTCATCATGCTGCGCGACTACCGAGCCGAGGATGTCACCGCTCGGGCAAGAGAAATCGCGTTGGAGCAGGAGACGGGGCGCGACGCCGAGGAAAAAACCCCGCTGGAAGCGATCTCTCCGCGCCGCCCCCTCGCGGATTCCTTCGTGGCGTCGCGCGGCCGGAGAGCCGTGAGCATCTCGACCAGGAGCCGAGAACTCATCCGCTACGGCGAAGAAGACCTGGATCTCCGCTCCCTCAGCCAACTCCTGGATACCAGCCAGACCCGTGCGATCGGCCGAGCGATCCATTTCGCCAGCGAAAACCTGATGGGCGGACGGAATCGGGGCCTTCGGGACGGCCGCCCCAGGCTCTCCGAAATCCTCGATGCCCTGGAGGCGATCCTGGACGAAGAAGGTCTCGACGCCCTCGCGGAGCCGACCCATCGCGAAGGGCGTGGAGGCCATCCCGGGAACCTGGCCCGCCCGCGCCGCCACGAAATCGCGGCGGCGATCAATCGTCTGCGCTCACTCAAGATCGACACGAGCAGCCTGGGGCCACTCGACTAGCAGGGCCCGATCCCGCGCGGAGCCAAAGACATACTCCCTCGATCCACGACTGCTCCGACTGCGCTCACCCGGATGAAGAGAGGGATCGAATCCGATACCCGCGAAATCCGCCGCGAGCGATTACCAATCCGCCAACTGTGCCGAGCGTTCGCGATGTTCGGAAGGCGAGCCCAGGAATGCCCGATCGAACATGGCGCGCTTGAAAAAGATCTGGACATCGCACTCCCAGGTAAATCCGATCCCCCCGTGAATCTCCACGGCATCCCGGGCCACCTGCAGGAAGCGATCACTGATATGGGCCTTGGCGATCGCGGCGATGCGCTCCGCCTCGTCGGGAACGTGGTCCTGGGCGTAGGCGGAGAACCAGTAGAGGCCCCGATTGGTTTCGACATCGAGGGCCAGGTTCGCCAACTGATGTTTGAGGGCCTGAAAATGCCCGATGGCGACGCCGAATTGCTCCCGCGTCATGGCATATTCGACCGACATTTCCAGCAGTCGCTCGGAGCCCCCGAAGGCATCCGCGGCCAGCAGGACCAGGGCCACGTCCCGGACGCGGCGACCCGCCGCATCCCCTTCCCCGAGCATTTCGCAGGGCGTCCCCTCGAAGCTGAGCTTCCTGAAGCGACGAGTCAGATCGGCCCCATCCACCAACTCCATGCGAATGCCGGGCGCCCCCTTTTCCACGACGGCCAGGCGGCCCCCGGAGAGACCGACCACGATCAGGTCGGCCAACTCAGCCTGGGGGACGAATTCCTTCACGCCCTCGAGTTTCTCGGAGGCGGGCATGCACCATTGGTCGGGCTGCCACTTTCCTCCGGCCTCGGCGAGGGCCACGCTCCCGATCAGATCTCCGCTGGCCAGGGCGGGCAGCCACTTTTCCTTCTGCTCGTCGCTACCCCCCGCCGTGATCGCCAGCGCGGCCAGTACATGGCCGAGGAAGGGACCCGGGGCTGCGTGATAGCCCAGGGTCTCCGCGACTACCGCCAGATCCAGAACTTCGAGACCTGCCCCCCCGTAGCGCTCGGGGATGGCGAGACCCGCGATTCCCAATTCGACCAGATTCTTCCACAGCTTGGGGTCATGACCTGAATCCCCGTCGAAAATCGTTCTCAGATGGGTCAGGGGGCATTCGTTCTCGAGACATTGCCCCAGCATCTCCTGGAGCATCTCCTGCTCTTCGCTAAGGTCGAAATTCAAGGCTTCGAACTCCTATTTGCGGCGGAATCACGTGGGAGCCCAAGGCCCCGCTCGGCAATCACGTTGCGCTGGATATTCGCCGTGCCCCCGGCGATGGCGATGCCCAGGGAGTACATATAGCGACCGATCCAGCCCTGGGCGTCCGAGGCGGGCACTCCCAATTCCGCATTGCCCGCGGAGAGCAGGCCCGAATCGCCCAGCAGATCCAGGGAAATCGCCGCGGCTTGATGTCCGATCTCAGTCGAAAAGAGTTTCATCATCATCGTGATCAGACCGGCCGCCTCCCCCTTGGCGTCCTTGGTGAGTTGGCGATAGCCGGAGTATTGATGGGCCCGCACATAGCCCTCCAAGCTTGCGAGCCGCTGTCGGAAGGCCGGATTTTCGATCGCGGGCCTCCCCTCCAATTCGGAGGTCTTCGCGAGTTTGACGAGAGACTTGAGGGCGGCGCGCGTCTGGGTCGCCGCACCGATCGAGTTGCGCTCATGCTTGAGAGTGGTCCGGGAGACGTTCCAGCCCTCGCCCCGCTCACCGACAATCCAATCCCTGGGAGTGCGGGCATCGTTGAAGAAGACCTCGTTGAAGTCGGCACTGCCCGTCATCATGCGCAGGGGGCGAATCTCGATACCGGGTTGCTTCATATCGAGGAGCAGATACGAGATACCGGCATGTTTCTCTTCTTCCGGCTCGGTTCGTATCAGGCAAAACATATAGTCCGCATGGTGGGCCCCACTCGTCCAGATCTTCTGGCCGTTGATCACCCACTCATCACCCTCGAGTTTGCCCTTCGTCTTGAGCGACGCCAGATCACTGCCGGAACCGGGTTCGCTATATCCCTGGCACCATGCGATTTCACCCGTGATCGTCGGCCTGACAAATTTCTCCTTCTGCCACTCTTCGCCCCTTTCGAGCAGGGTGGGGACCAGCATCATGGTGCCGATCCCCCGGGCCTCGAGGGGAGCCCAGGAGCGGCTGAACTCTTCCCGGATGATCTGCGCCTTCAGGACATCGGGGGGCTGCTCCGATCCCCCGTATTGCTTGGGGATATTTCGGTAGAGATGGCCCCGCTCGATGGCTCGTGAACGGAAGAGAGCGGCCTGCTTCTCGTAGGGAAGATCCGCTTCCTCACCCTTCAGCGGCCAGCTCTCTGCCAAGAAGGCCTGCACTTCTTCGCGAAAGCCCTCCATCTCGCTGCCGTAGCTCAAGTCCATGCTTCGCTCCCGCATCCGGTTGAAATCGATTTTGATCTCTGGAGATACGGACGATAGCGCTTGAAAACCCGTTGCGAAGCTCCGGAGGGGAAGCCGATCTCCTCCGGGCTGCGGCCATTTCGAGCGAAACGCGGCGGGGATCCCCGCAGAATTGATCAGTCAAGATCCACGAATGCGTCCTTGACAAGGGCTTTCTGCTCCGCGACATGCATGCGCATGGAACCCGTCGCGGGGCTCGCCGCAGGGGGGCGACCGGCGTAGCGGAGAGTCGCCCGGGCGGGGAGCATCTCTCCCAGAACTTCGTGCACGAAGGTCCAACCGCCCATATTTCGCGGCTCCTCCTGAACCCAGAATACTTCCGCCACTTTCGGATGGCGCTCCAACAATGCACGAATCTCATTCCCGGGCCAGGGGTAGAGTTCCTCGATGCGCACCAGGCTCACCTTCTTCCTGGCGGCTTCATCGAGATACTCGGCTTCATCGCATAAATCGTAATGAACCTTGCCGAAGCTGAAGAGGATTCTTTCGACCGCCTGGGGATCGGAAGCGTTGAGAGGGTCATCGATCACGGGCTGAAAATGACCCGATGTAAAATCTGCCAGGGGAGATGCGGCCCTTGGCGAACGCAGCAGACTCTTCGGTGTAAAGATCACCATGGGGGCCCGATAGGGGCGCAGCATCTGGCGGCGCAACACGTGAAAATATTGGGCTGCGGTGGTGCAGTTCACCACCTGAAGGGAATCCTCGGCACAGGTCTGCAGGAATCGCTCGATGCGCGCGCTCGAATGTTCTGGCCCCTGTCCCTCGTAGCCATGGGGAAGCAAGAGGACTAGACCGCTGATACGACCCCATTTGACGTGGGCCGAGGTGATGAATTGATCGATCACGACCTGGGCCCCATTGGCGAAATCACCGAATTGGGCCTCCCAGAGGGTCAGCGTATCCGGCCGGACGAGGCTATAGCCGTATTCGAAACCCAGCACCGCAGCTTCGGAGAGCAGGCTGTCCACGACTTCGAATCGCGCCTGGGGACCCGTGAGATTATCCAGGGGGACGTAGTCCTCGCCGCTTTCCTGGTCGACGAGAACGGCGTGGCGATGGCTGAAGGTTCCTCGCGAAGAATCCTGTCCCGAGAGCCGAATCGAAAGACCCTCCAGCAGAAGGCTGCCGAATGCCAGGGCCTCGGCGGTTCCCCAATCGATACCCGTACCCTCGCGGATCGACCTGCCCCGGCGACCGACCACCGCCTTCAGCTTGGGATGGATCTTGAAATAGGGGGGAAGGCTCGCCAGCCCACTCGCGACCTTTTCCAGCCGCTCGCTGGAAACCGCGGTTTCCACGACCGCCTCTGGAAGAGTTCGCGAGAAGCCCGCCCAGCGACCGCGAAGCTCGTAGGGCTCATCGGGACCGGGAGGGCGCGATTGAATCGAATCGTATGCCGAATTCAGATCGGCGCGGTGACGCTCCTGGATCGCCTTCGCTTCCGCCTCGGAGAGGATCCCCATCTCCTTGAGCCTTTCACCATAGAGTTGCCGCACGGGCGGGCGCTTGCGAATCTTCGTATAGAGCCGCGGTTGGGTAAAGCCGGGCTCATCACCCTCGTTATGCCCATGGCGCCTGTAGCAGACGAGATCGATCACCACATCATCGCCAAATCGCAGGCGGTAGTCCATCGCGAGGCGGATGCAGTGTACGACCGCCTCGGGATCGTCGCCGTTGACGTGAAAAATCGGCACCTGGATCATCTTGGCGATATCACTGCAGTAGAGGGTAGAGCGCGCCTCGGATGCCGTGGTCGTGAACCCGATCTGGTTGTTGATGATGAGATGTAGCGTTCCGCCCGTCGAATAACCGGAGAGTTGGGAGAGGTTCAATGTCTCGGCCACCATTCCCTGGCCCGCGAAGGCGGCGTCGCCATGCAGGAGAAGGGGCAGGATCCTCTTTCCCTCCTGATCCCCGAGGAGTACCTGCTTGGCCCGAGCCCGCCCGACGGCCACGGGATTCACGGCCTCGAGGTGGGAGGGATTCGAGGTGAGTGTCAGATGCACCCGTTCCCCCGTCGAGACGAAACGATCCGTTGAATAGCCCTTATGATATTTGACATCCCCAGAGCCGAAGGGGGAACTCACCAGCGGGTTATCCTGGAATTCGGCGAAGATCGCCTCATAGGGCTTGCCGAGCACATTGCCCAATACGTTCAAACGACCGCGATGGGACATGCCCAGGACGATCTCCCGGATCCCCAGACTCGGCGCCTGGCGGATCGCAGCGTCCAACATGGGGACCGCGGCCTCGGCACCCTCCAGGGAAAAGCGCTTCTGGCCCATGAACCGGGTGTGAATGAATGTCTCGAAGAGCTCGGCGCGGGAGAGTTGATCAAAAATTCGCAGGCGTTCTTCATCCTCGACCAGGGGGACGTTGCGGGTCTTTTCCATTCGCTCCTGGAGCCAACCCTTGCGGCCCGGATCCTGAACGTGGGTGTACTCCGCACCGATCGTGCCGCAATAGGTCTTGCGAAGCCTCGCCAGGATCTCGCTCAGGGTCTGCACTCCCCCCCCCGGCAGATCCCCGGTAATGAACCCGGACTCCATATCCTCATGCCCCAAGCCGTAATGGGCGGGATCGAGTTCGGGGAAGTAGGTCGAATGCTCGCCGAGGGGATCCGTATTGGCGATGCGATGCCCCCTGGCCCGGTAGAAGTGGATCAGGCGCAGTACGCGCGCATAGCGATCGGCCGTCTGAAGACCCAGGACCGGATCCGAATCCAAGGGGGCCTGCCCGGACTCATAGTGGCTGCGCCGGGACCCCGTCCCCTCGCCTGCGGGGCGAACAAAAGATTCCTGCACCGAGGCCCCGGAGAAGGACCGGCCCCGAAATTCCCCCTCCCAGCTGGCATCCACCGAGGAGGGATCGGCGCGATAGCGCTGCTGCAATTCCTCGACCACCCCGGCATTGATGCCATATTCGGGGTAGAAGGAGGAATCGGGCTCGGGAACCTCCTCCTCCTGGCCGATTCCATCGCTGGCCGACGACATGCGGTCCCCCGCCGGATCGCGGTCGGAATTTTCGCTCAAAACATTCCTCCTACCCGAAAAGTGGAGCTTCCGATACGGGGCGGCGCTCGCATCCGGATGATACCCCAGGCGCGGTCCCAGCCCGCGCTCCCCGGGACCACTTCCCGTGGAGGACGGCGGCGGGTAGTCTGACGGCATGCGCCTCGGGAAACGGCTCTCCGCAGATTTTTTCGCAGCGCCCGCGCAGGTCGTGGCCCCGGCCCTGCTGGGCTGCATACTCATCCGGAGACTCGATGGCGCAGAAACCTTGGCGGGTCGGATCGTCGAAGTCGAGGCCTATCTCGGAGATGGCAGCGATCCGAGTTCCCACTCCCACGCCGGAATCACGCCTCGCAATGCCAGTATGTTCGGTCCACCCGGACGCCTCTACGCGTACCGGAGCTACGGAATCCACATCTGCATCAACATCGTCTGCGAATCCGAGGGCCGAGGAGCGGCGATCCTGCTGCGCGCGGTCGAGCCCCTCCAGGGCATCGATACGATGCGACGTCGACGCGGACTCGAAGAGAATGCCCGGGGGCCGCTGATCGCGAGCGGGCCCGGCCGCCTCGGCCAGGCCTTCGCCTTTGGGCTCGAGGACGATGGCAGCAGTGCGATCAGCGGAGCCGTCAGGATCCACGGACTTCCCCCGAATCGGCCCCCACCGGAAATCCGGGCGGGGCCGCGGGTGGGAATCTCCCGGGCCACGGAACTCCCCTACCGATTCTTCACCGCAAACGATCCCTGGGTCAGCGGGAAACGCAACGGAGAGAGAATTCCTGCAATTCGACTTCAGGCGCAGAAATCCAGGACCTGAGCAATGATGAGTTCGGGATCCACCATGGGGATGAGGTGACCGGCAGCCACATCGACGATTTCTGCTGCGCCCATTTTCGCCGCGAGTTCTTCGTAGACTTCGCGGGGGAAATTGCCCTGCTGGGCCCATAGAAGCAGTGCGGGCACCATGACTCGCGACGCCAGATCCAAGATTTCCAGAGAATCCGACGCCTCGAAAATCAGCGCCTCCACTTCTCCCGGGCATTTGAGCTCGACCTGACCATCCGGACGGTCGCGCAGGCCCTCCTCCACGTAGAGATCCAGCGCACGCGGCGTCCAATCCGCAAAGACGGGTTTCTCGGAGAAGAGCTGCCGGGCCAATTCCCGATCGGGCCAGATCTGTCGACGACGACGAGCACCTTCGATCAGGGGCGAGGGTTCTTCGCGGCGCAACGCCTCCCACTCGGGAGAAATGATGACGGGATCCACCAGAACGATGCGCTCGTAGAGACCGGGCCGCCTCGCCTCAGCGGCCAGGGTGAGGGTGCCGCCGAATGAATGACCGAGTCCCAGGCCAATCCGCGACTCCCCCGTCTCCACCAGCAGTCTTTCGGCCACGGCCAGCAGATCGTCCGCCAGCACCCTCCATTGGAAGGCCTCGGAACGCAGACCCTCTCGCGGTAGCGAGGACTCCCCATGACCCCGGGCGTCCATCGCGACCACCCTGAAGCGATCGCGCAGACGTTCGGCGATCGGCGCCCAGAGCGAGGCACAAAACCCATTGGCGTGGTGGAGCAGGGCCAGGGGTCCGTCCCCGCCCCAATCCTCCAATCCGATCTCGACGCCCGACTCACTCAACTCAATGCGCCGGCGCACGACATCATCGGGAAGGGGAGAACGATCCCTCGTCACCATATTGGATACTCCTCCTTGTGACGAGATCGAACCGCCCCGCCGCGACGCGTTATGCTGAGATCATGTCGACCGCACAATTCAGCATGGACGACCACCTGCGCGGGCGCATACTAGCCAATTTTGCCAACTTCGAGCGCCATTCGAAGGACGCCGAGGATCTCATCCGGGCCGCGGTGACCCTGCTGCTGATCGGCGACAATCGGGGAGAGGCCTGCTTCGTAATTACCCGCAGGGCCTCGGGACTGCGTGACCATCCCGGCCAGTGGGCGCTACCTGGAGGGCGTGCGAATCCCGGAGAGAGCGCCATCGAAGCGGCCCTGCGAGAAACTCGCGAGGAAATCGGCCTCGAACTCGATACGAACACCGTAATCGGCCTGCTCGACGACTACCCCACCCGATCGGGTTTCCTGATCACCCCGGTCGTCGTCTGGGGCGGGATCGAGCCGGACCTGATCGCAGATCCGAACGAGGTCGCCGAAATTTATTGCATTCCCCTGGCCGACCTCGAAAAACCCGATGTCCCGCGCCTGAGGACGATTCCCGAGAGCGACCGGCCCGTGATCTCGATCCCGATCGAGACTTTGGGGGCCAACATCCACGCCCCCACGGCCGCCATCCTCTACCAACTGCGCGAGGTGGCCGTGCGGGGAAAGTCGACCCGGGTCGCTCACTTCGAAGAGCCGGTCTTCGCCTGGAAATAGGAGCGCTATGCTGGGCGCCCGAGAATCCGAATCGGTTGCCACCCGTCGAGGTCTTCGAGAAGGGCGAACGATCCTCGAGCAGGTCAGGAGTCGGGCGGACTCCGGTCGGCCGCGAGCCCGATAGCCGACAGCCAACCCTTCGCAGCCAGAAAGGCCGGCGCGCGGGCGCACCAGCGCCAAAGCGCACCAGGCAAGGAAATTGCCCGAACCCAACGATCCCAATGCTTCGAGCGCCGCTCCCCGCAGCCTCTTCTGGCGCTGGCGCCACCGCGACCATACCCGGGGCAGTCTCGTCGTCTCCCTGGTGACACTCGCCCTGCCCCTGGTGGCCACCAGCCTCTGCGGCGGTGTGCTCTTCCAACTCGTCGATCTGAAGCTGATCAGTGGCCTCGGAGATCAATCCGTCACCGCCGTGGTCGTCACCAACCAATCCCTGCGACAATTCTTCTTCATGCTCGTGATGGGCGCCAGCTTCGGCACCCAGGGCCTGGTCGCCCGCAATATCGGACAGAACAACCGGGACGGAGCCGACCACGTCGCCGGTCAGACCGTCCTGATGGGATTGCTGCTCTCGTCGGGGCTGGCCGTCATCGGCCTCGCCTTCCCCGCTCAACTGCTGGGCCTGATGAATGTCTCCGCGGAAGTACTCGCCATCGGCATCCCCTATGTGCGGCTCGTCTTTCTGCTCAACTTCGGCTTCGTCTTCGTCAACATCTTCAACGCCATCCTGAACGGAGCCGGCGATACGGCCACGCCCTTTCTGATCGCCGTGGTGCAGAGCCTGCTGGCCCTCTTCGGCGAGTGGTGCCTGATCTACGGAAATCTGGGCATGCCGGCCCTGGGAGTGAGCGGCGTGGCCCTGGGGGTCGGCGTGGGCCAGCTCGGCTCCATCTGCCTGATCAGCCGGGTTCTCTTCAGCGGGTCGAGTCGCGTGCACGTGCGAACACGCCATATGCGTCCGGACCCCCGCATGATGAAGGAGATCCTGCTGATTTCCTGGCCCCCGGCGATCCAGATGCTCGGCACATTCCTGGTGACGGTCTTCTTCATCCGGATCATGGGCGATTTCGGTGAAAAGGCTCAAACCGCCTACTCGATCGGCCTTCGCATGGGCATGCTGGGCCCCATGATTTCCTTCCCCCTCGCGGGTGCCGTCGCCACGCTGGTGGGTCAGGCCCTGGGATCCGACAATATTCCGAGGGCCTGGCGGGCCATCCGGGTGGGGATCCTGGTCCACGGCACTCTGCTATGGGGCCTGGCGATCCTGCTCTACGTCTTCCGCGAGAACCTGCTCCATCTATTTACCCAGGATCCGGAAGTCATCGCCGTCGGCAGCCGAATGCTCGCCTGGCAAGCACTTTCCTTCGTATTCCTGGCCTTCCTCTTCGTCTTCTTTCGGGCCATGCAGGGCGCGGGAGATGTCGTGGTTCCGATGCTGATTTCGGTGTTGAACTCGGCCCTGCTGGCCCTGCCCCTGGGCATCTTTCTGGCCAAGAATTGGGGCATGGGACCCGAGGGACTCTTCATCGCGCAATTCGTCAGCGCCGTGACGAGCACCCTGCTGACCGGGGCCTGGGTGGCGACCGGGCGCTGGACCCGGGCTCATGCGGGCGCCCCCTTCATGGGAGCGGCCAGCTAGTCCCGATTCGTCCCACCCCGACGACTCGCCAGCGGACCCCGGAACTCGGGAGACCGCATCCCACCCCTTCGAGGAGGATCGACCCGGCTCCAGCGAGGCCGATACGCTGCGAGCGGATCCCGATTCCCTGGAGGAAGGGAGGGTTCCGATGTGTCTATCGCATCGGAACCGAGACGGCGCCTCCAGGGAGACGGACCTTCCCGAGATTCCCTTCCGCTGCTTCCGCCGAGGCCCTAGTTGTTTTCGCCGATGTGCAGAAGAGGCAGGGGTTGGCTGCTATTCGAATCCATGAAGTAGAGCTTGGAAGCCGGATCCTCCGACATCTTCTTCAGGGCTTCGAGAGCCTGGAGCTGGATATAGGCGGGGTTCTTCGCCACCGCGCGGTTGATCGCGGCGATTTCGTAGGCCTTGGCGTCGGCGAGAATTTTCACCGTCTTGGCCTGCTCCTCCGCGGCCTGGCGCTTGGCTTCGGCCTCGGCCACCGCCTGTTGCTGCTCGGTTCGGAAGCGCTCCAGCTCCGCCTTCTCCCTTTCGACCGCCTGCTCCCGCTCCTTCTTCTGTTCAATCGCATTCGCGAGCACCGGGGGAAGATTGATGCCGCGGACGAGAACGGATTCGATGATGATTCCCTTCTTCCCAACGAATGCAGAAAGTCCCTCCTGAAGTCCAGCCGCCAGATGATCCCGCGTCTCCTCGAGGAAGAAGTCCTCGGCTCGTGCGATATTGGTACCCAATTCCCGCAGCAGGGAACGAACCTTCGGGATCATGTGGACCGCAATCACCTGGCTCTCATTGCCCGTATCCCGGAAGATCAACGGGGCCTTCGATGCGTCGAGGCGATACTGAATGCTGAGATCGATCTTGGTCAGGAGCTGATCCCGGGTCGGCACCTCGATCCCCGGCAGCTTCGTGGACTTCTGTCGCACGTCCATATCGTACCAGGCGAGGATCGGGTTCACGGGAAAATGTGGACCCTCCGGATAGGGATGGTCCTCTACCTCACCAAAGAAAGTCGCCACGCCCACGTGTCCGGCTGGCACCTGATGGAAAAACTGCCGACCTGAAATCAGGACGGCGAGAACCACGACGAGTATGATCGTAGACTTGGGATTCACGGTATTCTCCTAAATGGCTTGAGACCTGGCAGCCCGATCGGGCGGCTACCGGGCAGGGTAACGTGAGAGGACGGAAGGCGCCGCGTCGAACCCGGCCGGAAGGGCGGAATCGGGGCGGCGCACTGCGGCAAAGAGGCTCAACGGATCGCCTTGACGTCTCTCAGGGCCGAGATCCGCTCGGAGCTGAAACCCAGCTCGGTCAGGATTTCCGAGGTATGCTGCCCTTCAAAGGAAGGCGGACGCTGCAATTCCGGCGGGGTTCGGCTGAAGCGAGGGGCGGGAGCGGGCTGCACCACGCCCGCCACCTCGACAAAAGTGTCGCGCGCCTTCATATGAGGATGCTCGGGAGCCTCCTGCAGATCGAGAACCGGGGCAAAACAGACATCGGTACCCTCCATGATTTCCGACCATTCATCCCGGGTGCGCGTCCCGATGACCTCCGCTACGCGCCCCTTCAGATCCGCCCATTGCGTGCGATCCATCTGGGCCGGCAGATCCTCTTCGCCCAGACCCGTCTGTTCGAGGAGCAGCGCGTAAAATTGGGGTTCGATCGAACCCAGGGAAATGTATTTCCCATCACTCGTCTCGTAGACATCGTAGAAATGGGCTCCGGTATCGAGGATGTTGCTGCCGCGATCCGATTGCCAGACCCCCATGGCCTGCATGCTGTAGATCATGGCCATCAGGGCCGAGGCACCGTCGACCATCGCGGCATCGACCACCTGGCCCTCGCCCGAGGTGGCGCGCTCCACCAGCGCACAGACGACTCCGTAGGCCAATAACATCCCGCCCCCACCGAAATCACCGATGAGATTCAGGGGGGGGACGGGGGCCTCTCCCCGGCGACCGATCGCGTGCAGAGCTCCCGTGAGCGCGATGTAGTTGATATCGTGGCCCGCCGCCTTCGCGAGGGGGCCCTCCTGGCCCCAGCCCGTCATGCGGCCAAAAATGATTCGTGGGTTGCGCTCCAGGCAGATGTCGGGTCCCAGGCCCAGCCTTTCCATCACCCCCGGCCGAAAGCCTTCGAGGATCACATCCGATTTTTCCAGCATCTGGAGCACGGTCTCGACGCCCTCGGCACTCTTGAGATTGACGGCCACGCTGCGTCGGCCCCGGGCGAGCACATCCTTGGGTGGATCATCGGGATCGCCTCCCCGCACCCGATCGGCCCGATCGATGCGAATCACGTCGGCCCCCATATCGGAGAGCATCATCCCCGCAAAGGGTCCCGGGCCAATTCCGGCAACTTCGAGAATTCTAACTCCCTTGAGCGGTCCCATCTTCCTGCCTCCCCAATATCCCAAATTCCTGCGCCGACAATCCCGATCCCCTTCTGCGGGTCGCCAGCATACACCAGCGGACACGGCCCGGGTTCCAATCGCGCAAGCGCTTCAGTAGAAATTACGATAGACGTGAAGGCTGCGCAGGACTCTCTTCACGTAGGCCCGGGTCTGCCCATAGGGGATGTCCTCGACCCAGACGTCGTCCTCGAGTTCTGCCGCGGCGCCTTCCAACCACGCGGCCACCGCCGTCGGACCCGCGTTATAGCTTCCGATCACCGCGGAGAGGCGGGTCGGGAAGAGGCCCGCGAGGCGGTCGAGATAGGCGGCGCCCAGGGCAATATTGGTCGCCGGGGAAAAGAGCGCTTCCGGATCCTCGAACTCGGCCAGGCCCGAGCGAGCCGCCGTACGCCGGGCGGTCTCCGGCATCAATTGGAGCAGGCCCCTGGCGCCCGCCGAGGACATCACCCGGGGCCGAAAACTGCTTTCCTCGCGCATGATCGCCCAGACCAGAGCGGCTTCCACGCGTCCCGTTGCGGGCAGGCTGGTCTCGACGAGTTCGCGGTAGGCGGGGGGCCAGCTCAGCCAGAAGAGCTTTTCGAAGCCCGAGCGAAGGCCCTTCCCGAGCAGGGGCGAATAGGCTTCGACCGCCAGCAGCTGGGCCCTATGGTAGTCGCCCGCACCGGCCAGCAGGCGCCCCAGCCGAATGCGATCGGTGAGACTGCGCGCCTCGGGCAGCAGGGGCCGGATCTCCTCGGCCGCCCGTTCCTGCAGGCCCGCTTCGAGTAGCAATGCAATCCGCTGCAGGCGATCCTCCGGAATCCGACCGCTCGCTTTCCCCGCCTTCAGCTCGGGATCGGCCGACGCGATCAGGTCGAACTCCCCCAGCCGCTGCTGGGCTCGCCAACCGTAGTAGGAGAGCTTCCAGCCTCCGGCCAGGGAGGCCAGTTCGCTGCGGGCCAGGCTCTGTTTCCCGGCGGCCTCGGCCGAACGCGCCGCCCAATATCGCGGCCTCAAGCGCAGCAACTCATCCGCCTCGCGTTCCGACATCTTCTGGAAGGTGCTGCGGGCGAGCTCGAATTCGCCACGCCGCCAGGCCGACCAGCCAATTCTCCACAGAGCCCGCTGAGCCTGTTCCGGATCCAGGGAATGACTGGCCACCCGCTCGTAATGCAGCATCGCCCGGCGATCTGCGGCCCGATCCTCCAACAGGCTTCCGGCCAGATAGGCGGCCTCGATCGCGAGATCGTCCTCTCCGCCGGCGGCGAGTTCCTCGAAAATCTGGATGGCGATATCGATCCGGCCCCGGCGCGCTTGGGATCGAGCATTCCAGAAACGCGCCCTGGGCTCATCGCCCAGGGCCTCGAATTCCGCCTGGGCCCGGTCGTACTCGCGCAGACGGAAGAGGGCCGTCGCGAGTTGGAAACGCGCCTTTCGGGCATCGTCCCGGGCCAGCTCCCCCGCCAGGGCCTCGCGATAGACCGCGACCGCCTCCGCGCTGCGGCCCGAGGCGAAGAGTTCCCCCGCGACCGACAGCGCCTGCCCGGAAGTCCGAATTCCCGGTGGCAGCTCGGCGGGCAGGCTGGCTTCGGGAAAAGCCGAGCCCAGAAGGGTCTCGGGGGCGAGCGCCGGGTCGAGTTCTCCGCTCCTCTGCCGCGACCGGATGATCGATAGCCGAAGCGCCCGCCGCTCCTCGAGATCCAGGCTCTCCGCCAGCACCCGATGCCAGAGAACCCGGGCCTGCTCCTCCTCTCCCGTTTTTGCGAGGGCGTCGCCCTCGAGGCGAGTCAACTGGCGGGCCAGCTCCGAATCGCCCAGCCGACCCCGAGTCTTCGCCGCCAGCCGTGCGGCCTCGGCGGGCGAGCCGCGCCCCAACAGCAGCCGAACCCGCTCATGATCCGCATAGTCGGAGAGCAATTCCTCGGCGACCACTCGCGGCAGGGCCTTCGCTGCCGCCTCAAGATCCGCCGCGTCGAGCGCCCGGGTGGCCTCGCCCAAAGCTCTTGCCGCGGCGATCTGGGATTCGCTCAACGCAATCCCGTGGCCCTGGGAAATGGAGGAGGGCAGCAGCCCGACCGCCGAGAGCGGTGGCGGCGACCCCATTAGGAAGAGCAGCAGCCAAAGCCCGATCCGGCTCCTTCCCACGACACTCTGCACCCTCATCCCCTCCCCCCGAAAGAGAACCGAACCCACACTCCCCAGACTACTGCGGGCGGAACGCCGCGCCAATCCAAAGGCTCGGAGTCGACTCCGGAACTGCCGCCGATAGGCGACTTTTCGTATGGAAACCGGCCGCAAGCCTGCGGTTTCCCCGCCGCGCGCGACCCTCGTTCACAGGCTCCGTATCGAGTGTGCCGGGAGACCGCAGAATTCCTCCTTTCGAGAAAAATCGCTACAACTCACCCGAGCGTTCCCAGGTGGCTACCCTGGGGTGATGGATCGGCAGACACACCCGCCGCGAAAGCCTCCGATTCACACGACGATCGGAAATCGGATCCGGTGCGCGTGTCGCATGGGAGAGAATTTGCGGCGAACGGCGCATCGGAGGAGTCGATGAAGACCGGCATCGTTGGTGCGGGAGCCGTGGGGCTGGCGCTCGGATCCTGCCTGCATGAAGTCGGCCAGCCCCCGCTTTTCGTCATCCGCGGGGGGACCGAACCGCATCCCCTCGAGACCCACGGATTGCGACGGACGGGGCTCTTCGGCGAAGTTGCCGTCGCCCCGGAAGAGTTGAAGGTCTGCCGATCGATCGGGGACCTCGTGAAACATGAACTCGATTTTCTCCTCATCTGTACCAAGACGACCGCGAGCGCCGCGCTGGCCCGGGAGTTGGGAGCGATCTGGTCCGAGTTGCCGCGCAAGCCGCTGCTGGTCATTTGTCAGAACGGTTGGGGGACGGCCGAGCTCTTCGCGGAGAAAGTGCCTCGAGATCGGATCGCCAACGCCCGCATCATCACCGGTTTCCGACGCAGCGGGGGCCATTGCGTCGAAGTCACTGTGCACGCCGACGCGATTCATGTCGGATCGCTCTTCGACTCCGAAACCGAAGATATCAGCCAACTCTGCAGCGCCATCTCGCGGGGCGGCATTCCCTGCAAACCCAGTACGCGAATCGAGGCCGACCTCTGGGCCAAGCTCCTCTACAACTGCCTGCTGAACCCCCTGGGCGCACTCGCCAACGTCCCCTATGGGCGCCTCGGCGAGGAAGCCGAGACGCGAGCCCTGATGGAAAACCTGGCCCGGGAAATTTTCGACGTACTCCGCGCGAGCGGATTCGAGACCCATTGGCCGAATGCGGATCGCTACCTCGAAAGCTTCTATGGAGAATTGCTGCCCGCCACGGCAGCGCATGAATCCTCCATGCTCCAGGACGTTCGAGCGGGACGCCGCACCGAGATTGATGCGCTCTGTGGCGCCGTCGTAAAATTGGGCCAACGCCATGGCGTACCCACCCCGGTCAACCACGCTCTGACCGTACTGATCCGTGCGACCGCCCTCGGGCCGGGAAATTCGCGTTCGAGGGCGAGCTGAGGATCCCCCAATACCCTCTCCCGAAACTACTCGCCCCTGAACCTCGGGCGACGTTTCTCCAGGAAGGCCCGTACGCCCTCGCTATAATCCCGGCTTTCGTAACAGCGAACGATGGCCTCGGCAAGGCTTTCCCGATCGCGGTACTCGGGGGGAAGCGCAATCTGTCCCAGGGCGAGTTTCGCGCTCCGCAACGTGAGGGGGGCGTTTTCGGCGATTTCCAGGCCGATCTCCTTCACGTAGGCATCGAGTTCGGCCTTCGGGAGCACCCGATTCACGAGACCCATGGCCAGGGCTTCGTCGGCACTGAATCTTCGCGCCGTAAAGAAGATCTCTTTGGCGGCCGGCAACCCCACCACGCGCACCAGGGATTCGAGTCCGCCGACGCTATAGCCGAGGCCGAGACGCGCTGCGGGAATCGCGAAGACCGCGTCATCCGAGGCAAAACGAAGATCCGCAGTGAGGGCGATCGCACAGCCCCCGCCGACGCAGAATCCATGGACCAGGCCGATCAGTGGTTTCTTCAGATCGGCCAGGGCCGCGAAGGCCAGGGCATTGCGCTCGTCGTATTCGAGGGCAGCCGGGCCGATACGCGTCCGTTCGAACTCAGAAATATCCGCTCCGGAGACGAAGGCCAGTTCGCCCACGCCGCGCATGATGACGACTCGGATTTCGGGATCTCCGGCGAGATCGTCGACGAGCGGAGGAATGGCATCCCACATCTCCTCGCTGATCGCATTCCGGCGCGCTTCATGGTCGAATAGAATCCAACCGAGGTTGCCCTCTTTCTCGATCCTGACTCTTCCCGGCATGGGGGGAAGAGTAGCGTCGGCCCGGGAACGCGGCGAGGCGAGGCGCGCGGGCGGGGGGAGTGCGACCCTTCAGGATTCGAAATCCAGCTGAGCGGCCAATTCGAAAACATGCTCATCCTCCGCTCCCATCGCCCGCAGCGCCCCCGCCAATTCCCGCACATATTCGAGGTTGGATCCCGAGGGCCCGTGGCTCTCCCTCACCTGCTCCGCGATGGCTTCAATCGGGGCCGGGCCGAGATAATTCGGATTCGTGACTGCGGCGATATAGACCAATGCCCTGATCTCGTTGACCTCGGATACGAGTTGAACGTCGACCGACTCGCGGCTGAATCCCCCGCGCTCGCGACGATCCAGGTTGGCCAGGACACTGCGCCGCCGATTCTCTTCCACGCGGTAGGCCACACCCCAGCAGCGGGCATCGACTTCCTCGATCAGGGTCACGACTCGACCGGGGCGCCCGGGCAAGCCGCGGTGATCCGTCGAAGCCTGCCAGAAACGACGGGCGCGACTGTTGATAAAACCCTCCCGGCGTTCGCTGAATTCAAAATCGGGTCGCCAGATCAGGGATCCGTAGCCAAAGATCCAGAGTGCTTCCCCCATCGAATCCTGAGACTTCAATCGATGCTATCCAGGGCGGCCAGCAGAGCCCTTGCCTTGTCGAGACTCTCCGCATACTCGGCGACGGGATCCGAATCCGCGACTACGGCGCCCCCCACATGCAGACGAGCGCGATCCTTCTGCAAGAGAAGAGTCCGGATGACCACCGACAGATCCATTCCCCCTCGCAGATCAAAATAGCCCAGGGCCCCCGAATAGATTCCCCGGCGCACTCCCTCGAGTTGGGCCAGCAGACGGGTTGCGGCGATCTTCGGGGCTCCCGTCATCGAACCCGGCGGGAAGGCCGCCCGAATCAAGTCCAGCGCGTCGCAATCCTCGCGCAACTGCCCCCGGATGGTGGAAACCATCTGGAAGACGGAGGAGTACTCCTCGATCGCCATCAACTCCGAGACCTCGACGCTGCCAACCTCACAGACCCGGCCCAGATCATTTCGCACCAGGTCCACGATCATCAGGTTCTCGGCGCGATCCTTCTCGGATGTCGCGAGGGCCCGGCGCAGATCCCGATCCTCCCCTGCCGTCGCGCCCCGCGGCCGCGTCCCCTTGATGGGCCGGCTCTCCACCTCTCCAGCGGGAGCCAGGCGCAGGAATCGCTCGGGGGAACTGCTCAGAACGACGCCATCGGGCAGGTCCATGAAACTGGCGAAAGGGGCGGGGGAGAGTCGTCGTAGCGCGCGATAGAGTTGCCACGAATCCCCCGCGTAGGGCAGGATCATCCGCTGGGTGAGGTTGGCTTCGTAGACGTTGCCCGCCGCGATCTGCCGCTTCAGATGCCGAATTCGCGCCAGGTAGCCGTCGCGGTCCAGGCTGACGGAGAGGTTCTCGGGTATGGGGGTGGCCAATAATTGCCGTCGCCGCTCCAGATCGAGGCATCCCCGGGCATCCGATTCCGGGCTGTCGCCGGGCCCGCGCAGCGGCCGAAGTTCCTCCCCCAACTCGGCGACGGCCCGCCGGGCGCCCGCTTCGGCCTCCCCCTCGTCGGAACCGAAGCCGAGACCGAGGATGAAGCCTCGCCGGGTCTCGTGATCGAGCGCCACCAGGCGATCGACGAAGAGCAGGGTGGCATCGGGAAAGTCCTGCCCATCCCGCTGCGGGAAGTCCAACTCTTCAATCTGGTCCGCCAGTTCGTAGCCGAGATAACCCACGGCCCCGCCGACGAAGGGAAGCGGCGTGGGTGGAGAAGAGGCCTCCAGGGTGCGCGGGGAGAGGATCTCACCCAGCCACTCGAAAGGATCGGCCTCCTCGACCCGAAAACCGGGAGAAAAACCCTTCCGGACGCCACGGCGACAATGGAGTTCGATGCGTCGCCCGACGATTCGAGCGATCAGGTAGGGATCCGCGCCCGCAAAGGAATAACGACCCAGCCGCCCCTGGGCCAGGGCGCTATCGAGCAGCCAGGGGCAGGGATGGGCCCTGAGCGCTTCACAAACGCCCAGCAGATCCTCTTGTACTGACGGCAACTCACGCCAGCGAAGGACGACCGCCTCCGAACTGCGAGCATGGGGGGGGCGAAGCATGGGGCTCTCCACGGGAAGCGGCGAATCTACCCCAGCGTCCGCGGAGCCGCTGCCTTCCCCCGAAATCCGGCGAAGGGGGCAGAACGATCCAAGAAAGTCCACCTCCCCGGGGATTTTCCCGACCCATGCGGGCTAAGCTCAGCCCGAACTCTACACTCTTCGACAGGAGCCCCAATGTCGGAACTTCCCCCGGCCCAGCGCGTGCAACTCGCGGCCTCTCGAAACTCCGAGGGCGATGAAGAAAGGCCCATCACTCTCTCGGTCCACGAGGGAGGCAGCGGCCCCGCCGTCGTTCTATGTCATGGTTTTCCCGAACTCGCATACTCGTGGCGGCATCAATACGCTCCCCTCGTCGATGCCGGCTTTCGCGTCCTGATCCCGGATCAACGCGGCTACGGCGAAAGCGACTGCCCCGAGGGCAGCGCGGCCTACGACATCGAACACCTCACGACGGATCTGGTTCATCTCCTCGATGCGCTGGAAATCGAGAGGGCCGTCTTCGTCGGGCATGACTGGGGGGGATTCGTCGCCTGGGCGATGCCGATCCTGCACCCGGGGCGAACGGCGGGGGTCATCGGCGTCAACACCCCCTATACGGCCCGTTCCCCTATTCCGCCCACCGAGGTCTTCTCCCTGGCCGTCGGCGGGGAAGCGGAGAAGATGTACATCCTCTGGTTCCAGGAAGAGGGCGTGGCGGAGAAAGTTCTCGACCGGGAGCCCGGGCTCGTCTTCGAGAAGCTCATGCGCAGGCCGCCCTCCCCCGCCGAGCGAGAGGCCCGCATGGCGGAAATGGCCGGGGATATGAATCCCTTCCGACGCCTGGAAGAAATTCCGGAAGCCGGGGCAGCGCTCCTCAATGCGGAGGAACTCGCCCGCTACCGGGAACCCTTCGCGCGGACCGGCTTTCGCGGCGGGGTGTCGTGGTATCGGAATTTCGATCGCAATTGGCAGCGGCATCCGGAGATCGGAGTGCAGAAGATCGACCATCCCGCCCTCATGATCACCGCCGAGTGGGATATGGCGCTTCAGCCCGCAATGGCGGAGGATATGCCGACCCGCTGCAACGATCTCGAGACCGTCATGATCCCGGAATGTGGACATTGGACTCAACAGGAAAAACCCGAAGAACTCAATGCAATCATGTTGGGATGGCTCCGGCGGCGTTTTCTCCAGGGAGCGTCCTGAGGCCGCGGAAATCCGGAGCGGACGCGGAACATTCGGAATCCATCCGGGTTAAGCTCAGCGCATGAAGAAGATCTGCGTCTACCACGCCGGCTGCCCCGATGGATTCGGAGCCGCCTGGGCGACCTGGCGGGCCTGGCAGGGTGAGGGCGAATTCATCGCGCGAGGGCATTACGACCGCATGCGGGCGAAGCGCGTCGAGGATGCACTGCTCGTATTCGTGGATATCGCCCCCCATCCAGATGAACTGAGAGAATTGGCGGACCATGCGGATCGCGTCGTCGTTCTCGATCATCACGTCACCAACCAGCAGAAGATCGAGACCGATCCGGAACTCCTGAATGCACTGGCCGCGGAGGGACATCGGGTCCACTTCGACATGAATCGTTCCGGGGCCGTCCTCGCATGGCAGCATCATTTCGGTTCTGAAGACATACCGGCCCTGCTGCGTTACGTCGAAGATCAGGACATCTGGAATTGGGATCTGCCCGAATCCGAGGCGGTGAATGCCGCACTCTCCTCCTACCCGCATGAATTCGAACTCTGGAACGATCTGGCGGCGCGCGAAATTTCCAGCCTGATCGCCGAGGGTCAGCCCATCGTTCGCAACAACGCCATGGAGGTTTTGCGAGCCCTGCGCAAAGTATCCACGATCTCGATCGGGGGGCGGCGGGTCGAAGCCGTCAACGCCCGGAGCCGCCGCAGTGCCATCGGCCACGCCCTCGCCGCACGCCGGACGTACGGCGACGAGTGGGGCTGCGTCTACTACATCACGGGCAATAAGGTGGAGGCCACCCTCTACTCGATCGACGACTTCGACATCTCGAAGATCGCCCGGGAATGGGGAGGGGGCGGCCACCGAAATGCCGCGGGCTTCACCGTGCGGCTCAAGGACTGGGTGCGCGACTTCGTCTGCTGAGAACGAGCACGGGGAGGATCCACGAAACGGAATCCCGCTGGATCGGCTCCGGGATTATGGGGGAGCAGGGCATGGGTCTCTCGGAAGCGGAGATCGCAGAACTCGAAGAGAATCTCGAGCGGCTGCGACGAGAACTCGAACACAGTCTGGCGCAGAGTGCGGGGGCCGCGCGGCCCGTTGAATTGGATCAGCCCGCCATGGGAAGAGTCTCCCGCATGGATGCGATCCAGCAGCAGAAGATGCTCGAGGCGAATCGCATGGCGATGAAGACGAGGCTGCGGTTGATTCGGGCGGCCCTCACTCGCCTGACCGAGGGCGAGTATGGCGATTGCATGGGCTGCGGAGAAGAGATGCACTTCTCGAGGCTCAAGGCTCGCCCCGAAAGTCTCTTTTGCGTGGCTTGCCAGACCCTTCGGGAAGGGGAAACAACGCGCTGATCGATACGAGGCCGTCAATTGCCCGGATGGAGATGCGCCCGGAAGCCGTCGGCGCATCCCGGCATTGCGGACCGATTGACTTCAGACGTTCAGCATCAGACGACGCCACCACGGCAGCGAATCGACCCGAAATCGCGACGTCGCACCCGTCAGGACAGGACGAGCCTTGGCGCCGGCAGTGGAGTGCTCCAGTGCACGCTCGAAGAGAATCTCTTCCGTCTCGATCCTCAGAGGATCGAGGACGCAGCAGTTGTCGACGGGGCAGATCAGCTGGCATTGTGCCCGAGCATGGTAGCCGACACATTCCGTACAAATAGTCGGATCGATCACGTAGCGTCCGCTACCCGGGTGGATGGCCCCTCCCGGGCATACGGATTCGCAGGCCCCGCAATTGACGCATCGTTCATTGATCATGGTCGCCATGGAAGGCTCTCCTCAAAAGCGGCTGCCATCCGATCGGCATCGCGAAGGCTTCGCTGAAGTCGTCGCGTTCACTCCGCCGGGCCGATCTGATTAGAAAACAACAAAGGGCGGCAACCTGCCTCCGCCGTCTGGCCCATGCCGTAGAGTGGAATCCCATGCTGGCCGCTCTCCGCCGGGTGACCCGGCGGAGAGCGGCCAGCATGGGATCGAAATGTCGCCGCCGGGGGCGGAGAAAGACGAAAGTCCGGGGGCTGAATCAGGCCACCCGCAGGCGCAGTGCAAGAGGCGAAGGAACTCATAGGCCTCGCCTGGATAATGCAATCCTATGCTATTCTGGGCATTCGAAGCTGGAGATCAAGTAGCCGTGATGAATTCTTCCTGGATACTGACTCTCAAAATCCACCGCTGGCGGGAGATGGAAAATTACCCGTCGCCCCCGCCCTGATGACAACAGACCCCGAAAAGAAAGCCGGACGCCCGCGCGGAGAACAGATCGCCCTGCGCAAGCGCATGAAGGAACGCCTTCTCGAAGGCGCCCTAAATGCCGTGGCGGCCCGCGGTATCGGCAAGCTCACCATGGGCGATGTGAGCGAGTTTGCGGGTGTCTCCAGGGGAACGACCTATCGCTACTTCTCGAATGTCGAAGCAGTACTGATCGCACTCGGCCGCAGGGAAGCCGAACTTTTCGAGCAGCGGGTATGGGATGAACTCGGCGAGGCCCCCGGGCCGGGCGGCGACCGCCTCGGTCGGGTCCTGGACCTGATTGATCGACTCGCACGGGATCATCCCCTGATTCGACGGCTTCCGGAAACGGATCCGGGCTTCGCTCTCGTCTCTCTTCGCGAGCGTTTCCCCGATATTCGCGAGACCTTTCAGCGCCTCCTCGTACCTCAACTTCAGGGAACTGAGGTGGTCACGAAACTCGGCGTGGAGCCGGAACAGATCGCCAACTGGGCGGCCAGAATGATGATCTCGATGTTCCTGATACCGGAATCGGATCCCCCCGACACGACGGACTCTCTTCGATCTGCCTACCGGGCACTGGCTGGAGAGGGGGCCGATCCGCAGGATCCGGAAGACTCTGGGGCCGAGGAGGAGCCGAGTACGTCTTGAACGCCGACCTAGCTCTGCGACTCCCGATGCAGAGAAATCGCGTCTTCGGGGCAATTCTCGGCCGCCCGGCGCACCTTTTTCTCCAAGGGGCCGCAAACCAGGGCCAACTTGACGACGCCGTGCCCCTGCTCATCCTCATCGAAAACGTCCGGGGCGAGTACATAGCAGCGCCCGTGCCCCACACAGGCATCACCGTCGTGCTCGACCTTCCAGTTTTCCTCGTCGGACATCACTGCGATCCGTATTCGAATTCCAGCGGCAGGTAGGTGACTTCCCGAATGGCATGACTATAGCTGGGCTGCTCACCTTTTCGAATCGCGTAGTCGGGTATGCGCCGGTGAAATTCTTCGAGGGCCACGCGCAACTCCATGCGCGAGAGATGCGAGCCGAGGCAACGGTGGGGACCGCCGCCGAAGGCGACGTGTTTATTCGGTGTCCGCTGAAAATCCACCTCCTGGGCATTGGCAAATTGCTCGTCATCCGTATCCGCCGAACCGAGGACCAGGGTCACGGCCTCGCCCTGCTTCAATTCGACTCCACCGATCGTATAGTCCTCTTTCAGGATTCGGACGACCTGCACCACGGGGGTCTCCCAGCGCAGCATCTCTTCGATCGCCGACGGAAGCGCGGAGGGATCATCCACCAGCATTCTGCGCCGTTCGGGATGCTGGGCCAGATAAGAGAACATACAGCCCAGGGTGGATGTAACGGTGTCGAGCCCCCCCAGAAGAAAGAGGTAGCAGATGTCCAGAATCTCCTCGCGATTCATCCGCTCTCCGGCCACCTCGGCCGTAATGAAGAGACTCAGAAGATTGTCACCAGGCGCTTTCTCGAGTTCGGTCAGAAATTTTTCGAAATAGGCGTAGATCTTCTCGCCGGTTTCGTTACGGATCTTCGCTTCCTCCTCGGAAGAGTCGGCGAGAGGGCGAATGATCGAATTCTTGAGGGTCAGGAAATACTCGAGATCCCCTTCAGGCAGACCCATGAGGCGCAGAAAGACGGTACTGGGGTAGGGGATCGCGAAAGCGCTATTGAACTCACATCCACCGTCATCGGCGAAGCGATCGATCAAATTGCGGGCGATCTCACGAACATCTTTCTCCATCTTGAGCACGTTCCGATTGGAGAAGAGCGGGTCGAGAAATTTGCGATACTTCACCTGTTCGGGCGGGTCCACGTGCAGGGGGATCAGCGGCCGCTTGTTGCCGATCAATCCAACGGGCATGACGGCCGAAAAGATCTCCGGATGCCTCAATGCGAAGATCACATCCTCATATCTCGAGAGGCAGACCGAGCCTCCCGGAATCGGTTTCCCCACTGGACATTGTTCTCGAATACGCTGGAAGGTCGGTTGGGGGTGCGCGGCAACCGCTGCGTCAAAGAAATTGATCTCACCCGATTCGACCTCGGGCAACGCATCGTTCTGAGAACTCATATTAGTCACTCCGATTCGACCGGAAAAGCCCGACTCCCAAGTGTCACCGGATCCTGGAAGAAGTCCCCCCCCGGAAAAGAGCACCGAATGCGATCTGAAATGCGATCTGAAATGCGATCTGAAATGCGATCTGAAATGCTAGTCGAGGTAGCCGAGCCGAAAACCGAGCGCGACGAGTCCCGCGCGTGTCTTGACTCCCAACTTGATCCGCATCTTTTCAACGTGACTGCGCAGTGTAGATTCGCGGATTCCCAATTTTTCAGCTGCTGAGAAGGTCGCCCGGCCTTCCGCGAGGCATTGCAGCACCTCCCGCTCCCGGGGCGTCAGACGCTCGCCGCTCCCGGGGTGTTCCCCGACACCACGACCGAGTGCGCATACCACGACGCCGTTCACGGGAGTGCAGGAGAGCTGATGTCGCACTCCGTCGAGCTTGAACTGACTATGGCGCGACCGATCCAGGCCGGCCCTCAACAATTTCCCCACGCAACCCGTCGCACAGGGAAGCCCCTTCGCGGTCGGCAGACCGCCAACCACATCCCAGCAACTCTGACCCCTCACCTCTCCCATCAGGCGCTGAGAACGAACGTTCTGGTTGATGACTCGCCCATCCTCCTGAGTGATGAGAACGGCGGGGACATCGTCAGTTTGCATACTCTCCATGGAATCCTCTCCCTCCAGTCAGTAGCTACCGAATCGGCGGAGTCAGCAGATCGCGACCAACGAAGCCTACTATGGCTATCCAGTTCCCTCTAGCTCCGGCTGAGAAGCAGCCTCACGCATGACACTACAAAGATACTCGATTCTTTCCCGCCAGAGCCGCTCAAGGCTCGAACCCCAGGAGGGCCCGCTCAATTCGGAAAGAACCCCCAAAACCGACTCTGTCCAGAGATCATACATTTCGTCACTGACATCGAATTCCACATGCTTGGCACCGAGCAGTTTCAGGTTGGACACGAGCCAGTCCGTTCCTTCGGAACACATGACCATGCCGGTCAACGTCTCGTGGAGCATATCCTCCTTGACCGCTCGGCAATGGGCCCCGAAGAGTCTTGCAATCCGGGTGTCACTCTGAAAAAAACGCTCGTAAATTCGTTCAGCGATTCGCGGTTCTCGTTCACTGAGAAGATTCCATTGCGCCGCAATGATTTCAGAGTCATCGCTATTCACCGAAGACACGAACCCGCCCCATTGATCCTCGGGCGGTCCGCATATTGGGAATTATCAACGCCTTCCCACCCAAGTCTGTGAGATACTGTCAAAGCCTTCATCCCGAGGGTATTTCACCCGGAGAGTCCTCGGGATCCAGTGAACATCAGAACTGGTTCCTAATCCCACTGACTACCCCGAATAGGGCCACCATACCACGAAATAGAACAAAAGAGACAAATTAACAGAAATCATCTCAAATAAATAATAACCCTATCGCGATTCCCCCTAGGGAAAACTCGGGAATCGGCGGCTGTGGGGAGAGCGGGATGAAGAAGGCGAGAGAGTCTGACGCAATCCGGCTTCGCTGCTGGCTGGGTCGGGCTCTGACGCCCCCCCGGCGAGGCATGATGGGTAATGAGCGAGTGTTTCACGTCAGTAGACCTGCTTCTGCCTTGAACGGGGCCCTCCCACGCGACGGGTCTCGACGGCCTGGGGCTGTCATCGCCGACCCCCAAATGCCGACGAAAGCGGAAATTCAATCGGCACAAGCGCCGGCTGAGACGGCATCGAGCTTCGCCAGCGAAGAGTGTATGGGCGGGGGCTTCTGCGAGCGGGAAGTCGAAAAGGAGGGCCGGCGGAGGCCATGAGCATGCGGGAGCATCGGGGCCGATGGAGCCGGTGTCGGACGGGGACCCCCTCACCCACACACCCTCACGCGTGGTGCGAAGCCCCGGGGCGGCCTTCGGCCCCTACATCCGCTCAACGGCCGACGCAGGAGTTGCCCCGATCGAATAGGCTGGATGGAAGCTCCCGACAAGACGAAACTCTCCTCGGAAGTGGCTCGGCAGGACCGGGGCCGCGACCCCATTTTGACGAAGGTAGCTGGCATTCAGGATCGACTCGCAACCGGCGACGAACGCATAAAGCCCCTGAGGATCTCGCGAGATCCTGCTCCTGCGAGAACTTCGGTCTGTGCGGCCACGGCCCCCGGCGGAGGGTCCCCCGGTCGGCGAGTGGCGGCAAGATCCTTGAGTGGGGTATCACAATACGGCGTCGGTGAGATCCGCCAACACTTTCCCCCAACGAGGCATCGCCCGGCAATAGGGCAACAGTATGAATAATAGCTACAGCAGCGGGATGAGATTCGGCCCGTCCAGCACTCCTCAAGTGATCCGAAACCTGCTGATCGCGAACCTGGCGGTCTTCGTCGGCCAGCTCGTAATCCCTCCCCTCAGTGACCTGGGAGTCGTGATTCCCGAACGGGTCTGGCTGCATCTCGAATTGTGGCGCCCCTTCACTTATCTATGGCTGCATAGCGTCGGTGGCCTGCCCCTGCACCTCGCCATCAATATGTTCATGCTCTGGATGTTCGGCTCGGAGCTCGCCCTCGACTGGGGCGAGAAACGCTTTCTTCGCTACTACCTCACTTGCGGTATCGGGGCGGGCTTCCTGATCGCCACCCTGCCCTTTCTGCCAATGCTGATCGGCTGGGGCGAGTGGACAACGCAGCTCGACCTCAGCACCCTCGGCGCATCGGGGGCGGTCATCGCCGTGGTGCTCGCCTACTCCCTCACATGGCCCTACCAGCGCATCCAACTCCTCTTTCCACCCATCGCCATCAAGGCGATCTGGCTGATTCCAATCATCCTCATCTTCGAATTCATGGGCGGTCGGGAGAACGTCTCCCATCTCGGCCATCTCGGAGGTCTGTTGATCGGATGGATCTACCTCATCCAGGAGGGCCGCACGCCCGGCATTCCCACCCCCAACTCCCTCTGGCACGACTTTCGAGGTAGGAAGAACCAGAAATCGCAACTGGGCAAGAGCCTCCGCAAGCCACCGAGGGCCGTGCGACCTCCTCCAAAACGATCGCTCAAGCGCCGTTACGAGCGCCGCACCATGCGCAAGAAGCTGCGTTCGCTTTCGGGTGAGGGAAGTCCGAAGTCGGAGAAGAACGAAGACGAGAAGAGCTGAGAAGAGAAGAGCTGAGGCGCGGCAAAACTATGACTTTCGCTCTGGACTTTCCACGCGGAAAAGGCTCCGCCATATGGCCGAGGCAGGCGGTGGGGGGTGCCCGGTACGCTCTTCGGGGCTGTACGGAAAAACACTCGCTCGCAGGGATTCGAGGCGAGACATTGCCGCCACTCGTGTGGGCCAGAGCATGGAGGGGTGCCGCCCCGGCAGAGCTCTCAGCTCAGACACGGGCGAGCGAGCGGGAATGTGGCAGGGGTCCTGGAGCCGTGAACCGCGGCCCAACCCATCCGGGAGGTTCAGGGATATGCCGACTCATTTCGAGGTGATCGAGGATGACTGCATCGGTTGCGCTCTCTGTATTGAACGAGCCCCAGAGAACCTGGAGATCGTCCGGGATGAGAGTATCGCGCACATCATCGCCCAGCCGTCGAATGACGAAGAGGTACTCGCTTGTATGGAGGCCGCCGAATATTGTCCCATGGGCGCACTCTCCGTCCGTAGCTCGAAATCCTGAGAACTCTCACGACTGCGGTTTCGCGCTGACAAAGGCCGGCCATCCGCCGATTCTCGCTGTCGGCCCAGGGGCGCAGAGAGTTCGGGGCGGCAGACCTCTGCGGGGAAGCCACCCAATGGCGCGCTCCGGAGAATCTGAGCGCAGCCGACCCGGAGCCCTCGGTGCGCACCCGCCCATCAAATCCAGGATACCGCCTCGACTCGAGGAGAGCCCCCCGAAGCTCGGCCGGAGAGCGACCTTCGTTCGGCTTCGGAGGCCCGTGATGTATTGTATTTTGCCCCTCGATCCCGGGAATCAGAGCTTCAAGGGGGCGCGCCCATGAGCGGAAGCAAGATCATTCCCTTCGATCAGAGTCGGCGGGTATTGCGCAGGGTCTTCCCGGGGAAGATCACCCTCGCCGTACTGATCTTCGCGATTTTCGACGCGATGATGCTCGTCGGCATGACGACCATCTTCCTGCTCACGCGGGCGGCGACGGGAGAGGCCTGGCCCCCGACGGGACAGCCCTGGTTCCCGCCGGATCAGATCGCAATCAATACGGGGGCCCTGCTCGCGAGCGGCCTGCTGGTCTTCCTGTCGGGCAGAGCCCGGAAGAAACGAGAGGCCCGCGCCGCGCCGCTGCTTTTCACGGCAATGCTGCTCGGAATCTTCTTCCTCTTCTTCCAGGCTGCCCTCTGGATCATGCTCGCAAGCGAGGGACTGAACCTGACCTCGAGCCAGCACGGCATCTTCTTCTGCGTGCTTGCGGCATTCTACGCCGCCAATCTCCTGACCGCCCTGATCTTCCTCTTCATCATCTGGTTGCGCCTGAAGCCCCTGGGCGACGAGAATGGCGAAGACCGTGGATTCCTCGACTCCAGTACCTTTTCGGCGGCACGCATCTTCTGGTACTTCGTTATGGCCATCTGGCCCATTCTCTGGCTCTTCTTATACTGATTCGAAGCCGCGGATGGAAGCCATCGGGAGAAATGCCCCGATTCCGGTGTCGATCTGCAGCGTGCAGAAGCTTCGAAGGGGAGACGGGGGCAGCGGGGGAGTGCGGATTTCGACGCCGTATCCGGGATGCCAACGCTTCTCGCCTAGACGTCTCGGTCGGGGATTCGGTCTTCTCCAACGCGATCTTCGTCGACCCCTTCCCCGGAACCCGTCCGGATGACTCTCAGGAACTTCCAGGTGTCGACATATTGATATAGCCAGATGTCTTCATAGATCTGCCCACTGCCGGGCTTCTGATAGGAGACATGGCATCGGACACTTTCGGGAGAACCCTCCGACGCACCGGATTCCACGATCCGATAGCTCGGATGCCGATTGGAGAAGTCCTCTCTCACCTGCCGATTGCATGGATCGCGCAGATAGACATAGCCGACCGCGATCACGAAAACGCTGAATAGCAGGGCATAGTATTTGAACATCGACAAGGCTCGCTACGACAGCTCGTTAAGACAAGGGGTTCAAAGTTTTGGCGCCTCGGCCCTGAACCGGTCGACGGAGTCGATTCACCTCTCCCGTCCCCATCCTTGCCCCATCCTTGGAAAAGCAATTCCATCGACTGGGGCCCCACACCGATCCGGATCAATGCCACGAGAAGGACCCGCAAAGATCGAGCGGTCGAGAGAGCTGAACACCGCTACGATTTCTACGATTTCTACGATTTTATCCCGATATCAGTAGAGATCGCAACTCGGAAACAATCCGAGAGGCACCCCCCCCCTTACCGGCCTGATCTCCCTTTCTTTCTAGCGGGAGATCAGGCCGTTTTGCGAGGAGGGGGTTTCTTGGGAAGAATCTTACGCAGCCCAATCCTTTTCGTAGACCGTCCACTCGCCCTCTTCAGAATCGGCCTCTTCCTTGAGCTTGGTTCCACTCTTTACGATGAACCAGATCAAGGGCAGAACGCCGCCGACGATGAAGAGAGTTCCGCCGATCGCCCTGAAATAGGTCAGGGTCTTCCAGACCGTTCCCGTCAGGATTTCCTGGGAGCGGGCGTACCAGAGTCCGTCCTGCACCACGATCATCAACTGATACAAACCAACGGGGAAGAGATCGAGGAACATCATCAATGCCACTCCGCCATTCAGTGACCAGAAGGCCGTACGAACCAGCTTGGGATTCCAGGCTTCCTTGGAGATCAGATGCTGGATGCAGAAGAGCATGCCACCCAATGCGATATTCCCCTTGACCCCGAACATCGCAGCATGGGCGTGATTACCGGTCATATAAGTCGCATGCTCGTAATAGTTCACGATGGGCAGATTGATCAGCGATCCGAATACTCCGGCTCCGAAGATATTCCAGAAGTTCACGGCCAGGACGAATAGCCAGACGCCTTCCATCACGAATAGCTGTCGACCCTGGACAAGATTCACATTCGCCCGGGAGGCCTCCGACTTCATGCGCCATGCATCGAGGGTCAGCAGGAGAAGAGGTAGAACCTGAAGCGTGGAGAAGACACCGCCTACGGCGATGATCCCCGTGGGCTTCGCGATCCAGTAGAAGTTATGCGAAATGCCAAGTGTGGCAGTCACGAGGAACATCATGACGGCGAGGAAGATCACCCGTTCGCACATCACGCGCGAAATCAGGCCCATCTGGACGAGGATATAACCCACGATGACAGTCGTGAATACTTCAAAGGTCACCTCAACCCACATATGGACAACCATCCAGCGCCAATAGTCGGAAACCGCGAAATTCTGCTCCGGCGAAATCATCAGACCAAAGAAGAGAAACGCGACCATGATTCCACTTCCATAGAGGAGCCATGAAGGAACCGACCAGATGTTCCGCGCGGTGAGCCACGGCCTGACCGCACGGTAGATGATGAAGATCCAGAGAGCGAATGAACTCAGCAGGGTGTACTGGAAGAATCGCCCGATCTCCATGAATTCCCAGCCCTGGCTTCCAAACCAATACGCGGTCGATCCGGTGATCATCCCCGTCTGCCCCGCGTAGATGCCAACCAAGGCACCCGCGCCGGTAACCATGCAGATCGCGAATAGCGCGTTAATCAGGAATAGCTGTCCGTTCGGGACCTTGGAAATCCTCGGCAGGAAGAAAATCGTATAGCCCACCCAGGCCATAAAGAACCAGTAGATCTGGAATATCGTGTGGTAGCTGCGCAGAACGGTGAAGGGAATGATCTCGCCCAGGGAAATCCCGAATGGACGAACGAAGTCCATGGAAGCGAGCATACCCGCGAGCACCTGGCATCCGAAGAGGATGATCGAGAAGACGAAGAATTTATACGTCGCCCTCTGGGTCGCGCGCACGCGCCCCTCTTCAAGGTCATTCGTAGTAAGGGATGTGCCATCTCCTTCAAAGGCGTCCCCCTGTTGCTTGAATTGGCCGTATATATAGAGGACGGCAGCAATACCGAGAAACAATCCAAAGATCGAGACGAAGCTCCAGAGCCACGTCTGGCCGGTGGCCGTATTGCCGGCGTCGGGATCGTAGGGCCAATTATGGGTATAGCTATAGTCCTGGTTCGGACGATTCGCAGCAGAGACCCAGGCCCCCCAGAAGAAGAAGGCGGTGAGGTCGCGGAGATCGGTAGGATCGGAGATGTATCCCGCTGGATCGAAGGCTTCCTCATACTCGGCATCATTGAACATGGCCGTGTAGTGGCTGATCAGGTTCTGAAAGGCCTGGATCTGCGCCTCATTGATAACGATCTTCTCGGCTTTCTCATCCCAGCCGTTGAAATGAAGTTCCCGGCGCACCCTCGCCGCGATCGCATCCCGATCGTATTGGGTGACATTCGAAGTGCTGGTGGACAACTCCTCTTCATAGAATTCCCGCATCGTCACGACAGTTCGGTGAAGGGCGTCAGCGGTAAAGTCGGGACCGCGTTCCGCACCGTCACCCCAGAACGACCCATATCCCATCAGGCCCCTCAGATGAAATACTTCCTGCCCGTGCTTGATTTCTTCGCGGGTAATCACCACCTCTCCAGTAGTGGCCGACGTGAAGGCCTCAAGGGGAGGAGCTCCCGTATAGGTTTGGGTACCGAGATAGATCAGCCCGGTGATGCAGATCGCCGAAACGATCAGGAAATGCACCCACCAGGTCTGCTTGTCCTGCAGTATTTGTGCAACATTCCGGCCCTCATCACTCATGATCGGATTCCTTGCTATTCATGGGTTGGGTATTACTGGAGTAACAGATCTGTTTATCTAGTATTTGATTTTACAACGATCCGAACCGACCCGGCCTCTGTCATACGACGGGAAGCCCCCGTTCAAGATCCGGAATCTGAAAAATTCACCAGTGGCCCCCGGAGGATGACGATCGGAGTGCCGCGGATGGATCGAACCGATCCACGGACACCATGCAGCCCTCTGCGGCCACTCCGATGGACGAAAAAGTCCTCCGGTGAGGAGGAATCCCCACCCCGCGCCTTCGAGACGCTAGTGCCCCTGGGGGATAGGCTTGGGCCTCCGGAGGGCAGGGCGAACCCCACGCCACCTGGACTTCTGCCGAAGCCAGGCCCTGCCCCGCACCCGCGCCGGGGAAGTCAGTTCGTCAGTCCGGCCTGCTGATACTTCGAAAGAGTTCTATCCGTGATCAATCCGACTCGCTCGAGTTGCGGGTAGGCGTAGTCGCGGAAGGGATTCGGCTGGGCCTTCACGAATTCCGGATCCCTCATCCTCGAGGCCGCCTCATCCGCCGCTCGAACGGGATCAATGCCCAGATCCTCGTAGATCACCGCGATCGGATCGACGGGATTGCCTTCCCGCAGTTGGGGGGTGGTGGCCAACAATGTCATCGCCGTCCAGGCGAAGTCCTCCAGGCGATCCCGATCCTCTTCGTTCATCTTGGGGATCTCATCCTTCATGTAGATCAGCCCATAGGATACGTGCCGAGCCTCATCCTGTGCGGTCAGTTCGACCACCTTGCGGAAGACCTCATCATTCGTGAGTTTCATCATCGTCTTGAATGAGCCCATCGCCAGGCTTTCCGCGATGACCTGCATCCCGATACATTTCATCTGCCAAAGATCCGCCGTAAGGACGGCGTCCAGCAGGGCCTTCAGCCCGGGCATGATCGGGTAGATTCGATCCAATCGCTGGATGTAGCGATGAAAGACCTCGACATGACGAGCCTCATCGACGACCTGGGTGGATGCGTAGAGCTTTCCATCCATGTCGGGGACGACCTCCACCAATTGCCCGCAGATCATCATCGCCCCCTGCTCTCCATGGAGAAAGGTAGAGAGAAGATGGGCCGACTTCCGCTTCGCGAGTTCGATCTGCTTCTCCCGCGGCAGAGCTTTCACAAAGTCGAAAGGCTCGGCATTCGGAGCACTCATATCGCCCACCTGGGTGGGATCGGTCTCGATCTCCCAGGGGATGTCCGTAGCGGCGTTCCACTGCTCTTTCTTCGCAACCTCGTAGAGATCTCGCAGCGGCTTGATATTCGTATCGTAATCGTAACGCCAGAGTGCCTTGACCGTGGTGTCAATCGTTTCAAAGTTCATCTGTCTATACTCTCCAATTCCTTCAGTCTATGCGGAACGCACAATAGAAGCGAAGCCCTCTACCGAAGCCCCCTCGTTTTCCTGAAGCGAGAAACATCCGGCATTTTTTTGACTCTATACGCTCTCGGCCGCACGGCGCCTCGGCCATATGACGGGTTCGGAGTGCCCCGAATTCCCATTCCGAGACCCTCCAAACGCCTCGATCCAACGCCGCCGCCGACGGATTTCGACGGATTCGCGGTCCGCAACGGGGAGGACCGCCCCATCCCGCTCGACGAGGCCAATCCCATCAAAGAGAAGTCGAGGGCCCGCACTTCGCCCGACTCGAAGTCAGGAGCCTCGGGGTCGATCCGACGCATGGGATGCCGCTCCGGGCCTGACTTCGATTCCCATATCGCGATGGGATCAGTCGAGCAGCGGAGCGACCTGGCTGCCAAAAGCCCGCATCTGATCGAGAAGTTCCGCGAGTGAGCGGTTGCGAAAGCGAAGCTGCAGATGGTTGACACCCATCGCGGCAAATTCGCGCAGGCTTTCGGCAATGAATTCGGGGCTTCCGCTGAGCACTTCGCCGTCGATCTCCCACATCGGCGTGCCGATGTAGAGGGGTTCCGTGATGGCGCCGATATCCAGGGGGTGATCGGCGAGAAAGCGGCTACGCGTCTCCGTCAGGATGGCGATATCCTGCCTCAATCCCCTTCGCCCCGCTCGCTGGGGAAGCCAGCCATCCCCGAGTTCTGCGGCTCGCCCCAGGGCAGCTCGCGAGGAACCGCCCACCCAGACCGGAATCCGGGACTGTCGTGGCCGGGGCGCCAGGCCCGCGTCGGAAACCGACCATCGTTCACCCCGATGGCTGGGAAACTCATGCTCGAATGCCTGACGAATCAGCGCAATAGCCTCGTTGGCATCCCGCCCGCGACTCTGGAAATCCGCTCCCAGGAATTCGAACTCCCCCTGCAGATGCCCGACACCCACACCCAGGATCACGCGCCCCCCCGACAATTCATCCAATGTCATGAATGCCTTCGCGGTGAGCAGGGGATGGCGGTGGGTCAGATTGTAGACGTGGGAGAGCAGGCGCACATTCCGGGTGATTCCGGCCAGATAACCCAACGTGGCCACGGTATCGTACCAACGCGTTCTCATGCTCGATTGCCGTGATTTCGGAATCGCCGTGTGATCGCAAACCCCCAGGTAGAAGAAGCCATTCGAATCCGCTTCCGAGGCGATCTCAGCCATGGCATCCGTGCCGGCAGACAACTCCCAGGGCTCGGCGTAGAGGCTGCTGATCGATTGGATCGGCAACTGCATGCCGTAGACGATTCGCCCGGATGGAATGATCGAAGTATTCATACTTCAGGAATCCGAGGGCCAGCCGATGAACTTGAGCTCCGTGTAGGCATGAATGGCGTATAGACCGCCATCGCGTCCAATACCGCTCTGCTTATAACCGCCAAAGGGTGCATCGGGCCGTGGAGGACAACCATTGATCTGAACGGCTCCCGTCCGCAAGCGGCGTGCAACGCGTTCTGCACGTGCCCTGTCAAGGCTCCATACGTAGCCCGAAAGCCCGTAATCCGAAGCATTGGCCAGGGCGATCGCTTCCTCTTCATCCCGGAAGGGAATGGCGGTGATGACCGGACCAAAGATCTCCTCGCGTGCGACTTTCATCTCGTTGTCGGCATCGACGAAGAGCGTGGGCTCGAAATAATAGCCGCGCTCGGGCTGAGCGGGCCGCTTGCCCCCACAAGCCAATAGCGCACCTTCTTCGATCCCGGTGGCGACATGGCGCTCTACCTTGGCTCGCTGGGCCGCCGAAATCAGCGGCCCGACGACGACCCCCTGCTTGCGGGGATCGCCAATCTCGAGAGCGGCAGCGGCCTCGACCAGCTTCGAGCTGAACTCACGGTAGATCGACTGCTCGACCAGCAAGCGGGTGGGCGCGGTACAGATCTGCCCCGAGTGGAACGTCCAGGGGCTGATGGAATTCCTCAGGGCTCGCTCCTGGTCGGAGTCGGCGAATACGAGATTCGCCGACTTGCCCCCGAGTTCCATCAGGCTGCGCTTCATCTGTGCGCCACAGGCCTGCTGAATATGACGGCCCACGGCGGAACTGCCCGTGAAGGAGATCATGTCGACGTCGGGTGAGGCGACCAGCGCCTGACCGATATCCGCTTCCGAGCCACTCACGAAATTCAGGACCCCGGGGGGCAGGACGGAATCGAGGACGCGGCAGAATACGGCGACGGCCATCGGCGCGGCGGGTGGAGGTTTCACGACCACGGTATTTCCCAATGCCAACGCCGGGCCGACTTTCCCCGCACAATTGGCGAGTGGATTATTGAAGGGCGAAATGCATGCCACCACGCCCACCGGCTCCCGCAGCACCTCCCCCGCACCGCCCACCCCCCGACCCGCTGCGCCAAGATCGATGTCGATGGGCTCCATGGGTGTCGTCATGGGAAGCCTCGCCAGGCTCGAATTGGTCTCGATCCGGGTGGCGGCCAGCTCGAGATGCAGATCTTTCGCAACCGCTTCGAGGGCGCCGGTCTCATCGATTGTAAGATCCAAGAGGCCGGGAATTTCCTCGCGAAATTTCTGTGCCGCTCGACACAATAGCGAGGCGCGCTCCTCTCCCTTCATGCGGGGCCATGGGCCCTGATCGAAAGCGCGCCGCGCGGCCCGGGCGGCTTCCTCGACCTCTTCTGTCGAACACTCTGCTGCGAAGCCCGCCACTTCCTCCGTCGCCGGATTGGTGATGGGGTAGTGACCATTGGCGGCCTCGCGCCAATGACCGTCGATCAGGATCTTGTCAGAAGTCCTGGGGGACATATTCAGCCATCCGTATGCGTGAGTGGTTTGATAGAATAATCGTCGTGGAAGGAGCGGGCCTCGGCTCGTCGAGAAATGAATCCATGAGGAAGAGGCGTCCGGTTCTGAGTTCGATGGGATGAGCCTTCACTCGCAGCAATTGACACGACGATCGGGAGGAATTGCATGAAGATAGAACATCCTTTCATTTCCTCGGATTCTCATGTAAATCCAGATCCGGCCATCTGGCGAGATCGGCTGCCCCGGAACCTGCGCAGCAGGGCTCCTCAAGTAGAGGACCGCGAAGACGGTCAATATGTGCTCTTCGAGGGTAGCGAACAGAAGATATCGGCCCTCTCGGATGCCGCGGGCAGAAAGCCCACGAAAATGAACGATCCGGTCCGTAATGTCCGAAAGGAATTCAAGGCCGGCGGCTGGGACGCCGACGTGCGTCTCAGGGATATGGAGCGCGACAGCGTCGTGGCAGAAGTGCTCTATGGCGGCACCTATACTTTTCAGACCCCGGATCTTGACCTGCGCTTCGCACTCACCCGAGCCTATAACGATTGGCTCGCCGAACTCTGTGCCCACTGCCCCGAGCGCTTGATCGGCATTGCGGAAATCCCCAGCTGGGACATGGATCTGGCGATCTCAGAAGTCCTTCGCGCAAGGGAATTGGGCCATCGCGGCATATTGATCCCAGCGATTCCCACCCTCGAAGGGCCCTGGTCCACGCCTGCCGATCGGCCCTATACGGATCCCTTCTGGGAGCCGCTCTGGTCCGTCCTCGAGGAAACGGAGATGTCGGCCAATATGCATCTCGGAACCCGTCCGATCACCCGGGGGCTGACGGAATCCAGCCTGCTGAGCCATATCGTATGCAATAAGGCGATGATGGCGGAACCGATCACCAGCGTGATCTTCTCCGGCGCATTGGAGCGTCATCCCGGGCTGAAGCTGGTCTCCGTAGAGGGCGGAATCGGCTGGATGGCATTCGTGGTCGAATTCATGGATCGGATTTTTCAGCGCCATCGCGAATGGCAGAATTCTCCACTGAAGGAATTGCCGAGCCATTATTTCCATAGGCAGATCTATGGAACCTTCATGGAGGATGTCGTGGGCCTGCGCGAGCGGGAGTTGATCGGCATAAAGAACATCATGTGGGCCAGCGACTACCCTCATGCCGACAGCACATGGCCGAATTCCCGGAAATCTCTCGAGGAGCAGATGGAAGTGGCCGAGGTATCCGCTGAAGATGTCTATCGGATTGCCTTCGGCAACGCGGCGGATCTCTATCGAATCAGTACCGATCTGATCTCATCAGCGGCGCAGTAGCGATGTACGACCTGCTGATCATCAACGGTCTGGTCGTAGACGGTACCGGCCTGCCGCGTCGACGTGCCGATCTGGCAATCCGGAATGGACGCATCGTCGGCATGGGTCATTTCGATCGCGGGGAGGCCAGGGATGTCATCGATGCCGAGGGGCGAATCGTGGCTCCCGGCATCGTGGACCCCCATACGCATTACGATCCCCAGCTGACCTTCGAACCCTATGGCACCTCTTCCTGTTATCACGGTGTGACGACCGTGGCAGCGGGAAACTGCGGCTTCTCGATCGCGCCCACCCGCGCAGATGATCGCGAATTCATCACCCGGATCTTCGCACGCGTAGAAGACATGAGCCCTCGCTCGCTGCAGGGGATTCCCTGGGGATTCGAGAGCTTCCCCGAGTACCTGGACACACTCAGGGGGAAGATTGGCATCAACGCCGCATCCTATATCGGCCACTGCAATATTCGGCGCTGGGTCATGGGTGAACACGCCTACGAGCGCGGGGCGACAGATGAAGAAATCGTGCAAATGCGCGACATGCTCCGAAAGGCGATGGAGGCGGGGGCAGCCGGACTCTCATCCACCCATGCACCGACACATCTGGACACCCTGGGGCGTCCCGTGCCGAGCCGTCTGTCTTCCAAGGAAGAACTCGCCAGCCTGGTGGCTGAAGTCGGAAGATATAATGCGGGCTCGATCTCCTATCTGCCCCATAGTGCCATCGGCGGCCTCGATGAAGAAGACGGCGACTTCCTGATTCAGTTGGCGTTGGGAAGCCGATTGCCCGTCATCATTCAGGGACTGGGTGCGCGCAGCAAGGTCGATGCCCCGACCGCCACCTGGGAGCTTTCGGAAATCTACCTCGAGAAGGCGCGAGAGCAGGGTGCCGGGGTGTATTCGCTGCTGATGGCGGCGCCCTTCAATCGTCGTTTCAGCCTCGCCGAAGGCACCAGCCTCTATGAGGGCGTCTTCGAATTCGATCGCCTCTTCAGCGAAGCCCGGAGCGTGGAGGAACGGATCGCCATGCTGGGAGATTCGAATTACCGCGATGCCATCCGTCACGCGGTCGAAAATCCCAATCGGGACGCTTCCCTGGGCTCGACCCTTCCTCCCCCCCATTTCGAAAGCCTCGAGGTTCATCGCTGCTCGCGCGAGGAAAACAAGGTCTATATCGGGCGCTCACTCGCGGACGCGGCCCGGGAGCGAAAGCTGGCGCCAATGGACCTGATGCTCGAAATCGCCCTATCCGAGAACCTCGAGGTCGAATTCGCCTGGCGGACCGAGAGTGACGCCTGGCGAGAAGGCACGCTGAAAGCGTCCTTGCATCCGCATATGATCATTGGCACTTCGGATGGAGGAGCACACCTCGGGCGAGACGATGGTTCGGCCTATAGCTCGTATTTCCTCGCCAATTGGGTGCGGGAATGGGGCAAATGGCCGCTGGAGGAGGCCATTCGGCAACTCACTCAACGACCCGCCGCGCTCCTGGGCATCTGGGATCGCGGCCTGCTGCTGCCCGGATATGCCGCGGATCTCTTCATCTTCGATCCCGATACCATCGGGCCGGGAAGCAAGAATTTCGTGCATGACTTTCCCAACGGCGAGGGGCGCTGGACGACTCGGCCGGAGGGCATCCACGCCACCATCGTCAATGGGGTTCCGATCGTAATCGACGGGAATCTGCTCGAGGATTGCGGATTGCCGGGCCAGCTCGTGCGCCCCGGAATGCCCCGATCCACTCCCCACCCCCCGGACTGAAAGCCGATGAGGGGACGGGGCGGCGGCTCGACCCTCAATGCGGAATCGTCGCTCCCCCATTCGCACGCCAGATCTGGCCGGTGCAAAAACGCGAGGCATCCGAAGCCAGGTAGAGAACCAGCCAGGCCTGATCGATCGCTTCCCCCACGAGTCCCAGGGGCGATGCCTTCTGCATGCTCTCCACGAAAGCGTCGAGACGTTGTTGATCGATACTTCCGTCCGCCCGCTTCAGATGCCGCTGCGTGAACTCGGTCAGCGTAACACCCGGAGCCAAAGCGTTGACCCGAATTCCCTGGGCGCCGACCTCGACGGCGAGGGTCTGGGTAAGCTGGGTCACGGCGGCTTTCGTCAGCGCGTAGAGCCCGTAATTGGGAACGGCCAGGTCGATCGCCCCCGAGGCAACGTTGATGATGCTGCCGCCCCGCGAGCCCATCGCCGCGATGGCGGCCTGACAACCGAAGAGCGTTCCCTTGACGTTGATCCCCACCACGCGATCGAATTCGGCCTCATCCAATTCGCCCAATGGACCGTCCGTCGGAATCCCGGCCACATTGCATAGGATATCGAGCCCACCCCATTCCCCTACGGCGCACTCCACCAGGGCCTCGACTTCCGAGCGCTGGGAAATATCCGCTTTCATAGCCAGCGCATCGCCGCCCAGCGCCTGGATTCCGGCGGCAACTTCGCCAGCACCTGGGAGGTCCACATCCCCCAGGACGACCCGCGCACCGGCGCTTGCCAATACTTCGGCGACGGATCGCCCGATTCCGCTTGCCGCCCCGGTCACCACGGCGACACGAGCGTCGAGTCCAAAAGCCTCTCGAATATCATGCACGGGTGGCCTCCATTCCTTTGGCCGCAGCCTCGGTTCTTCCCCTTCCGAAGTTTCGCCCCCGGAAGATTCCCCGCTTCCTACGTTAGCCCGAGAGCTTCTCCGGGCCAGCGCCGAGGGAGTCGGAACTCCCGGCTGCTCGCGATCCCATCGGAATGCGAAGAAAGGCCGGGAATCGGGCTCAGGGCATGATAACTTTCGAGCATGGTGGAAACCGAAAATAAAGGCGATCCTCGGCACGCCCTGGCCGGCACCGTAGGCAACATCCTGGAGTGGTATGATTTTGCGGTCTACGGCTTTCTGGCCCCGATCATCGGTCCGCTCTTCTTTCCGGAAGACGACACCATGGCGGGCCTGATCAAGACCTACGGGATTTTCGCCGCCGGCTATCTGATGCGCCCGGTTGGCGGGATCGTCTTCGGTCATGTGGGGGATCGCATGGGCCGGAAGAAGGCGCTCCAATTGTCGATCGCGATGATGGCCATCCCGACGGTTTTGGTGGGCCTGCTGCCGGTCTATGCACAGATCGGCCCCATGGCTGCATTGCTGCTGATCGTGCTTCGCCTGCTACAGGGCATTTCTGTCGGCGGCGAACTGATCGGCTCCATGTCCTACCTGGTAGAAACGGCACCCCCCGGCCGTCGGGGATTGAACGGCAGCTGGTCGGTATGCGGTGGAGTGGCGGGAATCCTCCTGGGCTCCCTCGTTGCCACCCTGCTCAATAATCTGCTCAGCCCCTCGGCGATGAATGACTGGGGCTGGAGAGTGCCCTTTCTCTCTGGAGTCGTGATCTTTGCCATCGGCAGCTGGCTACGCCGTAGCCTGGTGGAGTCTCCCGACTTCACCGCCGCCAGCGCCGCCGGGAAGATCTCTGCGAATCCGCTTGCCAGCGTGCTGCGTGAGATGCCGATGCGCGTCCTGCATATGTCCAGCAGCATTCTCCTTTTTGCGACCAGCTTCTACGTGCTTTTCGTATGGATGCCCACCTACCTGACGGATATCGTCTCGCCAGCCGTAGATCACGCCCTGCTGGTGAACACCTTGTCGATGTGCCTGCTGCTGATTTTCATTCCGGCATCGGGCCATCTCTCGGATTCCCTGGGCCGCAAGAAAGTCATGCTCACGGCCAGTGCAGCCCTCGGACTGCTCGTCTATCCGCTTTTCATCATCCTCGACCAGGGCGTGATGCTCATGGCCCTGGGGATCCAGGCGATCTTCGCCGTGCTGGTGGGATCCATTCAGGGGCCCCTGCCCGCATTCCTGGTGGAGAGCTTCCCACCCCAGAGTCGCTATACGGCCATCGGTCTGAGCTACAACATCACCCTGGCGATCTTCGGCGGTACCGCACCCCTCCTCTGTACCTGGCTGATCCGCGAAACCGGAGACCTGGCCTCTCCTGCCCTTTACCTGGTCGTCCTGGCCGCGATCAGCATCCTCAGCATGGCACTCTTCAAGCCGGAGAAGAAAAGCGCCTGCTAGCGCTTTAGCATGCGTCTCGATCCTCGACGGCGTGAATCCCCGAAGTGCCTCAGCAGTGGTTGGTCAATTTCCGCTGGTCCTTATGCCGAAGTTGCCTGGTATCGAAGCCATGGAGAGCGGAGAAATCCACTGCGTCGAGGAATTTAAAGGTCTCCCGGAATGAATCGAGCAGATGGTCGGCCATGACGCGGGTCAGGTTGCTCTTGACCACGATGCGAAACATCGTGCGATCTTCGCTCTCATCAGAAAAGAGGGGAATCGTCTCCTCGCTGATGGGATGGTTCAAGGACATCTTGTAGCCGCCGACATACCAGTGGTGCTGGGAAAGCGCATTCTGCAGATCGATGTCGTCATAGGTGAAGCCGCAATCGGGATTCAACGCCGCGGCAACTACGGGCAGTGCAGCATCGTCTCCGTGGTCGAGGAAGACGAAGCGCGGCTTGCCCTCGAAGGTCATTTTCTTCAGCCCATCCCGAATGTATTTGGCATTGCTCATCATATTGTCGCAAACCTGTTGATAGCCACTGAGCCCATAGCGCATCAGCTTGAAGTACTGCAGGTAGACCCCGCTGGCGGGGCGGGAAAAGTTGAGCGTATAGGATTCCGCATTGCCGCCGAGGTAGGTGACGGAAATCGCGACATGCTCGCTCAATCCTTTTCGCTCCCGCCAGACGACCCAACCCGTACCACAGCAGGATTCACCATATTTATGCCCGCTCGATGAGATCGAGAGCACGTTCTCCAGGCGAAAATCCCATGGCGGCAGATCCTGGAAGGGGGCGATGAAGCCCCCGGAAGCCCCATCCACATGGATACCGACCTGGAATCCCCGTTCGCGGTTGATCTCGGTCAGCACTTTGTCGACTTCCCAAACCGGGTCGTAGTGGCCGCCGTAGTGGTTGCCCATGATGCAGACCACGCCCAGGGTATGCTCGTCGACGGCTTCACGGATCTGCTCCGGGTCGAGGGTAAATCGATCCCGAGCCGGGAAGATCAATCGGGGCTCGATATCCATATACTTGAAGAGCTTTTCCCAGGCCGCCTGAAAACAGGAGGAAATCACCAGGTTGGGGCGGATGGAGAGCACCTCTTCTTCGCTCTTGCCAGTGCGTTCCCCATACCACTTCCGCCAACGGAATTTGAGCGCCAGGCCCGAGAGAAGACAGGCTTCCGTCGAACCCACGGTACCAGCCCCCGCGAAGACTCCGTATTCATCAAAATCCTCGGGCTCCTGACAATGCCAGAGGCGAGCGATCATATTCACGACCGAATCGTGCATCTTATAGGATTGGGGGTAGACGGTCTGGTCGGCGAGGTTGACCCGCAACCCCATCAGCACCACATCCTCCTCCTCTTTTTCGAATTCGACGTTCACGTAGGAGGAGGTATTCAGTCTCTGGTCGAAATCCACACTATGATTGTCTGCGACCAGCGCCCGGGCGGAGTCGGCGGGCATCCCATTTCGGGGAATCATACCGGCCATCGTATTCGACTCGGTCTGCGCCTTCGAGAAATAATAACTGCTCTCGCTCTCCTCCAATGCCCGCTGCAGTTGAGCGCGCAAACTATCGACTTCTGCCCTGAGCTTCTCGACTTCGCTAGCCATGGGTCCCCATCTCCTCTATCCGTGCATTCCTGGATTTCCGCCACGCCAGTGTCCACTGAGAACGCTCAGCGAATTCAGAGGATGCGGTCTTTTGGGGCCTCCGGGTACCCCGCTCATCGGGAAAGAGCCGGCCTTCGGGAACAATGAAACGCCGGGATCGGGGGGGGGCAATGGAATGGAGCCGACATCCGACCTCCCGCCCGACCCGGGGCTTCCACGTCGATCGGCCTCCCCTGGGGCCCAGCGGGGCCGGTCGGGACATCTCACGGGCTGAGCCGAGATCGACGGATTTGCTGGGGAGGGGGTGGGACGCGAGGCGCCGCTCGCCCGGAGAGGGTGCGCATCCCCCATTTCCCCGACCCCATCACCCCCTTTCGCCAACCGCATGCCCCTTGGCCAACCGCGCATGCCCCTTGGCCAACCGCGCATGCCCCTTGGCCAACCGCAGCGGGGAGAAGGCAAAACCCACGTCGCGGGTAAAGAATCGCTCGGATCCGGATCCGCCAACTTGCGTCGAGAGGCTGACTCCAGGGCCTTTTCGGGTTAGCGTCAGATACAATCCCGTCGGCAATAGGGAGTGCTGCGCGAGCCGCACTGCTCCCTTGAGGCACACCCCTATTTCCGATCAAACCCGGGAGTTGCAATGGGGGATGACCGAACGGTGATGACCATTCACGATGGACAGCCGGCAAGCGGAAGGTATAGGAGGGACTGGACGATTCCCTGTCTGGTCGCCCTCGCCCTCCTGCCGGGTTGCGAGTCGCCCGAGCCCAGGAAGAAGGAAGTTCCCGAAGTCGTCGTCGTCGATGTCGAGCAGAGGGATGTCCCGATTCACGCCGACTGGATCGGCACCACCGAAGGCTATAACAACGCCACCATCCGCCCCCAGGTCCGGGGATACCTGCTCGCGATCGACTACCCCCAGGGCACGTTGGTGAAATCCGGCCAATCACTCTTCCGGATCGATCCCCGGGAATTCCAGGCGCAAGTGAATAGTGCCAAGGGCCAGCTCGGTGAGGCCAAGGCGAATCTGGCCAAGAGCAAGACCCACGTCACGCGTTATAAGCCCCTGGCCAAAGAAGGGGCCATCAGCGAGCAGGAACTCGATGATGCGGTACAGAATATGCTCGCCGCCGAAGCCAGTCTCCTGACCGCCCAGGCGCACGTCGAGCAGGCGGAACTCAACCTCGCCTGGACGACGATCGCTTCACCCATCCAGGGCGTGGCGGGCATCTCCAAGGCCCAGGTGGGCGATCTCGTGACACCCGAAACTCCGCTCGCCACTGTCTCCCAACTCGATCCCATCAAGGTCAATTTTCCGATCAGCGAGAAGGCCTACCTCGAGGTGGTCCGCAATACCGGCGGATCTTCGGCCGAGGGGCGCCTGGCTTCGGCCGGCCCCATCCTCGAACTCTTCCTGGCCGATGAATCCGCCTGGCCAGAACGAGGTACGCCCTTCGTGCTGGGAAGAAATGTCGATGCACGAACGGGGACCATCGTGATCGAAGGACGCTTTCCGAACCCCCATAACGTCCTTCGGCCGGGGCAGTTCGCAAGAGTTCGGATTCACGTGGGCAACCGGGATAACGCACTCCTCATCCCCCAACGAGCCGTCGAAGAAATCCAGGGGAAATTCCTGGTCGCCGTGGTCTCCCAGGAGGATGTCGTGGACGTTCGGGCGGTGGAGGTGGGAGATACGGTCGGAACGGATTGGATCATCAGCAAGGGAATCGAGGCCGGGGAGAGGGTCGTGGTCGAGGGACTCCAAAAAGTGCGAACGGGGATGAAGGTGAAAACCCGAACGAAGAAGAGCGATCCGGGGCAGAAAAAGTCCGCACCCGGCAGCCCGAACCCAGCCGGAGCATCGGATGCCCGGCCGAAATCCGCATCGCCTGAACCGAAGAAGAACTGATCGAAGCCGACTCCATGTCCAGTTTTTTCATTCATCGCCCAATCGTTTCCATGGTGATCGCAATCATCATGGTGATTCTGGGCGTCGTGGCCATGCTCGGCCTGCCGATCTCACAATTTCCGGATATCGCTCCGCCTCAGATCAGCATCAGTACGCTCTATGTCGGCGCCGATGCCCTGACGGTCCAGAACTCCGTTGCGACACCCATCGAAGAAAGCGTGAGCGGCGTCGAAGGCATGAACTACATGTATTCGATCAACGCCAACAACGGCATGATGGTGCTGCAGGTCAACTTCGAGGTGGGGACCGACCCGAATAATGATCAGATCCTGACCCAGATGCGTTACTCGGAGTCCGAAGCCCAACTGCCCGCGGACGTGCGGAATTTCGGGGTGACGATTCGACAGGCCACGACCAGCCCGATGGCACTCTTTTCCCTCTACTCGCCCGACGGCACCTACGACGCCCTCTTCCTCTCCAATTATGCCTACATCAACATCATGGATGCGATGGCCCAGATCGACGGCATCGGCCAGGTCGAGATCTTCGGTGCCGGTGAGTACGCAATGCGCATCTGGGTCGATCCGGATACCCTGGCGAATCTGGGCATCACCGTTCCCGAAATCGTGGCTGCCATACAGAGTCAGAATACGGTCAATCCCGCCGGCAAGGTAGGGGGTGAGCCAGTTCCCGCCGGACAGGAATTCACCTACTCGGTGAGGGCACAGGGGCGGCTGACCTCCCTCGAGGAATTCGAGAATATCATCGTCCGGGCGAGTTCCGATGGCTCCATCATTCGCGTAAAGGACGTCGCACGAGTGGAACTCGGTGCCCAGACCTACAACCTGATGGGCCACTTCAATGGCAAGCCCGCGGCGATTGTAGCCATCTACCAGCAGCCGGGATCAAATGCCCTGGCCACAATGGATTCCGCAAGCCAGTTGATGGAATCCTTGAAGAAGCGCTTTCCGGAGGGCCTCGAATACGTGGTCTCCCTCGACACCACCGAGGCCGTTCGCGAAGGGGTGAGGGAGATCATCGTGACCCTCTTCGAGGCCCTCGCCCTCGTCATCCTCGTGGTCTTTCTCTTTCTCCAGAGCTTCCGAGCAACCTTGATCCCGCTTCTCGCCGTCCCCGTTTCCCTGGTCGGAACCTTCATGCTCTTCCCCATACTGGACTTTTCCATCAACACTCTTTCCCTCTTCGGCCTCGTCCTCGCCATCGGGATCGTGGTCGACGACGCCATCGTGGTCGTGGAGGCCGTCGAGAACAAGATCGAGAACGGCATGGCGCCCAAGGATGCAGCCGTTCAGGCGATGCGTGAAGTGACGTCTCCGATCATCGCCACCACCCTGATCCTGATGGCCGTATTCGTGCCCACGGCTTTCATCCCCGGCATCTCGGGGCGCCTCTTCCAACAATTCGCCGTCACCATCGCGGTCTCCGTTCTATTCTCCTCCATCAACGCGCTGACCCTCAGCCCCGCCCTGGCGGGCCTGCTGCTGCGTCCGAGAACGAAGTCGAGCGGACCTCTGGCGCGCTTCTTTGCCGCCTTCAACCGCCTTTTCGATCGAGCCACCCAGGGCTACCTCAAGGGCTGTGGCTACCTGATCCGCAAGTCGGGCTTGTCGATGCTGGCATTGGTCGGGGTGGTCTTCATCGTGGGCTTCAGCGGAGAAAAACTTCCCTCGGGCTTCCTCCCCCAGGAGGATCAGGGTTACCTCTTCCTGAACCTGCAACTCCCATCGGCCGCTTCGATACAGCGCACCAACGCGGCCTGCGAGAAGATCGAGAAGATCCTCTCGGAAACTCCCGGGATCGAGAGCTACAACACGATCGTGGGGTTCAGCCTGCTCTCCGGAGTCCAGACGACGTATAACGGATTCTTCTTCGTCACCCTGAAACCCTGGGGAGAACGCGATCCCCTCGGCCTCAGCGCAAAAGTCATCACGCATCGGCTGAACCTGGAATTATCCGAATTCGCCGAGGCCGAGGCCTTCACCTTCCCTCCCCCGGCAATTCCCGGCGTGGGGAGTTCGGGGGGGATCACGTTCATGCTGGAAGACCGCGATGCGCGGGGAGTGGAGTTTCTATCCGAGCAGACCCGACGCTTCCTCAAGGCGGCCCGCGAACGACCCGAACTGGCACGCGTCTCCACCACGGCTCTCTTCGACGTCCCCCAGATCTACGCGGAAGTCAACCGGGAGATGGCCCTCAAACTGAACGTTCCCCTGGCCGGGGTCTACCAGACCATGCAGGCCTATATGGGTGGGATCTTCGTCAACTACTTCAACCGTTTCGGACGCGTCTGGCAGGTCTACGTCCAGGCCGAGGGATCATTCCGGAACGACGTCGACAAACTCGGACGCTTCTATGTCAAGAATGCCGACGGGGGAATGGTTCCACTATCTGGACTCACGACGAATAAGAGGGTTCACGGGCCCGAGTTCACCATGCGTTTCAACCAGCATGAAACAGCCCAGTTGATGGTGATCCCCGCTCCCGGCCATAGCGGTGCCGAGGCCATGGAAATTCTCGAAGAGATCTTCGATGAGACCATGCCCGAGGGCATGGGATACGACTATATGGGAATGGCCTATCAGGCGAAGCAGGCCGCCGCGGGCGTTTCTCCCGCGGTCATCTTCGCATTCTCCCTGCTGATGGTCTTCCTCATCCTGGCGGCCCAATACGAGAGCTGGGCGCTTCCATTCAGTGTCCTGCTCACGACCCCCATCGCCGTCATGGGGGCCTTCCTGGCGCTGATGGCCCGTTCCTTCGCAAGCGATGTCTACACCCAGATCGGCCTCGTCATGTTGATCGGCCTGTCCGCAAAGAATGCGATCCTGATCGTTGAATTCGCCCGAGCGCGAATGGCCGAGGGGGATGGAATCGAGGAGTCCGCCCTGCAGGCGGCCGGATCCCGACTGCGCCCGATCCTGATGACCGCCTTCGCATTCATCCTCGGAGTCATGCCCCTGGTGACCGCCAGCGGCTCGGGCGCCGTTTCGCGCCAGGTGCTGGGCACCGTCGTCCTCGGCGGAATGCTGGCCGCGACATGCATCTCGATCTTCGTCGTGCCCTCGACCTTCGCCGTGGTCGAGAAGCTGGCCCACCGCTTCTCATCTCGGAAGCAGGAGGGTACCGCTTCCGGAGGATCGGAGTGATGCGTCTCGTCGCCTTCGCGTGCGCGATCGTATGCTTCCAGGCCGGATGTGCGATCGGCCCCAGCTACAAGCGTCCGGAAGTCGCGCTTCCCGACTCCTATCGCGGCAACCTCCAGACCGATGACGCCATGACCCTGGCCGATCTCCCCTGGTGGAAGGTCTTCGAAGATCCCGTTCTCGTCGACCTGATCTCCGAAGCCCTGAACAAGAATCTCAACCTCGAAATCGCCGTCGCCCGCACCGAACAGGCCTATAGACAATCCAGGGCCGTCCGATCCGAATTCTACCCCCAGGTCTCCTTCGATGGTTCGGCGGGAAGAAGCCGCTCCCCGGTCGTGCCGCAACCCGGAACAAGCCTCACCTACACCAACTACGCGGGTGCCCTGAACGTCGCCTGGGAGGTGGATATCTGGGGCCGGATTCGACGGGCGAGCGAGTCTGCCCGCGCCCAACTCCTCGCCTCCGAGGATTTCCAACGGGGCATTCTTCTATCCGTCGTGGCGGATGTCGCCTCCCTCTATTTCGCACTCCTCGACCTGGACACCAGCCTCGCCGTAGCGAAAGAGGCCGTCTCCGCCTTCGACGATACCCTCGAACTCTTCACCCGGAAATACGAAGGCGGAATCGCCTCCAAGCTGCAGGTCTCCCGAGCGGCCGCATCCAGGGCCCAGGCGACCGCCCTCGTTCCCGCGATTGAAATCCAGATCGCCGCCCTGGAAAATCAGCTCAGCGTGCTGCTCGGCCGCCTTCCGGGCAAGATTCCCCGCGGCGAGAGATTGAACGACCAGCCGCTGCCCCAATTGCCGGCCGGACTGCCCTCGGCCCTATTGGAGCGCCGTCCGGATATCCGCCGAGCCGAGCAGGACGTCATCGCATCGAATGCCGAGGTCGGCGTCGCGATGGGAAACTTTCTTCCTCGCGTCGGTCTCGTCAGCTTTTGGGGAGGCGCTTCCGAAGATCTCGAGGGCCTGGCGAGCGGGAGCACCAGCCTCTGGAATCTGGCCGGGGAGTTGTCGGGGCCACTCTTCAGGGGAGGCCTCCTCTACTCCCAATACAAGACCCGACAGGCGCTCTGGGAAGAAAGCCGGAGCGAATACGAACTCACCGCCTTGAATGCCTTCGCGGAGGTCTCCAGCCTGATCGTCGAGAATAGACTGCGAAAGAGCCAACGCGCGGCCCTGGAGACCGAAGTCAAGCAGCTGAGGGAATCCGTCAGGCTTTCCCTGATTCGCTACGACCAGGGTCTGGCCAACTACTTCGAAGTCCTCGAAGCCCAGCAGCAACTCTATCCCGCGGAAATCAACCTCTCGGAAGTCCGACTGGAAGAACAGCTCTCCATGGTCAAGCTCTATCGCGCACTCGGGGGGGGATGGAGTTTGGGGCTCGACTGGAGGGTCTCCGAGAATCCCGGATCCGAAAAACCGGGATCGACACCCTAGCGGGCTCGCACCCTGCTCCCATCCGGGCCTCGGATATCTCTTCGGGGAGAATGGGGAGGAAGATCCGTCTCCCCTTACCGCTCGCCAATTGGCCCGGTGCGAGAGAGGCCCGAGGATTGGCGGAAAAGCCTGCGGATTTCCGCTGCGGCCCCAGCACAATAAGCTGGAGCCGCAGCGGAAATAGCCGGATCCAGGGCTCGGAGTCCTGGCGTGAGACGGGCGAGGCAAGCATTTTCCTCGCATCCCCTGCCGGGAAATCCGGGCGATCATCGCGATCCCGGTTACCCTTGCCGACAGCCATCTGGAACGGGCAATCGTTCGGAACGCGAGCGAAATTCGAAACCAATCAACCATGGGCGGAAGAGTAAAGGGATGTCGGCTATTGGCGAGCGGAATGAAGCCGGGAAACCCGTCGACTACATCGCCCTCACCCGGGCGACCTACGACGAACTCGGATTTCCCCCCTATCAATGGGTGGAGAATAGGGAACCCCCGCCCTGGGCTCCGGTGGATGTCGCCCTCGAGGACGCCTCTCTATGTGTGATCGCGTCCGGGGGCATCTATCGCTGCGGCCAGCGCGCTTTCCACCATAAGGACGATGCCTCGTACCGGATCATCGACACCTCCACACCCCCGGACGAGCTGCGGGTCACGCATTTCGCCTACGACCTCAAGGACGCCCGGGAGGACCCCAACGTGGTCTTCCCCCTCGAACCCTTGAGGAAACTCGTCGCCGAGGGATGCCTGGGCTCCCTCACCTCCCAGGCCTTCACTTTCATGGGCGGCATCTACTCGGCCCGCAAGGTGAGGGAAGAACTCGCGCCGGAACTCGTCGCCCAGGTCCGCGACCAGAGGGCGGACCTCGCGCTCCTCGTCCCCGTCTGACCGGTCTGCCATCAGTCGGTCGGACTGATTGCGAGGCAACTGGAAGCGGCGGGAATCCCGACTCTCTGCATGACGAGCGCCCTCTCGATCACGCGTTCCGTGGCCGCCCCGAGGGCCGCCTTCGTCGATTTCCCCCTGGGCCATACTGCGGGAAAGCCCCATCGACCCGAACTCCAGCGCGAACTCATGGCCGAGGCTCTGGCGGCTTTTCACGAACTGCAATCCCCCGCTGAAATCCGATTTCTTTCTCAACGCTGGTCTCGGGATGAGAGCTGGCGACAGAATCCGATGGCGAATTCCGCTTCCGAAACAGAGCGGGCTGGAAGCGACTTCCGAACCCCGCGCCGGGATACGCCCCAATACCAGTATTCAGCCGACCGGGTCGAAGCGGAGAATCGACACCGCAGCGGGGGCTGCGGGACCTGTGTGGGGGCCGAATAGACCCGTCGGTCGCTGAATTGGGAAGAGAGAGCTCCTCCACCTGCGGAGCGGGAATGCGGGCCCCTATCCATTGACCTGCCCTGACTTGACTTGCCCTGAATCCACAGGCCCGGAACGCCCTGGGAACCCCCTTGCGGGTGGGCCGACCTATCTCCTGTATGCTCTTTTCACCGGCTTCAACTCCGCGGCAACTCCGCAACCGATGCGATCCGTGAGATCAGATCCGGTTGGGAAGGGTAGACATGGGATGGATCCTGAAATTCCTCGCCTTCATCGGGGTGGTCCTTGGCCTGATCGTTTTCGCAGCCCGTTTCCAGGACGGACCCCTCGGCCCGATCGCCGGTGGACCCCTGGAATCCGGCCCCAAGGTGGGATCGAAACGCGTCGATTTTTCCTTCGCGAAGAACATCGGAGAAATCGAGTTGCAACTCCTCGAACCGCCCCGATCGCGCACGACTTGGGTCATCTACTACGAGGGCTCCCTCTTCGTGCCGGCGGGTTTCATGAACCTGCCCATCTGGAAGCAATGGCCCCATGAAGCCATGGTCGATGGCCGCGCGATCGCGAGGATCCAGGGCAAGCGCTACCCCTTTCAGATGGAAAGGGTGACGGACGTAAGACTCTGGGAGCAGATCGGTGCCCTCACGACTCAGAAATACGACCTCCCGAAACCGGATAGCAGCCCGGGAGGAAGAGATCTCTTCTGGGTTTTCCGCCTCTCGCCCCGAAGCTAGACGCCGGCCTGGAGGCCACGCCACGCGTGCTCAGCGCGAAACGGCCTGCGGCCCGATCGCAGTTCGAGCGGCGACCGTCGGGAGCGCCCCTCCCCCACGCCATTGGCGGGGCGGGAGCGGACTCTCGCCCCGCCGATGAGCGCCGTGGATCAGCGCCCCCGAAACTCCGGCTCGCGACGGCCCAGCAGGGCGGCGATACCCTCCCGCGAATCCTCGGTCTCGGCCGAGCGCGATTGCACGTGGGCCTCGAAGCGGGCGGCGGCCCGGGGATCCCAATCGAGGCCGCGATAGATCGATTCCTTGGTCCAGCGCACGGCCAGGGGGGCCGCCGTCGCGATTTCCCGGGCCAGTTCGCGAGCGCGCCCCAGCACCTCATCGGCCGGCACGGCATAATTCACCAGGCCCATTTCTGCGGCTTCCGCCCCCCCCACGATGCGGCCGGTCAAGAGCAATTCCATCGCCCTTGGAACCCCCATCAGGCGCGGCAGCAGATAGGTGGTCGCCATTCCCGGATGCAGGCCGAGGCGCACAAAATTGGCCCCGTAGCGTGCGCCCTCGCTCGCAACCCGCAGATCGCATACCACGGCGAGCCCCAATCCTCCCCCGATGGCATGTCCCTGCATGGCCGCGATCGTCGGCACTTCGATTTCGAGCAGGGCGAGGAAATTCGAATACATCTCGTAGAAGCGATCCTGCGCGGCCGTGAAGCGGCCATTGCCCTCTTCTTCACCCCCGAGTCGGCCCGCCTTGAAATCCGCCCCCGCACAAAAACTGCCCCCCCGACCGGTAACGATCACGCAACGCACATCGGCGTCGCCGCGCGCTCGGGTCACGGAATCCCGCAAACCCTGCAGGACATCGGCCGTCATGCTGTTGCGATTTTCCGGACGGTTGAGCGTGATGGTGGCAACCCGATCTTCGACTTCATAGAGCACGGCGGCTTCGGACACGGAATCTCCTTCTGGCCATACCGAAATGGTATTCGGCAGGGGGATTCGGTCGAGTCTACACAACGAAACATCTGTACGGGACCCATCGCCGAAGTCGCTGAGCGACCCCATGTCTCGATTGCCCGATGGCCCGATTCCGTGGGGTTGGGAGAATCCAATGTCAATTTCATACTATGCTCCATGTGAGGCATTCCCAGGGATGCCGCCCGGAGGCAACTCATTCCCAGCACCGGCCAGCCGGTCCTGAATGGAGAAGACGATGGATTCGGATCAGAGAAGAACCCGGGGGCTGGCGCTGGCGCTCTGCCTGGGCGGATTGATCGGCCCGGGGCTGGCCGGGGCCAACGGGGCCGATTCCGGACAGCCATCCGCGGCGCCGAATGTGATCATTCTGCTCGCCGATGACCTCGGCTGGGCGGACGTCGGATATCACGGCGGGGAGATCGAAACCCCCGCCATTGATCGCCTGGCCCGGGAGGGCGTTCGCATGGAGCGCTTCTACTCGGCGCCCATCTGCTCGCCGACCCGCGCCGCATTACTGACCGGACGGGACTCCCTGAAGCTGGGGCTGGCCTACGACCAGATCCACCCCTGGTACAACGCCGGCCTTTCCCCGGAGGCCTACACGATCGCAGATGCCTTCAAGGCGGCCGGCTACCAGACCGCACTCGTGGGCAAGTGGCATCTCGGGCATACCCAGGCCCATCAACTCCCCAACGCCCACGGCTTCGATCACTTTCATGGCCACCTCCATACCAATACCGATTATTGGAAACACGAACGCGAGGGAGCGCACGATCTCCAGGCAAATGGCCAATCGATTTCCAGGGACGGTGAGTACCTGACTCATATCCAGAGGGAAGAGGCGACCCGCTTCATACGGGAGAGGGAGAAGAACCGGCCCTTCTTTCTCTACGTCCCCTTCACGGCGCCCCATAGCCCGATGCAGGCTCCCGAGGAGACCCTGGAACGCTATGCCCACCTGCCCGAGGAGAACTATCGCCGCATCTACGCCGCGATGGTGCACGAAATGGATCGGGCCGTGGCAGCCATTCTCGATACCCTGGATGACGAAGAGCTGGCCCGGAATACCCTCGTTCTCTTCTTCAGCGACAACGGCGCCTTCCGGGGATTCGGGGGGCGGAACACCCCCCTGCGCGGCGAAAAGGGTCAGACATTCGAAGGGGGAATTCGGGTGCCCGCGACGATGCGCTGGCCCGGCCGACTCGATGCGGGTTTGAGTTTCGATTCCCAGGTCTCCGTCCTGGACATGCTCCCTACCCTGACCACGGCGGCGGGAGTCGAATTGAAGCCGAAACGACCCCTCGATGGCCGGGATCTCTGGCCGGCTCTCCAGGGGGGCGCGGATCCGGGACCCGCATCCGCGATCTTCTTCGCCTCGGAGATTCCCCTCCCGGGCATGATTCACCTGGCGATCATCGAGGCACCGTGGAAGTTGGTGCAGATCGTCCACGAGGGTCAGACGGAGATCCGGGTCAAAAATTTCCTCTTCCGAATCCTCGAGGATCCCTACGAGCAGCGGAACCTCGCCGATGCGCATCCCGAGATCGTCGAGGAACTGGCCGAGCGAATCCGGGCCTGGCGAAAACAACATCCGATGGCGGGCACCCGCGGCACCCTCGTCCCCCATCCGGGCTGGGTCGCCCCGCTGGACTGGGCGGATGCCGTGCTGCCCGGATCGCTCCTTCAGCCCTATTGGCGCAACGAATTGCCCTTCAACAAAGCCCTGCTCGATGCCACGGCCGAGCGCGGAATCCTGGTGGACGAGGCCACGCGCGCCAAGCTGCTGGAAGAGGAAAAGCATCGGCCGGGCGGCTGGAAACAGGATCCATAAGAAGCGGCACGAAGGATGCCGATGCGCCGGAATGCGTGCGACGGTCTCCGGGCCCTAAGACCTCCCCGATCGATCTGATCGGCCCCGAAAAGCCCCGCTCCCCGCTCAGTTCCGATCGCCGGGACTCGACGAAGCCCGACCGAGCCAGGCTTCGAGAGCCTCCGCGATGCGTTCCCCGGCATCGCCTCCACCGAAGGGATTGGCGACTTCCGCGGCCTCGCGAATCCACTCGCTGCCCCGATAGGCGGCGTCGAGTTGCTCGCCCAACGTCTCGGCGGAGCGTCCGACCAGGCGCACGGCGCCGCTCTCAATCGCTTCGGGGCGCTCGGTATTTTCACGAATCAGCAGAACCCTCTTGCCCAGGGAAGGCGCTTCCTCCTGGATTCCCCCGGAATCGGAAACGAGCAACCAGGCCCGGGAGATCAGGTGGATGAAATCCAAATAGTCCAGGGGGGCGATTCGGAGCACGCGGTCGGATTCTCCCAGGCATCGGCGCGCACGCTCCTGGACCTGGGGATTCGGATGGACGGGAAAGATCAGCCCCAGATCGGGATGCTGCGCCACGAATTCCCCCAGCACGCGCATTCGGGCCTCCATCACCTCACCGAAACTCTCCCGGCGGTGGGTGGTCAGGAGTAGAAAGCGTCGACCCCCCAGCGGCTCGAGGAGGCGCTCGATCCGAGCCGAGGGCTCCGGCTGGGCCATCGCCCATTGCACACAGTCGACCACGGGATTGCCCGTCACGGCGATTCGCTCGGCCGCGACCCCCTCATCCAGCAGGGTTCGGCGGTTGTGGGAAGTCGCCGCGAAATGGAAATGGGCCAGGCCCGTGATCAGGCGCCGATTCATCTCCTCGGGAAATGGACTCAGGGCATCGCCCGAGCGGAGTCCCGCCTCCACATGGCCCAGGGGAATTCCCGCGTGATCCGCCGCCTGGGCGCCCGCCAGGGCCGTCGTCGTATCTCCCTGGACCAGGATCGCGTCCGGGGCCCAATCCCGGAGCGGGCCCTCAAGGGCGATCAAGGTGCGCTGACAAACTCCGGAGGGCGTCTGCGCGGGACGGCCCACCTCCAGATCTCGATCGACGCGAATCTCCAGATCGCGCACGAAGGGAGCCAGGAGTTCGCGATGCTGACCCGAGGCGACGTTCAGGGTCTCGAAGCGCTCGCACCTGCGTTCGAGAGCGCGGATCACCGGGGCGAGCTTGATGACCTCGGGGCGCGTGCCAAAGAGCACGAGGATCCGGCGTCTGGGCAATGTCTCCCCGGAATTTCCCTCGGCCACCATCCCCCCCCCGCGTCAGCGCCCGTCCCGACAGCCGAGCCGAGCCGCACCCCAAGCATACATCCCCTCGCACGAGCTTGGAGGAGGCTCGGGGCAAGGGAGAGGAAGAGACGGCCGGGGCGGGAACGAAAGCATCGGGTTTCCCCGGTCCGGACCGGGGATCCGGGCTAGACTTCATGCCTCAAGAGAAGATCCGAGGCCCTATGTCCGGAGGAAGTAGCGAGTCCAGGTTCTGGGCTCTGGCATGCGCGGCAATCCTGGCCTGGATCCTCTTCCATCTCGGGCCGCTGCTCGCCTGTCCGGGGGAATGCTACATCAATCTCGAGGCGCTTCACGGACGCCCGGTCGGCTTTCTGGAACTCGATGACACCCGCCTCAACACCTGGATCCTGGCCTGGACCCAGCACGCCCTGCTCCAACCGGGCACGCCCCTATTCGACGCGAATGCCTTCTACCCGAGCCGTGGAGCGCTGGCGGGTTCGGAACATCTGCTCGGCCAGGCGATCATCGGCCTGCCACTGCGCATCTTCTCCGACAATCCGGTCCTCATCTACGGTCTCGTCTTGGTGGCGAGCTACGCGCTACTCGGATTCTCCAGCCTGCTCCTCGTGCGCTGGCTCACGAATTCCCGGAGCCTCGCCCTCGCCGCCGCCCTCGTCAGCATGGCCATGCCCTGGCGAATGGCGGAGTTGAGTCACCTTCAACTGCTCTCGGCGAGCGCCTTCCCCCTGATCTTTCTGCTGACCCTACGACTCCTACTCGGGCAGGGGAGTCGCCGGGACGCGATCCTGTTGACCGTCGTCCTGACCCTGCAACTCCTCTCTTCCTACTATCTCGTCTATCTGATCACCTTCTGCCTGGCGATCCTCTGCGCGGTCGCGATTGCCATGCGGGGCATCGATCTCGCCTCGACCACAAAATTGATCCCCGCTGCCCTGATCCCCTACGGAATCCTGGGCCTCGTCTCCATCCCCTACCTCGAAAGAGCCAACCGGGGCGAATTGGCCGTGACTTTCGATCCCGAGAATCCGATCCCCGGCGATCATCTGGGGAATGCCATCGCGATGCTGATGCCGCGCTTCGACACCCTCTGGCAACGCAATCCGGGCTTCGAACCCGCATTCTTCATCCCCTTCTCCGTCCTGGCTCTCGCCCTGCTTGCACCGATCTGGCTCGGCAGCGCCGCAGGCTCTCTCCCCGAATGCCGCACCTCACGCGTCCGAGTCGCCGTGGTGGCCCTCTCCCTCTGCTGCACGCTCGCCTTCGTAATGACCCTCGGATCCATGCTCACCCTGGGAGAGGAGACCTTTCGACTTCCCGCCTACTGGGCCTCCCTCTCCCTTCCGGGTTTCGCCAATCTGCGCGCGCCCCACCGCTGGGCAATCATCATCGGCACGCTGATTCCCGCGCTCGCGGCCCTTGGGGCGGCCTGGCTCGCCCGCCTCGGCAGCGGACTCCCATTCGCGAAGGGACGGATTCACGGCGGGCATGGGGTGCTGATCGGCCTGGGAATCCTGCTGACGATCAACCTGCCCTGGACGCGTCTACCAACCCGCCCGGCCCTCGACGGCGCCGCCGCCCATCGGGGCCTCTACGCCGCTCTCTCGGAGCTCCCGCAGGGTCCGGTACTGGAAATCCCATGGCATCCCGACTCCATGATCCGAAATAGCGCCGACAGCCGCTATATGCTGGCCAGTACCCGGCATTGGCGGCCCCTCCTGAACGGCTTTACCGCCCACTTACCGGCCCCCTACGGGCTGCTGAACCGCATCTCCCAGAATCTGCCCGACCCCTCGGCGGTCGAGCGATTGGCCCAGCTGACGGGCCTGCGGTGGATCGTCGTGCACTGGAAGCAGTTGCCCCCGGGCACGCGGGGCACCTGGGAACGAAGCGCCAAGGCGGGGCTGAGCGAGGTCTACCGCGACGGCCAAGGAGCCATTTTCGAGCTCCCCCCCGGCCCCCAGAGCGGGCGGATGCGGGATGCCCTCCTGGACGATACTCCGCGCGCCCGCAGCCTTGGCGGCCTGCCGCGCACGCCTCTACGACTACAGGGGAACGCGGGGGCCATCACGGCTCTAGAATCCGTATCCCTCTTTCGTTACCTCGGCATCGAGGGGCTGCGGCGCCCTCTGCGGGTGCAAATTGAAAATCGGAGCGCCTCCACCTGGCCCGCCCTCGACGTCCAGACCGAGGGCCTGATTCAACTCCGTTACGCGTTCTCGACCCTCGAGGACCACGTGATCGAATCGGGACTCGCGCCCCTGGACGCCGACGTGCCCCCGGGCCTGCACTGGTTCCATCCCGTCATCAGCGCACCCACGATCTCCGGCCACCATCGTCTCTGCGTCGATCTCGTGCAGATCCTCGGCGGCGAGCCCCATCCCCTGCCCCTGGAGGCGATCGAAATCGAGGTCGACGTCTCGGGCATCGGGGCCGACCGCAATGACTCGATTCAGCGCCTCACCGTCGCCTACCACGAACATCAGCGTCGGGGCAGGGCTGCGCCGTCCTCCCGCTGCGTGAGGGAACGCGCTTCTTCCCCAGGACCCGACGCAGGCTGAGCCCGGGACACCCGGCTTCAGCTCCCGGAGCGGGCCAGGGGCCGGGCGATTCCCACCACGTGGGCGCCCCTTCGGGCCAGGCCGGGGCGCTCGTAATAGGGCCAGCGCCGGGCCTCCCAACGGGCGACGGCGAGGGCGGCTCTTTCCAGGAGACTTCCACGGAAGAGGCGGGTCTGCGCGTTGATGCAGAGAATGCCGACGCCGTAGTGGCGTTCCAGCGCGAAGCCGCTGGCAGCCAGCAGAGCTTCGACCTCGGCCAGGGAATAGGTGCGGGAGATCATCATGCTCTGGGGACGAAATCTCCTGCGCAGCCAGCGATAGATATTCCCGATCCGGCCATAGAGGGACTCACTCGGCACGTAGGTGAAGACAAAATATCCCTTTGCGGCGAGGACTCCGCCGATCGAGGTGAGCGCCGCCCGCAGATCGGGCAGATGATCGAAGAGTTCCATGCAGAAAACCAGGTCGAAGGGCTCCTCGGAGAGGGCGGAAAGATCCTCGGCGCGGGCTTCGTGGAAATCGATGCGCCCGGCCACTCCTCTTTTCTCAGCTGCCTCTTTCGCCACCTCCAACATTTCGGGGTTGATATCGACCGCCGTCACACGGCGGCCGCGCTCAGCCAGGTGCAGGGCGAAGCGGCCGCGCCCCGTCCCGACGTCCAGGATCCTGGCATGGGAATCGATCTCGAGACGCTCGTCGAGAATGCTGAGTTCGGCCTCGTAGTGAAATCGAAGGGGGCCGGTATCGGGATCCCACCAGCGTTCCACCGTGCCCCGATGCGAGAAATATTCGGGCACGCCCTTGGGGTCGAGTTCATCCACCACGATCAATCGGAGCCGATTCTGCGCGATACGACCAGGCGCAGGGTGTCGCCGATGGTTTGCATGATCAGCATCTTGCTGGGCCCCGACTTCTGGTCGTAGCGTAGGATCAGCGGTACCTCGCTCATGATCGCACCGAGCCGTCTCAGCTTGAGCAGAATGTCGACCATGCACGAGAAGCCACTTTGGGCCACGAATTCCTCGCCGTAGGTATCGAATGCCCTTTTCAGAATCCCGGCCCGATACGCGCGAAAGCCACAGGTAAAATCGCGAACATTCGGAGTCGGAAAGAGCAGGCTGAAGACGATGCGACCCGAGAAGCTCAGCAATTTCCTGTAGCGAGGAAGGCCCCTCACATTCGCTCCCTGGCGATAGCGCGACGCGATGACGAGATCGTTGCCCTCACGAATCCCGCGGACCATGCGGGCGATCAGGCCAGGGGTGTGGGTGTTGTCGGAGTCCATCGTGACGATGATGTCGCGAGAATCACAACCTTCCATGGCGGCCATCAGGCCCGTCCTGAGCGCCTCCCCGAGACCCCGATTCCTTTCGTGTTCCACCAGCAGGATGGGCATTCGGGAAGCGATTTCCCTGGCCACCGCCGCGGTCCCATCCGTGCTGCCGTCGTCGACGACCACGACCCGATACTCGATGCCATTCTCCTCCATGGCCTCGCGAATGGAATCGAGGAGCGGCGGCAGGGTCTCGGCCTCGTTGTAGGCGGGCAACGTAATCACGACCATCGTCTCGCCTCTCCAATCGATTGTTCCGGCCCGGAAGAAATCCGTCAGGTATTTTAGCCGAACTCCCCATGCCCGGCCCCGTGCGAAATGCAGGAATAGTGGCGTGGATGCCGTCTCCGCAGGCTGGGCTACGCTCGGCCGCCGCTCCAGGAAACAACTCGAGGAGATCCCCGTGAGCGATTCAAAGGATCCCGAAGTCAGTCGAACACCCCTCAGTCCGGTCCTACTCCTTGAGCGCACGCTGAGGGTCTTCCCAGGGCGCGTCGCCATCGTATACGGAGACGAAGAGTGGACCTACCAGCGCTTCGGTCATGAAATCGGGCGCCTGGCCGGGGCCCTGAAGCGAGCCGGGATAGGGCCTGGAGATCGGGTGGCCGTCCTGCTCCATAATTCCCCGATTCATCTCGCGGCGCATTTCGCGATGCCACTTCTCGAAGCTCCACTGGTTTCGATCAATACGCGCCTGGCCCCCGCAGAAATCGCGTACATCCTCGAACATTCCGGCGCCAGGATCCTGCTCGCCGATCCCGAGCTGGCCGCCCCCCTGGAGGGTCATCTGGGGGATATCGCATGCCTTGAAAAGATCGTCGAGATCGAGGATCCCGCATTCAGCCCCAACCCGGGGCAGCTCTCCTATTCCGAATTTGCCGCCGATGCGGAGATTCTACCGATGCTTTCGGAGTTGAGGGATGAAGATGCGCTGCTGGCCATCAACTACACCTCCGGCACCACGGGCATGCCCAAGGGGGTGATGTATACCCATCGCGGCGCCTACCTGAATGCCCTGGGCCAGATCGCAACACTTTCCCTCGACAGGCATTCGACTTTTCTCTGGACGCTTCCCATGTTTCATTGCAACGGCTGGTGCATGCCCTGGGCCGTCAGCGGGGTTGGGGGCCGCCACATCTGTCTGCGGGGAATCGACCCAGGCGAGATTCTCGCGCAGATCGACCGGCATCCGGTGACGAACTTCAACGCCGCACCCACGGTTCTGCTGCTGCTCAGTTCCCATCCCGACGCCCGGAACAAGCGTTTCGAGCCGCGAATTCGGGTCTGTACCGGGGGAGCCCCGCCCTCACCTACCCTGCTCGAAGAAATGGAGAAGATCGGGATCGATATCATCCACCTCTACGGACTCACCGAAACCTACGGCCCCCATGTCTTCTGCGAGATGCAGGATGAGTGGGAGAGCTACGACGCGGGGCACAGGGCCGAAGTGATGGCCCGCCAGGGAGTGCCCTTTCTGCACGCCCTATACCTGCGAGTCGTCGACGAGAATATGTGCGACGTTCCCGCCGATGCCACCACGATGGGTGAAGTCGTCATGCGAGGCAACAACGTCATGGCCGGCTATTTCAACGATCCCGAAGCCACCCGGGAAGCATTTCGAGGAGGGTTTTTCCACTCCGGCGATGTCGGGGTCGTCCATCCCGATGGCTACATCGAGCTGCGAGATCGCAGCAAGGACATCATCATTTCCGGGGGTGAGAATATCTCGACCATCGAGGTCGAAAATGCCCTCTACAAGCATCCGGGAATTCAGGAGGTCGCCGTAATTGGAATCCCCGACGATAAGTGGGGCGAGGTACCCAAGGCCTTCGTAGTGGCCACGCCCGGGACAACTTGCAGTGAAGAAGATGTGATCGCATTTGCACGGGAGAATTTGAGCCATTTCAAATGCCCCAAATACGTGGAATTCTGCGATCTACCCAAAACCGCAACGGGAAAAATCCAGAAATTCAAGCTTCGGAATCGTGAGTGGGGAAGGGGGGAAAAGAAGATCCACGGCTGAGCGAGTTCGGGGATCCGATGGGGCTCTGACGATGGGAGCCTACTCCGGAACGACTCCCATTTCCGAAACGAGCCGCAGCAGCTTCTGGGCGCGGTAGGGCTTGCTCATGAAAATGACATTGGGATCCCCGGCGGTGATCCCTGAAATATCCAGGTCCGTATAACCACTGGAAACCAGAATCGGAAGTGTCGGAAATCGACTGCGGACCTGATTGAAGACATCGTCGAAGGCAATATCGGGCATGGTGACATCGAGAATGGCGGCAGAAAAATCTGGAGTGTCGTTCTCCAAGAGTTCTTTCAACTCCGATCCAGTGGAAATCAACTGGACAGCATAACCGCTGCTCTCGAGACCCCTCCGAATCATGTCGAGGACGATCGGTTCATCGTCTACGACCAGAAGGGATCCCTTTCGAGACGCTGCACCCAGCGCCAGCGAGCGGGTGTCGACGATCTCCTCCTGATCTTCTGCCACCGGCAGAAAAACTCGCACCTCGGTCCCCTGCCCTTCGACACTATCGATCCGAATCCCGCCGCCATGACTTCGAACGATGCCCAGCACGGCTGCCAACCCCAACCCTCGCCCCAGGCCCTTCTCCGAATAGAAGGGCTCGAATAGCTTCACCTTTTCACTCTCGGAGATTCCGCATCCGTCGTCGATTACATCCAGCGCCACATAATCCCCGGGCGCCATGCCCTCACTTTCCCAAGCCTCTTCCAATGTTGCACTCGTGACAGAGCAGAGACTCGTTTTCAGCCGAATGACCCCCTTCTCGGCCACGATCGCCTCCGCAGAATTCTTGATGAGGTTCACGATCAACTGGCGGAACCTGGACGTATCCCCCCAGACGAGGGGCAAGTCCGGGGAAAATTCTTTCTGGACCTCGACCTTGGAGCTGAATAGGGACTTCATCAGCACAACAATTTCCGGAATCATGGCATTCAGATCTACCGTCTCCAGAACATCAACGCTCTTTCCACTATAGGCGGCAAGTTGTCGCGTCAACTCGGCGGCTCGTTCAGCCGCGGTTTCGACATCATCGAGCGCTTCGCGATACTCCTCCGCCTCTTCAGGACCGATTTCCTTTGCGTAGCTCGCGTTGCCCAGGATTCCGACGAGCAGGTTGTTGAAGTCGTGCGCGATCCCGGCGGCCAGAAGACTCACTCCTTCCAGTCTCTGATTGGCGATCATCCTGAGTTCCATCCGCTGCCCTTCCAGCGCTTGGCGGCGGTTCGCCTCTTCGGCGAGTTGCGCTCGCGCCTCGGCCGATTGGGCCTGCGCCAGAGCCGCGGTACCGGCCAGATCTTCCTTCTCTTCTATCAGGCGCTCGCGCTCCGCTTCTTCCAATTCGAGCAGGCGACGCATTCTGCCAACCGAGCCACGGAAGATCACCGATACAAAGAGGGTGAAAAGGGCACCGAAGAAGAAGATGCCAGCGATCAAGCCATCAATCTCGGCATTGAACTCCGAGACGACAAGATGATAAGCGAAGAAAACGTAGCCCACGAGAAAGCCCATGATCATCGCAGTCATGACATACCATTCGGCCCTGATACCTGCTGAACGGTCCGCGATCAGGCGATGGGACTGGCCAAGGTTCATCAATGCAATACAGAATATTCCGATCCCCGACAGGACCCCAATAATTGAGAGCGTTTCAATCATGATTGGAATTCAAGAAATCCTATAGACGAGAAACGATGTAGCCCTGGCAGGCTGTCGGGGACGCAAGAAGAGTCTACCACCGAAACGCAACGCTCCTAGGTCATCGGGAACCATAGGGTCGAGGCCAGGAGGATTCCCCGGCAGGATCCAGCGGGGGCCCCGGACCAGCCTACTCCCGCCGGTCGAAGGTAGCCGAGGCCGGCATCGGCAGAGTTCCCCCCGAATCAAAGCGGCTCGGCCTGAAATTGTAGTCTTCCGGATCTTCTCCTCTTCCGGGGAGATCCTGGATTCCCACTTCAAGGCGAAAAGCTCCCCATGATCGGCCCTGCTTTTCATCCAGCCATCGGGAGGGGATGGCAATTTCTGCAGAATAGCCCCCAGCGGTGGCCATGGCGGCCCGACGAGTACCCGCAGGCAGGGGGGGGAGCCAGCGGCCGAGCAGGCTATCGGCTTTTGCGTCCGCAGGCGTAAGCCAGAGGAAGAAGAGTTGCCCCAGAGTCCCATCCCGAATCGCCCCAAAAAAATCTGGCCCCGACCGGGACCGCTCGGGATCTCCGCGTGCATCCAGAGTCACCCGCACGGCATCCTGTTTTCGGGCGACGAGATCGTTCGAAATCACGGGGGTCGCATCCAGCACATCCACCGCCAAATAGACGAAGTCGGCATCGAATGCCAGATCGAAACGAAATCTGGACCCCGAGTCGGTGTCGAATCCCCTGCCACGGGTCCCCGCCCAATAGGGTAGCTCGCCCCATTCCCCCAAGGAGCCATCGATGACGATCTCCTGCTCGGCCGGATGGATCGCGAATCTCCCCGGTGGTAGCAGCCAGGCATTTCTCTTCACCACGAGAGGCGACCCATCGGCCTTGCTGCTCTCGAGCCGCCAGCTGGCCATCGGCACCTCAATATGCCGCAGATCCCTTTCTCGATCCGCCCGGAGTTCCAGAACCACTCTTCGCGATTCACCCGCAGCGAGAAAAAAGTCAACCTCCTCGGGTGCAACCGAAAATGAATCCCGACCCTCGAAAACCCCCCTGACCCGAAGCGGATCCACGGTGGTATTCCGGATATCAAAGGCAACGGATGCCTCCCGAATACTCGGGCCAATTCTCTCTCCCTCGACCATCACCACGGCGTGCTCCAGGGCGTCCATACGCGCTCGCGTTTGCGCCAGGCGAACGTTCTCATCATGGATTCCCTCGAGCAGGAGGTTCGCCAGGACCGGGCCTTCGGGAGTCATTGACACCAGGAGAACGTGATCGAATTCGCCATGATCGACGCCACGCATCGCGCTGCCTCCCCCCGTGGTCGCCAGGGTGATATAGCGCCGATCGTGCCGGACGTGCTTCGTATAGGCATGGACATGGCCCGCCAGAACCGAATAGGGTCGACTCCCCAGCCAACCCTCCACCCTTTCCCAATCCGGATGGGGGTGGGAACGATCCCATAGCGGCTGGTGGACGAGGACAAAAGTATGTCGCCGATGCTCATTTTCTGCGAGCACCTGCTCCAGCCAGGCCATCTGCTCCTGCTGGGTATCGGGACCCGGAACCGAACGATTCGGTTCGCTGACCATGCCAAAGAGTTCGCTATTGAGTATCACGAAGAGAACATCCTTGTAGATGAATCGGTAGTAGGAGGGTCCAAAGCGCTCGCGCCACTTTTCTGCCATCACAGCGTTGCTGATGTCATGATTCCCGGGCGCATAGAAGAAGGGCATATCCAGAACACCAACCATGTCACGGATTTCATCCCATTGAGTGTCGAGTTCGAATGAGTCCTCCGTATAGCCTTCGATCAGGTCGCCGACACTCAATACGAAGGCGGGCTGAATCAGGTTGATCCTCGGCATCGCATCGCGAAAGATTCCCTTCCGATGCTCCCCCGTCCGATCCGTGACCACGATGAATTCAAAATCCGACGCATCATCCTGAAGGTCCAGCCCCGTCCAGGGTGCGGGATCGATCCCCGCTACCCCTTCGACCCGGGCCCCGTCGGCGCTTTGGGAATCAACGAGGCCTTCAATAACCGCACAGCCGGGCGAGAAGAGAAGCAGAATCAAGAAATAGAAGACCCGTCGCGATTCGACTCGGCTCATGACATTCCTTTCCGGGAGGATGAGTCTCCGATCAGGATCTCCGCCAGCCTTCTGCGCTGCTGGGCGCCGCTGCCGTAGAGAGCCTGGGTATGCATGCTTCGCTTGAAGAAGAGCTGAACGTCGCATTCCCAGGTAAAACCGATTCCTCCGTGCAATTGAACGGAACGAGAGGAAATATAGGCGGCGGCGTCGGACGCAGCACTCTTGGCCATCAATGCGGCAACCCGTGCTTCATCGCTGCCCTCGTCGATAGCAGAGGCGGCGTGATAGAGCAGGGACCTCCCCCGATCGATGGCAATCATCGCGTCAACCAATGGATGCTTCACCGCCTGGAAGAAGCCGAGGGGACGATCGAATTGTTTGCGTTCCTTCGCATATTCGACGGTCGCCTGGAGTTGCCATTCACTCGTACCGCAGAGATCCGCGGCCGCGGCGGCCAGCAGTCCGGGCCAGGCGCGTTCCAGGGCCGCATCGCCCTCCTCGCTGACGATATTTTCCTCGGGAATTCGCAGCCGATCAAAGTGAAGCGTGGCCTGATCGCGAGTCAGGTCGTGGATATGGTTCTGCACCAATGTCAGACCCGGGGCATCCTTCGGCACCACGCAGAGCAGGCTTGCCTCTTCCTCGCGAACGAGCGCCACGAATAGATCCGCCTTGAAGGCATCCTCCACGAAATATGCCGCCCCGTCGAGAACCCGCTCCGCTCCTTCTCTCCGGGCCCGCAGGCCATGGGAATCGGGAATAGATTCGCCCCCTTCGTCATGAATGATCGGGGCGGCCGACATGCCATCCGCGATCCGGGCCAGCCAGGGTCTGGCCCGCTCGCCATCCGCTTCCCGGAGAAGCAGGCTCGCGGCAACCGTTGCTCCCAGGGGCGAGGGAAGGGCGTGGCGGCCGACTTCCTCGAGCAGACCCACGAGGCCGACGAATTTGAATCCGACTCCTCCCGCCTCTTCGGGAATCGCCAGGCCCGTCCAGCCGAGTTCCACGATCTGATGCCACAATTCGTCCCGCCAGGCACTGCGCTCTCCGCGTTCGTAAACCGCCGTATGATCCTTCGCGACCAGGTCGCGCAACTTCGTCACGGGCATATTCTCGTCCAGGAATTTCCGCGCGAGATCGCGCAACATCTCTTCATCGCTTCCGAAACCAAAATCCCGGGCCGGGGCTGGAGGGGTAGTTGAGGGCATCCGTTGCACTCCTTCCTATTTGGATTTTGCCAGGCCGAGAATTCGCTCACCCAGGATATTGCGCTGGATCTCATTGGTGCCCGCAGCAATGGTATTCCCGAAGGAATTCATATAGGCGAGGGGCCAATGGCCTGCGTGGGGGGCATTCGGATCCAATTTATAGAGGGTCGAATGCATGCCGGCGATCTCGACTCCCAAGCGGGCGCCTTCCTGTATCCACTCGGACATGACGACCTTCTGTTGCAGGGGCAGACGCATGGGGTGATCGACCAATGCGGCCACCCGGGAGCGCCTCGCATTCTGCCTCAGGCCCTCGCCGACGATTGCCTGCTGCACGATCGCATCCCGAATCACGGGATCGTCGGCCGCCGGCTTCCCATCCCGGCGGGTCTGCCGGGCCAATTCAATCAACTGCTCGACGGGCCCGACGGAATCGCGCCCTCCCCCGCCGGCACTCTCCGCTGCTCCACGTTCATGGGTCAGGGTCGTCATCGCCACCGTCCAGCCCTTTCCCACTGCATCCAGACGCGCGAAATCAGGAATCCGGACATCATCGAAGAAGACCTCGTTGAAGCCCTTCTCCCCGGTCATCTTGATGAGCGGGCTCACGGTCACGCCTTCCTGACCGGCGATCGGGCAGAGGAAATAGGTCAGCCCATCGTATTTATGCTCCCGACTCGTCCTCGCCAACAAGATCATCCAACTCGCGTAGTGGGCGAGGCTCGTCCACACCTTATGTCCATTGATCAGCCAGCCCTCCCGGGTGCGTTCCGCGAAGGTCTGCTGATTGGCGAGATCCGATCCCGCTCCACTTTCGCTGAAACCCTGGCACCAGATCTCTTCGGCGCTCAAAGCGGGGGGAATGAACTTTCGCTTCTGCGCTTCCGTACCGTGTCGGAGGATCGTCGGAATCGCCATCTGGAGGCCCACGATATTGATCAGGATGGGCGTGCCCGCGCGAGTCATTTCCTGATTCGCGATGCGCTGGAAACCCCGATGACCGCCCCCTCCATAAGCCACGGAAATATCCGCCCCGATCAGCCCCGCCCGATAGCAGCGGCCCTGCCAATCCTGCAGATAGTTCTTCACGGCCTCGGTCGAGACTTCGATGGGGGAGAGGGGAAGTCTCTCCGGAGGAGGCGGAGGCGCATTTTCCGCCAGCCAGGCCCTGGCATATTCCCGAAACTCCCTTTCTTCCACACCGAGCTTGGATTCGTTCATCTCGCAACTCTCCGATCCGAAGTCTTCGCGAAGCCAGGCCCGGATCGCGGGGGATCCGGGCTCTCCGCCCTTGCGGCCTCCCCGGGGACCTTTTGCTTCCGGTGAGTATCCCATATGTTCTGCCACACCAGGACCTTCGTCCAGTCCCACACCTGGCTGGAAATATTCGATCGGAAACCTCAATTTGAAACGATTTCTTCGCACGGCTGCCCTGGTATCGTTCTTCTCCGCCCTGCTGGTGAGCGGGGCGTCTGCCCAGTTGAAAATCCTGAAGGCGACCAGTCCCGAAGAGAGGGCACAGGCCCAGACGCGCTATATGGAGAGAAAGCTCCAACTATCTCCCCCGCAGTTGCAGAAGATCACCTCCCTCAACCTCTGGGCGGCGAGGAAGGCGGAGCCCATCCTCAAGGGATCGGGAAATCGCTTCACGATCGCATTCGGCCTGCGCTCGATCCAATCGGAAAGGAACGAGAAACTCGAAAAGCTCCTCTCCGCGCAACAACTCAAGATTCTTCGGGACTCGAGAGACGAAATGAAGAAGAGTGTTCTGGAGCGGCTCGGCCAGGGGATGGGAAAAGCGCGGGGGAATTAGGGCCTCGGAGCCTCGCACGAAGCAGCGCCCACTCTCGCGAATCGGAAGAAATCCCTTGGCGCCAGGGCTCTGCGACATTCCCGACGGTCTGCGGCCCCGCGTCGTTGCCTGTGCTAACCGATAGCGGATGCGAAGTGATGGCGGTCTCGATGCGAAGCGTGCCAGCGGTGGCACGCTCGTGGCATTCGGTACCGGATCGATCGCGGTAGGAATCAAGAACGCCCTCTTCGGCTCCTGGATCATGCTCTACTTCAACCAGGTATTGGGCCTGAAACCCTACCTGGCGGGCATCGCCCTGGCCCTGGCCCTGGTCGTCGATGCAATCAGCGATCCCCTAATCGGCGTATGGTCGGATCGGACGCGGACGCGTTGGGGCAGACGGCATCCCTTCATCTACGCCAGCCTCATCCCCTTCGCCTTCTTCATCTACCTGATCCTGCAACCCGCACCGGAGACGAGTCAGCAGGCTCTCTTCTGGCGCCTTCTGCTGCTGGCGATCGCGGTAAGACTCTCCATGACCTTTTATGAGGTTCCGCGCAGCGCTCTGGGCCCGGAACTGACGAAGGATTACGATCAGCGCACGCTCCTGGTCGGCATCTCGACCGCCTTCGGCTGGCTGGGCGGGGCGGGCATGGCGGCCGTCGCCCTCGGCATGCTCTTTCCCGAAACGGCGGAATATTCGGGATCTCGAGCTCTGCTCAATCCCGATGGCTTCGCCTCGATGGCCTGGATCGGGGGGGGGCTGATCTTTCTATCGGGCCTGGTCTCGACCCTGGGCCTTCATCGCCGCATCCCGGAACTCCACGTCCCGGAAAACGTCGGCACACTCAGCCTGCGGGGCCTGAGCGAGGAAATCAAGGAAACCCTCTCGAATCGTTCCTGGCTCTTCGTATTCCTCGCCGGACTCGTCTTCGCACTCTTCATCGGCCTCCAATCGGGAACCGATCAGTACTACAACATCTATTTCTGGCAGTGGGTTCCCGAGCAGATTCGAATCTTTCCCCTGGCACAGGCCTTCGTGGCCATCTCTTCCGGCTTCCTCACCAGCGCCCTGGCCCGAGGACGCGACAAGAAAAAGCTCGCATTACGCCTCTTCATCAGCAGCATCATACTCGGCCCTCTTCCCCTGGCACTTCGACTCGTCGACCCCCTCTTTGCCTTCCCGACCTTTCCCGCCAATGGCACGGACCTTCTATGGTGGATTCTCCTGCTGCATAGCTGCATCATGATCATGCTCAGCGTAACCGGATTCATCCTGATTGGATCCATGGTGGCCGATATCGTCGAAGAAAGTCAGGCCCAGACCGGACGGCGCAGTGAAGGGCTCCTGAACGCCGGGCCCCATCTCGCCCAGAAGACCATGAGTGCGGGCGGCGTCTTCATTACGGGAATCATACTCTCCGCCTTCGGCTTTGATGTGCCCAACCCCACCGTAGAGTCCATGCAGGGACCGATCAGGAAGTTGGCCATGGCCCATCTCGGCCTGCAGATGACCCTTCCGATCCTCTCCACCTATCTGATCTCGAAATACAGCATCACGCGTGAAGATCATATAAGGCGAATCGAATCGCTGGGCTACGCCGAGGGAAAGTCCAGCGCAGAAGGTGGGCCCGGCTTCTGAACCGAGACTCCTCGGCCGAGCCTCATTCCGCCGCGGAAGAGCCGGGCCACTGATCCGATTCGCTGGGAGTGAATGGAGTCGCGCTGGAATTCCATCCGTGCTGCCCGGGCCGACGGCCGAAATACCTCGGGGAGCAGTCGGGATGCGTTCGAGCTAGTTTCGGCCGACAACGCGAAAGCCCATGAGGAATATCTGATGTTCAGCGGACGACGAAAGATCCTGGGACTCCTCCTTCTCGTGTTATTGGGGGGAATTTACGCGATGGGCCGGGGCCTTTTCATCGCCTCTCCCCGCGCCGAGTCG
>CAYTAT010000004.1:0-5305 GCA_964435795.1 uncultured Spirochaetaceae bacterium
AAATCGCCCCCCCCGAGAGTCGCCACGAATTGATTGCGGCAATGGTCGACTACGACCTCTTCGGGCGTTCGCGTTGGGCGGACTTCAGGGCCCGTCACGGCATCTCTCAACGCCGCGCTCCGGCCGATCTGCGTATCTTCGAAGATGAAAACAACCGGATGCCTCTGGGGAGTGCGAACCGGGAAGGGCAGGGAGCAGTGGAATGGCCTCAGAGATCGTGAGCGATGCAACGGGGGTAGCCTGGCGCGACGCACTCGGAGAAGAAGAGATGCGTTCCCTCCATATCATGCGTGATTGGCGAAGCGGGATGTCACTCCTATTCAACTGGGGCGTCATCTTCGCCGCATTCGGAATGGTGGCCTGGTGGCCCAATATCCTGACTATTCTTCTGGCGATCTTCCTGATCGGAGGTCGGCAACTCGGGCTCGCGGTCTTCATGCACGATGCCAGTCATTACGCTCTCTTCGAGAAAACGAAATTCAACGATTGGGTGGGAAATTGGCTGGCCGCCTATCCCATCTGGGGAGATCTCCATCCCTACCGCTCCTATCATTTGAAACATCATGCACATACCTGGACGGAAGAAGATCCGGATCTATCCCTCGCCACACCTTTTCCGATCGATGCCGCCAGTTTTCGCCGCAAGGTCTGGCGGGATCTCTCGGGCCGGACGGGAATCAAGCGGGCGGTCGCGACCTGGCGTAGAGATCTCGAGAGAAGCCATGGCAAGGTGCAGCGTCGCGATGGGGATGGTTTGCGCCCCTTGCGTGGAGTCGTGATCAGCAACGCAATCCTCTTCGGGATTCTGCTCTGGGCGGGGCAGCCTGTTCTCTACCTGCTCTGGGTGGCGGCCTGGTTGAGCAGTTACAGCCTGATCATGCGTATTCGGGCAATTGCGGAACATTCGATGCCAAGGGATCGCAGTAGCGAATTCGGCAATACACGTACGACACGAGTTTCCTGGTGGGAGCGTCTATTCATCGCACCCAATCGTGTCAACTTCCACCTCGAACATCATCTTCTGATGCGCGTTCCCCACTACAACCTCCCGCGTATGCATGAGCTTCTTCGGAGGAGGGGAATTCTCGATGACGCGTTGATCGCCAACGGCTATCTGGATACCTTGCGTAGGGCCGCATCGGACAGTACTCGAAGCTGAATATGCGCTTCAGTGAGCCATCGTCCCAGCGTGCCTCGGCATCACTCGGCCACCATTCCGATCCTGCAATTTCTCAAGCTTCTGGTCGGCTCCTATCATGATCCAGTAGTGGATGAGCTTCTGATTCATCAGGTATCGATTCGAATAATATTGGACCACGCGGTTATCCCATAAGGCGAGGCTTCCCGGTTGCCATAAGAACCGGAGGCTGAATTCGGGTTTCGCACAGTGTTCGCAGAGAAAATCCAGCAACAGCCGACTTTCCGCATCGCTCAAACCAACGATTCTCCTGGTGAAGGCACGATTGATAAATAAGCTGGTCTCTCCTGTTTCTGGGTGTACGTGAACCAGGGGATGTTCCGTCTCCTGGTAGATCGAGTCCGAGTAGCTGAGGATGGGGTGACTTCCCCCTTCGTAATAATCGTTGGAGATTCTCTCGGGGCCATAAGTCAGTGCGGCAGAATGAATGGCCGTCATGTTTCGGAGAATCGACTTCATGCTTGCGGAAAGAGCCGACCAGGCGGCAGTCATTGAGCTGAAGACCGATTCGGAAGAGGCAGGGGGAAAGGTTTCGGGATCTGCGTAGAGGAGTACGGCCTTGCTCGGCCGATCAAAATGACTGTTGAACGTCGTGGCATCCCGGCCGAGGACGAAGTCGCTACTCCCGGAAAGGGCCATACGAACGATCTCCGGGCGCCCGCGCATCGGCAGCAGAATCGGGTTGATCTCCAGGCGACCGAATCGTTGAGCAAGACCTACGAGTTCTTCGGCTGTGAGATTCTGATCGTGAAAGTAGACCAATTGATGTGCGCAGAGAGCTGCCTGGATCTTTTCGGTTGTAGCCGAATCCAGATCCCGGTCGAGATGGACCCCTTCGATTCTCGCCCCCAAACTCACAGAGGAGCGATGGACTTCTAATTTTTGTTCTGCTCGCCGCTACATGCCGCTCCTCATTCCTCAACCGGGGGTCGCTTACTCGCTGAAATGGCTTTGATCGTCTAGCGACCCGAACGGTCGACTTCTGATGACAGCGCGACCGGATGGCTTTCGATTTCAACGAGCGAAATTGAAAGCCGCGGCGATGCCGCCGATTTCGCGAGATCGTTTTTTGAATCAGAGTTCTTGAGGAGGGTTTCTGCGTCTCACTTTCCAGCCAAGTGTGTACTTATGGCACATTTCGTGTTAAGGATTTCTTAAGCGTGGGTCCCGCGGATTTTTGGATTCCGGCCCTACTACCCCTGAACTCTTCGTAGAAACCCCTCCGACGCCAGCGATCTGTCGCGGGGGGAGGACCCGTGGAGGGAATGGACAAATATGACCCCGTCACCCCCGGGCGCTGATTCCCGACGGCAGTGCGATTCCTGCTCATTATGTTGCACGGTGTTAAGGGTCGATGAACTCCGAAAACTCGCGGGAGTCTCATGTGTCCATCAGGATGTCGAGGGCCCGGGATGTTCCATTCATGACAGGCGCCCCGGGATCTGCCGGGAATATCGATGTCTTTGGCTCAGGGGGGCTCTCGAGGCAGAGGATCGTCCCGACAGGATCCGCGCCGTAATAGACGTAGTCGCCCAGGGCCCCATCAGCCGGGTTGAAATTCGCGAAGCCCGGGAGGGCGTATACCAATCCTCGGCACGCCTCCAGGCGATCGCCGAGGAATATCGCGCCAGCATGCCGGTCCAGATCAGTGATATCGAAGAAGTCCTGGATCCGACTCGGCCCTACCGAGTACTGCTTCCCGGCGCCGAGGAATATCGAATTTCCGGCGACTGGATCGAGATCGAACGTCCGGGTCAGCCACTCGCACGGCGCCGGCTATCCGCTCCGGAGAGAGTCTTTCGACGCATCAGGTTGTTCATGCATCGCCGACGGATCTCCCGCGCCCGATCAGGCCCCCGCCCGATCCCCTAGCCAGCGGATGCCCGAAGCGGCGGTTGAGATCGCTGCGCCAGAGACTGTAGGCGAAGCGGATCGCAGTTCTCGGAACGGGCAGGATCCGATCTCCCCGGCCCAAGAAGTGATTGCTCATCCTTCGGGCCATGAAGCGGATCCGCGCGAATTGCGGCTGCCCCGAATCCCAGGCCTTGCCGCAAGACGACTCGCGTCAAAGGGCTGGGAACTCTTCACCTCGGATTCTTGCGACGTGCCGGTCTCGGAGGATCTCGGCCGTTCGGACGAGTGTTTCTCGACGGGCTGCGTCGGCGCAGAGTCCCTCGACCTCGTCGAGTTCCTCTTCGCTAAAGCTGGCCTCCAGGCGTTCTTCCCGGGGCCGATTCTCGTTGCCCCCAAAGGAGAAGGCCGCAGATCCGGTAATTTCCTTCGTCGAGGGATGCCCGAAAGACTTTTAGAGCCCGCTATTCGCTCTTCAGGGCGCAGTTTGCGCTCTCCAATGCGAGGCGGGCCATCGCCCGAGGGCACGGGCCCGCGCGGGAGAGGGCATTGATTGGCCGGGACCCTCGGTTGACCCGGTCTCTGATTTACAACTCTGGTAGAGTCTGACTACCCGCAGCAGATTCAAGGAGGAGACGAGCATGCCGAGCGAAGCCCACGAAGCAATTGTGGCCACGATTCGAGCTTCGGGGGGCGTCTCCGCCGACCCCGGTCAGGCATTGGACGTAGTGGCCATGCGCCAGACCATGGAGGCCATGATGGCGAACTCGGTCCTGCCCGAGAGCACCCTCTGCGAGCCTGTGCAAGCCGGAGATGTTCCGTCGGAATGGATCGAGGGCCCGAGGGCCGATCGGGAAAAAGTCCTGCTCTATTTTCATGGTGGCGGATACGTATTGGGTTCGATCACGACCCACCGCGCCCTGGTCGCGCGGATTGCATCGGAAGCTGGTGTTCGGGCGTTGTTGATCGACTATAGACTGGGTCCGGAGAATCCCTACCCGGCCGCCGTCGAGGATGCCGTGAGGGCCTATCGCTTTCTCCTCGAGGAGGGCTACGACCCGGAGAAGATCGTGCTGGGGGGTGACTCCGCGGGGGGAGGCCTGACTTTTGCGACCCTGGTCGCCCTGCGCGAAGAGGGCGAGCCTCTGCCTGCTGCTGCAATCGCTCTTTCACCCTGGGTGGATCTCGAGGGTCGGGGTGAGTCGATGCAGACGCGGGCCGATGTCGATCCCATGGTTCAATACGATGGCTTGATCGCGATGGCGGCACTTTACCTTGGCGGCGCCTCGGCGACCGAGCCCACGGCCTCTCCCCTGCACGCCGATCTTTCAGCTCTGCCTCCTATCTACATTCAGGTTGGAACGGCCGAAACTCTCCTCGACGACAGTATTCGAATCGAGGCGCTCATCCGAGAGGTCGGGGGGAAGGTGGAATTGGATCTCTACGAGGATCTCATCCACGTCTTCCAGGCCTTCGCCCCCCATGTTCCCGAATCCATCGAAGCGATCGCAAAATTGGGCGCCTTCGTGAGGCGAGAAATCCGCTGAGGTTTTGCGCGCAGCGACTCTCTGCGCTGACGGATATGCTTCGGATTCGGTCGAGCGGCGTGGGAGTTTTGGCAAACTCCCCGAATGAGTCGACGAAATCCCATCCGACTCGGGGATGAAGCGGGGCCAGTGGCGCATGGCCGCGGCCCAGTTGGGCTAGAATGCGAAGTCGTCGCGACCTTTGGCCCGCGCCGGAATATCAGAGTCGAAGCGACCGGGAGATCGGGGAGGAAGACGGAAAGCGATGAGAGCCGACGAGTCGAATGGGCTATTGGGGAGGCTTTTCCCGCTGCTCTGGATTTTCCTGGTCCCGCTTCTGGCCTGTTCCGATTCCGAATCGGAGATGGGCCGCGGGAATGCGATTCCCAGCCCCGATCGGGTGGCGATCGAGGCAGCGGCCGCTCCGGAAACCCCCGCGCCGACCCGCGTCGAACTCGTGGCCCGAGGTCGACGTGTCTACATGGGAAACTGCACGGCCTGCCATAATGCCGATCCCGCCAAGCCGGGCAGCTTGGGCCCCGAAATCGTGCTCTCGTCCCGGGAGTTGCTCGAGGCGAGGGTCATTGCTGGCGTCTATCCCGAGGGCTATACGCCCAAGAAGGATACCCGGCTGATGGTAGCCCTTCCCCACCTGAAGGATGAGATCGACGCCCTTGCGGCCTACCTGACTTCGCCCTGAGGAGTTCGTTCCGGAGGTTCGTTCCGGAGG
>CAYTAT010000004.1:5405-14108 GCA_964435795.1 uncultured Spirochaetaceae bacterium
GTTCGTTCCGGAGGTTCGTTCCGGAGGATGGGGCGCGCCCCAAACCTCCCGGGCGATCTCAGTTCACGATGGCTCCGACGACGTAGAGGAGCAACGTCAACGCCAGCCCGGTGTGGATCGTTCCGGAGACGGTCGTGAGCGGTTTCTGCGTCGCGGCTCCGGGTCCGATCAGCGCCTGGGCCTCGGCACAGAGAATGATCAGGCCGACCAGCAGCCAATAGAGTCCATCGTTGCTGCCCGCCGCGAAATTCGGCAGATGACTCGCGCTGCCCATGAAGAAAAGCATCGGGATCGAGAAGAGGGTGTTGGTGCGCGAAGCCATGCCCGCCCGCCCCGCCTTGGCGGCGGCCTCCGGGTTCGCCTCGCCCCCCGCGGCGACGTTCTCGGCGTTGGCGATGACGACTTGTTGTGCGGGCCAGATGACGAACCAGACGTTGGCCCACATGAACGTACCCATCAGACCCCCGGTCAGGATGCGCGTCATATAGCCATCGCCCAACCCGAACCCGTGATGGAATTGCAGCAGGACCATCAGCCAGCCGGTCAGGAAGGTGAACATCGCTCCCCAACGAAACCACCAGAGGGCGTTGGGGACGAGCCCCCGCGTAACGGCGCTCTTGGCCTGCCCGCCCAGTTCCGTGCCGAAAAAAGGCGTCTGGATGAAGTTGAAATACCAGAGAACGCCGATCCAGCAGACGCCGGCCAGAAAGTGCAAGTAGCGAAGCAGAAACTCCCAGCCCGCAAACGTAGTGATGATATCCATTCGACCCCCCTCGAATTTCGTCAATTTTGCGACATTCTGTCGCACTGAGCTGTGGATAATCGCCGGGCCTGAGTATACAGGCATCCATCGAATGCGGGAGTGTGCGGGCCCCTTCCCGCCCCATTGAGCGGGAATCCATCGATCGCGGGGTATTGACCTCATGGCATCGAGGCCATCGGAAGGAAATTGGAGGCAATTTGAAAGCGGCTGCGATGGAAGAATTCGCTCGGCTCAGCCCCCTGGCTTGCTCGTGCGGGGGGGGGGAGGGGGGGAGCGCTTCTCGCCGATGCGGGTTTGCCCGGCTGGGCGCCATTCCCGATGCGATGCGAATCGGCTCGTCGTGTCGTGGCGGCCGCAGCGGGCCCCGTTTTCGAGGGCGAAGTAATATGCGCGAGGCGAGGGGGCCATTGCGCGGGCCGAAGATCTGTTCGGCTGACGAATGCGCCGCTTGGATTCCGGCGATGTCCTCCGCGGGAGAGCCCGCTCCAGCTGGGGGCGCGAAGTCACTCCCGCGATCCGGCGCTCGTAGCGGAGTGATCGGCCGCGAGTGGCCGGGTGAGGGAATCGGGATGCCGCGCGGTCTCGGACTTTGCGCGGCCCGGGGGAGAGGCTGTAGCCCGGGCCAATTCCGAGTATTCTCGGTGCGGGGTCGAGGGCTGAAGGATGCGATCGCTCGACCGGGAATCGAGGCGGAGTAGTGGAATACGCGGCGGTGGAAACGCTCGATGAGGCGATCGGCCTGCTCGTGGAAGCCGGCGACGATGCTCGAGCCATGGCGGGCGGGACGGATCTGCTCGCGCAGGTCCACACGGGCAGTATCGTCCCCTCGCGGGTGGTGGATCTCAAGGGGATTCCGGAATTGTCCCGCATCGACTCGGATGCCGAGGGTTATCGGATTGGTGCGGCCGTATGCGGTGCGGAAATCAGCGAGCACGCCGCCCTGGCACGTGACTGGCCGGGAGTGGTGGAGGCCGCAACCCTGATCGGCTCGACCCAGGTTCAGAGCCGCGCCAGTCTCGGGGGCAATCTCTGCAATGCCTCGCCGGCCGCCGACAGTGTCCCGGCGCTGATCGCCGCGGGGGCTTCGTGCAGCATCGTGGGGCCCGGAGGACGCCGGGAGTTGGCGGTTGAGGATGTCCTGAAGGGGCCTGGAGAAACCCGTCTCGAGCGGGGAGAGATCGTCGCATATATTCGCCTGCCCCGACCCGCGCCGGGATCGGGAGACGCCTATCTGAGGCTGATTCCCCGGAGCGAGATGGATATCGCCATCGCGGGAGCGGCGGTGGCCCTGGGCCTGGACCAGGAGGGGCTCTGCTCCACTTGTCGGGTGGCGATCGGCGCCGTGGCTCCGACGGCCCTGATCGTGCCCGGGGCGGCGGAGGTTCTCGTCGGCCGACCCGTTACCGAGTCCGCACTTGCGGAACTCGCCGACGCCGTTCGACGCGCGAGCGATCCGATCGACGATATGCGGGCGACGCGCGACTACCGGATCCACGTGGTGGGGGTGCTCGCTCAGCGGGCTGCCCGTCTGGCCCTGGCCCGGGCCGATGGACGGGAACGATCATGAAGCGACATATTTCGGCGCAAATCGACGGTGAAAGCCGGGAATTTCTCTGCGACGACGGCCAGACCCTGCTCGAAGCCCTGAGGGATGTCCTCCACAAGACGGGGACGAAATCGGGCTGTGGCACAGGGGATTGCGGGGCCTGCAGCGTCCTATTGAACGGGCGCCTTGTCTGCTCCTGTCTCGTTTTGGCCGCCGAGGTAGACGGAGCCCGAGTGGAGACGGTGGAGGGGATGGCGGAGAACGGAGAATTGCATCCGCTCCAGCGCCGCTTCCTGGAAGAGGCGGCCCTGCAATGCGGCATCTGCACGCCGGGTTTTCTCGTTGCGGCGAAAGCCCTGCTCGATCGCAACCCCGATCCCAGCGAATCCGAGGTGCGATTCTGGCTGGCGGGAAATCTCTGCCGCTGTACGGGTTACGACAAGATCATTCGTTCGGTACTCGACGTGGCCGCCGAAATGCGTGAGATCCGCGAATGAGCGCGGAAAAGAAATATCGCTGGGTGGGAACGCGTCCGATCCGACCGGACGGCTTCGATAAGGTAACGGGTCGTGCCAACTACGGAGCTGACTTTGCGCTTCCCGACATGCTATGGGGGCGCGTGCTTCGCAGTTCGCGGGCCCATGCGCGAATTCTATCCATCGACGTGAGTCGCGCCGAAGCCCTTGCGGGTGTCCACGCAGTGGTGACGGGCCGCGATATGCCGGATCTATTCTCCGAAAAGGCGAAGGCCAATGGAGGGCAGCACGAATTCCATTCGCTCTCCCAGAACGTGATGGCACGGGATAAAGTTCTCTATCACGGCCACGCCCTGGCAGCGGTGGCGGCGACCAGCCCGGAAATTGCCGCCCGGGCCCTGGAATTGATCGCCGTGGACTACGAGCCGCTTCCCGTCGTGCTCGATATCGAAGAGGCCATGGCCGACTCGGCCCCCCTGCTGCACGAGGATTGCCTCACCGATGGAGTCGAGAATGCCGTCCCCTCGAATGTGGCTCGCAGGGTACAACTCGGACATGGCGAAGTGGAGACGGGCTTCGCGGCTGCGGATCAGGTGATCGAGCGGGAATTTACGACTCGGGCGGTTCACCAGGCCTACATCGAGCCCCATGCCTGCCTGGCCCGGGCCGGATCCGATGGTCGTATCACCCTCTGGTCGAGTTCCCAGGGGCACTTCATGGTGCGCGACTATACGGCGCGCTTGCTCGATATCGATCTCTCGCTGATTCGGGTGATTCCGGCCGAGATCGGGGGCGGATTCGGCGGCAAGACGACCGTCTACATAGAGCCCGTGGCCGTCATGCTCTCGCGTGTCTCGGGTCGACCGGTGAAGATCGTGATGTCGCGCGAGGAGGTCTTTCGGGCGACGGGGCCGGCTCTCGGCACCCGGATTCGCGTCAAGCTCGGGGCCTCCCGGGAGGGGCAGTTCACCGCCGCCGAGGCGACGCTGCACTACGAGGCAGGGGCCTTTCCGGGCTCCTCGGTGATGGCCGGCTGCATGACGATTTTTGGTTCCTATGCGTTGGAGCACGTGGCCATCTGCGGCTACGACGTGATGGTCAACAAGCCCAAGTCGGCGGCCTATCGCGCCCCCGGCGCCCCGATGGCGGCTTTTGCGGTTGAGACGGTCATCGACGAGATGGCCGAGAGGCTGGAGATCGACCCCATCGAATTGCGGTTGCACAATGCGGCCCAGGAGGGAGTTCGCGCTTCCTTCGGACCGCGCTTTCGCAGGATCGGCTGCGTGGAAACCCTCGAGGCCGCCCGGGAGCATCCCCACTATTCGGCTCCCCTCGGCCCGAATCAGGGGCGGGGGGTGGCGCTGGGTTTCTGGTTCAACGCGGGTCTGCAATCGAGTGCCGGCGTGAATCTGAATCCCGATGGCAGTGTCTCCATACTCTCGGGCAATCCCGATATCGGGGGTTCGCGGGCTTCCCTGGCGATGATGGCCGCGGAGGAATTCGGCATCGACTACGACAAGGTCGAAGTGATGGTGGCCGATACCCATTCGATTGGATATACGGACGTGACCGGGGGCAGCCGCGTCACCTTCGCGACGGGCATGGCGGTCATTGAATCCTCTCGCAAAGTCATTCGCCAATTATGTGAAAGAGCGGCGGCGATCTGGGAGGTCGACGTCGACCTCGTCAGTTGGGCCGATGGGGAGGCCAGACTCGAGGGGGATCCCGAGACTCCCCCCCTGGCCCTCGCGAGTCTCGCCAGACAGGCGGGCAAGACCGGGGGGCCGATCTCGGCCCGGGCGGCATTGACCGCCCGGGGTGTCGGCATGGGATTCGGCGTCCACCTCTGCGATGTGGAAGTCGATCCCGAGACCGGTCGGGTCGAAGTCATCCGCTATACCACCGTCCAGGATGCGGGACGCGCGATCCATCCGAGCTATGTCGAAGGCCAGATGCAGGGAGGCGCCGCTCAGGGGATCGGCTGGGCGTTGAACGAGGAATACGTCTTCGACGCCGAGGGGAAGTTGCTGAACCCCGGTTTTCTCGACTACCGGATCCCGGTGGCGTCGGATCTGCCTATGATCGAGACCGTGATCGTCGAGGTTCCGAATCCCGCCCATCCCTACGGCGTGCGAGGGGTCGGTGAGGTTCCCATCGTCCCCCCCATCCCGGCCGTCGTCAATGCGGTCCACGGGGCCACGGGGATTCGCTTTCGGCATCTTCCGCTCTCGCCCCCGAAGGTTCTGGCGGGGATCGAGCGAGGCGAGGAGTAGTCCGCCGTGGCCCGAGTGGTGCTGGCCCGCTCCCTCGCCTCCCTGACGGCGGGCCAACTCGAACATCGCGTCGAGGGCCGGAATGTGCGCCAGATCATCGCCGCTCTCGAGCAGCGTTTTCCCGGCCTGGGCGAGACGATCACAGCCGGCATGGCGGTTGCGATCGACGGCGAGATCCACGCGGATCCGTTGCTGGAAAGCGTGGGGCCCGATAGCGAAGTCCATTTCCTGCCCCGGGTGGGGGGCGGCTGAAATTCGGATCGGCCGCAGGCGAGTGCCAGCCCGGGATCAGGACTCCATCAGTGGGGAGTGCTGGAGGGCATTCTCGATATGCCAGCGCGCCGAGCCGTGGAATTGTTCCAGGGTCTTGATGCGCTTCAGGAAGATGTGCGGATCGTACTCCCAGGTAAAGCCGACTCCCCCCAGCAATTGGATGGCCTGCCCGCAGACGAAACGACCCGCGGATCCCGCCCAGACCTTGGCCACCGATGCCAGGTATTCGGCTTCCACGGGCGAGTGGTCTTCGGCCCAGGCGGCCCGGAAAGTCGCCGAGCGCGTGCTTTCGGTTTGGATCAGCATATCCGCGCAGCGGTGTTGGAGCGTCTGGAAGGATCCGATGGGGGCTCCGAAAGCTTCGCGTTCGGACGTGTATTCGACACTGATTTCGAGGGCTCGTTCCATCAGACCCAGCATCTGCGCCGAGGCGCCGAGTGCCCCGAGTCGAGTTGTCTGCGCGAGAAGATCCGCCCCGGCGGGCGCGTCGGCGATGAGTTCGGCCTCGTCATCGAAGTCGATGCTGACGAAGCGCTGGGCGTGATCCAGGGTCTGGAGTTCCCGGGCATTCCAGCCGCTGCCCGGGCGCGTTGCCAGGGCGAGTCCCTCGGCGGTAGAGACGAGCAGGGCATCCGCATGGGCGCCGAAGGGCACGAAAACCTTCGAGCCGCTGATGCGGCCGCGATCGAAGTGGATCGCGGCCCGGGCGGGATCGGCGTTGGTGAGGTCTTCCGTCCGGGCCAGCACCACCAGGGATTCGCCCGAGATCGCCTTCTGCAACCAGCTTTCGGCCACTTCACCCGTGCAGTCCGCCAGGGTGCGGATCGCCAGGGCGAGGTCGAGGAAGGGCCCTGGGAAGGCGACCCTTCCCATTTCCGCCATCACGATCGCAAAGGCGATGGCCCCCATGCCCCCGGCTTCCTCGGGGAGCAGGAGTCCCGTATAGCCGAGTTCGCCGAGTTGACCGTGCATCGCTTTGGCATAGCCCTCGGAGGTCTCCTCCATGACGGCCCGGGTATCCGCCAAGGCGGCCTCGTTTTCGAGCAATTCGCGCGTCGATGTGCGCAGCAGGGCCTGGTCTTCGTTGAGGTCGAATTGCATGGCTGCCTCCTACCGAGTCGTTGGCATGCGGAGAACCCGCTTGGCGATGATGTTGCGCTGAATTTCCGAGGAGCCCGAGTAGATGGTTCCCGCGCGCGACCAGAGGTATTGGTAGGCCCAGTCGACTTCGGGCCTGGCGTCGTTGGAGCGAGCGAGGAGTTGGCCCTGGGGGCCGAGCAGGTCCAGGGCGGAGTCCGTCATCCGCTGGTGGTATTCCGACCAGAAGATTTTTTCGATCGAGGATTCGGGTCCCGGAGCATTGCCCGAGGCGATATTGGCGAGAGTCCGCAGGCCGTTGGAACGCATGACTTCGTTGTCGATCAGCAGCCGCCCGACCTCTTCGCGGATCTCCGGTCTCTCGAGATCGCCGCGCTCTGCCAGGGCGCCGATCAACCCCTTGAGCTGCAATTCGTATTCGGCGGGTCCCGCGAGGGTAGAAGCGCCCCGCTCGTAACCGAGCACCGTCATCGCGATGCGCCAGCCTTCCCCCAATTTCCCGACGATATGCTCGCGTCGGGCCAGGGCTCCGTCGAAAAAGACCTCTCCGAATTCCGATTCGCCGGTGATCTGCTTGAGGGGGCGCATCTCGACGCCCTCCTGCTCGATGGGCACGAGAAAGAAGCTGATGCCACCGTAGCGATCCTCGGGATCCGTTCGAGCCAGGACGAAGATCCAATCCGCCCAGGGGCCGAAGGTGGTCCAGACCTTCTGGCCGAAGATGCGGAAATCGTCGCCATCCGGTTCGGCTCGGCATCGCAGCGAGGCGAGATCCGAGCCCGCGCCCGGTTCGCTGAAACCCTGGCACCAGATTTCGTCGGCGGAGAGCATCTTGGGAATGAAACGCTTTCGCTGCTCTTCACTGCCGTGATGAATGAGGGCGGGGCCGAGCAGGGAGATTCCCAGGGTATTGGGAATCTTCGGCGCATCCGCCCGATTGAGTTCGGCGTTCAGGATGGCCTCCTCGACCTCCGTCGCTCCCCGCCCCCCCCATTGTTTCTCCCAGCGCATGCCGAGATAGCCGGCGTCGTTGAGCTTGCGCTGCCAGGTGCGGCGAATTTCGACCAGGGCGTCGGCGTCATGAGCTGGATTCGCGATATCCTGGCCGAAGGGTCGTTCGAGGTGGTCCGCGATCCAGTCGCGCACCTCCTGTTGAAATTGGATTTGATCCTCGGAGAATTGCAGATCCATGCTTGCTCCCGGGTTGCTTCCGGCTTGAAGTATTCCAGCCGTGGGGGGAGGGCCCGAATTCTTTCCTGCGGGCCGACTCGAAGCCAATATCTTGACAGAAGACGTGCCAATAGACAATTCTCGCAGGTTCGTCCCCCGATCGGGGGAAAGCGCGTCGTCAGCTCTGGGCGGTCGCGCACATTCCGTCTATTCTCCGGGTCATGGGATATGAAGCGACGGGCCGATTGCACGCGATTTTCGACGCCGAACAGAAGACCGAGCGCTTCCGAAAGCGTGACTTCGTATTGGAATTCGCGGAATCCCGCTATCCTCAATACGTAGTCTTCCAACTGACGGGCGACCGCTGCGAGGCCCTCGATGCCTTCGAAAAAGGCGATGAGGTGCAGGTCGAGTTCAGCCTGCGCGGGCGGGAGTGGACGAGCCCTAGCGGCGAGGTGCGCTTCTTCAACAGTCTCGATGTCTGGGAGATCCGCCGCAGCGGCGAGGCTCAAGTGGCGGACGAGGAGCCTCCGCTGTCCCAGGAACCGCCTTCATTTCACGAGGAACCGCCCTTCTGAGCCGGATTCTCGGGATTTCGCCAGGCCGGGAAGCCCCCCGCTCCCCCCAAGGGGGCTCGGGCTGGGAATTGAGGAGCAAAACCGAGAGCTTGCTTGACCGTGGGGTTCTGGATCGCTAACTATCCTCGCTCCCCGATCCCTTTTAGAGAAGCATGAGAGGCCGCCGCCATGGCACGCCGCTGCGTATTGACAGGTAAGGAAGTTCAATTCGGCCACAACGTCTCCCACTCGAAGCGGGCGACGAATCGGCGCTTCGGGCCGAATATCCAGAAGGTGACCCTCGGCTCGGCGGTGCTGGATCGAAAGATCCGACTGCGCGTGGCGGCTCGGACCCTGCGCACGGTTCAGAAGAAGGGAGGCCTCGACGGCTTTCTGCTGGCCACGGCGGATACGAAGCTGATGCCCGAGGCATTGCGGCTGAAGCGCATGATCAAGAAGAAGCTCGCACGAGGATAGGCCCGCGCTCGAAAAAACCCGGGCCAGCGTTCTTCGGGGGCCAACGTCCCCATCTCCGGGCCCCATCCCC
>CAYTAT010000004.1:14208-26720 GCA_964435795.1 uncultured Spirochaetaceae bacterium
CGGCATCGGCATCGGCCGCCTCGGCGCTTCCGGTATCGCTCTCGGCCGTCTCCGCCTTTGCGGCCGTGGCGGCCTTCGTGCCCCCGTAGCGCTTGCGGAAGCGGTCGATCTTGCCGTCCGCATCGAGTTCGCGCTGGGTGCCGGTCCAGAAGGGATGGCTCACGGCCGAGATTTCCAGGCGGACGATGGGCACTTCCTGGCCCTCGATCTCGCGGGTTTCCTTGGAGGTGACGGTCGATCGGCTCGTCCACTCGGTTCCGGTGGCCGAATCGATGAAAATGACATCGTGGTAGTCGGGGTGAATTTCGGGTTTCATGACTGGCTCTCCAAATCCCTACCAGCTGGACTTGCGCACGCCGGGAAGCTGTCCCGCCAGCGCCAACTCGCGCAGGGCGATGCGCGATATTCCAAACTTCTGATAGTGGCTCCTGGCGCGGCCCGAAATGTTGCAGCGTCGATTGAGTCGCGTCGGGCAGGAATTCCGGGGCAATTTTGCGAAGGCTTTCTGGACCTCGAGTTTCTCGTCGATGGAAACTTCGGGATCGTTGAGCTTCTTTCGCAATTCTGCCCTGCGTGTCGCATATTTCGCGATCAGCGCCTTGCGGCGGTTGTCTCGATTGATCTGTGACGTTTTCGCCATGCTTGCTCCGGCCGGGGGTTCTGGGAGGGGGGATGAGGAGCGCCGGAGATTAGGTCCGGCCGCGCCTCTTCGCCACTCCGGGGAGCTCGCCCCCGGGGGTGGCTTCCGATGCGGCCATGGGTCTGGGCTAGCTTACCCCAGTATCCGGGCCTTTTTCCGGCCGCTGGTCGGAGAATCGGGTCCCTGAGTGTGAAAAAGCGAGCCTGGAGTGTACGCCTGCCATGAGTGATGAGAGTTCCGAAAACGATCGAGCCGAGCGCGCCGAGGTATTGGCCATCGACCTGAATCGGATTGCCAAGCATTTCGATTCCGCCGAAGCCGAGAGTCGCTGGGATGCGGAGTGGCAGCGCGACGGTATCTATTGCTGGGATCCCACGCGGGATCGCGAAGAAACCTATGTCGTCGATACGCCTCCGCCAACCGCCTCGGGCTCTCTTCATGTGGGCCATGTCTTCTCCTACACCCAGGCCGACGTGATGGTGCGTTTCAAGCGGATGTGCGGGATGAATATCTTCTACCCCATGGGCTGGGACGACAACGGCTTGCCCACCGAGAGGCGTGTGCAGAATTACTACCACGTTCGCTGTGACCCGAATACGCCTTATGAAGAAGGTCTCGAACTCAGCGAAGCCAGCGCCAAGGATCGCAAGAAACCCGCCCGCCTGGTCTCGCGGCCGAATTTCATCGAGATCTGTTACGGGCTGATCGATGAAGACGAGGAATATTTTCGGACGCTGTGGCGGCGGCTCGGACTCTCGGTCGATTGGAGTCTCGAATACCAGACCATCAACAATCATTGCCGCCAACTCGCCCAGAGATCTTTTCGCGATCTCTGGGAAAAGAATCTGGTCTACAGCAATGAAGCGCCCACCATGTGGGACGTGGATTTCCAGACGGCCGTCGCCCAGGCGGAGGCGGAGGATCGGGTTCTTCCCGGCGCCTATCACCACATCGAATTCGGCGTGGAGGGCAGCGATGCTACTTTCGAGATCGCGACCACCCGTCCGGAGTTGTTGCCCGCATGCGTTGGCGTCACCGCCCATCCGGAGGATGAGCGCTATCGGGATCTCTTCGGAAGCAAGGCTGTCACGCCGCTCTTTCGCGTGCCGGTCCCGATTTTTCCGAGTGAACTCGCCGATCCCGAAAAGGGGACGGGCGTGCTGATGGTCTGCACCTTTGGCGATGCCACGGATGTGATCTGGTGGCGCGATCAGGGGTTGGAGTTGCGTCAACTGGTGGGGCGCAACGGACGCCTGGCAGAGGTCGAATTCGGCAGTCCTGCCTTTCCCAGCTTGAAGCCCGAAGCGGCGGCCGCCTACTACGGGGAATTGGCGGGAAAGACCGTCAAGCAGGCCCAGAAGCGCATTGTCGAATTGCTCCGGGAGGACGAGGGCAGCGCAACGGGGAATTCGGCGCCGCTTCGAGGCGAGCCCGAGGTCATCGAACACCCCGTCAAATTCTACGAGCGCGGCGACCGTCCCCTCGAATATCTCCCGACGCGACAATGGTTTGCCCGCCTGCTGGAGCATAAAGAGGCCCTGCTCTCCAAGGGCGCCGAGGTGCAGTGGCATCCACCCTTCATGGAAGCCCGCTATCGGGATTGGACGGAAAACCTGAATCTGGACTGGTGCCTGAGCCGCCAGCGCTATTTCGGAGTGCCGATTCCCGTCTGGTATCCCCTCGACGACGCGGGTGAGCCCGACTACGCGGCCCCCATCGTGGCCGGCTATGAGAGCCTGCCCGTGGATCCCACGGTCGACGTACCCGAGGGCTACGAAGCCTCTCAGCGCGGCCAGAAGGGGGGGTTCGTCGGGGACCCGGACATCTTCGATACCTGGTTCACGAGTTCCCTCTCGCCCCAGATCAGTTCACATTGGGGGAGCGATCCGGAGCGCCACGCCCGGCTCTTCCCCGCGGATGTGCGGCCCCAGGGCCATGACATCATTCGCACCTGGGCCTTCTACACCATCGCGAAGGCCTTCTTGCACGAGGATAAGATCCCCTGGAAGAATGCGATGATTTCCGGCTGGATCCTGGACCCGGATCGCAAGAAGATGTCGAAGAGCAAGGGCAACGTGATGACGCCATTGCCGCTGCTCGAACAATATAGTGCCGATGCGGGGCGCTATTGGGCCGCGAGTGCTCGGCTCGGCTCGGATACCGCCTTCGACGAAAAGATCTGGAAGATCGGGAAACGACTCACCACGAAGATTTTCAATGCCGGGAAGTTCGTTCTCTCCCAGAGCGGGGAAGTTCATCCGATCGATTGCGAATTGGATCGGGCCTTCGTGGCCAGGCTGCGGATGCTGACGGAATCCAGCGCGAAGAACTTCGAGGCATATCAATACGCACATTCCCTCCAGGAGACGGAGAGTTTCTTCTGGACGCATTTCACCGACACCTACCTGGAACTCGTCAAGGGACGCGCGCGGCTCCATGCGGATGGGGCCAGCGGTCGAGAGGCCGCCGAGAGTGGATCCGCGGTGGCGAGTCTGCGCCTGGGACTCTCCGTATTGCTACGCCTCTTTGCCCCCGTACTTCCCTATATCACGGAAGAGGTCTGGTCCTGGTGCTTCGCCTCGGAGTCGGGTCATGGCAGTATTCACACCGCCCCCTGGCCCGGCGAAGCCGATTTCGCGGGAATCGCCCCAGCTGCGGATGCCGAGAGCTTTGAACTGGCCCTGGCCGCTCATGGGGCGATCAACAAGGCCAAGGCGGACGCCTCCGTCTCGATGGGGCGCGAAGTCGAGGGCTTGAAATTGCTGGGCAACCGCGAAAGCCTGGACCGCTTGGAGGGGGTGCTCGCGGATGTGGCCGCGGCGGCGCGCTGCCGCTCCTATTCCTGCGAGGTTCGGGCGGAACTGGAGAACGGCGTCTTCGAAGTGGAAGACGCGGTTTTTGCCCCCAAACCCGAGAAGAAATGATGCGGTTGGGCGGATTGCCGCCCAACCCCGCCTCGGCATTTTCTCCCGAGCCCGAGTGGCGTGATTTTCGGCATGCGAGGGTGGCGCGCGTCCTGCGGGCAGACTTCGAGTAGCTCGGTTTTCCACAACCGGTTCGCGGGGTGGATGAACGCCGCTTGGGAGAGTTCCCCAGCGCTCGACCAACGGGCGCTGATCTCGCTGTTCATGGCCCATTTTAAAAAATATAGTTTCACTAAAAATCTACGAAATAGATTAATATATTATCTATAATAAAATACATCTGACCAGATCTTCGGGGGAATTGATGGGTCTTCGAGCCGAAAAGCAGCGGCGGCAGCGCGTCTCGATCATTGAGAACTCGATCGCATTGTTTCGGGAACGCGGTATCGAGAGTGTTCGGATCGCCGACATCGTCTCGGCATGCGAGATCAGCGACGCCACCTTCTTCAACTACTTCGAGAGCAGGGACGCGCTTCTATGCGAATGGGCCCGCTCTGCATTGGAGTCGGCATTCGCCCGGGCGGTTGACGAAGGGGGGGGTCGTAGCCTTCGGCGAGAGGTTCGGGGGCTGGTCGCCCGGTTGGCCTCCAGCGTACAAGCCGATCTCGAACTCTCCAGCCAGGCCTGGCGGCGAGTCTCCGTGACGCGATTGACCCCCCGGCATAATGTGGGTCGCGGTCGTCCCTCTCCCCGGGATCCCGCAATGGAACTGATCGAAAAAGCCGTCGAAAGAGGTGAGTTGCGCCGAGATCTGGCTCCGGACCGCCTGGCCCTGCTGCTGCGCGCCACGTTGGCGGCTTCCCTGGCTGATTGGCTCGCATCGGAGAGCGGTAATTCCCGGCCGCCCCTGGAGCGGAGGCTCGGAAGTGCGGCGGATCTGATGCTGGATGCCTTTCGAAGGCGTCACGAGCGGGTTACGAGCGTCTAATTCCCGCTCCTGCCTCCCATCCCCGCCCCTCGCCCGCGATCTCTCGCCTTTGAATTGCCTCGCCCCCCCTTCGATTCGAAGCGAATTCCCTCCGTATTTCGAAAAAAAAGCTCGATCCAGCTGGAAAAGCCGGACGGACTGATCCGATTTCGGACCTTGGCCCGACTGAGACTCCATGCCCTCTACCTTGGCCTCTTCGCTCTACGCTCTGGATCTCCCCGCACGGTTGGCGCTTCCGACTCGGTATGCCGAGAGCGGCCCGCCGTCGCCCCGCCGGAATCCATCGCGGATGGGCTCTCCGAACCCGCATGTCGACGATCTGCTGGCGGCCCTCGACCACGAATCCCAGCGCCATCCCGCGCTCAGCCATATATGGCTGAGGACGATGGCCGCCAACCAATACGCCGATATGAGTCGGGCCCTGCGAAATTTTGCCCGGGAGTATTCGATCTACTCCGAGAGTTTCTGCGCCTACCTGAGCCGGGCGATCGATAAATTATCCTCGCCGAGCCATCGGCGACTTCTCGCGGTGAACCTCGAGGAGGAGATGGGTTCGATCGATCCCGAGGATCGCGCTCGTCTGCGGCGTGCGGGGATCGACCCGGATCAGGTCGAGGGAATTCCTCACGCCCGTCTCTACCAGCGCTTTTGCGAGGCGCTGGGGCTCGGATCCGAGGAATTGGCCCGCGGCGCTCCGTTTGCGGAGCAGTGGCGCGATGAACTGCTCGTATTCCTGGACGATGCGAGTCCCGCGGCCGCGGTGGGCGCCCTGGGTCCGGGAACGGAGAATGTCGTGAGTCGAATCTATCGACCCTTATGCGGAGCCATCCGCAGATCCGGCCTCGTGCGCGAGGAGGATGCCGTCTTCTTCCTGCTGCATTGCGAAGTGGATGATCAGCATGCGCTGGATCTTCGAAATGTCGCCCGCGATCTCCTGAAGTCCGAGGACGACTATCGCCAGATGCGCATGGGTATGCGCGAGGCGCTTCGTTTGCGCCAGGTCTTCTTTTCTCAACTCCATCGGCATGCGGTCGGATCGCCGAATGAGGAATACGGATGAGCGAATCGACAGAACTTCTATACGATCGGGCCAGTGTCGATTGGACGCGGACGCGGCCGCTGCTGCTTTCGGATTATACGGCGCGTCCCTTTCTGCTCGATTGGTGCAAACCCATAGAGGGGGCCCGGATTCTGGATCTGGGCTGCGGCGAGGGATACTTCGCGCGTCACCTCAAGCGGGGGGGAGCGCTTTCCGTCGAGGGCATCGATCTATCCCGGAAGATGATCGAGCGCGCCAAGGAACAGGAACTCCGAGATGATCTCGGAATCCGTTATAGGGTCGGGAATGCGATAGCGCTCGATTGCTTCCCGGATGAATCCCTTGATCTCGTCGTTGCGGTCTTTCTCTTCAATTATATGGATCGAAAGGAAATGAGCCGCTCCATGCGGGAAATCAGGAGGATCCTCAAGCCAGGGGGTCGCTTTGTATTTGCCGTTCCCCACCCGAGCCTGCCATTTAGTGGTGCTCAAGAGCCGCCATTCTATTTCTGCCCTGGAGAAGCCGGCTACTTCTCGGGTCGAGATCGACTCTTCGAAGGAGAAATCTTCAGACTCGACGGAGTCGCCGTTCCCGTTCGCTGTGTGCACAAGACCTTTTCGGACTATTTCGCGGCATTCGCGGAGGTCGGTTTCGGGCTCATGCCGGAAGTCGAAGAGCTATACGTGACCATGGAGATGCTCGATGTTGATCTGAACTTCTTCCTGCCCCTTTTGGACCAGCCACTGCATGCGGCCTTCCGACTGGAGAAGGCCTCATGAACTTGATCTCCCAGGCTCCGATTCCCTCCCCCTCCCTCTCTCCCTCTCCCCCTTCGGAATGGAATGCCTTCAGCCTGCTGAAGGCCCGGGGGTGGCGGATGAATCTTCCCGCTTCAGCGGTGGATGAGTTTCTGGAGTATCTGCAGCGCCATCCCGATTTCTCGCAGCATCCGGATGCGTATAGGCTCCTGCCCGACGAGTTGCCCATCCAGTCGGAACTCGGACAAAGGATTCGCGAAGAACTTCTCTTTGGCTTCGGGGTCTGTTGGATCCAGGGCCTGGCCAATCAGGGGTTGTCAGAGCTTCAGCAGAGGCTCTTCTATCTTTCGCTCGGAATGTCGACGGGTGATCTGATGACCCAATACGGTCGTCTCTATTCGATTCGGGATCGAGGACTCGATCATACGCGACAAGCCGTTCCCGTCTCGATGACCTCGGCGGCCACCGGGCTGCATACGGACAGCAGTTCCGTGGATGCCTGTCCCGATTTCGTGGCTCTGCTCTGCGAGAGGCCCAGTTCGAATGGCGGAGAATCGCTCCTCAGCAACGCTCTGACCGCCTATCGCAAATTGCAGGCGACGGCCCCCTGGACGCTGCGCATCCTCCAATCCGATTTCATCCGGGATGTCGTCACGCCCGGGAGGAGTCGGACCCACGCCGATCTTCTGCGGAATCGTTTCCCGATCTTTGGCGGCACTCCGGAAAATGCCGAACCTCACTTCCGGTATATGCGCTACTGGATTGAAAAGGGCCATGATCGAACTTGTATGCCTCTCGGCGACAGCGAAGTGGCGGCCCTGGATCTTCTCGATGGAATTCTCGAGTCGCGCCAGAATCTGGTGCGCATCCGGCTGCGCCGGGGCGATATGCTCCTGATGAATAATCGGATCCTCGCTCACGCCCGCTCCAGTTATGAGGATTCGCCCTCGGAATGCCGCCAGCTACAGCGTCTTTGGCTGCAAGCCCCGAACCGAGTCGGGAATCCGTGACCGGAACCTCGAGAGGGGTGTTGGGGATGCAGAGATGGGTTCGGCGCGGTAAGAATAGGGGGGAGAGCCAGGGGGCTTCCAAAACGATTCCCGCTACGACGGGCAGGCTATAACGCGAAGGGAACGATGATGGCAAAGAAGGTGGCGTGGTACTATCACCGCAAGGGCTGAACGTCCTGCACCCGAGCGTCCAAGTTTCTGGATGCCAATGGAATTGAGCCGGCGGAGAGCGCTTCGGCGAGCCAAAAACTGGGAAAGAGCGATGCCGCCCGCATGGCTCGTGAAGCGAGCAAGGTGATCGTCGCCAAGGGCAAGAAGGTGAGTGAATTCAAACCGGGGGGAAAGGCGTCGGCCCCGCTTGTTGCAGCGATGCTCGGTCCAACCGGGAACCTGCGGGCTCCTACCTTGAAAGTCGGACGGACGCTGCTCGTGGGCTTCAACGAGGAAGTCTACGGCGAGGCGCTTCTCTGAGGGCAGCTCCCGGGGGATGAAGACTCCGCCGGGAGTCTTTCGCCTGCTCAGAGTTTTTCGTTGTAGTTGAAGGAGCGGGTGGCCAGGATCTCGCCCCCCGGTCCGACGACGGAAACAGTCCACTTCCCCGACCAGGCCGATATCAATTTCTTGCTGGACCACACTCTCCAGCGGTTGCCACGCACTTCGAAACTCACCTCGGCCATGACCTTTCCCTGATACTGCCAGCGATGGCTGATCGAATGCCCCGCAAGTCCTCGAAGATCGCTGAAGAAGCTGATCGCACGCGCCTCGTTTTCCAGAAAGCTGACCGAATCCACGGGTTGTCGATTTTCGATTCCCGTGGTGAATTGGGCGACGGCCACCGCGGCCTCCGCCACCCCGGTCTCCCCGCGGATCGCAGAGACGCCCATCGGGATGATGAGCACTGCGGCAAAGGCCGCTGTCAGCTTGGATCGGTTCAGCACGTTTTTCTCCCCACTTCTGCCCCGGCGATTATGCACCACTCGGAGGCATTGGCGACCGAATCTCGTCCGATGCCCGATTTTTCCTGCGGCGGGCCCCGAGCCCGGTTTTTTTCGCCAGCGGGTGGGGGAGGGAAATCAGCTGGCTAGACTCCGCCCCCATGGAACTGATCCTCATCCGACATGGCCTGCCCCTGCGCGTCGAGAACTCGGATGGGAGTCCGGCCGACCCCCCGCTTTCCGAAAGAGGGCTCGCCCAATCGCTTGCGTTGGCCAACTGGCTCGAAGGCGAAGAGATCCATCGCATCTATGCGAGCCCGCTGCTTCGTGCCCGGCAGACCGCCGATCCCCTGGCCGAGCGAAGTGGCCTTGAGGTGGAGGTGGAAGGACGAGTCGCCGAATACGATCAGGACTCCCAGGCCTATATTCCCCTCGAAGAACTCAGGGCGCTCGATTATGAGGGCTGGCGAGAGTTCATGAAACGCGGTTATCCCGAAGGGATGGATCTCGCCGATTTTCGCCGGGATGTCGTAGCGGGTCTGGAAGAGATCGTGGTGAAAAATGCAGGGGCACGCGTTGCCGTCTTCTGCCACGGAGGAGTGATCAATGCATGGGCGGCTCACGTGATCGGCCTCGAATTCAAACTCTTCTTCAATCCGAATTATACGAGCATCAATCGCTTTCTGATTTCCAAGGAAGGTATTCAGAGCGTGGCGAGTCTGAACGAGACCGCCCACCTCCGGGATATTGATGCCTGAAGGCGCGGCGATCGGGATGCGCCGGATCTGTGTTTTCTGTGGTGCAAGCAAGGGTGACCGGATCGACTACTCGCGCGTCGCCCAATCCGTGGCGGAGGCCCTGACGGATCGGGGCCTGGATCTCGTCTATGGGGGTGGAAGAATCGGCCTGATGGGTATTCTGGCCGACGCGGTTCTAGAGCGGGGGGGAGGGGTGGTCGGCGTGATCCCCCACGGTCTCGAGCGGCGCGAAATGGGCCATGACGGGTTGACGGAGCTGATCGTGGTCTCGGGAATGCACGAACGCAAGCAGAAGATGGCCGAGCTCTCCGACGCATTCATTTCACTGCCCGGGGGAGTTGGCACCTTCGAGGAAACGTTGGAGATCCTGACCTGGGCACAGCTGGGAATCCATCGCAAACCATGCGGCATCCTGAATATCGCGGGCTATTACGATGGTCTGATCGAGTTTCTGGGATACGCCGTCCGGGAGGGATTCATGCTCCAGCAGACTTTGGATCTGCTGCACATCGGCCATTCCCCGCACGAGATGCTGGAGGAATTCCTCGTCTATCGGCCCCCGGATTTCGAAGAATGGGCCGAAATGGAAGGCGGTGCCTGATTTCATCCGGTCCCGGGGTTTCGCATCCGGCGGAATAGAGAGGGAGGCGGGATCATTAGTCGCCCGTGCGAAAATCCTCTCCTTCTTCCGAGGGCTCGTAGGGCTCTGAGCGTCCGATCTTGATCAACTGGCCCTCCTTGAGACGGGCATCGATGAAGATATCGTTGAGGACCGCCGTCGTTCCGAGATCGAGGGAGTTCTCGGTCCGATTGCCCAGGGCCGCGAGATTCTCGCCCATTTTCGCTCTTACGACCCGGAGTCGTGAAATCTTGAAGAGTTCTTTTTCCTCCTCCTGTAGCGGACGGAAACTCCTGACCGTCGCCCGGGTGCGGCCTTCGAAACGCCCCAATGCACCCTTCGCGGCGATCGCGGCGATGCGATAGATCAGCCCCTCGTAGGCGATGAAGGTCATGCTTCCGCTGATGAAGGGCGTCTGGACCGTGAGTCGATAGCCGGGATAATCCCCGACCCGGATCGCCTGTCGCTGCAGAACACGGCCACGGGCCTGCGCGAGTTCCCTGGCGATGAAGAAATGCGCCATGGCCTCGGGATCGTCTCCGGGGCCCTCGATTTGCAGAGCGATGGAAGCCGAGCGGGTCGGTTCGATGGCGCCAACGGCCTGGTGGGTATTCTGCAGGTGCCAGCCGTCCGGAAAACGCAGGCTGAAATCCATGTCGAGATGCATGAAACGAGTGCCTTCGAAGATGCCTTCCCGCGGATTGTCTCCCAGGGGCAGCCCCTCCATTCTTTCCAGGAATGCAAACTTCCCGGGGACGATCGGAGCGCGTGGTTGCCACCTGAGATGCTGCGCCCGATTGGCCGCAGTTGCCGACCTCTCCGGCGACGTCGGGTGACTGTCGAAGAAACCGGGCAGGCGGGACCAGCCCTCGGCCAGTCGATCCATGGCATCAACATCCCGCATAAAATCGGCCAGGGCCGCTGGATTCCAGCCGGCCTTTGCGGCGAGGAGTTGTCCTCCATGGTCGGCGTCTCGCTCCTGCTCGCGTCCGTAGGCGGCGAGTTGCAGGGCGCGCATGAAGCCGATCGAAAAGGGATTGAGCCGCTGCCCGAATTGTTGACGGCCCGCGTGGTGGCGCTCCGCGGCGTGGGTGATTTCGTGACCCACGACACAAGCGAGTTCGTCCTCGCTATTGACAAGGGTCAGGAGGCCGCGCGAGACGTAGATGTGGCCGCCCGGAAGTGCGAATGCATTCGGTGCGGCCTGATCGACGATGTGGAAGGAATAGTCGAAGGGGCGCTGGGGCGCATAGGGGAGCATGCGCCGGGCAATCGCTTCGATGTACTCCTGGAGTTCGGGATCTTCGATCAGGCCCAATTCTTCGGAGACGACTCGCGCCGCCTCCGCTCCCATCTTGGCATCGTCGAAATCCGTCTCCAGGGTGATATTTTCGAGGCCCTGATCGGGGCGTGGAACACCCGTCGAGGCGCAGCCGACCAGCAAGATCATCATCCACTGGAGAGGCCAGAGGCTCGCGCGGAAACGACGACGCGCCGTGCGGGGGCGGGGCGTGAATGCAATCCATCGTATTGCTGCGATCATCTCTTCCCTCGATCACGATTATGCCAGAGCCGGGCCGATGCATAATTGAAGCATTCCGGCGGGCCCATGCAAAGGCCGAGAATTCGAAACCCTTCGGAAGTTGATGGAATTTCCCTGATATCCGCGTGAACTCCGCTCGCGAGGGACTCGCGGGGCCTTTGCGATCATGAATGCCGAATTCTGCGGCCTCCCGCCTCCCCGGATCCGCCTCCCCTTTCGGATCGGAGAAGTATCGGGTGGCCCGTCCGCTGTATACTGGAGGTCGGGGCGATTCCGCGCGCCCAGCAATTGTGAATGAGGAAATATGACACTCAAGGGAATTCAATCCGATCATCTGAACGCCTGGTTCAGTGAGCATATCGAGTCTGCGACGCCTCCCCTGGATTTCAAACTGATCACGGGCGGGCATTCCAACCTGACCTTCTGTGTGACGGATCGCCGGGACAGGAAATTCGTACTCCGCCGCCCGCCGACCGGTGCCGTGATCGCCACGGCTCACGATATGGCCCGGGAGCATCGCATCATTTCCGCCCTGGCAAAGACCTCGGTCCCGGTGCCTCCCGCCCTCGGCCTATGTGAGGATGAGAGTGTCAACGATGCTCCCTTCTATGTGATGGCTTTCGTCGAGGGATTGGTGCTCGAGAATCATAGGATCACGGCGGATCATTTCGATGAGGCGGCTCGTAGACGATTGGGTTCCGACGTGGTCGAAGTGCTTGCGGCACTCCACGCGGTGGAGCCCGACGACGTGGGCCTGGGGGATCTCGGTCGGCGGGAGGATTATCTGGCACGTCAGTTGAAACGCTGGCGAACGCAGTGGGAGAAGACCAGGACTCGCGAGCTTTCTACCATGGATGAGGTCTTTCAGGGACTGCAATCCAAGAGACCCGAACAGATCGGTGCGACCATCGTCCACGGAGACTACCGACTCGGAAATATGCTGGTGACTTCTGAAGCTCGGATTGTCGCTGTTCTGGATTGGGAACTCTGTACGCTCGGCGACCCAATGGCCGATCTCGGTTATATCATGAACAACTGGACACAACCGGGTGAAGAGGGGCCCGGTGCGGGCTCGGCCGCGGCGTCTCCCAGCTATGCCGGTGGCTTCCAGACTCGGCAGGAATTCGTGGCCCGCTACCAGGAGCTGACCGGACGCGGGGTCGAGCAAATCGATTATTACCGCGCTTTCCAATACTGGCGACTGGCGGCGATCGTGGAAGGTGTGCTGGCCCGCTATCTCAAGGGGGTGATGGGCGCCGAAGCGGATACCGACGCCTTTCGCCAGCAGGTGGATGGACTCGCCCGGGCGGCATACGATCTGCTGGCAGAACTCTGATGGGACGCTTCTCTCAGCCTCG
>CAYTAT010000004.1:26820-112651 GCA_964435795.1 uncultured Spirochaetaceae bacterium
CCTCGCTCTCAGCCTCGATCTAAACCTCGGCACGGATGGCGAGCGGAGCGATGAGGTGACGCTCCAGCCCCGGGTTCTCCTCGCCAATGGCGCATTGCTGGGTCGGCAGGAGCGCGATGTTCTGGTCTTTCGGGGCGTGCCTTTCGCGCATTCGGGCGCCGGCGGACAGCGTTTCAGGGCCGCCGAGAAGCTGCAAAATTGGGTCGGGAATCGGGATGCGTCCCGGGCGGGTCGGGCGGCCCCCCAGGCCATCCCCAGAAAGTTCAAGGCGGTCCCCTGGAATCCCGTCCCCGCCGCCGGAATCGGAGAGGATTGCCTGAACCTGGATCTCTGGACCCCCGCCCTCGATGGTCGCCCCCGCCCCGTGATGGTCTGGATTCACGGTGGCGGCTTCAGTTCGGGTTCCGGGAGTTTCTTCCTCTACTCGGGTGCGCACCTGGCGCGACGGGGCGATGTCGTGGTCGTGTGTATCAACTATCGCCTCGGCCCATTTGGCGCCCTGGATCTGCAGGAATTTCCGGCTGCGTCTTCGGCGGATTCCAATCCCGGACTGCGGGATCAGATCGCCGCCCTGCACTGGGTTCGGGAGAATATCGCCGATTTCGGAGGGGATCCGGAGAATGTGACGCTCTTCGGTCAATCGGCGGGCGCCATGAGCATTGCCACCCTGATGGTCGCGCCGGCCGCGAGGAATTTCTTCCGGCGGGCCATTCTCCAGAGTGGAGCCGTGGATCACGTCCACGACTCCGCACTCTCTCGGGATATCGCCTTGCATTTCTGCAGGCTCCTGCGCATTGATCCCGATCGGCGGGATGCGATTGATCGTCTACGCGCCCTGCCTGCCGCCTCCCTCGTCGAGGCCCAACTCCGCCTGGTCGGGGAGTATCGCCTGCCCCTCGGCACGCTGACCTGGCAGCCCTGCGTGGACGGAGACCTGATTCCCACGCAACCGATGTCCCGTTTTGCAGCCGGAGAAGCGGCCGGGATTCCGACCCTGATCGGAACCAATCTCGACGAATGGAAGATGTTCACCGCCTTCGATCGCAAGCGCAGGGATCTCGACGAGCCCACGCTCCGCTCCTACCTGGCCCGGACCCTCGCTCCCCATGGCGGCGGGGAAGCCACTTCGGAAGCCACTTCTCGCTGGGTGGAAGAGGCCCTCTGCGTCTACGGACGGGAAGCGGGCGGTCTGCCTCGCGAGCCCGCGGAGGCCTGGGTGGCTTTTCAGAGTGCCCGGGTTTTCGGCTTCCCGGCCGTTCGGCTCGCCGAGGCCCAGTGCCGGGCGGGGGCCCCGACCTGGGTCTATCGTTTCGAGGCGAGTTCTTCGCTTCTCCAGCGCCGCTTGGGGGCATGTCATTCCCTCGAACTCCCCTTCGTCTTCGGCACCCTGCGCACGCCCTGGTTCTGGCCCTGGCTCGGCTACTCCGGGGCTGCCCGGAAACTCTCGGATCGGATGCAGGATGCCTGGCTGGCCTTCGCGCGGGATGCTCGGCCACCCCAGGAGGGAGACCGCGGTTGGCTCCCCTATCATTCCGAGGGAAGGGCCACCGTGCTCGGGGGAAAGGTGTCGAACGGACCGGCTCTGAGCGAAGAGGAACGGATTTTCTGGATGCGGCTCACGAATGCCCGCCAGAGCGTTGAATCCGCTTTTCGATCCCCCTAGTCGGCCCCAGCGCACTCGATCCGGGGTGCGTGGCGCGCGACTGAGCCTACTCCCGGGAGCCCGGCCCCGATTCGTCGACCGGTTCGGATGCCGCATCCGATGCGGGCGCGGGCTCTTTGGCCGATCCTCGCTCCTCCGGACCCAGATAGGGTTCGGGATGTGCGATCTTGATCGGATGGTCGGGATCCAGCGGCTCCGTGGCCTCGATCCCATTGCTGAGGGCCGTGCGCTCGAGGCTCCAGCGATTGCCGCTCCGCTCCCCCAAACTCTCCAGGGCTTCGCCGGGAAGGGGAGTCACGAGTCGAAGCCGCGTTTCCTCGACTTCGGCGCGTTCCCCCGGAAGCAGGCCGTGAAAGCTGTCCGCACTCTCCTCGAAGACCGCCAGCAGGGGCGGGAAGTCCTGGGGAGACGAGATTCCGGTGAAGCGGTAGATCAGGCCGTCAAAGGCGATCCAGGTCAGGGATAGGCGTCTGGCGTTGCCCCATTCGGCGAATCGGAGGTTTGCCCGAGCGGCCGGATTCCCATGAATCTCAAGAGCCCGGGGACCGTTGTCCAGACGGAGTTCACGACCGAAGGCGAGGGCTGCTTCCATCGGATCCTCGCCCCTGGCCACGATTTCCAGGGTGACCTGGGCCTGGGCGTCCTCGCTTCGGGCGTTGACGGCATCGCGCAGGTTCTGGATCCGCCAGCCCTCGGGAAAAGCCAGCGCAATTCCGAGTTCGGGATGCAGGAAGCGATTCCCGATCGCGACTCCTTCGCCGGCCCCGGTGCCGACCAAGATTCCGTCGAACTCCCGAAGAAAGGCGGCGCGTCCAAGGGGGGCGGGCTGGTCCGCGGCCATTTCGAGATTCCGGCTGAACTCGCTCGCATCCTGAGAGCGGTCGGGGCTCGAGGGATGAGAGGAGAGGAAGGAAGTCCGGGTCCCCCCGCTTTCCGATAGCGCCTCCTCGCGCGCCAGGGTCTGCATGAAAGTCGCCATCGCCGAGGGATCGAAACCCGCTGCGGCCGCAAACTCCTGACCCAGGCGATCCGCCTGGCGTTCCTGCTCGCGGCTATAGGCCGCCAGCGCGAAGGCGGTTGGCATGAATCCGGCATTTGCGACCATTTCCCCGAGGGCCGGCGAGACGACGGCCGCGGCGGCCGCACCGAGGGCCGAGGCGATCTGCAGCGGCATCAGGGGAACGCTCGCGGTCTGTCTCTGCACGGAATGCCGTGCGGCGACATGGCCGAGTTCGTGGCCGAGAATCGCCGCCAGTTCGGATTCCGTATTGATCAGGGATAAGAGTCCGCGAGAGACGTAGACGTGGCCGCCCGGAAGCGCGAAGGCGTTGGGTTCGGCCATCTCGACCACCTGGAAGTGATAACGGAGATTTCCCCTGGGCGAGTGGCTGGCCAGGCGTTGTCCCACGGAGTCGATATAGGCTGCGAGTTCGGCGTTCTCTACCAGTCCGATCTCCTTGGCCACCTGGCGGGAGGCCTGATTCCCGTATGCGATTTCGGACTCTTCGGTGGTCAGTACGGGCTCCGGGCGGCCGCTTACGGGATTGCGCGCGCAGCCGAGAATTCCGAAGAGCAGGACGAGGCAGACCAGGGCCGTCGGAGAGACCAGTCTCCCCTCATCGGAGCCGATATGGGGATTTTCTTCCGAACCGAAGCGGCCGCGGAAAATCCTCCTGAGCGTTCGTTTCCGGACGCGTGCCGTCGAAATCGCCATCATCGTCAGCGGAGGATAACCGAAAGCTTCGGGTCGGGAAGCGGGGCGGGAACGTCGCTGCTCGGATACTCTCTTGCTCGGCGAGTTCGCTTGCCGATCCCAAGCCCTTTTGCCGCGCCCTTCCCGGCGGCGGCAGCCAACACTTCAAGTCGAATGGAATGATGATGACGCAGACCCCCAATGCTCCCCTGGCCGGATTTCGTGTGATTGAAAGTTCTTTGCTCGGGCCGGCGGCGATCACGACCCACCTCGCCGACCTGGGAGCCGAGGTGATCAAGGTGGAGAGCCCGGCGGGCGACTATGTGCGAGAGATGACATGGCCCATCATCGAGGGCGTATCGCTTTTGCACTACCACATCAATCGGGGCAAGAAGAGTCTCACCCTGGACCTGCGCACAGAGGAGGGGGTGGAGATCTACCGGGATCTCGTTCGAGGAGCGGATGTCGTCGTGGAAGCCATGCGGCCGGGATCATTGGCGCGCCGGGGATTGGGTTATCCCGATCTCAAGAGCCTGAACCCGCGGATCGTATTCTGCAATATCTCGGGCTACGGGATGTCGGGTCCATACCAGAGCCTTCCGGCCCACGGCATTGCTTTCGATACCTGGGCGGGAATCCTGAGCCCCGCCTACGACGAAGAGGGCTTCTGCTACATCCCGGAGCATGCCTCGATCGGCATGCACGCGGGGCCGCTTTTTGGGGCCCTTGGCATATTGGCGGGGGTGATCCGGGCGAGGGAGACCGGTGAGGGCTGCATGATGGAGATCGGCCAATCCGATGCGGCCGCCTATATGGACTGGTATCGAAGCGAGTCCTGGCTGGCCTACGATCGCCCCGAAGATGAAGTGACGGGCAATAAGGCGGATAATTATGAGCGCCGGGCACCGGGCACGGCCGGAATGAAGGAAGGCGTTCGCTACCAGATCTACGAATCGTCGGACGGCCACGTTCTCTTCATGGCTTCGGAGCAGGCCTTCTGGAAAAATTTCTGTGAGTGCGTCGGGCGGCAGGAACTCTTCGAAAGATGGCCCGGTTCGAAGTTCGCGGATCACGCTCGCGGCAATCGGGAATTGCAGCGCGAGCTGCGCGACATCTTCAAATCCAAGAGTGCCGCTGAGTGGATTCGCCTCGGGGATGAGAAGAATTTTCCTATTGCACCCGTGAACTCCCCGCGTACCCTCACCCAGGATCCGCAATTCAAGGATCGCTTCCCCCTTCTCCACAGGGATCAGCACAAGGCCGATATGCTGCCCTTTCCAGTCAAGATTGCCGAGCAGACCCTGCCCGCGCCTGGAGTCGCCCCGACCGTAGGCGAGCACAATCGGGAAGTGCTCAGCGGGGTACTCGATTATTCGGACGAGAAGATCCAGTCCATCGAGGCTTCGGGGGCCCTCGGTGCAGAAGCATCGAAGCGCGCCGGAGATTGAGCGCCCGCAGGGATCCGAAGCGAAAATTGGATGGTTCTGATGCCAGAGGTTCGGATTGTCGAGACTTCTCCCCCGCGCTCCTCGTGTCGGAGCGGAGTTCCGCGCATTTCATCCCTGGAGGTGCCGCCCCCGTTTCATGCGAGTGGCATTTCGGGCTGGGGCCCGATCCCGTTTTCGGGTTAGACTCGAAGGGGGTTCACGCGGGAGAGGGTCCCTCGAGATGATCGGTCGGGAAAAGCTGAGGAAAGGGCGATCGCATTTCAAGAGCCGGGTTTCCTCGTCCGGGAGCCAGGCGCGAGTGGCTCTCTCGGCGATGGCCCTGCTCACGTTCTTCGTTCTTGCCTGCCAGACGACGGCGCCCGTATCCCCGGCGCCTCGATCGGAGAAACTCTGGCCGAATCCCGCAGAGGCCATTGATATCGTCGAAGAGAAGCTGGCCCTGCAGGCGGAATTCCTGAGGGCTGGCGACGCGATTCCCTACGCGGAGCGCAGGGATAGACTCGCGGAATTCACTCGAGATTTCATCGATACGCCCCGTATGGCTCGATTTTCCTACGGAGTCGGTTGGGTCGACTTGACGGCCGAGGAGCAGGCGCTCTGGATCGATACCTTTACGCGACTTGATATTTCGAGTCAGGCCAGTCTGAGGCTTCGCGACCGGGGTCAGGAATATCGCGTCAAGGGTTTTCGATTCATCCGGGAAGGCGTGCTGGTCATTCGCACGGAGATCGATTATCCGAAGCGAAATCTGACGGTTTTCGTCGACTACAGCCTCGAGAAGGAGGCCGGGGGCTGGAAGATCGTCGATCGCCATTCGCCCCCTTCCGTGAGCGAGATCGCGACCCGGCGAGCGGAGTATCGAACCATCCTGGAAAGAAAGGGTTTTGCGATCCTGGTGGCCGAAATGGAAGAGCATATTCGGGCGCAGGAAACTCGCGGAGAAGAGTAGATCCCCGGGTGGGAAGTAGAGCCCCTGCTCGCCCACTCTGATTTCTCAACTCTTCCGAGCGGGGAGGCTTCGCGAAGAATGAGTTCATTGGGTTCAAAGCGGGCGCCTCTTGGGTACACTGCTATTGGAATCAATGACTCGATCGCCGCCTGATCGGCATCGAGCCGCATGGCCTGCGAAGGAAGAGCAATGGCTTCGATCAAGGAAGCGTCAGATCCGGTGGATCCCATCTGGCAGGCGATTCGCGATGAGGCCGCAGAGCAGGCAAGGCGGGAGAGTCTGATCGCCTATTTCCTGAATCGAACCATTCTGGAGCAGGCATCGTTCGAGACCGGCCTGGCTTTTCTTCTCGCAAATAAACTCGCCGACTCGAGTCTAGCCGCCGAGCCCCTGGAAGCGATGATCGCGGAGACTTTCCGGGAAAATCCCGAGATGGCCCTCGCTGCCGGGGCAGATCTCCAGGCCGTCTGCGCTCGCGATCCCGCATCCACGGCCTATTGGATTCCCTTCCTCTACTTCAAGGGATTCCATGCCCTGCAATCCTATCGGGTGAGCCATTCGCTGTGGCAGAGCGAGCGGCGGGGACTGGCACTCCATATTCAGAACCGGGCCTCGGAACTCTTCGCGGTTGATATTCATCCGGCTGCGAGGTTGGGATCCGGAATCTTCATCGATCATGCTACGGGTGTCGTGATGGGTGAGACCTGTGTGGTGGAAGACGACGTCTCACTTCTTCACGAGGTGACCCTCGGCGGCACGGGCAAGCAGGGTGGGGATCGCCATCCGAAGGTGCGTCGGGGTGTTTTGATCTGTGCGGGGGCCAAGGTTCTGGGCAATGTGGAAGTGGGGGAGGGTTCGAAGGTGGCTGCGGGCAGTGTTGTTCTCTCGGATGTTCCAGCCCATTCCACGGTGGCCGGTGTGCCAGCCGAGGTCGTGGGGCGTCCCGCTGCGGACCAGCCCGCCCTGGAAATGAACTCTCGTCTCGGTGAGTAACCCTCTCCGGCCCCGGGGTTTTCGATGACGATCATCAACTGGGAAGACACGCTGGCATCGTTGCAGATCGACTCCCTGGGAGATGATTATTTCACGGCACCCAATATCCCGATGCGCTACTCGCGGATATTCGGCGGCCAATTGCTCGCGCAATGCGTTCGGATTGGCGCGTTTTGTGGGGACGGGAAGTCGATTCGTTCTCTGCAGATGAATTTCCTGAGGGAAGGCGATCTGAACGAGCCGCTTCGATTCGAGCTTCGGCGCATCCGCGAGGGCCGAACCTTTGCAACCCATCTGATCCTTGCAGACCAGGGGGGCCAACTCATCCTGATGGCGACGCTTTCCCTGCATATCGATGAGGCAGGTCCCGAACATCAATTGGAGGCTCCGCGTCTCGGATCACCGGAGGATCAGGCCCCCGCAGAACTCAGCATGATTCCGTGGGAGACGCGGCCCGTGGGGGGTGTGAATCTCGAATCCCGGGAGATCGGCCCGGCCCGCTACGCATTCTGGATGCGCGCTCCCGAACTTCCGGACGAGCCCTCGATCCACCAGGCGCTGCTCGCCCATGCGACCGACCTCACCCTGATCGGGACGGCTCTGCGCCCCTTCTCGGGCTTGAGCGAGGCGGATTCAGGCGAAAGAATCCAGACCGCCGTCAGTGCGCATTCCCTGGTCTATCACCGCCCGCTGCGGGTCGATCGCTGGCTACTGGTCTCCCAGGAGAGCCCGATCAGCGCCGGGGGCCGGGGTTTCGGAATCGGGCACGTCTATTCCAGAAGCGGGGAGTTGCTGGCCTCATTTGCCCAGGAGAGCCTCATTCGGCTTCTCGACACCTGAGTAGTCGTGCCGGAGATCCCAGCCCGCATTCGGCCTCGGCTCCGATATCTGCTAGACCCGCTGATATGGCCCGAGTCACGATCACGCTTCCCCACCATAGCTACGACATCAGCATCGAAGCTGGAGCCCTCGTGGGGATCGGCGAGCGAGTTCGAGCGCTCGCCCCCCATGCGCTTTGCGGGGTCATCGCCGACGCCAGGGTATGGCAGGAGTGCGGCGAGCGTTTCGAAGCATCGCTGGATGCCGCCGGATATCGGATGAAGCTCGCGCTTCTCGACCGGGGTGAAGAGGGCAAGAACCTGGCGACCGTCGAGGAACTCTATGCGCTGCTGCTCGACGCCTCTTTGGAGCGCCGTTCGCCGATTCTCGCCGTGGGTGGAGGCGTGACGGGAGACCTGGCGGGATTCGTGGCCGCAACCTATTTGCGAGGTGTCCCCTTCCTACAGTGTCCGACCAGCCTTCTGGCCATGGTGGATTCCAGCGTGGGCGGCAAAACGGGTTTCAATGTCAGCCAGGGCAAGAATCTGATCGGCGCCTTCTATCAACCGGATGCCGTGGTCATCGATCCGCTGATCCTTCGGAGTCTGCCTGCGCGTGAAATACGTTGCGGCTTGGCCGAATGCATCAAGCATGCGGTGATTCGTGATGCTGCACTCTTCGAATTCATTCGTGACGAAATGGAAGGCGTCTTCGCCTTTTCTGCAGAGACACTGATCGAACTCATTCGCTGGAATGTGGAGATCAAGGCCGCTGTCGTCACGGAGGATGAGAGGGAAAAGGGAGTTCGGGCACATCTGAATTTTGGCCATAGCTTCGGGCATGTGATCGAAGCCAGCGTTGGCTATGGGAAGATCCTTCACGGTGAGGCCGTCGGACTCGGGATGCTGGCGGCGACCCGCGTGGCCGTGGAGATGGGTCTTTGTGATCGCGGCCTCGGGGAGGAGTTGGAAAGTCTCCTGGCTGCCGCCGGCCTGCCTATTCGGCAGGAATTGCCGGGAGATGATGAACTCGACCGGATCATGCTTCACGACAAGAAAGTCATCGATCATCGCATCCGCCTGATCTTGCCCAAAACGCTGGGCAGCGTGGAAATACGGGATGATGTATCAGCGGATTGCATTCATCGCGGGTGGGCTGCGATCCGGATGTGATCATTTTCCCCGCCGGAATCTTCTGTAGTTGCAGAATTTTCTTGACATGTCCTATCGTCACGATGAATGCTCGTTGGCGGACGGTCGTTGGAGTTTGACTGCCGTAGCGTCTGGGGGAGCGAGTGACTATTCGATCGCCTGTGGTCAATACTGTTTCGGGTGCCATTTGCGGCCAGGAGGCTCGGGGAATCCTGAGCTTCAAGGGGATTCCCTACGCGAGACCGCCCGAGGGCCGACTTCGCTTCCAGCCCCCGCTGCCGCCCCGACCCTGGAAGGAAGTGCGCCCTGCGACGACGGCGGGCCCGGTTCCCGTTCAGGCTGCGATTCCCGTCCTGCGATTCCTCAATGCTGGCGGCGCACGTCAGGCGGAGGATTGTCTCTACTTGAATGTTCAGACGCCGGGCCTCGAGGGAAAGAAGCGCCCCGTTTTCGTCTGGATTCACGGGGGTGGATTCCTGATCGGAGCCGGTTCGACCAGGCTCTACGACGGGAGTTCATTGGCTGAGCGTGGCGATATGGTGGTGGTCACCATCAACTATCGCCTCGGGGCATTGGGTTATGTGCATCTGGACCGCGTGACCGGTCGGGGTTTCGAGCAGGCTTCGAATCTTGGTGTTCGGGATCAGATCGCCGCCCTGGAATGGGTGCGGGAGAATATCGAGAATTTTGGCGGGGATCCCGATAACGTGACCCTATGTGGTCAATCCGCAGGGGCCATGAGCATTGCGGCCCTGCTGGGGGCTCCGTCGGCCCGGCGACTCTTCCAGCGCGCGATTTTACAAAGTGGCGCCGCCCACCACGTACTCGACCGTGACCGCGCGGACGACGTCGCCGAGCGCTTTCTGGAGGCACTCGGAAACCCCAAACAGACGCGTCAAAGTCTGAGTGAGATCCCGATCGGGAAGATCCTGCGCGCTCAGGGCTCGGTGAATCGCGAATTGATGAACCTGGCGGATCTGATGGTGATGCTGCCCTGTGTCGATGGTGAATTGATCACCGAACAACCCCTCGACGCGGTGGAGAAGGGCTCGACCCGGGGAATCGATCTCTTGATCGGAACGACTCTCGACGAGTGGAAGTTGTTCAGTTCCCTGGAAGCCGCCGTTTCAAGATTCGATGAGGATGGACTGGTAAGGCGTTTCGCCGAACTCCTCCCGGATGTCTCGTCCAGTGCACCGAGCGCAGAAGAAGCGGCCCGTGATTATCGCGAAGCCGTGAGGATGCGTGGAGGACGTACGACACCCTTCGAAGTCTGGACTTCCTTCCAATCGACCCGGGTCTTTCATCATCCGGCATCCGAGCTTGCGAATCGCCACGCCGCGGCAGGGGGATCCGTCTACTCCTACCTTTTTAGTTGGCATCCGAGTGGCCTGGCGAATTCGGTCGGTTCCTGTCATGCGATGGATCTGCCCTTCATCTTCGGGCTGGCCAATCATCCCACCACTCGAGTGCTCTCGGGCCTGACGAATGCCGCACGCCGACTCTCGACACGGATGCAGAACGCCTGGATCCGGTTTGCAAGATCGGGCAATCCGGCTCACGAACGTCTGCCGGAATGGGATACCTACGATTCCGACACTCGGGCCACCATGGTCTTCGATCGGGAGTGTACGATTGTGGACGGTCCCCTCGATGGCGAGCGGAACCTGGTGGCATCCTGGTCCTGAGTCCTTTCGCGGGGGTCCCGAATCCGCGGCGATGAAGAGCCTCGACGTTCGGATCCCTTCTCTGGCTACGTATGCCCCCAGGCGGTCCCGAATATCAGCCCCTTGTCAGCAGGATATGGGTCAGCAGGATATGGGTCAGCAGGATATGGGATTCGGCCAGCCGCTCCGCGATTCGAATTCCCTCCGGGCAGAAATTTGAACAGGGCGCCGAACAACCCGTACACGCATCCGCCTTCTTTCCGAGTTGCGCGTAGAGACGCGTGGCTTCCCGCTGGGCCCCGTAGTCCTCGAAATACATTCGATAACGGAGAATGTCGTCGATCTGCAATTCCTCGGGGCAGGATTGCAGGCAGGCGCCGCAGTGGGGGCGGCAGTGCTTGCCCGCGATCAAATCCCGATATCGACCCAATAGAACCCGATCCGAATCCGAGAGAGTTCTGCCCGACGCATAGAGGAATTCGTCGAGTTGGGCTTCTTCCCAGAGCGAGATGACGAGGCAGGAGATATTCGGATCCGAGAGGACCCACTTGAAGGCCGCCTGGGTGTAGGAATCCCTTTCGTCTCGCGACCAGAGCAGACCCCGGTGTTTGGCCCCGCGCAGCGTCTTCATGGCGACGACGCCGATATCACTCGAGGCAGCTCTTTGAATGACCTGCCCGAGTTGGGGCCAGGCCCCGTGGTGGTAGGCGAGCATCATGACGTCAAAGCGATCACTGTCGATGGCCGCGTTGGCGACTTCCACCAGGTTGGGCGTATGCGTCGAAACGCCCAGAAAGCGCGCCTTCCCCTGCTGCTTCAAGCGGTCGAAGGCCTCATGGGCATTTTCGTCGAGCAACCGCTCCACGCTATTGCAGGAATGAATATGGATCAGATCCACTCGATCGGTCTGCAGCCTCTTCAGGCTGGAGTGGACGGCCTCCATATATTCTTCAACCGAATGCCCGGGCCCCAGGTGGCCGGTTGGCCGACAGAATTTGCTGGCCAGAAAGATCTCGTCCCGGGAACCCTTGATGGCTTCTCCAAGGCGGTATTCGGAATTGGCGCCGCTATAGTCCGGCGCGGTATCGAAATAGTTCACGCCCCGTTCGATTGCCTGGCGCAGGACTTCAACGGTCTGGCGTCCTCCCGTTCCCGAGCCCGAACCGAGTGATATATCCGAGACGAGAGCTTCGGTTCGTCCCAGGCGGCGATAGCGGGCGACCCGTGAGCCGGACCACTCCTCCCGGGCGACATCCGCCTGATAGGGTGGCCGGACCAGGAAGATGTGTCGCCCGCTGATCGCGTACCAATCCCCAAGGCGCATCAGGGCCGATAGAGCCGAAGCCAGGATGCCCCCAAAGGCGGCGATCGCGCCGAGAAGAAAACGCCGCCTGCGGCTCCGTTTCTCCGGCCCGACGGAATCCTCTGGACCGCGTGCCCACCACAGCGTCAGAATCAGGCTGATCAGAAGGGCGCCGAGGGTGGTCAGCCCTGGCAGAATCGATGCATCGCTTCGGTCGTAGCCCTCGATCAATCTCTCCAGGGATCCGCCCAGCAGCCAATAGGAGACCACGAGGGTGAGGAGCCACGAGATGCAGACGTAGATTCCTCTCATGTCAGACCCCCCATTCCTATCCGGGTCTCGGGCCGATCGACTCCGAGTCAATCAGAGGATAGAGCAGGTGGAAGGAGCCCGGGCCCGCGCCCTTCAACGCAGAGACCGAGTCCGCATATTCTTCCCGCCTCGAACCCTCCAGAGGAGAAAGGCCGACCAGGCGCAGAGGCCGCCCAATCCCAGCCAGCTGATGAGGGAGCCGATGCGAAAGCTCTCCGGTTGAAAGCGGAAATGGACGTGTTGAATTCCCGGACCCACGCGGCAGCCCATGAAATCTCCATATACCCGCAGGATGCGACAATTCTCTGCATCCCGGGAGGCCGTCCAGCCGGCGTGGAAACTCTCGGCCAGTACCAGAAGCTGCGGGGTGGTGGAGCGGGTCTCAATTTCGATATCACCGGGATCGTCTCGGAGGATTCGCGCCTGGCCGAGGGGGTCGGCGGCGATGTCGATGGGTTCCGCGATCAGGGCGGTATTCTCGATATCGATGGTCAGAAGATCTCGGAGAATCCGATCGCTCACGTGTGCGTGGCCCAGGAGTCGTGCCCGGGGCAGGGGGGCTTCGATACGAGTTCCCCCCGACCAGGCGACCGATGCCAGTTGCATCGAGCGCAGAACCAGGGGAGAGTTCTTCCGAGACCGATGGGGATCTCCGATCGGTAGCATGCGATCGGGGACCAGCGCCGAGTATCCTCCCGCCAGGCGAATTCCTCTCATCGTGAAGACCGGAGGTGCGACGTCGACGCGCTGACCGGATTCGAGACGGGGCGTGGGGATCTCGGAGATCCATCGATCGAGAGAGGTCGTTGGAAAGAGGCGCACATAGCTGAGCCCGTATCCAGCGAGATCGAGGGTCGTGAAGAGGATCAGGAATGCCGCGGCTCGCGACGAATGCCGGGCCAGGCTCGCCACGGCCAGGCTGGCGATCGAGACCAGCAACATTCCGACTGCGACCCTGGGCCAGGAGGCGAGCGCAAATTCGGATCCCAATGCCCCGGACTCCAGGGCGAGGAAGAAGGAAAGGCTCAGGAGCAGGCTGAGAAGTGGCGGCAGGGCAAGGGGCCAGAGGCTGGCGAGAGGCTTGATTCGATCGGATCGGGCGCAGCGCAGCAGGTCTGCAAAAGCCGCAGCCGAGGCGATCGCGATCCCGAACTCGGCGAGCAGGAGGTAGCGGGCGGGGGCCCGGAAGAGGCCGATGATCGGCAGCGCCTGCTGAAGGCGGTAGAGCTGAGCCGACTCGCCCATGGATAGAAGCAGCGCGAGTACGCTGAGCGTCAACGCGAAGCCGGTGATAGGCCAGAGGCTGCCCATTGCTTTTCGCCGCATCAATGCCCAGGTGAGCAATGGGGCGGATGCCGCTCCCACGTAGAAGGAGAGCTCCGATGTGTTGACGCCCACGACCCGGGCGTCGAAGAGATAGGGTGCGATCCACTGCAGGAGGTTGGCGGGATGCAGGGAGAGGCTGTCCGTGAATCCGGCGGAGGGCGCATTGCGAAAGGAATCGCCAAGGGCATCCCATTGGGGCAGTAGTTGAACTCCGGCGAGAAGAAATGCCAACCCGATCGAGACGCCAATTCTCAGCGCAACCCCGACGAGTTCAATTCCGCTTTCCGATCCGAGTCGGGAACGTTCCCGGCCGAGGATGAAAAGGCCGTAGAGGCCCCCTGCGAGGAGCGTCATCCAGGTCATCTGGGGGTGGGATTTCAAGAGTTCGGAGGCAATGACGAGAGAGAGGCCGATCTGGGCGAAGACTTCTCGCCTTCGATTGCGTTCGAGGAGGGCGATGTCGACGAGCAAAAGCAGGAAGGGCAGGTGGGCGGAGATCGCGAGGAAGTTCAGGTGGGTGTAGTGAAGCATATTGAAGGAAGAGAAGCTGAAGAGGATCGCGCCAAGAACGGCCGAGACCCTCGGCATTCGCCAGCGTCGCAGCAGCAGGAATGTCCCCAGCCATAGCAGCAGGTAGTTCGAGATCCATTCCAGGCTGAAAGCTGCGCTCAGCGGAAGAAAGCGATAGCTGAGCCAGTTCAGCGGGTGGGTGAGTGCCGCCTGGCCTTCACCGTGGAGGTAGAAGCCGGTGTACTGGTGGGGAAGCCAGAGGGTTTCGTGACCCGAGGCGAGGGCCATGGAGAAGAAGTGTCGTATCGGCAGGTGAAAATTCCCCAGGTCGCCGGCCACATAGACTTCGCCCTGGAGTAGCGGCCAGGCGAGAGCCGCCGGGATGACGGCGGAACAGAGGAGGCCGAGGACCAGCAGTCCCCTGAATCGCCGGGTCGGTTCGGGTTCTGGATCGGGCTGCAAATTCATCTGCCGAATAGAATGGCATGACTGAACCCCGGTCTCGAATCTCCGCAGATCGCCGCGTCCTCGAAGCCTTCGGGAGGCCGGATGGGCGGCGATCGGATCTGAGGTCCACGGGGAGGCAATGGCGCGAGGGCCGTTTCCGCGCGCCGCCGCGGGGTTCGCAGAGGCCCCATCGATCCGGCAGGGTGCTTTTGCACCCAGCCGGATCGATGGGAAGGGCATTTGACGTGAAGCGCCGGCCCCTGGGACTCACAATGGCCTATCGGTCTTCAATTTCCAGCAAGAGTGACCGAACCGATTTCAAGGGTGAAAAGTCGGCGGTGGGAATTCAAGAGTCGTCGCTGAAATTCGAGGGCGGCTCTACGAAGATGTGCGCTCGCAGAAATGGTGGCGAGAGCGATGGGATGCATAGCGGTGGGCAGTTCTCAGGGACGCCGCCATTTTGTCGGCGAGGTCTGTCAATATCTTCAACGAAAGACGCTGGATCTGGTGTCGGAGCAGGCAGCTTTCTAGCTGTCCTTGCGATCGCTCTTGAATCCTTCTCCCGCCCCGCTTTCTCGGCTCCCGAATCCGGGGCGTTCGTAGCTGAAGTCGAAAATGGGGCAGTCATCGCGGAGGTGGAACACGCGGCCCCAGCTCTTTCCCTGCGTGACGCATTGGCTCGCGCGGTCGAATACAGCCCCGAACTCGCATCGTTTTCATGGGAAATTCGAGCCAGGGAGGCGCATGCAATCCAGACGGGATTGCTGCCCAACCCTTTTCTCGTGATGGAGATCGAAGATTTCGCGGGCTCCGGCCCCTCCCACGGATTCGCCGCAGCCCAGATCGTCTTCTTCGTACCGATGCGGATGCCGACGATACGGTCGTGGAGGGCTCATGCCTGCGTCTGAGACCCGTGTTGATCACGGTTGCAACGGCTGCATTGGGACTGACTCCTCTGCTGATGTCCTCGGGAGTCGGAAGCGAAACGCAGCGTCCCCTGGCCACGGTTGTTCTCGGGGGCCTCTCGAGCTCGATGCTGGCCACCCTATTCATTCTGCCCTGCATCTATCGACGCATCATCACGACCGCGGCCAATCAGGATCCGGGGACTTCCTGGACTCCAGGAGAGGGTGGGCTGGAAGTTGCGACGAAATTGCCGCTCTCCGAAAGCATCTGAAGGTAGTTCTTCCTTTCCCGAGGGCTTCGATCCGGGAAGTGATCAGGGCCCGCCCGCATTCGCCCGCATCCTTCTCATGAGCCGATTTCGGGAAGGATTCTTTCCTCGTCAGCCCCTCCGGCTTCGAAGGTTGCGGCATCGATCTCGGCCAGCCAGTTGAGTTGAAGGTCTTCCATGATCTTCCATCCCCGCTTCTCCACCTCGCTACGGGTCCGCGGAGATAATGTGCCCGAGATCAGCAGAGTCTTCCCCGTGATCCCTTCCCGCTCCGCCAGATCGAGTTCCAGGCGGTTGAAGACTTCGGCTGCGCTCGGAGTCCAATATGCGGAGTCCAGACAGAAAGGCAGGATGACTTCGCCCTCGGCGGTACGAGCCAGAATCAGATCGCTCGAAGAAAATAACTGATTGGGCTCGGCGACTCGCTGATGATAGGCGGAAAAGAGTTGAGCGAGGCGCGTGAAGGAATGGGTTTCGTGGAGGTTGTCGGCCAGTAGAGCCGATGAGATGAAGGCGGAGAAGCCGGCGGCCTTCTCCAAGCTTGCCAGGGATTCGATGAGGGTGGCGAGGCGACTCGGCGAGTACCAGGGATGGGTTACGAATTCATCGGCCAGCACCTCGTCCACTTCCAACTCTTGCACGAGTATTCTGCGACCGCTGAGTCGGATTTCCTCCGGTGTCTTGTCGCGAAGTTCGCGTTTCATATCGTCGCTCGTATTGCTGACACTGAGGGCTATGGAGGCCCCACCCGGGACCGCGATCAGGGGCAGTCGGACGCTCAAGCCGCCCGCCAGGGAGAGCCATCCATAGCGGTCGAGGGCCGTTTGAAGCGGGGGATAGGCGCTGTAGACGTCTACGCCGAGTCGGTAGGCCCAGCTGCGCTTCGCCCTGCCAAAGCCGATCAGCTCATCGATGTAGTCATCCTCGAGATAGGTCCGTCCTGCGTTCGTCATTTCGTAATAGCCCCGTGCCATCTTCCAGATGCCACGGGGAATATTGGATGTGGTCTGGATCGGATGGAGGAGTAACTGCATTCCTCCTTCCAGGGGGGATTCTGCGGCATTCGCGAGGGCCAGGACGTAGACCTCCCGATCTTCGAGTCCGGCCTCTCGCAATTCCCAAAGCCTCTCGAGTTCGTGGACGCGCTTGCGCAGAAGTCCCATGCTTCGAACCTCGAAAATTCCCTCCGAACTGCTGACTCGATACTTCTGGCTGAAGTCCCTCTCGAGCGTGATGGAGAGGACGACGTGGTGGGCGCCTCGGAAAAGAGCGGGGGGCAGTTTTTTCTGGGGATCGAGCTCGGCCGGCGCCACTTCGAAATTCCGATTTTCTTCGTAGCCGTCGCCAAGCCTTTCGTAGCCGGTGGCCGTACGGGAATCCGGCGGTGACGTCCTGGGCGCGCACGCCCACTGAAAGGTCAGGCAGAGGAGCAGGCAGGCGAAGTCGGCTAGGGAAGAGTTTCGCGGCATGGATCGCTTCCTGCCCTCCTTCGGGGATTCCCTGCAATCGGGAGAAGATAGTGTATCCCGCCGAAAAGAGAGAAGAGATGAGCGTTCTCTTGTTTTCGGGAGACATCTCTCGCGCAGTGCGGATCGCGGAAGTCCTGGAGACGGCCCAGAGGAGAGTACTCCGCGAAAGGTCTTCTCGATGTTGCGCAGGATCTTGTGGACCGATCGAAGATGCGCCGCTTCAGGGCCTGGATCGCCGACTCCAATGTCCGCATTGAATCCACCCGGTCGGATCGATCTCAGGAAGATCGTTCCCACGAATGCGAAGGGGGCTCCGAAAAGCGGATGCCGGAGAATCTGATGTTTCGCGACGCCCCTGAGGTTCGTTTTCAGTAGTGCATAGCCCCGAATGGGATTGATGCTGCCCACATGATTGATGACGAAGGCGGCCGGCCTCAAGCCGAGGCGCTCTCTGCCGCTTATTCTCTTCTCGATACCGATGGCCCAGGCCGCGCCCAGGGCCGACGCCGGTCACGGATCCAGACGGGGTTGCAGAGGCCCGCGCCCAGTCCGAGCGGCATCAGAGCGGGGGCCATCAGGGTTCGGAGCGCGTCGCGAAGTCCGGATGTCTTTTCGACTTGACCGTCAGGAAATGATCTGGCCACCCGCTGCCAGCCAGTCTTGTATTACCTTCGCGGCCTCGTTCGGATTGTAGAGATCCTCCTGCAAAGAGAAGAGCCCATCGCCTGCGTATTCGAGAATTGTGACACAGCCGAATCGGAAGACGCGATCCCCTCCCGACGGGTCTGGAAGCACCTGCCACGGATAGTAGGCGACGCGTTCATCCTCGATCAGAACCCACTCAACGGGAAAGCTCATCATCGGGAAGCGCTTCATCGTTCCGAGAATCATTTCACGGATGGCCTCCCGCCCGTGGAAGGTCCCCAGATGATGTTCGATCCAGATACAGTCCTCGCTATGGAGGTCGGCCCAGGCCGACCACTCCCCTGAGTCACCCGCCTCGATGAAATGGCGATAGGCCGCTTCCACTTCCTGCCTTGAGAATTTTGACATGATCCGCTTCCTCCTTTAGAGCCGGATTCTCAGCGTCGAGGTCTGACACGTCAGGATCTGGCAACTCAAGGGTAGGCATGTGGGCGAATCCTTGCGATCCTGGGGAGGCGGAAAATCATCCGCGAAGAGGAGTTCATGGAGTCATGCCGACAGCCTCACGAATGCGGGAATTGATGAGGAATTATTTGAAACGGGTAGCCGATCATGATCTCGAAGGAGTGCTTTCCCTCTTTTCGGAGTCGATTTCCGTCGAGGATCCGGTGGGGGGACCTCCGGGAACCCACGTCGTCGGCATTGCGGATGTGTCTGAATTCTTTCGCAGGGGCTTCGGGTCGAGTGCACCCCACCCCACCCCGATCGGACCCATCGTGACCACGGCAGGAAATGAAGCCGCGATGATGTTCACCCTGAGGCTCCTGATCCGAGGCGAGGAGAGGGTGATCGATGTCATCGATGTCTTCCGATTCGATGGCGAGGATCGGATCGAATCCTTGCGGGCATTCTGGAATTTCGAGGAGGCACGGCATCCCTGACGCCTCCCGATCACCCCGACTCCTGCCTCGAAAGGGATGGTGCGCCGCCGCCGCCGATCCGATCTGTCGCTGCGAAATTTCCCCTTGCGTCCTTCCTCTCCCCCATGGCCGCTCTGCCCACAGTCGTCCCGGGTCGCGGCATCTTCCTGGGCTTTCGCGTTTTGGGGGAGCATTATTTCATCGGCTCGAAAGAGACTATGTTCTCGGTCTCGAAATTGAGCTGCTCCGGGAGTGGCAGCAGGAGAGGGGATTCTCGACGCGATGCGGAGGCTACTGGCATTCGGAAGCCTATTGCTCTTCCTGATGGGCGCGGGCTGCCTGGCGCTTACCATTTATCTATGGATCGGAGACTGGCCCAAACGTACCCGGGAAGTGGTCGATCATTATCGTTCCGTCGCCGAGATGGCGGATTATTCGGGATCGCCGGCGATTGGAAATATCTATGCCCGGAATACGAAAGATCTCGGCGGTCGCTGGCAGGCCGTGATCGATCCCTATGCGGCGGGAGACATCGGGGGAATTGCGGCCCGGGCCGTGGAACAGACTTCGCCCAGCGATCTCTCGGAATTCTCGTATCGCGATGGGCTCGAGTTGGAGGTGCCGGGCGATTGGAATAGCCAGGACCCTCGCCTCCATTTCTATCGGGGTGTGGTCTGGTACAAGAGAGAATTTCAAAACGATGCGACGCCCGATGCCCGCAGCTTCATCTGGGTCGGGGCGGCGAATTATCGCGCATCCGTCTATTTGAACGGACTTCTTCTCGGAGAGCACGAAGGGGGGTTTACGCCCTTCAACTTCGAATTGACGGGAAGAATCAAAGCCGGCTCCAATCTGCTGGTGATCCGGGTCGACAATGAAAAAGGCGACCAGGACGTACCGACAACGAGAACGGATTGGCATAATTACGGGGGCCTGACCCGCGACGTTCTGCTCGTCGATCTGCCCCAGACCTTCATCCGCGATTATTCCGTTCGCTGGGAGGGAAGGCAGGCCGGAACCCTCACCGGTTTCGTACAACTCGATGGAGATGTCTCCCGCCGCAAGATCCAGATGCGAATTTCCGAACTCGGTATCGACGTCGAGCTTCAATCGGGAGAAGACGGCCGTGCGACTTTCGAGGTCGAGGCCACTCCAGAGCTCTGGTCTCCCGATTCGCCCAGGCTCTATAGCGTGGAGTTTTCGACCGTAGAGGATCGGGTCAGCGAGGAAATCGGATTTCGGAAGGTAAGCGTGAAAGGGGATCAGATCTTGCTCAATGACCTGCCGATCTTCTTGAGGGGCATATCGATCCACGAGGAATCGGGCCATGGCGGGGGTCGCGCCCATAGCCGTGAAGATGCGGAAAGGCTGTTGGGCTGGGCCCAGGACCTGCAGGCCAATTTTGTCAGACTCGCCCACTACCCCCACAGTGAATTCATGGCCCGGGTGGCGGATGAGAAGGGTCTTCTCGTCTGGGAGGAAATACCGGTCTATTGGAATATCGACTTCGGCAATCCGCAGACCCTGCAACGGGCTCGACAGCAGCTTTCGGAATTGATCGAAAGGGATCGCAATCGGGCTTCGGTCATTTTCTGGAGCATCGGCAACGAAACGCCCCATGGCGAGGAGCGGCAGAAATTCATGGCCGCCCTGGCCGCTGAGGTGCGGAGTCGGGACTCCAGTCGGCTGCTGACGGCGGCCATGCTGACTTCCGGTGAAGATCTGGGTCGTTTCTTTCTCACCTCCTATCTGCCCGCCCTGCTCGGCCTGCCCAGTGGCGATTGGGAGTACAGAATCGGAGATCCCCTGGCCGAGTTGGTGGATGTCCAGGCTCTGAATCAATATTTCGGCTGGTATTACAGCGGGGCTCTCGGTCTCCTCGGCCCCTTCTCCAGTTATTTCTCGCGACAGGTGATGCTCGAGAATATGCATCGGATTCGGATTCTGGGAGATCGACCTGGGCCGATCATCGTGAGCGAGATGGGCGCGGGCGCCAAATTGGGGATGCGAGTTCCCGAGGCGGAACTGGCCGTTTTCAGCGAGGAGTACCAGGCGCTGGTCTATCGCAGGCAGATCGAGATGCTTGAAATTCAGAGTGGTCTGGCCGGGGTGAGTCCCTGGATCCTCAAGGACTTCCGGGCCCCGGGACGTCTCTACCAGGGGGTTCAGGATTATTGGAATCGCAAAGGCCTGCTCTCGGATGACGGGAGCAAGAAGCTGGCTTTTCATGTACTTCGAGCCTGGTATGAGGAACTCGCGAAGGAGGGAGACGGGTGATCAGGGGATTCACGACAATTGCTCTATCGGGGGCGCTATGCCTGGTAATGGGATGCGGGGCCGAGCCCCGCATCGACTATTCGGGTCCGACCGCCGAGTGGCGCCACTATGGTGCCGACATTCATGGGACCCGCTATTCGCCCCTGCAGCAGATCAATCCGGGGAATGTGGACTCTCTGGAGATCGCCTGGACCTATCATACGGGCGACCTGATCGAAACATCCGAAGGCGCGGTCGGTACGAGTTTCCAGAATACGCCGATCGTGGTCGGGGATACCCTCTACCTCTGTTCTCCGCGCAACAAGGCGATCGCCCTGGATGCCGAGACCGGTGAGGAGCGCTGGGTATTCGATGCGGAAGTGGATACCACGGGTATGTTCATGATCCTATGCCGCGGTGTCTCCTATTGGCGGGATCATGGCGCGGCTTCCGGGCAGACCTGTGCGGAGAGGATTTTCATGGGGACCCTGGATGCTCGCATGATTGCCCTCGATGCGAAGACCGGCAAGCTATGCCCGGATTTTGGCGATGGGGGAACCATCGACCTCAGTGAGGGCATTGGGAATCGGATACCCGGGGAATACGGGGTGACTTCTCCCCCCCTGATCGTCGGAGATCTGCTGGTCAGCGGGGCGATGGTCCTCGACAATATTCGCGTGGATGCTCCCGGTGGGGTGGTGCGGGCCTATGATCTTCGGAGCGGGGAATTGCGCTGGAGTTGGGATCCCCTGCCGCCGGGTCAGTCGTTCATCGAGACCGTCGATGAGAAGGGCGAAAGAGTTCTCTATCGCCGGGGTACGACGAATGCCTGGTCCATCCTTTCCGCCGATGCCGAGAGGGGCCTGATTTTCGTGCCGACGGGCAATACAGCCCCGGACTATTTCGGGGCCCAACGCGACGGCCTCGACCACTACTCGAGTTCCGTGGTGGCGCTTTCCGCGGAGACGGGCAAACCGGTGTGGAATTTCCAGACCGTGCATCACGACGTCTGGGATTACGATGTGCCCGCCCAGCCCGCTCTCTTTGATTTCCCGGCAGAGGGGGGCTCCATACCCGCCCTCGTCCAGGCCACCAAGATCGGACATCTCTTCTTTCTCGATCGCGAGACGGGCCGCCCCCTATTTCCGGTCGAGGAGAGGCCGGTTCCCCAGGATGGCGTCAAGGGCGAATCGCTCTCTCCCACTCAGCCCTTTCCGACGCGCCCCGCTCCGATCCATCCGGCGTCGATTTCCCCCGACGATGCCTGGGGGATCACCCCCCTCGATCGAGGGGAATGTCGGCGCAAGATCGCTGCACTTCGAGCCGATGGCCCCTTCACGCCTCCGAGTGTCGAGGGATGGATCGGATTCCCGAGTTATTTTGGTGGGGTGAATTGGGGCAGCGTGGCCATCGATCCCGAACGGGGTCTTCTGATCACAAATACGAGCCGCATGGCTTCGCATCTCAAGTTGATTCCCCGGCAGGTCTTCGAAGACCGTATGCGGGCGGCCGAAGAGAGGGGCGAGACTCCTCCGGTATGGGAAGCCCAGGGGGGAACCCCCTATGCGATGGCGCGGGATTTCCTGGTCTCTTCCTGGGGTCTTCCATGCAGCCCGCCGCCCTGGGGAACCCTGGTGGCCATCGATCTCGCTACGGGAGACCTGCGCTGGGAGGTGCGCCTCGGCACGACCGAAGATATCGCCCCCTTCTCCATCGCTCTGCCCCTGGGCGTTCCGAGCCAGGGGGGGTCGATCGCGACGGCTTCGGGCCTCGTCTTCATCGGTGCGGCGATGGACGATTATCTGCGGGCCTTCGATGTCGAGACCGGAGACGAATTGTGGAAGGGCCGACTTCCGGCAGGTGGCCAGGCGACCCCGCTTACCTATCGGGTGGCTGAAGGGGGGCGACAATTCGTCGTCATCGCGGCGGGGGGGCATTCCATGATGGGGACCACGCCCGGAGATTCGGTGGTGGCCTTTGCATTGGCCGAATGAATCCGCATCGGGGCTGAGGGAGATTCGAAAAATGCGTCGGAATCGAATAGACTGCCGGCGCAACGCGGGCGGGCTACTGGTCGGGCCGTATATGAGTTGGAGTGACTCCATTGGGCCTGACAAATCTATTCTTCCCCTCAGCGTCTTCTCCCGTCCCGAATGATCTCGAAGAGGTGACCGCGAGGGGGGAAGAACTCTCCCCCGTAGCGGTCGGTCTTCCTCGGGAATCCATCGAAGACATCTGGTCGAAGACCCAGGCCCTCTATCGATCCGGCGCCCATCCGGCCCTCCAATTCTGTATTCGCCATCGTGGCGCCGTCCTGCTGCATCGCGCCATGGGATATGCATCGGGCAATTCTCCGGCAGATTCGGATGACGCGGCCAAGCGCAAGATCGGTCTGGATACACCGGTGAATCTCTTCTCGGCGTCGAAGGCCGTCACCGCGATGCTGATTCATAAACTCGACGAGGAGAATATTCTATGCCTCGACGATCCCGTGGCCGACTATATTCCGGACTTTGCACGCTTCGGGAAGGAAGAGATCAGTCTTCGCCATGTTCTCGCGCATCGGGCGGGCCTGTCGAAGCTGCCCGGCGAGTATATGGATCTGGATCTGCTCGGGAAGCCGGAAAGGGTGCTTGAAATCCTCTGCGATGCCAGGCCCGAGTCGAAAGCGGGAGGTCGTCTCGCCTACCATGCGCTGACCGGCGGCTTCATCCTCGCTGAAGTGGCCCGACGAGCGACGGGCCGTGGGTTGCGGGAAGTATTCATTGAGAAGATTCGCGAACCCCTGGGCCTGAAGTGGCTGAATTACGGAGTCGCTCCGGATCAGGTCGGCGAGGTGGCGCAGAATGCGGCCACCGGCCCTCCGCTCCCGCCCCCTTTCTCGGGGTTGCTGCAGCGCGCCCTGTCAGCGGATCTTGCGAATCTGGTTGAACTTTCCAACGATGCCCGATTCCTGACGGGAGTCATTCCCTCGGCCAATATCATCTCGACCGCATCCGAGATTGCCAGTTTCTATCAATGCCTGCTCGATGAGGGAATGTATGAAGGGGAGCGCGTCTTCGAGGCCAAGACGATTCGTCGAGCGGTAGCGAGGCAGACGGGTTGGGAATTGGATCATACGCTGATGGCTCCGATCCCCTATGGGCTGGGCTTCATGTTGGGGAGCCGTCGGATGAGTCTCATCGGATTTGATAATCCGATGGCTTTCGGTCATGTGGGCCTGTCGAATGTCTTCACCTGGGCCGATCCGGAGCGGCAACTGGTGGTGGCACTCCTGACCACAGGGAAGCCGATCATCGGTGCCCATATCGCCTCGCTGCTGGGATTGATCTGGCAGATCGGTCATTCGATTCCCCGATTGCCCCGGACTTGATGGATCCGATCATCGGATGTCTGAGCGCCGAAGTCAGATGCGAGGCCTGCGCGCCATGACCATCACGGCCCGGCATCCCCCTTTATCTCGCCCGGCGAAACGACTCTTCTGGCGACCCGACGCAGAAGACGGGCTAGGCTGGTCCCTGGCTGATTCGGGAAGAATCAGGCTCCTGGGGGAGGCGCCCCGGGGCGGAGAGGGACGAGGTGGCCGAGCGCAAGAAAAAGGGCAGAAAGAAGCCCGCAGGCGAAGCCCGAGCCCGTCAGATGGGGCGAACCCTGGCGCTGAAGGCGCGGGAGCGTGTTTCCGAGGGGAAGCGGGTCGTCGGCCAGGCCTCCCTTGCCCGTGCCAGGGATCTTGGCGCGAGCGCTCGGAAGGCGATGCAGCCACAGGTTCTTCCCAGGCCCCACCTCTCTCTTCTGCGGTCTCCCCTCCGCCCCACTCAGGCGCGACCGATCGCGAGAAGGATCCGAGTGGCCAGCTATAACGTGCATCGTTGGACGGGCCTCAACGGCCGGGGGAAACCCGATCTGGCACGCGCCGGGGCCGTGATAGCCGAACTCGACGCCGATATCATCGCACTTCAGGAAGTGCTCCTTCCCTTCGATTCGGCACAATCGTTGGAGGGGCTCTGCGATGAACTCGGTCTTCACCTGGCCTTCGCGGCGAGCCGCATCCACAGGCGTGGAGAACTCGGAAATGCATTGCTTTCCCGCTTTCCAATGACGGGAATCAACGTATTCGGCCTGTCTTCCTCCCGAGTCGAGCGCCGCAGCGCCCTGGCCGCACAATTCGATCTCGGGGCGGTGGAACTCGGCGTTGTGGCCACCCACCTCTCCCTGGTGGATCGCACCCGTTGGCGCCAGGTGGAGACGCTGCTCAAGCATTCGCAGTGGAATCAAGGCCCGGCCGTATTGGTCGGCGATATGAATGCCTGGCGACGCTGCAAGGCCTCCCAGAGTCTCGAGGATACCCTGCATCGACATAATAACGTCAAATGGCCCGCCACCTATCCATCGACGCGCCCCCTCTTTTCCCTCGATCGAATCTATGCTTGGGGTGCCGACATTTCGTCGGTGGAAGCCCACGATTCGAAGCGGGCCGCCCGGGCCTCGGATCATCTCCCCGTGATCGCGGAGGTCGTGCTGCGGGAAGAGGATCGGTTTTGCTGATTCCGGATCCGGTTTTCAGATCTGGAGCTTGCGCCAGGCACCGGATCGAAAGCGCCAGATGAGATAGAAGGCGAGCAGCATCACGTAGATCACCCCGCCCATCCAGGCCGCATTCAGCCCACCCTCCAGATGGACTCCGAGGAAATAGGCCAGGGGCAGGAAGAGGCCCCAGGCCAGGAGGAAGCGCATGAGGAAGGGCACTCTCGTATCCCCCGCTCCATGCAGGGCCCCATCGGCCATTATCGAGAAGATGTCGAAGAATTGGTAGACGGCTCCGACCAGAAGCAGCGATGAACCGAGTCTGAGAACTTCGGGGTCGTCGGAGAAGATCCGAATCATCAACTCGGGTGCAAGGAGGAAGACGAGGCCGATCGCGATTCCGAGAATCAGACTCAATTGTTGACCCGAGCGAAAGGTCCTTTCGACATGGTGGAATTCCTTGGCACCGATATAGCGCCCGACGAGGGTAGCCACCGCGATGCCGAGCCCTGAAGCCTGCATATAGGAGAGGGAGAGAAGGGCGAGAAATGCCTGGCTCGCCGCCATGGCGATGTCACCCATCTGGGCGACGAAGACCACGAAGACCGCGAAGGAAAGCATCTCGAGAGTCCACTGCCCGCCGATCGGGATGCTGACGCGAGTCAGCCTGCGCTCTTCCTTCCAGGAGATCTTCAGGGTCGATGTGCCGAATTCCCGGCGCAATTTTCGTCTCAGAAAGACGCCGAGAATGATTATGGCCAGGGCCCATTCCGAAATTGCCGTGGCCGTGGCGGCCCCCCTCACCCCCCACTCGGGCAGGCCCAGGCGTCCGAAGATCAGACCGTAATCGAGTACGGCGTTCAGACCGTTGGCCAGGAGACTCAGATAGAGGGGGGTGCGCGTGTCGCCGATGCCCCGAAAGAAGGCCGAGAAGACCATGGCGATCACGAAGCCCGGGACGCCCAGCGTTCGAATCTCCATGTAGATGCTCGCAACGGGTCGCATGGAGTCCGAGGGTGCGAGCAGGTCGAGCAGACTTTCCATCGCGAAAAAGCATAGGGCCGCCGTCAGGGTGGTGAGTGGCACGAGAAGCAGGAATCCCTGCCAGGCCCAACCTCCGCAGAGTCGATATTCCCCGGCCCCGTGATGCTGGGAAACGAAGGTCTGGATTCCGGTGGCGGCCCCGATGAAAAAACAGAATATCGTCCAGATCCAGATTCCGCCGAATCCCACCCCCGCCAGTTCCGTGGCTCCGAGACGCCCCACCATCGCGCTATCGATCACGCCCATCAGGGCTCCCGCGAGTTGGGTCAGGATGACCGGGTAGGCGAGAATCGAGACTTCCCGGAGACTCCCCGGCACGGCCCTTCTATCGCGGGGTCGGTTATATAGCCGCTCATCCTGGATTCGCGCTTCCTCTTCGGCCTGCGGGCGATCGCGAATTGGGGGTTCGATGGGGAGACTCATGGACTCTGTCGATCACCTTGAAGGGGAGGTTGTCAACCCGGAGGCCCTGGGTAACACGGCCCTCTACTACGGGCAATAGTGGAGGGTCCGGTATTCTTCTCCCCCTCCGATGGCCTCTGGGATGCCCCTCGCCAGCCTCCGCCGGCCCTGATGTTGGAGGTTTGTTGAAAGCTGCAAGTGCCCTTCCAAGAAGGGGCCTGCTAGACTGTCTCAATGGCCCATGAAGCCGAACATCGAGTTCTGGCCAAATATCTGGAGGAGCATCATCTCAAGCGGACCCGGCAACGCGAGACCATCCTGGATGCTTTTCTTCAGGCCGGGGGACATGTTTCGGCCGAGGACCTTCACCAGAGAATCCGGGCCCGCCATCCCCACATCGGTTATACGACCGTCTACCGCACGCTGAAGCTGCTGGTTGATGTGGGGCTCGCCGAAGAGCGTCACTTCGATGATGGGATTGCTCGCTACGAGACGGAGCGAACGCACCATGACCACCTGGTTTGTACGTCCTGCGGCAAGATCATCGAATTCGAGTCGGAATCGATCGAAAAAGCACAGAGGCAGGTGGCCTCTGATTTTCAATTCGAGCTATTGCACCACCGCCACGAGCTCTATGGACGCTGTGCGGATTGCAGATCCGGCCGACGGAAGCCCGAGGCATAGCGCCGCTTCCGCCAAATGGGCGTGCAGGTGCGGGCGCCCGGGAGATTCGGAGAGGGGGAGGGTCATGGGGCGAGATCCGATCTGTCCCATCTGCAATTCCGATCTGCCCATGGGGGGCGACGAGCGCCAGGGTGAGGAAATCTTCTGCAGCGTCTGCGGCGCGCCCCTTAAATTGACAGCAGATTATGGGGACGAGAATCTGGATGCCGAGGAGGATGGCTAGCGGCTGGAAGGATTCTCGGCGCTTCTCGCCCTATTCGCTGCCCTCAGGACAGCCACTCGGGCAGGCGGTTCATCAGATCGGCGAGTTGCGGGGCTCCGGCATCCTTGCTCGAGAGAATCGGGTCTTCAATGGGCCAGGGGATGCCGAGTTCCGGGTCGTTCCAGGAGATCACCAATTCGCTCGGGGCATCGTAGAATCGGCTGCATTTATATTCCACTTCCGCAAGATCGCTGAGGACGAGAAATCCGTGGGCGAGCCCAGGTGCGAGGTAGAGCTGCAGCTGATTCTCCGAGGAGAGTTCCAGACCGAAGTGGCGGCCGAAGGTGGGTGAGCCGCGACGTACGTCCACCGCCACGTCCAGAATTCGGCCCCGTGAAGCGCGGACGAGTTTCGCCTGGGGCGGGCTCAGTTGAAGATGCAGGCCGCGCAGGGTATCGCGCTGGGATTGGGAGTGGTTGTCCTGGACAAAGACTTCGCCGATTCCCCCCTCACGATATTTCTCTTCATGGTAGGTCTCGAGGAAGAATCCCCGGTTGTCCCGATGTACGTCGGGCTCCACGATCACGATTCCCGGGATGTCGGTATTCGTGAATTTCATCGGGGCCCCTCCTCCTCCTCCTCGGCGACCTGTACCAGGTAGCTGCCGTAGCTATTCTTGGCCATGGCCGAGCCGATCGCGAGCAGGGCCTCGCGATCGATCCAACCATTTCGCCATGCGATTTCCTCGATGCATGCGATCTTCAGGCCCTGCCTTTCCTGGATGGTCTGGATGAAATTCGAGGCCTGCTGAAGCGATTCGTGGGTTCCCGTATCGAGCCACGCAAAACCCCTGCCCAGGAGCTCGACCTGGAGCGACTCTCTTTCGAGATAGACGAGATTGAGGTCGGTGATCTCCAATTCGCCCCGGGCCGAAGGCGAAAGCCCCCGAGCGATCTCCACGACTTCGTTATCGTAGAAGTAGAGTCCGGTGACGGCCCAATGGGAGCGAGGTTTTTCGGGCTTTTCCTCGATCGAAAGCGCGTTGCCCGAGGCGTCGAAACTCACGACACCGTAACGTTCGGGATCTCCGACCCGATAGCCGAAAACCGTGGCTCCCGACTGGCGGGCAACGGCGCTTTCCAGGCGATCACGCAGCCCCTGGCCGTAGAAGATATTATCTCCGAGGGCGAGGGCAACGGCATCGTCGGCGACGAATGAAGCACCGATCAGGAAGGCCTGGGCGATGCCCTCGGGTCGCGGCTGAATTGCGTAGCTGAGCGAGATTCCGAGCTGCCGCCCATCCCCGAGCACGCGCTTGAAAGCCTGCTGGTCCTGGGGGGTCGAGATGATCAGGATCTCGCGGATACCCGCCAGCATCAGCGCGGAGAGGGGATGGTAGATCAGCGGCTTGTCGTAGATGGGAAGCAGTTGTTTGCTGACCCCGAGCGTCACCGGAAAAAGGCGCGTGCCCGAACCTCCGGCCAGGATGATTCCCTTCATCGCTTCTGACTCCCCACCGCGAGTTCTTTCACCAGAGGGGCCCTCCGCCCCCATGCTGTTGGGATATTAGGGTATCGGCTCATGGAAGGAAGGCATTGGGTTTTCGCAATTTTGCGGGCAGGTATTCATCCATCACGTAATTGAGCCCCCACATGGCCAGGGATTGCTGCTCGGCTCGGACCCCCATGGCGATCAACTGTTGGATGGCCTTCTGCCAGCTCTTATGAGCCTTGAAGAAGGGATCGTTCTTCAGGGCATCCCGGGCCCTCTTGATGTCCACTTCGAGGAGCGGATGGGTTGGAAGTTCGTAATCGATGATGTCCTGGGGTGTGACTCCGAGATAGCGGGCCTGGGGGACGGAAAAGAATTGGGAGATATGCGCCGCGTTGCCCGAGCCGACCTTCAGCGTTCGGTAGATATTCGAGAAGCCATAGGGATCGCAGTCGACGAATGCGAAGACGGGCAGGCCGCATTCATCGGAAAGCTTGCGGATGAAGCGGCGGGTGGAGCGCGTGGGAACTCCGGCCAGGGATACCAGGATGCAGTTCTCGCTCTGCCAGAATTTATGGCTCTGCAATCTCTGGAAGATGCCGCCTGTTTCGACGGCCAGGATGAACTTTGCATTGGTTTCGAAAGACAGGTGCTCGACCGTCGAGGGAATCGAGTAGGCGCCAGAACCGAAACGCGTACAATCGATCTCTTCGATCTCGCCACTTTCGAGGTCGGGATCGAGAACCGTGAGGCGTCCCGCGACGGCGCCGCCGTGTTCGTCGGGTACGAAGCGCAGTTGCTCGCGGGAGACTCCGTGTACCGAAAACATCGCCTCGATATCGTCCATCACGGTATCGGATTCGCCCTGATCATCGAATTTTGCGGATTCCCAATTCTTGCTCTGATAATACGCATCCCGCTTGGTAGCGAAATCATTGGCCTCGATGAGATTCTTCGAGAGGCCCATGAGTCGAAGCGTCTGGGCGAAACCACGCACGGTGTTGACCGTCAAGGTGCGTGTCTTGACCTGCTTGCCAATTTCGAAATAGCCCTTCTTCTGGGAATAGGAGACGTTGCCCAGGGAACGGATCGGAAATTCGAGATCTGGCTTGCGCTTTTTCAGGATATCCTGCCGGATACGTTGGGCCGTATCGACGATGAGGTCGGCAGTATCGGCTTTCCGGGCCCTCTTCGCCGCCTTCTTCCGGGCGCTCTTCTTCTTCGCGCCGGAACCCCGCCGGGCTTTTTTCGCAGCCGGGCGAGCCCTCTTCTTTGCGACCTTCTTGCGGGCGCCTTTTGCTTTCTTTCGTGCGGCCACGTTTTCCTTCCCAGGCCTTCAGAACGATCGTGGGGCCTTTGGATTCTTGTCGCTAGAGCTTGCGACTGCGTTCGAGTACATCCGTGAGTCTGCGGGTCAGGGTGCCGGTTTCTCGGTCGCCGAGCTCGAGAATTTCCTGCAAGCCCAGGGCGACCTGGGGGATATAACTTTCGATGTAGGCGGCTTTCTTGGCCGCTTCCGCCGCGCGTTTCTTCTTTCGCACGTGGATGGCCATCCGGCGACCGCATTCCTGCAATGCGAAACGAAATTCCTTGATGATTTCAGGATATTGGGCCACGGCATCCTTGCTCTCGGAGGTAAAGGGCACCCAGACGCTGGCGATATGAATCATGATGAGAAGAGGGCCGATCGGCAGACCTCCCTTCGGATGTTGCAGCAGGTAGGATTTCCAATTCGTGGTGGAGACCGCTCGCGTGATCGCACAAGCGCCCTGCTGGTATTGCAGGGGCACCCGATTGGCGTAGCGATAGAGAGCGACGGAATCGTCCGCCGGCATGTCTCCCCCGTAGGCGATGCCCGCTTCCACGAGAAAAGGGTTGCCCCGATAGATCGTGGGTCGTCGGGTGACCGCGGCGTAGAAATCGGCATCGACCTCCGCTTTCATGGCCGCCAGCATCAGATCCTCGCCGATGGGAGCAATGCAATCCGTGGGCGGGCTCATGATACGAGTCTTCTGGATGGCTTTGTAGATCGCATCTGCCTCATCGCGCTTGATCTCCGAGGGTCGACGTTTCAGCGAAACGTCCGCATTTTCGCAGATCTGGGCCGCCACCCGGGAGGAAACCCGGGAGAAGTCATTTCGCAGGCAGCTGGAGACGCTTCGAGAGTCGGTGTCTCGGAAGATTTGCATCAGCACGCCGAGTTCGGTCCCGTAGGGATGGGGCTTTATTTCCGCCGTCTGTCTCGGGAGTTTTCGCGTGACGCGGGGGAAGACATGTTCTTCGCCATGCTCTTCGGCGACGGGAGGTACATAGGTGATCTGGGCGTGGGGGTTGGCGAGGGAAATCTGGCGAATGTAATTGTCCACGGAGTGTCGGCCACCGCGGTAGTGGGCCTCGAGTTCGATTTCCACCCGTGTACCGTGTGCCCGTTTCCATGGGATCGTGTTATCTCGCTTGACCCGGGGTTTATTCTTCTGGGTGTCGATCACGAGCTCGAAGTAGTGGGCCTCCCTTCCCCTGCCGGTTCGGGTCGTGATCTTCAGGGGCTTGCCGGTCGTCAGCAGGCCGTACATGCCCGCGGCGCTGATTCCGATTCCCTGCTGCCCCCGGCTCTGTCGTAGCCGGTGGAATTTCGAGCCGTAGAGCAGCCGACCGAAGATCTTGGGCACCTGGGCGCGGACGATTCCCGGTCCGTTGTCTTCGATCGCCACCGCGAAACGGGTTTCTCCCCGCTGACTGATTTCGATTCGGATATCCGGGACGATGCCGCCCTCCTCGCAGGCGTCGAGGGCATTATCCACCCCCTCTTTCACCGTCGTGAGCAGCGCCTTCGAGGGATTGTCGAAGCCGAGAAGGTGTCGGTTCTTCGCAAAGAATTCGGAGACCGAGATATCACGCTGCTTCTCGGCCATTTCGCTTGCGGTCGAAGTTCCCGGCTCCGCTCGTTTTCTCCTGGACGCAGTGGGATTGGAGGATTTCCGAGCGGGAGTCTTGCGGACGGCGGTCTTCTTTCGCTTCGCCGCCTTCTTCCCGCTCTTCGCTGCGGCGCCCGAGCGCCGTCGGTTGCTCGCCTTCTTCTTGCTGGCCTTCTTGCTGCCAGCCTTCTTTCGGGCGCCCTTCTTCTGCCCCGCTACGGCTCTCGCCATTTCCTGCCCCCCCCCGGAGACCCGAATTTCGCCTCCCGCTTGTCGGGGATCATCCACGGTCAGGCCGAGGGGTCAAGGCATGGGGAAATATCAGCGGAGCCGGGTCGTGACGCGGGCGCCAGAAGGCCGTGCCCGTTGCTCGGAAGAGGCCTTCTGGATGCGGGGAAGCGCCGGGAAGGCCGTCGGCCAGGGGCCGGACTTCGGGAGCGGGCAGATGGATCGGCGTCCGATCCCGAGACTGTCCCGGGATCGGACGCCGACTGCGTACCCCTTCATGTCGTTCGCTTGCTCTTGAGAGAGGTCCGGTCCTTCAGGCAGACCGCACCGAACTCATCACGTTGACACTCGCGTCAGGACGCGTGGTACCCCGGAGCCGCACACGCCCCGATTGCAAAAGGTGGAAGACGGTTGCGTTGATCTCTTCGTTATCGTCCGTGACCTCGGAAATGGCGGTAACCAATTCGAGCAGGGTAAAAGCGGAATCGAGATGCTCGGCCGGCGGCGAGGATGGAGAAAGTTCGCGATTTTCATTCCAGCCTCGCTGAGGTATCCGCGAGGGGAAGCCCCCGTCGCCTGCCCACATTTGATTCTCTGGATCCCGTTCCATTCTGGTCATGGTCTCATGCCCTCGAAGTAGTTGTCGTCTTCTCTCCAGGGGAGATGCAGTATCTGTGCCCACCAGGAGTCGGAAATTTCCGGAGAAAAAACTCCTTTGAAACCAGACCCCGTTACCTGTTCCCCCAATCCAGTAGTCGCTGGGGTGGTCGAAAATGGACCAATTTTGCGCACCCCGGGCTGAAATAGAACACCAAGAACATCGAATATTCAGGGTAAATTCCCCTCGGTGTATTCTCCGCGATATCCCAGTGCCTCCGCGACGGCCGCCGAATCGACTCGATCCTCGGCCGCCAGATCGGCGATGGTCCGGGCGACTCGTTGAATTCGGCGGGCGGCGCGAGCCGAGAGGTTCAGGCGATCCACTGCCCGCCCGAGCAGAGCGTTGGCTTCTCGGGTGATTGCGAGGCGGGTGTCGAGCTTCGCATCGAGGATGCGCGCGTTCGGCTCCGGACCTCGTTTCGCCTGTCGGCTTCGGGCGGCGAGCACGCGCTCGCGGGCCCTCTCACTGGGTTCTCCCGCGCTCGCCCCACTCAGTTTGCTCCAGGGTTGGGATGATACGTGGACGTGGAGATCGATGCGATCCAGGAGCGGGCCCGAGATTCGCTGTCGATAGCGTTGGATCGCCACCTCGTCGCAGCGACAATCCCTCGCACCACTGCCGTACCAGCCGCAGGGACAGGGATTGGCGGTCGCGGCCAGCGCGAAGTCCGCGGGGAAGAGGCAGCGATAGCCGGCCCGGGCCAGGAGGATCGAACGATCCTCCAGAACCTGGCGAAGCGCCTCCCGAGCGCGCCTTTCGAATTCCGGGAGTTCATCGAGGAAGAGCACTCCGCCGTGGGCCAAGGAGGCTTCGCCGGGTGTGGGTGGGCTGCCTCCTCCGAGCAATCCCGCCACCGTGGAGCTGTGGTGAGGGGCGCGGAAGGGTCGCTCGAAGACCGCGAACTGGTCCGGCGCGAGAGCATCCGCAGCTCCGTGGATGCGGGTCACCCCGACGACTTCCTCGTCGCTGAGGGCCGGCAGCAGACCGGGCAGCCTTCGGGCCAGCATCGTCTTGCCCGATCCGGGCGGTCCGAAGAGGAGAATTCCGTGGCCACCGGCCGCGGCGATTTCCAGGGCTCTCTTGGCGTTCTCCTGTCCCCGGACATCGCTGAGGCATGGCATTTCTTCCCGGAGGTCCGGCGGCGCCGGCGCCGCCGGTTCCGCGAGCCTCGATAGACCCCGCAGGTGGCCGATGACCGCCGCCAGATCCGGGGCCGCCAGAACTTCGATGCTCGGCGCCAGACGGGCCGAACTCGCGCAGGCCGAAGGACAGATCAGGGTTCGGCAGCCCGCATCCCGAGCGGCCAGGGTCATTGCCAGGGCGCCGCGGACGCCGCGTAGGCGACCGTCGAGGGCCAATTCGCCTATGAACGCAACCCCCTCACACGCTCGCGTTGCGAGCGTGCCTCCGGCGACCAGGATGCCGATCGCGATCGCGAGATCGAGTCCGGAGCCACCCTTTCGCAGCGCCGCCGGGGCGAGGTTGACGGTGATTCGGTTCTGGGGGAATCGCTCCCCCACTGCGGAGATCGCGGCTCGTACTCGGGCCGCGCTCTCGCGAACGGATAATTCCGGCAGCCCGACGATATCGATTCTCGGCAACTGAGAACTGATGCGGACTTCCACCTCGATCGCGACGCCATCCACCCCCGTCAGGGCGGCACCCAGAACGCATGACATGGGAAACTCCGAGGGGACCGGAGCGGGGCGGATGAAATGGACTTGTGCGCCTCGTTTCGGAGAGATGCGCTCCCGAACTCGGCGTTTCGGAACCTCAGCGTTGCACGCGCTCTTCTTTGGTTCTGCTTCCGGAGTGGTTCTGCTTCTGGAGTGGTTCTGCTTCTGGCTCTGATCGCTCCGAGGAACTCGCAGCGGCTTCGCGACGAGCGGGGAGGGTGTCCAAAAGATGGGAGGCAGAGCCCCCAGGGAGGGGTCCTGCCTCCGACTCTTGAAAAGTCCCGCGAGGAGCGGGGCCTGTTATCTATAGAGTGGTTGTTCCGCGACAAATGTGTCGGGAATTATGCTGTCATCATAATTATCGTGACTCCGTTCGCCCCCGGCGGGAAAGTGATTCCCCCGGCGACTCCGGGCTGCGACTTCAGGAGGTTCGGGATCGAGGCTATAATTCGGAGCATGGAGGGGGCTGTGGGGCGCTGGCTGCGGCTGAAGTGCATATCGGGCTGCGCTTCCGGGGAGGGGTGCACTCGAGCGGGAGGCCGCAGCGCCTCGAGCGATTATTTTTCCGCTCCCGCCGCGGGGATCGGGGTTTTCTGGCTGCTCGCCATCCTGGCCTGCACTCCCATTTCGAGCCCCATCCGGCCGGCGATCCCCGCAGCTTCCGCCTCCCCGCAACCCTCGCTGCCCGACCCGGCTGCCGATGGGCTCGAACTGGTGTTTTCGGGCCAGAGGGTGGCAGCGGGAATCGATCTACTGGTCTCCCTTGGCTCTCGGGCGCCCGCGGCGCGGAGTTCGCTGCGGGCCCGCCGCCACCTGGCTCGGGAACTCGAGGCGTTGGGGGCCAGGCTGGAGCCCGGCTTCGAGGCCCGGGGATCGGAATCCGTCCAGGCACTGGTTGGCGTCCTGGCAGGAGACTCCGCGGATCCGCTGCTGCTGATCGCCCGCTACGACACCCTGCCCGGGGAGCGGGATGCGGGAGGTCCGCACGACCGTGCCGCGGCCTCGGGTGCGGCCTTCGTATTGGAGCTGGGTCGAATCCTCGCTTTGGAGCCCCGGCCCTATTCGATCTGGTTGGTATTCATCGAGGCGGGCGCGGTCGATCCGCCTCCGGATGCCCGGGGCGCCATCGCGGTCCGGGCCTTCGATGCGGGCGATCAACTCTTCGAGGATTCGGCCTTCCCGGTCGCAGCGGGCCCGGCCTCGCAATCGATCGCGGGGGGAGTCCTCGCCCGAATTCGTCTGGCGATCTTCTTCGATGATCTGCTCGGACCGGACCTCGCCGTGGCCCGAGACCTGCGCTCCCAGCGAGTCTATCGTGAGACCTTCTGGGAGAGCGCTTTCGATCTCGGGCACGTCGGACTCTTTCCCCCGGATGCGGGCTTTCGATCCATTCCCGGCTTCCGCTTGACCCGGGAGCCAGGGGAGCCGCGCCCTTTCCTGATTCTTGCGGGGGATCGGTCGCTCAGCCGGGGTCGCAGTCGGCCGCCCGTTGTCGAAGTTCAGAAGGCCCAGATTCACGAAGAGATCCGGAGGCTCGGCGGTGTGAGTGTAGAAGCCCTGAAGCGAATCATGGGACGGCTGGCTCGAATGGACGCATTCTCACGGCTTCCGACGTCGAGGTTCCCGCTTCCCCCTGCTGCAGAGGTGGCCGAGACGTCTGCGCCCGTCGCCCCCACCCCGCCGCCGAGCGGAGTCGCCCCATGAGGATCCGCCGGAATGAATTTCAGGGCCGACAGACCCGGCACGCCCTCTCGCTTCTCCTCCTCCGACCCCGTGTCCGACCCCGACCCCGAGCCCAGGCCGGGCCTTCGGCAATTCGATTGGGCGGGAGAAAGCCTTGACTCGGGGCAGCGGGAATCCCATCGATCGGTTCTTCCCTGGGCGGGTTCCTCTCGTCGTGCTGATCGTCTTTTCTCTTGGCATGGGGGGAGCCGATGGCCAGCAGCCCGAGCCAGCCGAGGTCAGCATCACCCTCTCGTCTCCGCGTGCGGATGAAGTGGTTCGCAATCGCGTCACGATGGCTCCGATCCGAGGCCGCGCGGAATCGGGTAGCGACGCCGGGGATAGGGATTTCGATGTGATGGTGGTGCTCGACGTTTCCCATTCCACCCGCTACCCCAGTGGTATCGACGTGGACGGGGATGGTGAAGTGGGTCTCGACCCCCGCCAGGAACTCGTGGCCGCGGGCACCTACCCCGCTGACCTGGTGTGCACCGATTCGGATGACACGATCCTCGCGGCGGAGATTATTGCCACGCGCCATCTGCTCAAGATCCTCGATCCCAGCTTCACCCGGGTGGGAATCATCACCTTCTCGGGTGCGGCGAATCCCGAGACGGGGGAGAGATTGCGGCCGGATCAAAAGGATGCCGTCGTGCGCGTACCCCTGACCCGGAACTTCGAAACCATTTCATCCGCGCTGGATGAGATCCTTGCGGACGGTCCCCAGGGTGCGACCAATTTTTCGGCCGCCATCAAACTCTCGGTGATCGAACTCGCGGGTCTTTCCCGGGCCTATAGCGAGCCTCGGGCCTTTTCGCGCAAGGTCGTGCTCTTCCTGACGGATGGCGTTCCGACCTTTCCCTACGGCCTGGCCACTCAATCTGATCCGGCGGATGTCGAGGCGGCCATTTCCGCGGCTCGCTTTGCCCGTACTGCGGGGATCCGATTGAATACCTTCGCCCTGGGAGCCCATGCGATGGTATCGCCCCTGGCCCTTTCCGAGATGTCTCGCATCACACTGGGCAGTTTCACTGCGGTTCGCAACGCGGGGGATATCATCAATTTCCTTCAGGGTGTTTCCTTCTCGGATATTGAAGACGTCGTCGTGACCAATCTCAGCACCGGGGAAATCTCCTACGATGTGGAGCTGGCTCCGGATGGAGGCTTCAATGCCTTCGTTCCCGTTCGGGAGGGACGCAACCGTATCGAAGTCGCTGCGCTGGCGGGAGACGGTGGAGAGGCGCGTCTGAGCTTCGATTTGAGTTTCGAAAAATCCGGCCTCACTCCCCGGGAATTGGCTCTCGAACTGGAACGGATCAAGAAGAGAAATCGGGCGTTGATGCTTCTGATCGAACGCAGGCGGATCGAAGAATTTCGTGCGCGACAGCGTAGGCGGGTGGAGGTCGGCGTGAGCGATGAATAAGAGGGCCATCCGCACCCTCGCTCACGCTCTTCCCTCACGAATCGTCGGGTGTTTCGGAGCCCGTTGCAGGCATCGCGGGGGGGGCGGATTGGGAGATCTGCCTGCGCCGGAGCAGGCCCTCGACGTAGAATGAAACGATATCGATCGAGCCGTCTCCGTCGGTATCCTCTTCTCGTCGTATCAGCAGGGTCCGGTCGCCCTCACTCCCGAAGCTTTCGAAGATATCCGCGAAACCCCGCCCCCGGCTGTCCCGATCGATTCCCACGATCCGCTCGGCTTCATTCTCGACCGAGTAGCGGGTCCAGATATCCATGCGCCCGTCCCGATCCACGTCTTCTTCGGATCGCAGGCGCATGCGATTCTCGTAAGCGATGACCAGATCCATCACCCCGTCATTATTCGCATCGTGTCTTTCTTCGATCAGCGAATCGCCCCGATATCGGTAGAGCACGTCGCGGACCCCGTCATCATCGCGGTCGAGTTCGCGCAGGGCGATACGCCCGTTTCGGAAGTTCTCGAATACGTCTGGATTGCCATCGTCGTTCTCATCCAGGATTCGGGTGCTGAGAGCGTGGTTTCGGAAATCGCTCCAGGCATCGATCAGGCCATCGTAGTTTCGATCCTCCTCCTGTCTCAGCAGCTCGAGGGTTTCGCGATCGAGAAAACGGATCAACTCCGCCTTTCCATCCCCATCGGCGTCGAGGCTGAGGCGAGTTACGGGGATGGAGCGAGGGCCGTTGCCCCGATCCATTCGGATTGTTTCATCGTGGTGATCGAAGATCTCCGGCGGAAGTTCGCGAAAGGCTGGCTCCAGGTCTGCGACTCTCGGGTCGAGATCGCCGCCCAAAGCTGATTCCTCAGGTGGCCGCGGTCCGCGAGGCGAGTCCCCCGGAACGGCCGTTGGTGACTCGAAGCCCGCTTCACGCAATAGCGCTTGCTGTAGAGCCTGCTGTTCGGAAATGACCCGGTTCAACTCCGTCGAGGCCTGATCCTCCCGCTCGAGATTCTCGAGCAGGAGGGCCTCGGCTCGCTCCTCCCTGGCTCTCTGTTCCCGCTCGCGCTCGGCGGCTCTTCGCTCGCGCGAATCGCGGTCGCGTTTGGCCGAGCGCGCCGCTTTGCCCATGAGTTCCTGCTGGATTTCTTCGCCCTCGAGGGCGGATCCAGCCCGCCCATCGGCTCGCGATGAAGCAGGGGGTGCCTGCCCCCCGGACGGATCGGCTAGCAGCAGCATGCCCAGGACGGGGACGAGCGTCGTCAGGCTCCTCATGGCACCACGATCTCGCGAGTCCGGGAATGCATAGCGTTCAGGTTGTCACAGCCAGGGAATTCGTAAAGAGCGACCGCGCATGGGGATGGACCCCCCCCCGGGGGTGGGGGGGGGCCGCACGGAACTCGCTCAGAAGCCCTTGGAGGCAGCCTTGGTGCGCGAGTCGTGATTTCCCCATCCCTTCGCGGCTTGTGGCGGTGCGGCCCCCGTGTTCGACGCGATGCGGCAAGAACTCTGGGGCCCCGCCCTGCGCTTGCTCGATTGGCCAATCAATCGGCGGCCGCCTCCCCTGTCTCTGCCCATGAGCCGGCCCATGAGCTGCGGCTGCGAAGCCGAAGACTACCCTCGGGGTCAATAAAGTCACTGAATTTACCCGCTATGAGGGTATAATATGACGCGCCGCATCGTAGGCTCCGGGGGGGGCAGATGCGCTGCCGGCCCTGCTTTTCGAGGTGCCGTGGCAAAGTGCCGTGGGTGGGAAACTGTTCTGGACGAGGTGGCATGGCTGATGATGAAGCGAAGAGGAGAGCCCAAGCGGCGGATCTTCCCCTGTCGGGGGGGGATCGCTCGCGCATCGATGGGCCCTCGGGGGGGCGCGTGAGGAACTTTTCTTGGGATTGACGCTGATCAGCAAGAGTGAGGGGCGGCCCCCGAAGAAGAATCCCCGCATCGCCTTGGTGCTGGCGGGTGGAGCCATGACCGGCGGCGCCTTCAAGGTCGGTGGCGTGAAGGCGCTCAACGATTATCTCGTGGGACGTGGGCTCTGCGATCTCGATACCTATGTCGGCCTGTCGGCGGGTTCGATTCTGGCCGTGCCCTTCGCGGGGGGGATAGAGCCCGATGAGATGATCCGGGTCCTCGACGGCGAGAGCGAGAAATTCGATCAACTGCGGCCCTTTGATTTCTATCGACCGAATACCAGGGAGTTCCTGGAGCGCCCCCTGAACATGCTCTACGACTTCATGTCGTACCTGCCCGGTGTGAGTCAGGAATTTCTCCAGGGTCTACCCGGGCTCCCGGAGTCCGCGGGAGAGGAATTTCGAGCCTTCATCCGGGAGCCGAACTACGGCCGCTTCGAGTCCCTGGTGACACGGATGATCGAACACACTTCTCCGAGCCGCCGACAGCCCTCGGTCACGGATTATATTCCCACCGGCATCTTCGATAATTCCTCGATCGAGAACTGGTTTCGCCGCAACCTGGACCGCCTTTCGATGCCGAACGACTTCGCGGCCTTCTCCCGAACGCGTCAGGTGGATCTCTACCTGACGGCCTGCGATCTCGATACCGCGGAGCGGGTCGTCTTCGGCGCCGGAGAGGTCGAGGAATTGACCATCGCCCAGGCGATTCAAGCATCCACGGCCCTACCGGTCTTCTACAAACCCGCCCGGTTGAATGGGATCGACTACGTGGATGGGGGGGTTCGCCATACGGCCAATATCGACGTGGCCATCGAGAAGGGATCCGATCTGATCATCTGTTACAACCCCTTCCGCCCCTTCCTGAACCGGGTCGACCCGGACATCGTCGATCCAGCACATTTCGCGGAGGGTCGTTACCTCTCGGATCGGGGCATGAAACTCGTCATCAACCAGGTCTTCCGAACGCTGCTGCACTCTCGACTCGAACTCGGTCTCCAGCGCTATGCGGCGGATCGGAAATTCCGTGGGGACATCGTATTGCTCGAGCCCCAGGAGCGCGACGCGGATTTCTTCGCCCTGAACCCCCTGGCCTTCTGGCACCGATCGGAGGCGCTGCAACACGGCTTTCAGTCCGTTCGGGGAACCGTCGAAAGAAATTTTGACCTGCTCGAGCCCGTGCTGGCCCGCTACGGACTCGAAATGAGCCGCGAAACGGCACGCCTGCGGGCCGAAGAGCTGTGCGCCGAGCGCGGCTGGGCGCCGGAGCCCAAGCCCGGGGATTCCCGCGGATCCACCAGCCACCTGCGGGTGATCGGGGAGCACGGCTGAGGGAAAGGCAGCCTTTCGGGAGCGCGGAGGCCTTTATCGCCTGGCGACCGGCCCTCGCCGATGAACGCTGGGCCTCCGGCGCGTGATCCAGGCGGGGGGCAAGGTTTGCAGATTTGCGGATCGGTCGGAAATTCAGTATGTTAGAGCATCGATCGCGTTCAATCCGAGCAGTCTATCCGGACAACTTTCTCGCAACCCGCAAGCGATGAGCAGTTGAGGGCCAGAGCTGAAGCAAGGCTTTTGACTTGGATTTGAAAATACGACGTGGTTTCCAAGTCGGGAGTGGCCTTTCGCATGGATCCCGAGAGGGGGCAAAGGGCCGGATTTTGCGGATCGCGGATTGCGGGAGACGGGCACCGTGGCCGAATGGCCGAATGAATGGCCGAATGGATCGAATGGCGCGGAGGAAACTGGCGGGTGGTCTGGAACGTCCATCGGGAGGTGGGTTGGCGGTAAACGGGTCGGAAGCAGGTAGTCGGTCGCCTATTCAGTGTGCACTCTAGTTGCGATTCATCGGGTGGTTCCCGGGCGCTGGCTGGTAGTGGCTGCCAATCGGGATGAATTTCTGGATCGGCCCTCCGAGGGTCCGAAACTTTGGCGGGGAGATCTGGGGCGAGGCGGGCCGCTGGTGGCCCCCACGGATATTCGAGCCGGAGGAACCTGGCTCGGCGTGAATCGACACGGGGTCTTTTCGGCGTTGACGAATCTGCGCAGTGCGACCCGAGATCAAGGACGCATTTCGCGCGGCAAGGTCGTGGTCGATAGCTTGCGGGTTGAAAGTGCAGTGGAGGCGGCAGCGGTTTTGGAATCTCTACCGGCGGGTAGCCACAACCCTTTCAATTTTTTCGTAGCGGATCAGGAGCATGCCTTTCTCGCCGTCTACGACGAGGAAATCAAGCTGCGGAAACTCAATCCCGGCGTATACGTGATCGGAAACGGCAATCCGCTCGAAACTCCGGAGCCCGGTCTCATGCGCTTGCAGAGTCGGGTCGATAGCGTGGTAGCGGGACAGAAGGAAGATCTTATCGAGACGTTGGCGGCTTTCTGCAGGGAGCATACAAACGGAGGCGGATCCCTCGAAGATCTGTGTGTTCATATGGGTGATCGTTACGGGACACGCAGCTCGATTTTGCTCGAGCTGAATGAGTTTGTGGAAAGGGAGGCAGAAGAGGTCAGAAGGACGGGGGGGGGTTCCATTCGGAAGGGTAGCCGGCTGCTTTATGCGGACGGACCTCCCTGCCAGGCACCCTACGAGGATCGATCTTTCCTGCTGGACGAGTTGAGGCGGACGCCCGGCTACGAATCAGCAGAAATTCGAAGATGAGGAAGATGAATTGAGACGAATTGGCAGCAATATCCGAAAGAAGAACTCAGAAGAGCGGTCTCATAGGCTGACGCAGAATATCATCGAATATTCGACAGATGAAGCGCCCAAGAATGACTATCCCCGGCGTATCGTATCGCCGCCGCGTCCCAAGGGCTGTTGCACGGATGACAATCGACTCAGTGTTGGCAGCGTCCGGGAAGTGGAGGGCTTCAAATTCTGTTACAAGGTCTGCCAGGAATGTGGTCATGCGGTCAAATATTTTTTCCCAGCGATTGAGACGACGAGCCAGGCTGTCAAGAAGTACCGCGATAGCCAGCGCTACCTGGTCCAATAAGATCGCGCAGAGGAAGGTTCCGATGGGGGCGGGCCGCCGAGCTCGCCCTCTCTCGTTTTTGTGGGCGTGGCCCGGCATCCGGTTTGGGATCACCGTGGATCCGGGGCGCCGCGGAAGCAGGACGGGATGAGGTTTGAGCGTGGCCGGCGTTGAGCGAATCCGAACCGCAGAACATGCGGGGGCCTGGCTCGAAGGTCTGATCAATTTCGAACGTCAGCCCGGATTCAGTTATGCGCGCCTGGGGCTGGAGGCGATCGAGAGACTTCTCGCCCGGCTCGATCATCCCGAGCGAGAATTGTCGATCATCCACGTGGCGGGCTCGAAGGGGAAGGGATCCACCTGCCTGCTGGCGGAAGCGATACTTCAGGCCGCTGGAGAACGAACGGGGACTTTTACCTCCCCCCATCTGGAGCGCTGGAGCGAGCGCTTTCGGATCGATGGCCGGGAGGTGGCTGATGCCGCGCTCGCGGAAGTCGTGGAGGAGGTGCGGCCGCAAGTCGAGGCCCTGCAACGAGAGGATCCCTCGAATGCCCCAACTTTCTTCGATGCGACGACGGCGGTGGCCCTGCTTCTCTTCGCCCGGCAGAGAGTTTCACACGTGCTCCTCGAAGTCGGGTTGGGGGGCCGCCTGGATTCGACCAACGCCGTTTCGCCCCGGATGACCTGCATCAGCCAGATCGAACTCGAGCATACGGATAAATTGGGTGGGACCCTCGAGGAAGTCGCCGCAGAAAAAGCGGGCATCCTGAAACCTCGGATCGGCTGCGTGGCGGGCCGGCTTCCCCCGGAGGCCGAATCCGTCGTGGTACGAAGAGCCCGAGAGTTGGAGGTTCCGCTCGCCAGGCTCGGGGCGGAATTCCACGCCGAAGCTCTCGAAGCCGGCGATTGGGCCGATCATTCGATCGCGTCCACATCGCGCCAGGCTCTTCTCTACCGGGAAGCAGGGGGCTACCAACTCGGAGTGGGGCTAGGCGTTCTGGGATCTCATCAACTCGATAACGCCGCTCTCGCGATGGCGGCGATCCGGCGGGCCGACATCATTCCCGCGGAGCGTTTCGAGCCCGCGGCTCGTCGAGGGCTGGCCGCCGCCAGGCTGCCGGGTCGCCTGGAATGGCTCTCGGATCGGCCCGGGGTGTTGGTGGATTCGGCTCATACCCCGGCTTCGGCCAGGGGGCTGCGGCGAGTGCTGGAGCAATGGTCCGACCGAGCCCTGCGCGTCCTGCTCTCCATCTCCAGCGACAAGGATGCCGAAGGCATTCTCATACCCCTATGCACCGACGCCGAGACGATCTGGCTGACTCGAGCCGAAGCGATTCGTTCCCACCCACCCGAAGCGCTCGTGGGCCTGTGTCGGCGAATCGCCCCCCGGGCCGATATTCGGGTGATTGACGATCCGGTCTCCGCGGTTCGCTCGGCGCGCAATGCCCTGGGGCCGGATGACCTTCTATGTTGTGCGGGTTCCGTCTACCTGGCGGGGATTGCTCGCCGCCTGCTGCTCTCAAAGCCCGCGGCTGCGGCCCGTTCCGATCATATCCCCGCGCATTGAAACCGATCGCCCGAAAGCGAGGGGCCGCAGGTGAACTCGAAAACGGGGTCGCGTCGGCTCTCGCTTCCCCGGGGCCTGGCCCTGGTCTTTGGATGGATTATTGCAGCGTTTCGAGTAGTGCCTGGCGCACGCCCTGGATGCTGATCTCGGTTCGAGTCGGCGCGGGACTGGGCCGATGGGTGTCGAGCCGGCGTGCCGCCGAGCGCAGATGGCGAGACGATCGGCGCAGACGCCCGAGGGTGATGTCCAGATTCGAGGGCCGGGCTCGCGCCAGCCATAACTTGCGCAAGCGCCTGCCGAGGCGAGTCTGCTCATCCGCCAATTCGATCAGCCGACGGCCGAGGCGTCTTCTCGCCCGCGCAGCGATCCCGCCGGGATCGCGCCTCCATGCCAGGTATTCGAGTCCCGCTTCGGCCTTGCGCACGGCGAAGAGAGAAGCGTCGAGGGCGTAGAGCATCTCGTCGAGGGCCAGGAGATTGCGGGCCGTTCCCTCCCTGGCCCGCAGGATCCGCGGGCGGAGCGCACTCAATCTCCGGGCGAGAACTCGCAGTCGACCCGGACGACATTTGGAGACGAAGTAGGCGCTTTCCACGCTATCGAAGAAGAGAAATTGCAGGGGCGAGCCGTTGAAGACGCTGAATCCGGGATCGTGGATGGCGCCCAGGGCCCGGTAGAGTCCTGCCTGGGGCCCGCGCGGGTTGCCAAAAACGACGCGCGAGAAGGCGCGATCGAAATTTCGGGACTTGCCCCCGGACCATGACTCCTGTGCCCCCCACGCATATGCGAAGAGGGAATTGCCCTGGAGGTTGTAATGACCGTGGTCGCCCCAATCCGTGTTCAGAAGGCCGAGGGCTCCGTGGCGACGCCCCGCTTTTGCCCAGCGTGAAATATTCAGAAGACTGTTTTCGATGCGGGGGAAGAGCGAATTCCAACTCGAGGTGCCGGGGCAGACCATGAACTCGATCCCGTTCCGGGCAAAGTGCGCCACGCGATCGTATTCGAAGCCAGCTTCGTACCACCAGTCGAGAAGGATCAGGTTGCGGTCGATTTCCGGAATCCGATCGGCATGGGCGTGCACGACATCGCCCCAGATCATCATGCGTTTGCCATGAAGGCGCGCCAACTTCTGGAGGCGTCCGACGTGTTCGAGGTAGAGGCCACCCGGGCCCAATTCTGCGGCTCGTGCCTGGGAACGGCCCCGCCCCAGATCCCAGGGCTCGTCGCAATTGGCATTGAAATATTTCGAGTCGAAGAGCGGCAGATATTCATCATAGAGGTCGGAGAGGAGGGAATAAGTGGCCGGATCGGTGGGAGCGATCGTCCAGCCACTTTCACTTTCGGCCAGCTCGCGGTAGCGCGGGAGCTTCAGGATATGCTCCATATGGCCGAGGGATTGCAGACATGGAATCAGATCGACACATCTCTGCTTCGCATAGAGGTTCAGGCCTCGAAGCATCTCCGCATCGAGAGGGCTGTCATGCCTGCCGATTTCCGGATGCTTCAGGAATCGGAAGGTATGTTCCGTGTAGAGCATCAGGAAATTCAGTTTGAAGGTCGCGCAATCGTCGATGAGCGCCTCGATGCTGGCCGGGGTGGGCACCTTGCCCCTGGAGATGTCGAGCATGATTCCACGCAGGGGCAGGTCGGGTCCATCGTCGATCCGGCAGTGGGGAATCCGGCCTGCCGCCGTGATCAACTGGAGCAGGGTTTCCACGCCGTAGCGAAGGCCGCTCTCTCCCCCGGCCCAGATTCGGATCCCACTGTGCCCCGAACTCAGCCGATAGGCATCCCGTCGGGCCAGGGGATGCGGATGGCCCCGGAAGGGCGTTTTGAGGGATGCGTCGATTCCCAATTCGATCAGGGTCCCGGAACTCCGGGTCGGCCCATCGGCAGCCAGATGGAGTTCGACGCCACAGGCCTGCTGGATCCCAGAGCGCAGGCGTTCGATCGTGATCGGAAGAGTGGGAAGGATGTCGGCCGCGCGCTTCTTTTCGCTTGCGATGCGTAGGGCGGACGGGATGCGCGACGTTCCCCCACGAAGTTGGATGCGTCGCGGCTCGGGAAGTAGGGGCGGAAGTGTGACCGAGGGCCTGGGCGAGCGCCGCTGGGTTGAGGGCATGGACTCACTATAACGGGAACGGGGAATGCCGCCTGGGCGCACGCCGCCCCTTTCCCGCGCATCTCTCCGCCGGATCTCCGCCGGATCCAGGGGCGTTGGGGGGCGCGCGTTTTGGGGCTCGCGCGAAATCTCGGGCGCTGGAAAAAATGAGTGCGCCCGAACGAACTCCTTGCACGCCAGGGTGCCAAGGGAGGGGTAGCTCGTTCGGGCGCCGGAACAATCTGTTTTCAGATCCGCCAAATCCGATAAGATCGCTTTTGCACCCGAGTAGAGCAAGCCTCGTGCCAACCGCTCTTCTTGAGGCTTTGAAAGCCTATCCCCCTAGAACTTCAAGAAGATTCGGGATTCGACGATTGTCGACCGGAAAACGAGTGGCGGCTTTTCGGCAAGGGTCGCATCGGGAACGACACAAATTGCGGGCCGGTGACACAATTTGTCAGGGCTTTTCAGTTTTTCGGGCGAGTGCGCGGATGTGGTCGGGGGTCGTGCCACAGCAGCCACCGACCAATTGCGCCCCGGCTTCGAGCCATCTGAGCGCGTGGCTCGCGAAGTCCTCGGGCGAAGAATTTCTGTCGGGCAGGAAGTTCCCCTCATGGTTCGGCTGCCCGAGGTTGGCATAGACGCCGAAGGGCAGTTCAGTTCTTCTCAGAACTGCGATGCAATCCTCCACCTCGGCCAGGGGGAGGCAGTTGACGAGCACCGCATCGGCGCCCACGCGATGGATCTCGAGCGCGGCCTGCGCGAGCGTCTCCCCGGAAAGTAGCCGCGATCCCCGGCCGGCCACGAAGCTCACCAGAACGGGCAATCCCCCTTTCCGGGCTACCTCGCAGGCCAGCCTGGCTTCGCGAATCGTATTCATGGTTTCGATCAGGATCAGGTCGACCCCCGCCCGCAGCAGATTTTCCACGTGGCGTTCGTGTTCCGCGTAGAGGACTTTGCTTCCCGGAACCCGATCGGGTCTGTAACAGTCCTCGAGAGGTGGGGCAGAGCCCGCGATCCAGCAGGAGGTATGCGATTCCCGTGCGGCTCGGCGCGCCAACGTCACCGCGAGAGCAGTCAATTCCGCGTCGTGCAGGCCGAGGTCGCCATCTCCTGGATCCCGTCCCCGGCCGCCTCTTCGCAGGGTCCTACGCTGGGTTCGAAAGGTATTCGCGGTCAGGATCTCGGCGCCGGCCTCGAGGTAGTCGCGGTGAATCTCCAGGACACATTCGGGCGCATCGAGGAGTGCGTGGGAGGACCAGAGTGGCAGGCCCGCGGCCTGTCCTCGCCTCTCCAATTCGGTTCCGATCGCCCCATCGAGGATCAGGGGCGGCCCCCTCCGGAGTCTGCGCTTCAGCGGCCTCAACCCCGGCCGCGGGTCATCATCGGGATGCGGGTTCGGATTCACATGCCCCCCAGCGCGGAAGCCGACTGACCCCGGCTCCCGCAATCGCTATAGGTCTTGGAATGCTACATCCTCCGGCGCAATATTGGCCCCCCGTCGTCAAAGCGGGATTGGAAGCCAAGGAGCCCGTCACCCCCTCGCTTCTCGCCGGCGATGACGGGGGAGCCCAGAGTCGGCCGAGGAACTCCCCCTCCGCCGACTCGAGCACGGGGCTTCTTCCCACGCAACGCGAATTGGCGGTATTTTGCGATTTTGATGGAACCTTCGTGAGCGCCGACGTTGGCAGCAGTCTCGCGAGGAAGGAATTGTTCGAGAAGCGTTCGAGTTTGCAGCGGAGATATGAAGCGGGAGAACTCGACGCCTGGTCCTATATCGTGGAGCTCTTCGACGGATTCGATTTTTCCGCCGCAGCATTGGAAGATCACCTGCTGGGGATCGAACTCGACCCCGGGGCGCGAAAGCTGCTTCGATGGTGCCGGGCGAGAGGCGTGCCCTTTCGAATTCTATCCGATGGCTTCGACTACAACCTCGACCGGCTTCAGGCCATTCACCGGATTTCCTTCGAATATGCCTCCAACGCGCTGAGGTTCGAGGGCGACGTGTGGCGGATCAGTCCGGGTGCCCGGAATGCCGATTGCGGCTGCGGGACGGGACTCTGCAAGCGGATGTTCATTGAGCATCATCGGCGCCTGCATCTCCGGGCCCTCTGCGTTCATATCGGCGATGGAGAGGTCTCGGATCTCTGCGCCGCGGAGGCCGCAGACCTGGTATTCGCGAAGGGCAGCCTCGCCCGCGCCCTCGCGAGGCGCGGGATTCCCTTCGAGGCCTTCGAGTCGCTCCTGGACGTGGTCGAGCGACTCGAGGGCCTCCTGGGGGGGGAGGGCGAAAATTGAACCCATGGCCGGCCCGGGATCGGCTGCGCGAAGCTCCGTGAGAGCGCTCATCCTCGATTCGGGTTAAGGTCGCGGATCGGATTTCGCTTGGAGCGCATTCAATCGATGAAGGTCGTTGTGATCGGTGGAGGTCTGTCGGGTCTGGCGGCTGCCTGGCGACTTCGCGGGGCCGGCCACGATCTCATCCTGCTCGAACGTCGAGACCGGGTGGGCGGCCAGGTCGGCACGAATCGGGCGGCTGAACTCGCTCTCGATCCCGCCCTGGAGGTCCTTCACTCCCGGGATCAGCACCTGCTCGCCTGGATCGACGAGTTGGGATTGAAGGAGCGACTGCGGCCGATCCAGATCGCCCAGGTCTATCGGCGTCGCCCGAGCCCCATCGATCCCCAGCGTTTGCAAGGGGTCGCGGCCATTCCCGGCCTGAAACGACGGGATGCGGCCAGGCTGCTGCGCTGGTCCAGATTGATGGCCCGCTATGCGCCCCTGCTCGACCCCGGCGCCCCCGAGCGAGCGGCTTCCCTCGATTATCGGAGCGTATCGGATTTCGCGAATCTCTATTTCGGCTCGAGCGTCCTCTCGCGATGGATCGCACCCGAGGTGGAGAATGTCTTTTCGGGCGCGGCGACGAAGTTGTCCCGGGTGGCGAGCCTGCTGCTCTGGTGTGCCCGGCGGACGGGGCGGGGTGCCGCGGGGGTTCACGGCCTGGCGCGTGCAGGGCTCGATCCCCTGGTCGAAGCCGTCGCCAGGCAACTCTCGATCGAATACGGGGTTGCGGCCACGGGGATTGCTCCCGCCGAGGGCGGAGGTTTCGAGGTTCTCTGCGAGGGCCTGTCCCAGGGCCGGGAATCCCTCGCGGCGGATGCAGTCCTGCTCACCTCCTCTTCCGCCGAGGCGGGAGAGGTGGCGGCGGCGGTGCTCACGCCCGCCGAAAGGGATTTCTTTTCGAGGGCCCGCAATCGGCCATTGACGACGCTCAGCCTGGGACTCGCACAGGCGCCCACGGGGTTGCCGCAATTGCTCAGGGTGCCCCATGCGGAGGGTCTGCCCATCGAAGCTGCGCTGCTCGAGCCGGGCGTAGCGGGGGGTCGGGTCGAACTCGGCGCCGGATTCATCACCATCAGGGCGAGCGAGAGTTTTTCCCGGGCCCATGCCCATGCGCCCGACGACGTGGTGGAGAAGAGTCTGCTGGCAGGCCTCGAGGAACTCTATCCGGGTGTCGGGGACGGCATTCGCGAGAGTCGCCTGCAGCGTCGCAGCGACGGAATTCCCTCTTTTGACGTCGGCGCCTACCGGGCCCTGGCCAACTTCCGACACGTTCAGGCGGATCGCCGCGCCCTGGGTCGAAGACTCTACTACGCCGCCGATTACCTGATCGCCCCGAACGCCGAGGGCCGGGTCGTGGCCGGCGTGCGGGCGGCCGAGGATCTACTGGCCGACGCGGACGCATCCCGCTCCGGTTGAGATCTTCCGCCGCGGGGATCAGTCAAAATCGGCGAGGGTTACTCCCTCGCCACCCTCATCCGGTGAGCCCGGCCGAAAATTCTCCACGTAGCTGGATTCTCGAAGGAATTGGCGGACGGCCCTGCGCAGGGCGCCGCTGCCGATCCCGTGGATGATCCGGATTCCCTCGCGGGCATTCGAAGTGGCGCGGTCGAGGGCTTGCGAGAGTTCGCCGAGGGCTTCATCGACTCTCTGTCCCCTCAGATCGCAGGTCGCCACGCCCCCGCTCCATGCCTCGGATCCCGCTTCTTCCGAGACCCGCTCTACGCGGACCCGCTCGGTCTTGCGAGTTTCGGTCTTCGCGCCCCCTGAGGCCGCGCCGAGACCGACGGATTCGGCGGGTAGAATCAGCTTCTTGCCCCCGATTCGCACACCGACCCGACCCCTGCGATCCGGCAGGCTTTCGAGTACCCCGGGGTTTCCCGAGGCGAGTTGGATCGGGTCGCCGGGCTGAATTCTCCTCCAATCCACCGCCCTGAGGTCCGGGGCCCGCGTCGGCGGCGTCGGAATTCCGGCATCGCCCTGCGCTTTCTTGGAGGCTTCCTTCAACTCCATCAGTTGTTCCCTCGCATGCGCCGCCTTGCGCGAGGATGGATCGCGTTGCAGGTCGCGAATCACGTTGGCCACTTCGCCGTGGGCGTGTTTGAAGGCGCGGTCGAGATCTTCTCGCATGGCGCGAAAGAGTTTGTCGCGCCGCGCCTGGAGGCGTTCGAGCTTGCCGCGGTACTCGTCCCTGGCCGCCTCGCCGAGGCTTCGCATTCTCGTCGCTTCCTGTTGCTCCCGGGCCAGGGCGGCTCGGCTCGTGGCCAGTTCGCTGAGCAATTTTTCCAGCTGCCGATCCTCCCTCTCGAGCAGCGCGTTGGCCCTTGCCAGGATCTTGCCCGGCATGCCCATACGCGCTGCGACGGCGGAAGCGGAGGATGCTCCCGGCAACCCGAGCTTGATCCGGTAGGTGGCGGCCAGGCTGACGGAATCGAATTCCACGCTGGCATTCTGAAAGCGTGAATCGGTATTCGCCATCTCCTTGAGCAGGTTGTAATGGGTCGTCGTAATCACGAGTGCCCCACGAGAGGCCAGCTCTTCCAGGATCGACTGGGCGAGTGCGGCCCCCTCGCCCGGATCCGTTCCCACGCCGATCTCATCCAATACGACCAGGGAGTGTCGTCCCGCCCGGGTGATGATCCGGGAAAGGTTTGCCATATGGGCCGAGAATGTGGAGAGACTCTCGGCGATGTCCTGGTGATCCCCGATTTCGGCGATCACGCTCTCCACCAGATCGACCCGGGCCCCTTCTTCACAGGGGATATGCAGACCGGCTCTTGCGAAGAGAGCCGCCAGGGCGACGGCCTTCATGGCCACGGTCTTGCCGCCGGCATTGGGCCCCGAGAGCACCAGGACCTGGAAGTCCTCGCCCAATTCGAGATCGTTGGCCACGCATTCCGCGGCTTCGATCAGGGGATGCCGAAGCGCCGGAAGTCGAAAGACTCCGGATTCTTCCACTCGGGGTGAGTGAGCCTGCATGGTCTCGGAGAGCAGACCCCGCGCAAAGGCGAGATCGAGGCGGGCGAGGCTGGAAAGACCGATCTGAAGGCCCTCGGAGGCCCCGGAAACCCGCTGCGAGAGTTTGCGAAGGACGCGCAGGACTTCCCGTTCGCAGACGAGTTCGGTTTCCCGCAGGCGGTTGTTCAGTTCGACGCTGGTTTCGGGTTCGATGAAGAGGGTTGTGCCCGAGCGCGAAGCATCGTGAACGATACCCCGCACCCGACCCCTGGACCCCGCCTTGACGGGGAGCACGTAGCGATCATGGCGGAGCGTGTAGTAGTGATCCGAGAGATGGGGAGAGATTTCGGGATCGTGGAGCAGGCGCTCCAGGCGCTTCTGCAATTCCCCGCTGAGGCGAATCGCATCCCTGCGCGATTCCGCGAGCTCTGCGGAGGCTCGGTCGCGCACCTCTCCCGAATCGTCGATCGAGAATTCGATTTCATTCTCGAGTTCCCGATTGATCTCGATGCCCTCCCCGAGTTCGGCGAGTTGTGGGGCCCGCTCTGCGTGATTCGCCAGGAAGCTCGCCATCTCGCGAAGTGTTCGCAGCGTGGCCGCCACGTCGAGAAATTGTGATGTTTCGAGAATGCCGCCCTTGGCGGCTCGCACCAGGCTTTCTCGCAGATCGCGCGTGGAGGTCAGGGGAGGCAGGATCTCCTGATCGATCAGCGCTCGGGCCTCATCGGTTTCTGCCAGCCTCCTGCGAACTCCGGCGAGGCTCGTTTCGAAGAGGGGAGGGGGGTCGGATGGGAAGCCGCGCGTTCCGCTGGCTCTGGAATCCTCCTCTTCGACGCGAACCGCATTCTCGTCGAGCCATTCCCGGGCCAGGCCGGTGCGGCAATGCCCTCTCAAAAGCTCGACCACCCTGGTCCACTCCAGGGCTTCGAGGGTTTCGGGATCCACTTGAAAGGACATATTTCCCAGTGTAGCGGTCGCGGGGGCAATGCCTTGTTCTCAAATCTTCTCGGCCTTCGGCCGAAAGGGGATTCATGGAAATTTCTTCCCCCGACCCCCCCACCGAAAGAAGTCTCGACCTGGCAAGAGATCTCGATCGACGCTCCCTGGGCGAGGTGCTGACACTTATCCATCAGCAGGATGGCCGCGCCCACGCCGCCGTGGGGCGTTGCCTGCCCGAGATGGAATTGGCCGCGAAGATTCTCGTGGCGGCCCTCGAGGCGGGGGGCCGATGGTTCAATCTCGGCGCGGGAACCAGTGGTCGCCTGGGGGTCCTCGATGCCTCGGAGATTCCGCCCACCTACGGGCTCCAGCCCGAGATTGTCCAGGGATTGATCGCCGGCGGTGAAGTCGCTTTGCGTCATCCCGTCGAGGGGGCAGAGGACGACTCGCTCGCGGCGCTTCGGGAATTGAGGGCTCGGGATTTCGGTCGGGCAGACGTACTGGTGGGCATTTCGGCCAGCGGCCAGACTCCCTTTGCATTGGCGGGCATGAAGTTCGCGCGCGAGATCGGCGCTCGTTCCATCGCGATCAGTTGCGATCCGAACTCGCCCCTGGCCCGCGCTGCAGACGTGGCCATCACGCCGGAAGTGGGAGCCGAAGTCGTAGCGGGCTCGACGCGCATGAAGGGGGGGCTGGCACAGAAGATGGTGCTGACGGCGCTATCCACGGCGGTCATGATCAAGTTGGGGAAGGTGCGTGGCAACCTGATGACCCACGTCACTCCCGTTTCGAAGAAGTTGCGGGGACGCGCGGAACGGATCGTGATGGAAATCGCGGGAGTGAATCGGATGCGCGCGCGCTCCTTGCTCCGGCGCAGTCGCGGCTGCGTGGAAGGGGCGCTGGAGTTGGCTTCGCATCGGAATTGAATCGGCCGGATCCCTCTGCACCGCGATTCCTGTCTGCTTCAACTCGGCCACTCGTAGCGCAGGTGAAATGATTTGGGTCGCGTCAGAACTTCGTAGCCCAGGCGCGACAGGCTCTGGCCCCGGCCGGAGTCGCCTACCCCCGTCCAGGCGAGGGCGGGATCCAGGTAATCGCAGCGATTCAGGAAGACGGTGCCCGTCCTGATCTCACGGCCGATTTCGACGGCTCGCTCGAGATCTCCACTCCAGATGGAGGCCGTGAGGCCAAAGGGGCTGTCGTTCATCAGCCGAATCGCTTCCCCATCATCGGAAACCGGCATGATGCCCAGGACGGGTCCGAAACTCTCCTCCCGCATCACCCGCATCGAATGGTCGACATCGATCAGGATCTGGGGAGCCAGGTAGGCGCTGCCCTCCCGATTCAATTCGAAGCGATTCTCGTCGATCATCTTTCGGGCCCCCGAAGCGATGGCTTCCTCGACCTGTTCCCGAACCCAGTCCGCGGCGCCGCTGCGGACGAGCGGGCCGAGGGTCGTTTCCGGGTCGAGGGGATCGCCGAGCTGATATCGACCGACGAGTTCGCTGGCTGCCTCGACGAAGGCTTCGAATCGGTCCTGGTGTACGTAGACTCTTTCGACACCACAACAGGATTGCCCCGAATTGAAGAAGCCGCCGTCGACCACGCCCGCGACCGCGTAGTCGAGGTCCGCATCCCGTCGGATGTAGGCCGGATCCTTTCCTCCGAGTTCGAGTCCCGTGGCGATGAAGCCTTCTCCGGCGGCCCGCTGCACGGCATGCCCCCCCGAGACGGAGCCCGTGAAGGCCACGAAATCGATCCCTTTGCTCGCCACCAGACCCAGGGTGCCCTGGTGGGAGAGATGCAGGGCCTGCACGAGTCCGGCCGGGGCTCCGGCATTCGTGAAGGCCTCGGCGATGCGCTCGGAGCATAGGGGGGTCTGGGAGGAGTGCTTCAGGAGCACGGCATTTCCCGCCATGAGTGCGGGCACGACGGTATTCACCGCCGTGAGATAGGGGTAGTTCCAGGGAGCCACCACGAGCACCACTCCGAGGGCTTCGCGTTGAATGAAGCGCTCGAAGCCCCGCTTGGCCGGGGGGCGGATCTCCGCCAGCGCCCCGGGCGCGATCTCGATCATATGGCGCGCCCTTTCCTCGAAGCCGGCAATCTCGAAGGGAGAGTGGGCGATGGGCCGGCCCATCTGATGCGTGATCTCCAGGGCGATCTCCTCGCCCCGGCCGACGAAGAGGTCGACGGCGCGCGCGGCCAGTTCCTGGCGCTCTTCGATGGGCAGCCGTCGCCACTCCCCGGCGGCCATCCGGGCCGCTCCCAGGGCGCTCTCGATTTCTCGCTCTCCGGCGAGGGGGCGTTCGGCGTAGATGCGGCCGTCTCCCGGCGAGATGCATTGCAGCGAAGTCATTGGCACTCCTCATTCCCGACGCCAGCCACGGACCCCGGGGTCCGTCTCCCGATGCGCTCAAGGCATTTCTCGCGGCCGATACGGTTTCTTCGGCTCGCTTCAGACGCCAAAATGCCTGCGAATCAACTCGAGGCTGATCCAATCCGGAAGCAGGCGGCGCGCGAAGGGAACCAGGCGGGCGCTATCGCCCACGGTGTAGCGAACGCGCGGGCGTCGGGCCTCCAGGGCCCTCTCGATACAGCGGGCGACATCCTCGGGGGGCGGCGCCTTGGGGAGGGATCTTCGAATCACGTCCTCACAGCTCTCCAGGGCCTCTGCATAGGCGGAGTCGGGCGGGGAAGTCTGCCAGTTCATGGCCGCGTTGAAGGGGGTATTCACATCCCCCGGTTCGATCAGCGATACCCGCAGGCCAAAGGGCTCGACCTCGATTCGCAGGGCGCTCGCGAGCGCATCGATGGCCGCCTTGCTCGCCGAGTAGTGGGCCTGGAAGGGGATCGGAGCGCGGCCGGCCAGGGAACCGACCAGCAGGATTCGTCCCGAACGGCGGGCCCGCATGGAGGGCAGGGTGGCGGCCAATAGCCTGAGGACACCGAAGAAGTTGGTTTCGAATTGGGCCCGCGCGTCTTCGATGCCGACTTCTTCGACCGAGCCGTAGATTCCCATCCCCGCGTTGCAGACCAGGGCGTCGAGGCCGTCGGTCTGCTCGAGAACCGCTTCCACGGCACGTCGTACCGAGAGGTCGTCACAGACGTCCATCGAGAGCATCTGGATGCCCCCCGGCTGATCGCTCGGGGTGGGCTTGCGACTGGTGCCGAAGACCCGCCACTGCCCGGCGGCCAGGCGTCGCGCGGTGGCCTCCCCGATGCCCGAGGATGCACCGCTGATGAGAACGGATCGGCTCATGTCACCTCCCCGCTTCGATCCCCCCGCTTGCGCTGCCCGGCTGCTACGTCGTTCACATCTCTAGCCGCTGCCCACCAGGAGTCCGCCCTCTACGGGCAGGACGTGCCCGGTGACGAGATCTGAGCCCTCGATCAGGGCGAGGATCGCAGCGGCGACGTCGTCCGGGGTGCTCACCCGGCCCAGCGCCGTACGCGCCGCCATGGCGCTGCGAGCCGCCTCGTAGGCTTCCCCCAAGGCGCTTTTCAGCCAGTCGCCGTCGATGAATCCCGGAGCGACGCCGTTGACTCGCACCTCGGGTCCCATGACCCGGGCCAGTGTCAGCGTCAGATTGTTCAGGGCCGCCTTGGAAGCGCAGTAGGGAATCGAGGTTCCCGTGCCGATCAGCCCCGCCACGCTCGATGTCATCACCACTTCCCCCCCCCCATCGGCTTTCAGCAGTTCGCGTGCGGCACGCGTGCATTGAAAGGGACCCCGTAGATTGACGCCGAGGATATTATGCCAATCCTCGTCGCTGACGGAATCCAGATCGGCATGGGGAATGAAGCGGGTCGTACCCGCGTTATTGATCAGGACGTCCAGGCGTCCGAAGCGACGCTCGGCTTCAGCCACCATGGCGCGGCAGGCGTCATCCTGCGAGACGTCGGCGCAAAATGCGATCGCATCGACTCCCGCCTCATTCGCCAATTTCGCGACACTCTCGGCCGCCTCGCGGGAGCGGCTGTAGTTGACGAGAACCGAACAGCCCGCGGCGGCCAGCCGCAGGACGGCGGCGCGCCCCACGCCCGTTCCCCCACCGGTGACGATTGCTGCCTTGTCGTTGAGTTGCATATCTCTTCCTCGCTGAAAATTCTCGCAGACCTGCTGAGCAGGCCTCCTCGAAGCCGATCTTCAAACTCTTCTTCCGCCCTTTTATAGACAATCCCACCCATGACCGACCAGTGTCGGGTTTTGGGGCGTGAGGGAGTCGATTTCCGCTCCCTCGGCCCGACATCGGGGCCGGCTGAACAACCATGCCCGCTGGCCGATCCTCGGCAGGGGGCTACCCTTGAAGATTCCCGCCGAAGGGCTCGTGGGGGCTCCGGGCACCCTCGCGAGTGCATATCGCACCCTCCCCAATCCCCCGCCATCCCTTCTTCGGGAATGGAGTCATTCCAGCATGCGGCGAGAGATCTTCACGGATGAACACGAGCACTTTCGAGCCGAATTTCGACGCTTCGCCGAGGCGGAAATCCTGCCCCATCTCGAAGAGTGGAATCAGCGGGGTATCAGCGATCGGGCCGCCTGGCTCAAGATGGGAAAGGCCGGCTTCCTCGGTGCCAACGCTCCGGAGGAATACGGAGGGGCCGGCGCCGATTTCATTTTCGACGCCATCGTCATGGAAGAACTCGCCTATCTGCGCGCCCATGCCCTGCAGGCGTCTCTGCATACGGATATCTGCATGCCGTATCTGACTTCCTATGGTTCGAAAATGCAGAAGGAGAAGTACCTGGCCCCCGCCATCCGCGGGGAATGCCTGCTCGCCATCGCGATGACAGAGCCCGGCACCGGATCCGATCTCGCCAACGTACAGACCCGGGCGCTTCGTGACGGAGACGAGTACGTGGTGAACGGCGCCAAGACCTTCATCTCGAACGGCCAGAACTGCGATCTGGTCATCGTCGTGGCCCGCACCAATCCCGATGCGGAGTCACCGCATCAGGGCATCAGCCTGATTCTCGTCGAGGCCGATACGCCTGGTTTTGAGCGCGGGCGGAATCTCGAAAAGCTGGGTCTGAAGGGACAGGATACGAGCGAACTCTTCTTCAATGATTGCCGCGTTCCCGCCGAGAATCTGCTGGGCGCAGAGGGCCAGGGCTTCAAGTTGCTGATGGCGAAGCTGCAACAGGAGCGGCTCTGTATCGGGGTCGGGGCGATCGCCTCCTGTCGCCGAACCCTCGACGATACCCTGGAGTATGTGAAGGAGCGCAAGGCCTTCGGCAAGTCGATCGCACAATTCCAGAATACCCAATTCAAATTGGCGGAACTCGCGACCGAGGTGGAGATCGGCCAGGCCTTCGTGGATAAACTGCTGGCAGCCCACGTCCGGGCAGAGGAGATCGTATCCGAGGTCAGCATGGCCAAGTGGTGGACCACGGACCTCCAGCGTCGTCTCTCCGCCGAATGTCTGCAGTTCTTCGGCGGCTACGGATTCATGGATGAATATCCGGTGTCGCGGGATTATGCGGATGCGGCGGTTCAGACCATCTACGCCGGGACGAATGAAATCATGAAGGTCATCATCGCGCGCCGACTGGGGCTGGAATGAGATTTCTCCGCAGCTTCGCGAGTTCGGCCCGGCTTCCCCGAGCCTCTGCGAGTCCGGCTTCCCGGGTCGCGCCCCTCGGAGAAGAGAAGTAGATGGCCGCGACGGAGGGGCTCTCGCTCTACCACTATCGGGCTTGTGCCTTCTGCGCGCGGGTTCGCAGAGCGACGGAACGCCTGGGGCTGGAGCTGGAATTGCGCGACGTCCAGCTGGAGTCCGAACGGCGGGCGGAACTCATGGCCGCGACGGGTCGCGGGACCGTCCCGGTTCTGCGCATCGAGGAGGCCCCGGGCGAAATTCGCTGGCTGCCGGAATCCAGCGATATCATCCGTTATCTCGAGGGACGCTTTGGAGATGGGAAGTGCTGATGGTCGCGGCCCGGAAAGGCCTTCTCGGGGCAGCGTATGGGGTATGAGTTGTCGGCACCGCCCGCTTTCATCGAGATCCATCCAGGCTAGTTTCATCGCTTTCAATCGATCAGGAGATAAAGCATGCCCGAGTTCTGCACGACCGAACGCGACGGTCATATTCTCACCGTAACGATCAACCGCCCCGAGGTGATGAATTCACTGCATCCCCCGGCCAATTTCGAACTCGACAAGGTCTTCGATGAGTTCGTGGCCGATCCGGAACTCTGGGTCGCGATCCTGACGGGAGCCGGAGACCGAGCCTTCTCGGCGGGCAACGACCTGAAATTCCAGGCCTCGGAAGGGGGGGCCGCGGTGCAGACCCCCCCGAGTGGCTTCGGCGGGCTGACCTCCCGTTTCGACAATTTCAAGCCCGTGATCGCGGCAGTGGGGGGGGTTGCGATGGGAGGGGGTTTCGAAATCGCCCTGGCCTGCGACCTGATCGTCGCCTCCGAGAATGCGGTCTTCGCACTCCCCGAGCCCCGGGTCGGATTGGCGGCCCTGGCTGGAGGTGTACACCGACTTCCGCGGCAGATCGGATTGAAGCGGGCGATGGGGATGCTGCTCACCGGGCGCCGAGTCGGCGCCGCCGAGGGGCTCGAACTCGGATTCGTGAACGAAGTGGTCCCCTCCGCGGACCTGATGCCGACGGCCAGGCGCTGGGCGGATCAGATCGGCGAGTGCGCGCCGCTATCCGTTCGCGGGAGCAAGCAGGCCGCCATGAAGGGATTGGAGAAGGGCAGCCTCCAGGAAGCCATGGGGGGGCAATACGATCTCCTGCGCCAGATGGTCAAGAGCCAGGATTTCATCGAGGGGCCCCTCGCCTTCGCTCAGAAACGCAAGCCCAATTGGAAGGGTGAGTAAGCCGTCCATCCAGCGGTCCGCTTCCCGGCGCTCTCCATGGCTCGGAGATGCGGCCGGGAACTCCGAATGCTCTTTAGATCGGATCCGCGGCGATTGCGGCTTCGATCCGTGCGAGGCCCTCGTCGATCTCCGCCCGGGTGATGATCAGGGCGGGTGCGAGGCGTAGCACGGTCGCCCCCGCTGGGATGGTGAGTACACCCGCTTCACGGCAGTGCGTGATGACCTCCGCTACCGGCCGGGTCAGCTCCAGCCCCCAGAGGTGCCCGGAGCCCCGGATTTCGATCACCCGCTCCGCTCCCAGTCGCTCGACCATTTCCTGGAGGGATCGTCCGAGGTATTCGGCGACGTCCGCCGCGGCTTCGAGCACGCCTCCCGAGGTCAATTCATCCAGCACCGCCAGGGCCGCAGCGGCCGCCAGGGGATTGCCGCCGAAGGTCGAACCGTGGCTGCCCGGTACGAAGCAGCGAGCGAATTTGTTTTTGGCGAGCAGGGCGCCGATCGGAATCCCGTTGCCCAATGCTTTTGCAAGGGTCATGAGGTCGGGCTCCACGCCCGTCGCCTGGTGGGCGAAGAGGGGGCCCATGCGTCCCATGCCCGTCTGGATTTCATCGAAGATCAGCAGGCAGCCGTTCTCATTCGCGAGTTCGCGGAGCCCCTCGAGAAAACCCGCCGGAGCGGGGCGCACCCCATTCTCGCCCTGGGCGGGTTCGACGATGATCGCCGCGGTGGAGTCCGAGAGCAGATCCCTGGCGGCGCCGATGTCTCCGTAGGGGGCATGGGAGAAGCCGGGCACCATAGGGCCGAAGCCCTCGTGGTAGGCCGGGGTGCCCGTGGCCGAGAGGGCGAAGAGCGTGCGTCCGTGGAATCCACCTTCGAAAGCGAGAATCTCGTGGCGGTCCTCGCCCCGATCCCTCGCGTATCGCCGGGCCAATTTGAGCGCCGCTTCGTTGGCCTCGGTCCCCGAATTGCAGAAATAGGCCTGTTCCGAGAAGCAGAGTTCGTTCAGGCGCTCGGCGAGAGCCACCTGGGGCCCGCTGGTGAAGTGATTCGAGGCATGCCAGAGCTTTTGCGCCTGATCCTCGAGCGCCGCTACGACCCGGGGATGGCAATGGCCCAGAACCACGGTGGCGATCCCCCCCATCATGTCGAGATAAGAGCGTCCCTCGGCGTCATAGAGGCGGCAGCCTTCCCCCCGGTCGAGGCTGATCGGTTGGGGGAGGTAGTTCGGCGTGAGGGCGGTGGACTGCCGTCGGGCCATTTCTGCGTTCTTATCCATCGGAATACTCACGGATTGCAGGGGGGAGAGCGGAAATCGAACGGGGCCCGAGCATAGCCTCTCGAGATGCGGGTGCCCCCGGTCAAGGATTCGGGTGGCCGAAAATGTCTCGGGGCCGCATAGTCGGGTACCGGAGACGGAGTCCATACACGATGGAGAGGAAGTCTCATGATCATGCAACTCGATGAAGACCTCTGGATCATCGATCATGATTTCTCGATGCTTGGAATTCCCATTGGAACGCGAACCACTCTTCTGCGTTTGGGAGACGGCGGCCTCTTCATGCACTCCCCCGGTCCCCTCACGCCGGAACTCGTGGATGAGATCAATGCATTGGGCCCACTGCGCTGCATCGTGGCCCCGAATGAATTTCACCACCTCTACGTAAGCGAGAATGCGGAGGCCTGGCCCGAGGCGCGGGTCTTTCTCGCGAAGGAATTGCCGAGGAAGCGAAGCGATCTGGATTACGAGGAGGAATTGGCCGATCGGGCCCCGGCGCTCTGGCAGGCGGACCTCGAACAGGTTTGGATTCAGGGGGCGCCGAGTGTCAACGAGGTGGTCTTCTTCCATCGGCGCTCGCGGTCGCTCATCGTGACCGATCTGGCTTTCAACTTTTCCGGCCGGGGCCCGCTTCTCTTGCGCCTCTTCCTCTGGATCAACGCAGCTTCTGGCCAGTTGGCGTTCGGGCGCCTCATCAAGATCATGTTCCGGGACCTGGAACTCGCCCGGGAATCGATCGAGAGGATCTTCAGCTGGGATTTTGAGCGCGTGATTCTATGCCATGGCGAGGTCGTCGAGACCGGCGGCCGGGAAAAACTCCGGCCCTGCTTTGACTGGCTTCTGAAGCGATGAAGATTCAAGGGGAATGCGGTCGTGTTGATCCGATCGGTGCACGCTGAAGAGACTTCTGCTCTGGCAAGTCTCCTGGCGTTGGCATTTCGCGACAATCCCCTCAATCGCGCGGCGATTCGAGGCGATGCCCGACGTCGCTTGAGATCGAATCGGGCCGGGATGAGCGTTAGCCTCGGCGCCGCAGATTTCGGGGCAGAAATCCGCGTGGCAGCGGCCGAGGATGGACTGCTGGACGGCGGACTCGTCGCCCTTCCCCCATCGCGATGGCCCCCGCCCCCCCCCGCATTATTCGACCAGCTCAGGCTGCTGGCGATTCAGGGGTTGCCAACGGTACGTCGCTGGGGTGAGGTCCATCAGACGCTTCAAACCCTCCATCCCCGGGAACCCCATTGGTATCTCTGGTTGCTGGGCGTCGGGCCCGAAAGGCGTCGGGTCGGCATCGGTTCGGCGCTACTCGATTCCTGGCTCGAAGGGGTAGATCACGACCGCTCTCCCGCCTATCTCGAAACCGATCGCCGACAGAATCTCGGTTTTTATGGCCGAGCGGGTTTCGAAATCCTGAGGGAGAACGAAGTCCTGGGTACGCGATTCTGGAGCATGTGGCGGCCCGCAGCGCTCTGACGTGGCCGCGCTGAGCCCTTCGTTGCGCCCGACATTCTCATCTCCACGCCGGAGGGTCGAATAGCCCGGGCCATCGCGATGCGGGCCGAAGCCAGGCCGCTTCCCGGCGCGGGGGCCGCAAGCGTGCAATGCTGGGGGTTTGGAGACTATTGCCGGGAGAAAAATTCATGTGGGGTCGACGTTCCGATGGCAGCCCGGTGAGAGGACTATCGACCACGCGTCGTTTCATGCCCTATCTCTCGCCGCGGCGAAACGAATCACTGGTCTACTACACCCTCCAGATCGAAGTGGATCGTGCCCTGGAATTTTTGGAAGAGCAGAACCTGGGACGCAGCAGGGAGCGTCGGGTCACGCTTTTTCATCTCTTCCTGCACAGCCTGGGTCTGGCGCTACACGAGCGGCCCGGTGTCAACCGCTTCGTTGCGGGCGGACGTATCTGGCAGCGTTCCGGTATCTGGTTGACCTATAGCGCGAAGCAGGAACTCGTCGACGGTTCTCCTGTCATCACTCTCAAGCACCGCTTCGATCCGGATCAGGAGTTGCTCGAGATGGTCGATGGATTGCGCGATCCCCTGGCAGAGCGCCGGGGCGGAAAGGAGAGCACCGCCGACAAGGAGGTCAACCTGGCCATACGACTTCCGGGCTTTGCTCTGCGCGTGTTGCTGGCGCTATTGCGCGGGGCCGATTATCTCGGTCTCCTGCCCGCATCGATGCTGGAAAACGATCCGATGTTTTCATCGGTTTTCGTTGCGAATCTTGGCTCTGTGGGCCTCGACGCGGGGTATCACCACCTCTGGGAGTACGGGACCTGCTCGATATTTTCCACTGTAGGGCGTGTGCGGATGCGCGAGGATGGCGTTCGCGTGGTCGACGTGAAGTTCAGTTACGACGAGCGAATCGCGGATGGTCTATACGCCGCGATTACTTTAGAGGGTGTCAGAGAACGAATACAGAAAGTTAATTTCCTTCAATAATGCTTAAGAAGTTCATATTCCACTAGGGTGAAAACTCCTATCTGCAGTTCTCATATGTCTGAATGGAAAGTTGGGAGTCATAATTACGCTCGTGTCAGTTGTTTTTGGTGTATGGTGAGCAGTGGACGAAAATGGCGATCACAGGCGATCACAGGCGATCACAGTAGTGCTCTTATGGTGGCTTTTGTGTAATCCATTTTGTCGATGACCAAAAGGGCGCCTGAAACTTCTGAGGAGGGGTGAGCCAGGCGTTTAAAGGCCGAGACCTAGGTCTCGGCCTTTGTCTTTTGGAAATTCCGCTCGGATCATCAGGGCGAGCAGGGGCCGCGGATGTTTTTCAGCCCGCCTCCAGCCGACTCCGCCGTCGGCTCTCCACGTTACGCGGGGCAGTGATTGCGCGGGGGAGTGACGGCTTCGGATGTCCCACTCAGAAGATCCGTTGGTTTCGCGTACCACTGTTGGACAGAAGACGGCCTTCCGGACCGCGACATCCGCTGTGGATGTCAGATGTCGCGAGCGGTCCCGTCGGCTGTTGTCGTCGGTCGGCCCGGATGGAGAAAAGAGCCCGCGGCCGCGTTCCGTGGGATGCTCCCATGCCCGGGCTCGTCCGAATGCGGCCGGATTGCCCGAAAAGGGGCGGAATCCCCCCCTGCGAACCCGTCTTTGTTTTTGCTGGGCCACTCAGGGATCGAAGGCCATGGGGCTGGCGGCTTGATCGTGGATATGAGATTTTTTCCCCGTCCATGAAGAGTCCTCAGCGGAAAGCGCGCCTTTCGGGAGATTCTTCCGAAAAAGGCAGCAGCGAGTCATCTCTTGGCCCCGATGATGGTCGCCTTCGCCGCGGCCGCCGCAGCCGAGCGCGAATTCTATCGGCCGCTCGGGAACTCTTTGCGGAGCGCGGCTTCGATCAATCGACGCTTCGCGCCATCGCGGAGCGAGCCGGCATGGGGACCAGTTCCATCTACCGGCACGTCCAGAGCAAGGAGGAATTGCTCATCGACGGACTGTCGGATCTGCAGGAGGAGGCCTGGCGGAATTTTCGCTGCAGCGACGACCGCGGGGCATCCACCCGCAGTCGGGTTACCCGCTTCCTGGATTTCCAGCACGCCCTGCTCGTCGAGGATAGCGATCTCACCTTGATCGCCCTGCGGGCCAGCACGCGGCCCGGGGTTCGGGTGGCTTCGCTGATTCTCGCCCTGAACGACCGCTCCATCGGTCTCCTGATGGAGATTCTCCAGGCGGGGCGAGTGCGCGGCCAGTTGGGTTCGGATGTCGATGTCCTGGAGGCGGCTCGAGTCATTTTCAACATCACGCAGGGAGCCCGTATCCCCTGGGCAAATGGGATGACGGATGCGGAGAGTTGTCGCCGCGCGATTCAGGTCGGAGTCAACATGCTCTTCCACGGTCTCGAAAAAAAATCGAGTCCCGATTCCCGCATTCCTTGAGGCTCCCGGGATCAGGAATTTTCGAGTTTCGAGGAGACGATCGCCGCCAGGTCGCGATCGCTTTCCACTTCCTCGCGCTTTTGGGCTAGCCAGGTTTCGTATTCGGCTCCATCCCAGCCGCGATGATCGCCGCGCAGATAGGCCTGGGCGTTGAAGTGGTACTGCCAGGCGTTGAGACGATTATCCCGACTGCTCTTGCGCTCCTTGATCTTCCTGGCGGGGACTCCGGCAATCACGCAGTGGGGAGGGAATACGCTGCCTTCGGTGACCATCGCGCCTCCCGCGACGATCGAACCCTCACCGATGACGGCACCATCCATGATCACCGAGTTGATCCCGATCAGGCAGTGGTTCTCGATCACGCAGCCGTGGATCGTGGCGTGATGGGTGATGGAACAGAAGTCTCCGATCCGGGTCGAATGGTCATAGCCCACATGGGTCATTACGAAATCCTGGATGTTGGTATAACGCCCGATCTCTACCGCCTGGGTTTCGGCGCGAATGACGCTATTCGGCCAGAGAGAGGAACCTTCTCCGATGCGGATTCGACCGTAGAGTTGGACCTGGGGGGCAATGAAGACACTCTCATGGATCGACTGCAAGGGACCTCCTCCCGGAAAGGGACACCTCCATTTCGCGTCGCGAAGTGCGCTGGACCTGGTAGTGCTTCTCCCGCAGAAGTGACGGGATGCCCTGATCTCCAATCAGGTGGCCAACTCCCAGCACGACGAAGACCAGTTCACCCGCGTGTTGTTCGGCATCGAGAAGTACCTCCAGGTGGTTCGACATCTCCCGGTTTCGATCGAAGAACATGGCCTGGTAGAGGGGCTGAAGATCCGGCGTCCCGGCGTGATCCTCGAAGATCAGATCCTCCAGGGTTCTTTCATCTCCGGCTCGCCAGGCATCGACCGTCAGCTCGACAAAGGAATTGGCCTCGTCGTAATGATTGAGGGTATCGAGCAGGGCGAGTTCCTGGGTTGCGGATGGCAGAGAGGCCATGCGCGAAAGAAGATTTGAGGCGGTTTCGAGGGAGATGACGCTGCGTTCGCCGGCATTCCGGATGAAGTGTCGATCCGTTCCCTCCAGACTCGAGAAACCGAGTTCCCGAGTTGCTTCTGAAGTCAGCAGATTGGTGATCAACCACGGCCGCATTCTCTCGGCGGCTCTAAGGGGAAGTCCCGAGTCGGCGAGGCTCTCCTTGAGCAGGGTCCAGGTTTCCGGGCTGACCATCATCTGCAGCGAACCACCGGGCGGGAGGTTGCCATAGTAGTTGATCAGGAACTGCCAACTCGGAGCGGCGATCTCCTCGGGGTCGAGTTCGACCACCAGGGCCTTCGATTCCTCGAAGGTGGCGAGCACGCTCGGGGGGTAGCGCCATCCCGCGGGTGGGCCCAGGTGAATGGAGCCGAGAATGTAGAGTTCCGCCCCTGGCCCCCCTGAAACCCGCCAGCTGAGGGGGAGGGCCTGGTTGGGCTCGAGTTTGCGGAGCACGGCCTGGGGATCCCGGAAACTCGCGCAACTCCACGGTCCGCCGGCCAGCAGGGCGAGCAGGCAGACAAGGCCGAGCCAGGGAAGAGACGGACTTGCGCGTCGCGCGCGATGCCCGGCTAGACGGCTGCCCAGAAGTCTCCGATCGGCTAGCGATTGTTCGCTTGCAAGCGGGGAGTGGCCTCCTTGGGACAGGCGGTATTTCGCTTCGACCATCGTGTGGACCCGGAGTTTCATGCAGGTCAGAATGTAGCGGCACACGGCTCGCATGGACTTTTCGGCCCTTTTTTTGGAAAAGTAGAGCGGGGCTGCGGGCGAGTCCGAAGATCGGGCCCCGAGAGTCTTCGATTCTCTGCCCGACTTTCGCTGGCACGAGGGCGAGCGGAATTTCTCTGGCGACCTTGCCGGAACCAGCGGGAACCCGAGCTCGGGGAAGCACTTCGGGGACCGATTCCCGGGGATTGCCCCGGGTCATTGCTCGCTCCGAGGTGGCGTTTCGGCCGCATTCCCCGCCGCCCGCACCCGCTTCTCGATGCCGGGGCTCACCTTGACTGATCTCCGGGCAGCGGACAAGCTTGAGTTCCCATGAGTTCGAGCCAGACGTCGCAGCACGAATCGCAGTCCCCGGAAATTCCACTTCCCGAGGCCTACCGGGAAGCGAGCTGGCTTCCTCGTCTGCGCGATTCGATGGCACGCGCGCCCGATCCCGAATCCGCCGCCCAATGGGCGGCGAAGCTGCTGACCACTCCCCTGCCCGGTAGTCGGGATCTCCTCTGCTCCCGACTCGAGGCGAACGACGCGGAGCGAAGCGAGAAGCTGGCCCGAATTCTCTTGGCGACCTGTGGCATTGCCCCCTTTCTCGCCTCTCATTTGAGGCGGCATCCCGAGTGGCTGCCGGCTCTCCTCGACGAGACCCTGGCGGAGCCCAGGGATGCGGAGCTGCTCGCCGCCCGCGCCCGGGAGCGGCTCGGCGGTCTCGAAGCCGAGGCCGCCACGGCGGCGCTCAGGGAATTCAAGTACTACGAGCTGATTCGATTGACGGCCAGGGATTGCTGCGAGGACTGGGTTCCGCTGGCTCGGAGCGGCGTCACGCTGCGGGAAATTTCCCAACTCGCCGATGTGCTGCTGACCGCGGCCCTGGGGTTGGCGCGAAGTGCGGTTGAGTCGCAACACGGGATGCCGCGTTGGCTCGATGGCGAGGGCAAAACGCATGAGCTGGATCTCTGCGTGCTCGCCCTGGGCAAGCTGGGATCGTCGGAGCTGAATTATTCTTCCGACGTCGATCTCGTCTACCTCTACTCCTCTCCCCCGGAATCCGTCGACCCCACCCGACTGCTACAGCATCCCCGGAAGGGTTCGGCTCTTTCCCCCCCGGAGTATTTCACCCGCCTGGCGCAATCCTTTGGCCACCTCGTGGCCGGCGTCACGCCGGCCGGCTTCCTCTACCGCATCGATCTGGAATTGCGTCCCGAGGGCAATCAGGGTCCGATCGTGAGCAGCGAAGAGGCTCTCGTCCACTACTACGAGGGGGGTGCGGCGGCCACCTGGGAAAAAGCGGCCTTCATGAAAGCGCGCCCGGTGGCCGGGGACCTCTCTCTGGGCTGGCGAACGATCCGGCGCCTGGATCCGGTGATCTATCGATCCACGATGGATTATGCGGCGGTCGAAGGCATCCGAAAGCTGAAGCGGAGTATCGAGCGGGTTCACGGCAGCCGTCCGGAGGGATTCAACGTCAAGATCGATGCCGGTGGCATTCGCGACATCGAGTTCATCGCCCAGGGACTGCAACTCCTGCACGGCGCCCGCATCCCCCAGATTCGGGAACGATCCACCCAGCGCGCCCTGCGCAGACTCGGGGAAGTCGGCCTGCTCACCAGCGAGCAGTCGCGGAGCCTCCTCGCCGCCTACCACTTCCTGCGCAGGCTCGAAAATCGCATCCAGATGGAGGGAGAACGGCAGGCCCATCGGGTGCCCCGGGAGGAGCCGGCGCGGACCCGTCTCGCGCGTTCATTGGGTCTGCTGTCGGCCGCTGCCGGGGAGCGGCTCGAGGCCGGGATCCAGGCGCAGCGCGAGCGTGTACTCGCCTTTTCATTGGGTTCTCTCAGCGAAGAGAAACGCGATCGGATCCTCGAACTATTCATGCGCAATCAGCCCGCCCTGGCCGCGGATTCGGGCAACCGATCCCTGCTGGAAACCCTGGCCGATCGCTTTGCCCGGGCCGTCGCGGCCTCCCCGGACCCGGAGCGCTGTATCAACAACCTGGACCGCTTCATCGCCAGTATCGGATCCCGACGCTTCTACTATGAACTCCTCTTCGACCGTCCCGAACTCGTCGAGCGGCTGGCGGGGCTCTTCGGTGCTTCGCGCTTTCTCTCCAATTACTTCATCAACCATCCACGACTGATCGAGCCCCTCTTTGCGGATCCCGATCTGCTGCTCCTCACCCGGGAGCAACTCGTCGCGGGCCTGGAGGCTACGAGGGCGGATTTCGATCTTGCCCTCGAGGGCGCCCTCGCCACCCTGCGGGTCTTTCAGCATCAGCAGATCGTCAACGTGGGTCTGCTCGATGTGGCGGGAAAGATCGAACGCTCGGAGGTCGAGGCATCCCTCAGCGAGATCGCCGAGGTCTGCATCGAAGCGGCACTCCCCCTGGCCCGGCAACTCATCGCGGATTCCCGTGAGCCGATGCCCGAAAACCTCGCCGAGGTCGATTTCCTCATCATCGGGATGGGGAAGTTGGGGAGCCGGGAACTCAGCTATGGAAGCGATCTGGACCTGATCTTCATCTACGCGCTGCCGCCCGAAGATCAGGGGTCGGCCCCCCTGGCCCAACACCATCTGGTTCGACTCACCCAGCGGTTGATCTCGATTCTTCAGACCCCGACCCGGGAGGGCCGCTGTTATGAGATCGACGCGAGACTCCGTCCCTCGGGCAACCAGGGGAGTCTCGTCACTTCCCTGGACGGATTTCGCCGCTACCACCAGAGCGCTGCGGCCATTTGGGAACGCCAGGCCCTGCTGCGCGCCCGGCCCGTCGCCGGCAGCGCGACACTCGCCCGGGCCTTTGAAGTCGCCCGCATGGAGATTCTCGAGAGCCCACCGCCCGTCGCCGCTCCGCGGGGTGAGATTCACGACATCCGCCGGCGGATGGAAATCGAACTGGCCCGGGAAATCGGCGGCCATCGCAATCTCAAGACCGGCCGCGGCGGGATGCTCGATGTCGAGACCGTCGTCCAATTCCTTCAGCTCGCACATGGGGGTGAACACCCCGAACTCCTGCGCCCGGATGGCATCGACGCGCAATTGGGCCGACTACTTGCCTACGAGTTGCTGGCCGAGCGGGATGCCGGGGTGCTGGTGGCGGGCTGGGCCTTTCTACAGCGCCTCTCGAGCCGCTTGCGCATCGTGGAGAACCGCTCGATCTCGGACTTCGACGAGACCCAGGGAACTCTCGAATCCCTCGCGGGCCAGATGGGATATCCCGCCTCGGCGGGAGGGGGGCGAAAATCCTTCCTGCGCGACTACCGAGAGCATACGGACGCGATTCGGGGGGTTTACGATCGGATTCTCAAGGGTTCGGAACCCGGCGGCTGAGTCCTGCAGCATCCCATGGGGGTCGGGATCAGCTTTCGGATACTTTCTCCCGGAGGGTGACGAATTCCTCGGCCGCCGTGGGATGGATGCCGAGGGTGGCATCGAAGTCCGCCTTGCGGAGCCCCGCCTTCAGCGCGACCGCGAAACCCTGGACGATCTCCCCGGCTTCATGGCCCACCATATGCAGCCCCAATACCCGGTCGCTCTTCGCATCGACGACCAATTTCATCAGCATCCGGGATTCCGATGTCGTGAGGGTCTGCTTGAGGGCGCGGAAGCGAGAACGGTAGACATCCACTTCGCCGTGGTGTTCCCGGGCCTCGCTTTCGGTCAGTCCGACGGTGCCGATCGGGGGCTGGCTGAAGACCGCCGCCGGTACGTTCGTATGGCTCGGCACCAGGGGTCGATCATTGAAGAGGGTATTCGCCAGGCAGACGGCCTCGTGAATCGCGACGGGGGTCAGATTGATGCGATCTGTCACGTCACCGATCGCATGGATGCTGGGCACGGAGGTCCGGGAGTGCTCGTCCACCACGATGGCACCCTGGGGCGTTCGTTCGACTCCCGCTTCTTCGAGGCCCAGATCGGAGGAGTTTGGCAGGCGCCCCGTGGCGCAGAGAAGTTGCTCGGCTTCCAGCGAACTGCCGTCGTTCAGGGTGGCCCGGATGGCGTTCGGGGTCGCCTCGATTCGCGTGGGGACCCGGTCGAAACGGAGATCGATCCCCCGCATGCGCATTTCCTCGGCGAGATGCAGGCGTAGATCATCGTCGAAGCCGCGCAGGAATAGGGGGCCCCGATAGAGTTGACAGACTTCCGCCCCCAGGCCGTGGAAGATCCCCGCGAATTCGACGGCGATATAGCCGCCGCCCACCACCGCCACCCTCTCGGGCAGCCGCTCGAGATAGAAGGCCTCGTCGGAGGTGATGGCATGCTCGATGCCCTCGATTTCCGCTGGGCGATGGGCACGGCTGCCCGTGGCCACCAGAATGTGGCGAGCGCGGATGCGCTGGCCCGCGACGGATACCGTATGGGGATCCACCAGGGTCGCGCGCCCCTCGATGCGCTCGACCCCCGCGGCGTCGAGGAGACGAGCGTAGACACCGTTCAACCGCTCGATTTCCGTATTCTTATGGGCGATCAGGGTCGCCCAATCGAAGCGGGGCTCAGCCAGGGACCAGCCGTAGCCCTGCTGGGCCTGCTCCAACTCCTCTCGGAACGCCGAGGCGTAGACGAGCAGCTTTTTCGGAATGCAACCCACATTGACGCAGGTGCCCCCCAGAAAGCGCTCTTCGGCCACGGCCACTTTCGCCCCGAAGGAGGCGGAGAGGCGGCTTGCCCGCACGCCGCCAGAGCCCGCGCCGATGACGAAGAGGTCGTAATCATACTCGGTCATGGATCTTCCTCCCGGATCTCGAGTGACGTTCCGCTCCGGATGCCCTATTGGTGGAATCCGATGAGCGAAGTTAACGAAGAGCGAGCGCCGAAGAAGGTCCCGGCCCTGGTGGTGTCCGGATTTCTGGGCTCCGGCAAGACCACTCTGATCCGGAGGCTCCTGGACGATGCCGTGCGGTCCGGGGTGCGGGTCGCCTTGGTCTCGAATGAACTCGGCGAATTGGGGATCGATCGCGCCCTGCTGGGCCGGGGAGGAGAGGCCTACGTGGAGATCGAGGGGGGCTGCGTATGCTGTGAACTCTCCGACGACCTTCTCGTCACGCTGCAGGATCTCCAGGAAAAGGTGAGACCCGACCGGGTCATCATCGAGACCTCCGGGGTGGCCCTGCCTTTCGACACCCAACTGAATTTCTGGCGCGAACCCGTCTGCCGTTGGATCGGAGACGATATGGCGGTCGTGGTCGTCAATGCCGAGCAACTCGCCCGGGGCGAAGATCTCGAGGGCACTTTCACGGATCAGGTCACCAGCGCGGATCTGATCGTGCTGAACAAGATCGACCTGCTGGACGCTGCTCAGTTGGAAGTGGCGCGCGGTCGCTTGCGAGAAATCGAGCCCGAGGCTCCCGAGGTCCCCTGCATTCGCGGCGAGTTGGAGCCCGAACTGCTCTTCCCCCCGTCCGCCGACGAGATCGATCGCAGTGGCCCCGCCCCGGCGGCGCGGCCCCATAGCCATGAGGCTTTCGAAACCGAGGTCTGGCGGGTGCCGCCCGGCCTCAGCAGCGAGGGGCTCGAAGCGGCTCTCAGCCGGCCCGGCCTGCTGCGCGCCAAGGGATTCGTGACGACGGATCGGGGTCTGCGGCTGGTGCAGGTGGTGGGCAGGCGCATCGAGATCCTGGAGGTGGATGCCCCCGTGGCCCCGGAGTTGCTGGATCGGGTGGTCCTGATTCGGCGGGCCGCCCCCGCCTGAACTCAGGGCTCCGGTCGGATTCTTTTAGCGCTTCTTCTTGCGCGCCGTACTCCCCTCGCTCGCCCTGGCCATGGAACGGGGTCCGCCGCCGCCGGCCCGGGCCTCGTCGCGGATTCGCCTGGCACTCGCAGCCCACGAGCAGATGGGGCATTGCGTGAGGTCGTGGCCGCGAGCCGGGCAGTGCTCGCGCCCGAAATAGATCATCGCCAGATGCAACCAGGACCAGGCCGATTCGGGGAAGACGGCCTTCAGGTCTCTCTCCGTGCGTTCCACGCTATGCCCATTCGAGAGCCCCCAGCGTGCCGCAAGGCGGTGAATATGCGTGTCCACCGGGAAGGCGGGTTGTCCGAAAGCCTGGGCGAGCACCACCCCGGCGGTCTTGTGGCCCACGCCCGGCAGGCTTTCCAGGGAGGGGGAGTCGTCGGGTATTCGGCCCCCGAATTCCTCGACCAGGCGCTTGGAAAGCGCCGAAATATTTCGAGCCTTGGAGGGCGCGAGGCCGCAGGAACGGATCAGGGTCTGGATCCTCGGGATTCCCAGGCGCGACATCTGCTCCGGGGTGTCGGCGGCCGCAAAGAGAGCCGGGGTAACCTGGTTGACCCGTTCGTCGGTGCACTGCGCCGAGAGCACCACCGCGACGAGCAGGGTAAAGGGATCGCGATGCTTCAGGGGAATTGCCGGTCGCGGATGCAGATCCTCCAGGATGCTTCGGATCCGCAGCGCTTTTTCAGCTCGTTTCATGGGCGCAGAGGATATCCGAGGCTTCGAGGCGTCGACCCGGCGCAGGCGGGAATTCCCTCCTCGGCCCCGCTTTCCGGGCTTTTCCGGCGTTGCGCGGATCCACAACTGGCCGCGGGTGGCACCCCGGAGTTCATGCGTCCCGGGATTCGCCCGCGTAGCGGGCCTGTTCGCGATCGTATTCCGGAAAACCGACGATCTCGCGCAATTCCTCGAAGTCGAGAATGCCGCTCACGGGTCGGCCCGCTTCGAGATCCTCCAGGGCGCCTCGCATCGCCCGGATCGCGACGGAGAGCAGGCTCAGGGGATAGGCGGCGATCGCGTAGCCCAGGGCCTCCAGGCGCGGGGGCGAAAGCGTTGGCGAATCCCCCTGCTCCACCATATTGGCCATTTTCGGCCCCGGTATTTCGCGACAGAGCCTCTCCATTTCCGCTTCCGAACGCGGCGCCTCGAGAAAAGTGATGTCGGCTCCCAGGTCCGCGAAGGCGCGGCAGCGGTAGAGAGCCTCCTCGAAGCCCTCGCCGTGGCGTGCATCCGTGCGCGCCATCACCAGCAGATCCGCCCCTTCCTCCCGGGCGTCGACGGCGGCCCGCACCCGCGTGAGCGCCTGCTCCCGGGAAACCACTTCCTTGCCCCGGGTATGGCCGCATCGCTTGGGGGCGAGTTGATCCTCGATCATCGCGCAGGCGAAGCCCGAGGCCGCGTAGCCGCGCAGCGTTCGCTTGACGTTGACCGGATTTCCGTAGCCCGTATCCGCATCACCGATCACGGGAATGGTGACGGCCTCGCAGATATTTCGTCCTTGATCGAGCATCTCGCCATACGAGATCAACCCCGTATCGGGCAGTCCCAGCCGGGCGGCGCTGACCGCGAAGCCGCTCATGAACGTCAATTGGAAGCCGGCCTCTGCGATGAGGCGGGCGGAAAGGGCGTCGAAACAGCAGGGCATGACGTGCAATTTCGATTCGGCGAGCAGGGCCCTGAGTCTCTCGGTGGGGGAGGGCATTGCGAAAATTGGCTCCTTGGTCTGTCGCTGTGACGACCGGTTCACGACCCCGGGGACGTCCGAAGCCCCTGGAATGTAGCTGCCAGGCGGGTCCCGGGAAGGTCGCAGATTGTGCCGGGCAAATGCTTTTCGGGGCAGGGCTGAATCCCGTATCATGCGGCCGTCGATTCTCAAGCTTCTGAAGTCGGGCGGACGTTCATGCAGGTGGCTCTCAAAGGTCTGTTGGAAATACTCGATCTCGAGGAATTGGAGTTGAATCTCTTTCGGGGCCGCAGTCCCCAGGAGGAGAAACAGCGGGTATTCGGAGGGCAGGTGGCCGGCCAGGCCCTGGTGGCGGCGGGACGAACCGTCGAGGGGCGTCACATTCATTCCCTGCACTCCTATTTTCTGCGCCCGGGCGATCCCCGCGTGCCGATCCTCTACCAGGTGGATCGACTTCGGGATGGGCGCAGTTTTACGACGCGTCGGGTCACCGCGATTCAGCATGGGAAGGCGATCTTCGCCCTGGCGGCATCCTTCCAGGTGGAGGAGGGGGGAGCCGAACACCAGGCCGAGATGCCTCCCTCGCCGTCGCCCGACTCCTTGCCGACCTGGCAGGAGATGCTCGAGGCGATGGAGGCGCGCGGCGAAAAAGTGGATGATTGGATGCGCAGACCGCAGCCCCTGGACTCCCGCCCCGTCGACCCCACCGACTATTCGGGCCGCATATTGCAGGAGCCCTATTGGCGGGTCTGGGTTCGGGCCGATGGCGAACTCCCCGACGATGCCCTGATTCACCCCTGCGTGGCCACCTACGCGTCGGATATGACGCTCCTCGATACGGCCATCCGGCCGCATCGAATGGCGATGGACGATGAGGGGCTGCAGATCGCGAGTCTCGATCATGCCATGTGGTTCCATCGACCCTTTCGCGCGGACCGCTGGCTCCTCTACGTCCACGAGAGCCCATCCATGTCAAATTCACGGGGTTTCGCGACGGCCCGCTTCTTCACCGAGGACGGGCGGCTCGTGATCTCGGTCGCCCAGGAGGGGCTATTGAGGGATCAGGGCGCGGGCGCCCCCTAGCGGGGCACGGATGGGGCGTTCGGGGCATCACGCATGGGGCGGACCGGCCGTCTGGCGCAAGGGGCCGACCTCCCCGATGCGAGGGATGCGTCCGGCTCAGATGCCGAGGTCGCTCAAGGCGTCCGCGATGCGCCCGACGATCGACGTGAGTTTGGGGTGGGAGCGTTCGAAACGCTCCAGAGCGCGCTCGAGGGAAACGCGAAGCGATTCGGTTCGCGCTCCGTCGGGCTCGTCGAGGGCCGCCGCGATCTCCGCCGAGGCCTGGCGCAGAGCTTCCCGCCCCTCGGCCTCGATCTCCGGCGACTCTTCCAGGGCCGCATGCAACTCGTTCAGAACTTCTCGCAGCGATCGCGTACGGTCCATCGGAAACCCTTTCCCGCCCCGCTCGCCGGGCGCCTGGGCCGCGGCGGACCCCCAGGGTATCACGCGCGATCGAAGAGATCGAAGAGTTCCTCGAAGGCCTTCATCTGATTGCCCACCGCCGATGAGGGCACGAGAATCGGCGTATTGATTCCCGCGTCGTACCACGCGGCGAGTCCCTCGAGCACTTCTTCGGGAGGGCCGTAGAGGGTGCAGTCCGCCAGCCAGGCATCGCTCATCAATTCGGGAATCCGATCCTTTTCTCCGGCGGCCAGGGCTTTCTCGATGGCCTGCATCTCCTCTGCGTAGCCCGCTTCCTTCCAATAATTGCGGTAGTTGGGCAGTCTCACGTAGAAACCGAGGGTCCGTCGATTGACCGCCGCGGCCGCCGCCCGATCCTCGGAAATGCAGGTGGGAATCATGTCGCCGACGAAAAAATCCTCGCCGGCTGCCTTTCCGGCGACTCCCGCCAGGGAGTCGCTCATATGGGAGCGAGCTCCGTTGGCGAAGATCACGCCCTCGCCGAGTTCCCCCGCCAGGGCCACCATCTTCTTTCGCAATCCGGCGACGATCAGCGGGGGCTGGTCGCCCGTCCGCGGCGTGCCTCGCCAATCCTCGACGAAGCGACGCATATCGGCCAGGGGCCGCCCCCCCGAGACGCCCAGTTGTTTCAGCAGCGGGGCGTGGCTGACCCCCACCCCGAAGCGAAAGCGGCCGCCGGAGAGTTCCTGGATCAGGGCCGTCGTGGCCGCGTAGTCGCTCGCTGCGCGTGTGTAGAGGTTGGCGATAGCCGTGCCGAAGGGGATGCTGCGGGTTTCCAGCGCCAATGCGAGGCAGAGTCCGAGGCCGTCTCCCACGCTCGCACAGTAGATACCCGCGTAGCCCCGCTCCTCGATCTCTCGGGCCAGTTTCAGGGTTTCGGCGCGGCGACGCGGTGTGGCGGCAAGCGCCACGGCGGGCAGGGGCAGTTGAGTCATGGCAGTCCTCGAATGGCTGATGGAATGGCTGATGTCGTGGCAGGAGCAGATGCTAGCCCGCATGATTCCCCGGGGCGGGGCTCGCCGGGATCCGATCCCCCGCTGTGGCGAGAAATCGTCGCCGGGCTTCGAACTGCCGGTCGATCGGGCGCCCGCTGCCCGGATCCCGTCTCGCATTTGCTGAAAAAGTGGTCACGCCTGACTTTCGATCGGGCATGCGCCCCGGGTGTGCGGAAAACAGATCACCGGGTATGTGCCGAAATCCGCCCGGGTTGGCCGCAAGTTGCTCGCCGACTTCGAGTTGCGGCTTGGCACAGTCGTTGCAGAAACAGCCTCCATGAAAGCTCTTCCGTCGAGCAACGATCCGGGGCGTCAACCCGGTTGTCCGGATCCGGAAAAAATAAAGAGGTCCAGCGAGCATGACGACCGCTGGGTTGGCCCTCTCAAATCGTGGAGAAAATCATGTTTCGAAAGATCTTGAGTGCACTTTTTGTCGTGATTCTCGCGTTGCCTTCACTCGCATTGGCCGAGGAGGGGACGGGCGCGGGACTCTTTACTGCGAATAATCTATGGATGATGCTGGCGACCGCATTGGTCTTCATCATGCACCTGGGATTCGCGATGTTGGAGACGGGCCTGACCCGGGCCAAGAATACGGTGAATATTCTATTCAAGAATCTCTTCATCGTTTGTGCCGGAATCCTCACCTACTACATCTGCGGCTTCAATCTCATGTATCCCGGTGAATTCAACGGATTCCTGGGTTTCGCGGGCTTCGGATTGGGGGCGGGTTTCGATGCGGCGGCCAATACGCCCGCCTATGCGGATGGCGGCTATACCTATTGGACCGATTTTCTCTTCCAAGCCATGTTCGCGGCCACGGCCGCCACCATCGTGTCGGGCGCCGTCGCCGAGCGAATCAAGTTGAATTCCTTCATGCTCTTCTCGGTATTCTTCGTGGGACTCGTCTATACCATCGCGGGTTCCTGGAAGTGGGGCGGGGGCTGGCTCGACGGCATGGGATTCTACGATTTTGCCGGTTCGACCCTCGTTCACTCGGTGGGCGGATGGGGAGCCCTGGTCGGCATTCTCTTCCTGGGGCCCCGTCTGGGCAAGTACGCCAAGGATGGAAGCATGACCCCGATTCCGGGAAGCAGCATGCCCTCCGCCACCATCGGCGTCTTCCTCCTCTGGCTCGGATGGTTCGGTTTCAACGGGGGCTCCGTTCTTTCCGCCGATCCGGCGATTACCTCATTCGTGTTGGTCACGACCTGTCTCGCCGCCGCAGCCGGCGGCCTGGGAGCGATCGCGGCCTATTCATTCGTTTCGTTCAAACCCGATCTTTCGATGGCCCTCAACGGCATTCTCGCCGGATTGGTGGGAATCACGGCTGGAGCGGATGTCATCAACCCCCTCTCCGCCATCCTCGTGGGCGCTGTCGCGGGTGCATTGGTGGTCTTCTCGGTCATCGCATTTGATCGCCTCAAGCTGGACGATCCGGTGGGGGCGACCTCCGTGCACCTCGTCTGCGGAATCTGGGGAACGCTGGCGGTAGGCATCTTCTCCACCAATCCCGAGCACAGCCTGTGGATTCAATTCGTCGGGGTCGCCGCCTACGGTCTCTTCACCATCGCATGCGCCTCCGCGCTCTTCGGCGTGATCAAGGTGACGCTGGGTCTGAGGGTTAGCGAAGAAGAGGAGTTGGAAGGTCTGGACCTGGGCGAGCACGGCATGCACGCCTGGGAGATCATCCCCATCTCGAGGTCGGCCGATGCAAACGTGGGCAGGGCTCCTGCTCTCGGTTCGTCGCCGTCCACCTCTCTCGCCACGGAGAACCGCTGATTACGAGCCGTGAGCCATTCCGAGAGGATCGGTTTGGCTCACGGCGTAGCGGACGACTATTCCCGATCGCCGGTCCTGAATGGACCCAAGCAAGGAGAACTGGCCATGAAGAAAATCGAAGCAATCATCAAGCCCTTTACACTCGACGAAGCCAAAGCGGCCCTGAACAAGATCGGCGTGATGGGTCTGACGGTCAGCGAAGTCAAGGGTTTCGGAAGACAGAAGGGGCATACGGAACTCTATCGAGGTGCCGAATACGTGGTTGATTTCCTGCCCAAGATCAAGGTCGAGGTGGTGACCGAGGATGAGATGGCCGAGAAGGTCGTAGTGGCTCTCCAGGAGACCTGTTACACGGGAAAGATCGGGGATGGCAAGATCTTCGTCCTTCCCGTGGAAGACGCCCTGCGAATTCGCACGGGCGAGCGGGGAGATTCTGCGGTCAGCGGCCCCTAGCAGGAGTCGCCGATCTCTTCCGCCGTCCCCGGGGGCCCGGGGGGATTTTCAGCATATTCCCGCGTGCTTCTTCGATATGCTCCCTTGAATCAATAGAGGGAGGTGGCACGGGATGGCCGAAGAGATCCTGATCGTCGAGAAGAAAGAGGGCATCGCGACCCTGACCATGAACCGTCCCCGGGCGATGAATGCGCTCTCTGCCGGGCTTCGGATTGCGCTGGCCGAGGCCTTCGAGGACCTGGCCGCCGATCCGGAGATCCGGGTCGTGATACTGACGGGTCAGGGTGAGCGGGCCTTCTCGGCCGGTCTGGATCTGAAGGAACTCGCGGGCGAGACCGATACCGGAGAGGAAATTCCCAGCACCAGCGGCTCCAGCGCCAATCCCGCTCTGGCCCTGGAGGTCTTCGATCGCCCCATCATCGGGGCCATCAACGGAGTGGCGGTGACGGGTGGCTTCGAACTCGCCCTGGCCTGCGACGTTCTGATCGGATCGACGAATGCGCGCTTTGCGGATACCCACGCCCGGGTCGGGATCATGCCCGGCTGGGGGCTCAGCCAGAAGTTGTCTCGGGTCGTGGGGCTCTATCGCGCCAAGGAGTTGTCGCTCACGGGCAACTTCCTGGGCGCTCAGCAGGCGATGGATTGGGGATTGCTCAATCGGGTGGTCGAGCCCTCCGCCCTGATGCAGACCTGTCGAGAACTGGCCCGGGACATGATTTCCTGCCAGCCGGAACTCGTCATGAACTACAAGGACGTGATCGATCGCGGCTTCGCGGCCTCCTACGAGGAGGGTCGTCGCATCGAGACGGAGGCCAACCGGAGTCAGCTTCGGTCGGTTTCGGGCCAGGATCTCTCGGCGGCGCGCAAGAGGGTGATGAAACGCGGCCGAGAACAACTCGGTTGAACCGCGGGATTTCGCTTCCTCGGGTCGGCGAGCCTCCAGGCCCGCTATGTTCCGGGTATGCCTGATACCGTCCAGGACCTGCTGGCTTTTATCGACCGGTCACCCACTCCCTACCACGCCGTAGCCGAGACGGTCACCCGCCTGGAGACAGCTGGTTTCGCGCGGGTTCGTGAGGGCGACCTCTGGGATCACGGTCCCGGTGCCTGTTGCTACGTGGTTCGTAACGAGGGCAGTATCGCGGCCTTTCAGGTGGGTGCCGTATCCCCCGGCGAGGGTGGCTTTCGGATCCTGGGCGCCCATACGGACTCGCCCAATCTCCGGCTCAAACCCCAGCCGGATGTTTCGGCCCATGGCTATCGGCAACTGGCCGTTGAGCCCTATGGAAGCGTTCTGCTCCATTCCTGGCTCGATCGCGACCTCTCCCTGGCGGGGCGGGTCAGCGTGGATCATCCCGACGGGATTCGGACGGTTCTGATCGACTTTGCCCGTCCCATGCTTCGGATCCCCAACCTCGCGATTCACCTCTTCAGGGAAATTCGAGAGCAGGGGCTGAAGGTCAATCCCCAGGAGCATATGGTGCCGCTCCTGGGCCTCGACGATACGCCGCCGATTCGGGAACTCCTGGCCACCGAATTGCGAGCCCAGGGCCTTTCCGTGACTTCTCCCGACCAGGTGCTCTCTTTCGATCTGATGACCTACGACACTCAGCCCTCGGGTGTTATCGGCTCCCGGGGCGAATTCATCAGCGCCCCGAGGCTCGACAATCTGGCCTCCTGCCACGCCATCCTTTCGGCTCTCAAGCGCACCAGCGCCCGGGGCCAGGCGCCATTCACCCGGGTTGTCGTCTTCTACGATCACGAGGAGGTCGGAAGTCGCAGCGCCGCGGGAGCCGCCGGGAGCTTTCTTTCCGATGTCCTGGAGCGACTCGAATCCGGATACAAGGGTGGAGAGCCCCAGGGACTGTCCCGGGCCCTGGCGCTCTCGCAACTGGTTTCCGTGGATATGGCCCACGCGATTCATCCGAATTACGCGGATCGGCACGAGCAGGGTCACCAGCCGGTGGTGGGTCGCGGGCCGGTGATCAAGACCAATGCCAATCAGGCCTACGCGACGGATGCCGACACTGCGGGACGCCTGGCCGCACTCTGCCGGAGCGTCGATGTGAAGCCCCAGCAATTCGTGACCCGAAGCGATCTGGCCTGCGGCTCGACCATCGGACCGATCGCCTCGGCACAGATCGGAATTCGAGCCGTCGACGTCGGCAATCCGCTGCTCGCCATGCACTCGTGTCGGGAGATGGCGGGCACCGAGGATGTCCAGCCGATGATCAGGGTTCTCGAGGCCTTTCTGGAAGGGGGCTGAAGGCTCCGGCCCCGGACTTCCAGAAGCTTCCTCAGCCGGCGAGCAGGGCCCGGCCGATCACCTTGAGTTCCAGGATCGGCTTGACGCCCTCAAAGATGGGCAGCACCGTGGCATCCACCACGTAGCGGCTGATCGGATACTCCTCGGCGTAGCCCCAGCCGCCGTGCATCAGCTGCCCCTGTTGGGTGACCGCCACCGCCACGTCGCAGGCCAGCAATTTGGCCTGGGCGGCCAGGGGAGCCGCACTGCGCTCGTCTTCGTCGAAGGCCCGGGCCGCGGCATAGGTGAGGGCCCTGGCCCCGGCAAGCATCAAGGCCATTCTCCCGAGCGTATATCGAGTGAGCTGGAAATCGGAAATCGGTCGCTCGAATTGGATCCGGTCGACCACGTATTTTGCGGTCTCCTCCAGGGCCGCCTGGGAGAGCCCGCACGCCCGACCCCCCGTCTGCAGTCGGCCGGCCGCGAAGCCGGCCATCTGCAGGTAGAAACCCCGACCCTCTCCGGCTTCGCCGCCGACCAGATGATCGGCGGGGACGAAATAATTCTCGAATTGCAGGGTGAAGGAGTGCATGCCCCGGTAGCCGGGAGTCGCATCCGCCTTGCCCGAGAGCTTCCCGCCCCCGGGTTGCACGGTCTCGAAAAGATGACCCGTAAAGGATTCCTTGGGGACGATGAAGAGGGAGAGACCGCGTTGACCCTTGCTGAGATCCGGATCGGTGCGGCAGAGGACGGCCAGCACATCGGCGCGGCCGGCAAAGGTGCACCAGGCCTTGGGCCCGTCGATCCGCCAGCCCTCGACTCCGTCGAGGCTGGCGCGTTCGGCGCGACAGCGCACCCCAGCGACGTCGCTACCGATGCCGGGCTCCGTGACGGAAATTCCCACCATCAACTCCCCGCAAGCGAGCTTGGGCAACCACTCGCGCTTCTGCTCTTCACTACCACCGCCCAGCAATGCCTTGGCGAGAATCTCGGGCCGTGTGATCAGGGAGCCCGCGGCCGCCAGGGAAGCGCGGGATAATTCCTCCGTGGTGAGGATCATGGCCAGGTTTCCCATCTCGACTCCACCGTATTCCTCCGGGATCGAGAGGCCGAAGAAGCCGAGCTCGGCCATCTTCGAGATGAACTCCTCGGGCACGAGTTCGTCGTTGCGATGGATCGATTCGGCGCGTGGCATGACCTCGTTGGCCCCGAATTCACGAACCTGCTCGCGAACCTGCTCGTGCATTTCGTCGAGGGGGTGGTCGTTGACTCCGCGCGTGGCGATGACGTGTTCCCCCACCTCGCGACATAGGGACTCGCTGGTCGCGCGCCTCAGCAGGTTGCGAAGTTGCGCGGGGAAGCAGGCTTCGACGCTTGCGTCTCCGAGTCCGAGGTCGTCGGCGGACTCGAAGAGGCGGCCGCGGAGTCCAGCGACGAGGAGTCCGACGGCTCCGGTGGCCATGAGTTCGAGCTGCGAATTGCTGCGGCCTTCGGCTCGAATCTCCTCGATGGAGGCGATGACCTCGTGGGCCGCGATGGCCTCCGTCGCCGCATAGGCGATGCGCTCGGTCGTCACCTGGTGGTCGTCGATCCGTTTCCCGGATTCGCTCAGTTTCCGGGCTGCGTCCACCCCGAGCTCGAGTAGGGAAGTGGCCGCCTCGAGCAGCTCTTTGGCTTCTTCGAGGGTGGGGTGGTTCGGGGTACTCATATCGCTGGATCCTTCTCGATCTTCAGGTCGAGGCGCGTGGCGCTCCCGCTCCGGGGCGGAATTTTCGAAACCGATCACCGCGATACGGCCACCGGGCCTCGACTCAAGGGTCTGGGTTCGTGACCGCGCATTTCCCGGGAGCGGAGCGGTCACCGGGGGTTGGCGGACTCACAGGGCGCCCACGATAGCGCAACCCATGCCCGGGGCGCGGCGGGCCTTTCAGTCCGAAACGTCGCTCGCCGAATCGAAGAAGTCCAGGATCTGCTCGACGAGGGCGGGGCTTCCGAAGATCAGGTCGAGCTTGTTTCGGGCGCCGATTCGCGTCTCGCAGGCTCCTCCCGCCTCGATGGCCAGGAGTTGAGTGGCGGCGGCATCCCAGGGGTTCAGATCGCAATCGACCATGACGTCGAGGGCGCCCGAGAGCACCATCGCATGTCCGAAAGCATCGGTATACGAGCGCAGCAACGGGATCTTGCTCCGCAGTCGGGCCAGGACCTCGCTTCGGCCCGAGAAGTCGAAGCAGATCGCATCGCCCATGGACGCGATGCAGCGGCCCAGATCGTCGGCCTCGGAAACTCGGACGGGTTGGCCGTTTCGTCGGCATCCGCCGGATTTCCAGCCGAGATATCGCTGGTCGAGAGCGGGCAGGTCGATCAGGCCGAGTACGGGTTCGCCCTCCTCCAGGAGGGCGATCAGGGTTCCGAAGAGGGGAATTCCCCGGGAAAAGGAAATCGTGCCGTCGATCGGATCCACGATCCAATGCGGTCGACCGCTGCCGGCATCGGCATTCTCCTCGCCGAATTCCTCCCCGAGGATTCCGAACTCGGGGTAGCTCTCCAGAAGTACGCGACGGATTGTCTTCTCGGCTGCCAGGTCCGCCTCGGTGACCGGAGAGCCGTCCGCCTTGAAGCTCACCCCGGTTTTTCCGAAGCGCGAAAGGATTTCCCGTCGCGCGAGGTCGCAGGCGCGTTCCGCCACCTGGGCGGCCGCTTCGAGTTCATGAGCCTTCATGGGATCCAGGGTACCAACTTCGTAGGCGGGTCCGCCCGCTCTTGATCACCCCCGGATTCCAGCCAGGGGCACCGCGACCATGCCGTAGTCCGCCTCCTCGGGAATGCAGAGCATCAATTCGCCTTCGTCATCCTTGGTCACCCAGGGCAATACGGTCGTGATGCGAGCGTCTCGCGCCCTCTCGATGGCTTGGTTCACGTCGTGGCTGCGGCCCAGCTTTCGCAGGTTGGCCAGGGTGGCAAAGACGAGGGTCCGCCGGCCCTCGGCCTCGGCCTCGAGGGCGTCCTCCACGGTCGTCCAGACCGAGTCGACGGATTCGCCGCCGTCATGCAGCGCGAGTTGGTCCATGGGTGCGGCAGCCAGGAAGAAATGGGTATCGAAACGCTTGGGGAGCATATCCGGCGTGATCCAATGGGCGAAGGGGATCAACTGGTCACAGGCCAGGGTCAGCGCCTCGCTCTCCACCACCTGGCGCAGATCCTCCCGATCGGTCTGCAGGGCATCCCGATGCCCGGCTTCGATTCGAGCCAGCCTTTCCGCGCCCAGGAGTCCGGCTTCACCCCGGGGCCGGGCGAGCAGGACCCCGGATTCCTCGAAGGTCTCGCGAATGGCCGCGACCCGGACCGTGATGGCGTCGTCGTCGAGATCTTCTACGCCATCGCAATAGGCCCGCATCGAGTCCCCCCGATCGGCGTTTTCGACTTTTCCTCCGGGAAATACCAGGGCCCCGGTCGCAAAATCGATCCGGTGATGCCGTTCCACCATGAAGACCTCGAGTTGGTCGGCTGAATCCCGCAGCAGCATGATCGTGGCGGCGAGCTTCGGTTTGACTTTTTCGTCGGCCATCCTTCCCCCTGATTTCGCGTCGCGACCCGCTTGCAATCCTAGCCCGAATGATGCGCGAAAGTTCCCTCGAATCAGACCGCTCCCGCGAACTCCGGGATGCGGGGAGTCGCCCGGGGCCCGCGGGCTTTCTGGAATTCCGCGGGCTAGTTTCGGGCGCGCATGAGTTCCCAGGATCGCATCAGGCCGCTCGAAATTCGGCAGATCGGGCCCCGGAAGTTGGGGATCGACTGGGCGGACGGTTTCAAAAGTCGCTTCGACGTACGGAATTTGAGGCTTTCATGCGTTTGTGCCCTCTGTGTCGATGAGTGGACGGGGAAGTCCAAGCTCGAGCCCGAAAGCATTCCCCCGGACGTCCATCCGACGCGGATTTCGGCCGTCGGGCGCTATGCGATCTCGATTGACTGGAGCGACGGGCATGCGACGGGCATCTACTCATTCGAGCGCCTGCGCGCTCTCGCCGATGGCGTCGCTCCCGAGGCCTGATGCGGGCGCAATGATTCACGGGGCCATCCCTTCTCGGCGTCGGGCAAGCGGGCTAGGGTAGGCGCCATGGCGGATGAGAATACCGAGGGAATCGCAATTTTAGGCGGAACGGGGGATCAGGGCCTGGGGCTCGCACTTCGTTTCGCGAAGGCGGGTCGGCGCGTCGTGATCGGATCGCGCAAGAGCGATCGGGCGCTGGCAGCGGCCGAAGAGGTGCGCCAAGCGGTTCCCGCTGCCGACGTGGTTGGCTGCGAGAATCCCGAGGCCACCGCACAGGCTCGAATCGTGATCGTTTCCGTGCCCTTCGAGCATACTGCGGGAACCATCAAATCGATTCGGGAAGTTCTCGAAGCCGGTCAGATCGTGGTTTCGATGGCGGTTCCCCTGGCGACGGCGGTGGGGGATGGTGCGGTGCGTACCGTGGGGATCTGGCAGGGCTCAGCGGCGGAGTTGGTGAAATCCCTGGTGCCGCCCGAGGTCGAAGTGGTCTCGGCTTTTCAGAATGTCTCGGCGCATCGGCTGCGAGAACTCGATGAAGCCGTCGAGTGCGACGTGGTGATCTCCGGCAAGAAGGCCGCCCGTGAGCGCGTCATGGCACTCTGTCCCTTGATTCCCGGACTGCGCGGGGTCGACGGCGGTCCGCTGGCAAATGCCCGGATCGTGGAAGAAATGACAGCGCTGCTGATCGGAATGAACATTCGCTACAAGTCGCCCGAGGGGCTGGGAATCCGTTTTACCGGACTGCCCGACTGAAAGGGCAGGGGGCGACGGAACCCAGGGGATCGCTGGATTTTCGGTTGCGCGAGAGTCGCCGGTGCGAGGCAATGGCCTCCCCGATGGCTGTCGTGGATGGGTGAGCAGAGGCTCCGGAGACCCGGGGGGCGATGGCCCGTGAGCCACAAGGGGTTGTGGTCAAATAGTGTCTGAACCCCAATATTTTGTGGGGATAGGTGTTGACGCCGGGATCCCGCCGACGCATTCTGATCCCACAAGGGGATGTGACGTTCCTCCTGTAGCCTGGGGGGGTCGCAACTAGGCGGTTGCGAGGAGGGACGCGAGTCCGATGCCAGGCGGGAATAGCTTGGCTCGGACTTGGGGGCGCCGGGATGTCCGGCGCCCCCCTCATCTGAGCCGAGAAGGCCGAGAAGGCCGAGAAG
>CAYTAT010000004.1:112751-131104 GCA_964435795.1 uncultured Spirochaetaceae bacterium
GCCGAGAAGGCCGAGAAGGCCGAGAAGAGAGCGAAGAACGGAGACGGCTCAAGGGAAACTCGACGCCGTCGAGTACGAAGGCCTATTTCGGGGGCCGATCTCAAAACCACATCAGGCCGAATGGGCGGAGTGGGTGATATCGCGGACGGCGGACGAGCAGCGGGAAATCAAGCGGACAATGGCCAGTGGCAGTGGCCCACGACGTCGGGCCAACGATCAAGACCGAAAACGCCGAAGCAAAAAGCCGACAGGCATCAATCAAATCATCGAATAAAGATCGCGTTTCGCACGCTGAGGAGGGGGATAAGAACCCGACCGTAGGGATGGCGAAGCCGAGGACCAATACCTTGACGATCGACCCCGGGAATAGGGGCGATCGCCGCCGCTCCCGCATAGTTGGCGGGGGTGGACGGATTCAAGGATGAGGATTCCGGCCGCTGATCGCGTTTGAGGGGGATCCGACGATTCACCACCAGTACCCGTTTGAAGAGGACCGAAGTCCGGGAAATATTCTGAACAGCTCTGGAATTCAGAGGATCTTCAGAGGAAGTCCGGAACTGGGAAAAGTCCTGAACTCGGAGGAAGTCCAGAGTTCAGGGAAGACCCTGAACCCGAAGAATGTCCGGGGAGCTTCGAAGGAAATGGGCGCGGTATCGGGGGTGAATGAATACTTGAGAAGGACCTCCACTGAACAACTTCGAGCGGAATTACCCCAATCGAGTCCTGAGTACCGAGCGAATCGCATCGACAAGAAGAGGAGAGTCGAAGCGTGAGCAAGGAAGTTCATGAAGCCAACGAAGCAAGTGGAGCCATTGATAACGCGGTAATCGCAGAGAGTGTTCGGGAGGGAAAGGACCTCATAGGCCAGGCGATTGGCGACCCGGGAAGCACGGGAGTTCAGCAGCCGAAGCAGCGAAACAAGAAGAAGCAGAAGCAGAAGAAGGGACTCCGAATTCCCCGCAGGTTTACCCAGGCGGGTGCCGACCCCTTCGATAGTGTCGAGTGGGGGCTGAGAACCGCCAGCATCAACAATGAAAAAGGCGAGGTACTTTTCGAGCAGACCGAGGTGGAAATTCCGACGTCCTGGTCCCAGCTCGCGACCAACGTAGTCGTCTCGAAATATTTTCGCGGTCATCTGGGTGAGCCGGATCGCGAGAGCAGCGTCAAGGAACTGGTCGGTCGCGTCGTCGGCCGAATCACCGAATGGGGAGTCGAGGGCGGCTATTTCGCGACGTCCGAGGACGCCCAATCCTTTTCCGACGAGCTCACCTTCCTGCTGATCCATCAGAAGATGGCTTTCAACAGCCCCGTCTGGTTCAACCTGGGCGTAGACGATGTGCCCCAGCAGGCCAGCGCCTGTTTCATCAATTCCGTCGAAGACAGCATGGATTCGATCATGAACCTCGCGAAGACGGAAGCGATGCTCTTCAAGGGAGGCTCTGGAGCGGGCACGAATATCTCCTCGATCCGATCTTCCCGCGAGAAATTGGCGGGTGGTGGAGTGGCGTCGGGACCCGTCTCCTTCATGCGCGGATTCGACGCTTTCGCGGGGGTCATCAAGTCGGGCGGAAAGACGCGCCGAGCGGCAAAGATGGTGATTCTCGACGCGGCGCATCCGGATATCAGGGAGTTCATCCACTGCAAGGCGAATGAGGAAAAGAAAGCCTGGGCCCTGATCGATGCGGGTTATGACGGTGGCTTCAATGTGGCCGGCGGCGCCTACGATTCGATCTTCTTCCAGAACGCAAATCACTCGGTGCGGGTCACGGATGCCTTCATGCGCGCCGCCCAGTCCAATGGCTCCTGGTCGACGCGAGCCGTGACGAGTGGCGAGGTTGCGGAGACCCATCAGGCGCGGGGGTTGTTGACGGAAATGGCGGAAGCCGCACATCTCTGTGGAGATCCCGGCATCCAATACGACAGTACGATCAATCGCTGGAATCCCGTGAAGGCCTCGGGTCGCATCAGTTCGAGCAATCCCTGCTCGGAGTATATGTTCCTCGATGATACGGCCTGCAATCTGGCCAGCCTGAACCTGATGACCTTCGTCGGGGATGATGTGGGAAACTTCGAGGTGGAAGATTTTCGTCGGGCGGTATCCCTGACGATCCTCGCCCAGGAGATCCTGATCGACTTCGCGAGTTATCCCACCCGGGCGATCGAGAAGAATAGCCATCTCTTCAGACCCCTGGGCTTGGGATATGCCAATTTGGGTGCCCTCCTGATGGCCCAGGGGAAAGCGTATGATAGTGATGAGGGTCGCAGCCTGGCGGCCAGCATTACTTCACTCATGTGTGGTCAGGCCTATCTGGCGAGCGCGGAAATCGCAGAAAGTCACGGAGCCTTTCCCCGCTATCGCATGAACCGGAAGCCCTTCCTGGAAGTGATTCGCATGCATCGGGACGAGGCGCGAGCGCTGGAAGGGAAGGGGGTGGGCGAGGATCTGGGGTCGGCGTCTCGAGATATATGGGACGAAGCCCTCGAGGCGGGACGCCAACATGGATTCAAGAATGCCCAGGTCACGGTATTGGCCCCGACGGGTACGATCGCATTCATGATGGATTGTGATACGACCGGGGTCGAGCCGGACATTGCATTGATCAAATACAAGAAGCTCGTCGGGGGCGGATTCCTCAAGATTGTGAACAACACCGTTCCGATGGCGCTGGCAGAGTTGGGATATTCCGACGAGCAGGTGGCGGCGATTCTCGCCTACGTGGACGAGAATGAAACCATCGAAGGCGCACCCGAACTCGCCGACGAGCATCTGGCCGTCTTCGATTGTGCCTTCCGGCCCCAGAACGGAGTTCGCTCGATCCACTGGATGGGGCATCTGCGGATGATGGGAGCCGTTCAGCCCTTCCTCTCTGGGGCGATCAGCAAGACCGTGAATCTGCCCGAGGAAGCCACGCTGGACGATGTGATCGAGGCCTATACCGAGGGTTGGAGTCTGGGTCTCAAGGCCCTGGCCGTCTATCGGGATGGAAGCAAGCGGACCCAGCCCCTGAACTCCGGGATCGAAGAGAAGGCGGAGAACGTCACGCATCTCGACGAGTATCGTCCGCGAAGAAGAAAGCTCCCGGATGAGCGGCAGGCCTTCACCCATAAATTTTCCATCGCGGGCCACGAGGGTTATCTCACGGTCGGCATGTACGATGAGGGGGAGCCGGGGGAAATCTTCCTCAGGATGGCCAAGGAGGGAAGTACGATCTCCGGCCTGATGGATACCATCGCTACGATGACGTCGATTGCCCTGCAATACGGTGTCCCCCTGAAGGCCCTTGTGGATAAATTCAGCCATACGCGTTTCGAGCCTTCGGGTTTTACGAACAACCGGGAGATTCCCATCGCGAAGTCGGTGACCGATTACGTATTCAGATATATCGGGAATCGATTCATCAGTGGAGAAGACCAGGGCGGTTCGGAGAATGCGGAAGAATCCGAGGAGAGTTCGGAGCGATCGGTTCAGGTCCTGGGAGCTGTCGCTGGGGGCTCCGGTGCGGACGCCGGGAAAGGGAACGAGAACTCGAGTTTCATCAACCAGGCGGATGCACCTTCCTGTATGGATTGCGGCTCGATCATGATCCGCAATGGTGCTTGCTATAAGTGTCCGAATTGTGGCGGAACCAGTGGCTGTAGCTGACGGCGGATATCCCTCCGATGGAGAGGTTTTCGCCCGCAGGCTGGATGGTTGAGAGCCGGAGCCGATCCCGATCATGGGATGTCGGGCAGGGCAATCAGGCTTCAGATGAGGAGCAGCGAAGCAGGTAATTCGTGACGACCCACTGAAAAAGGGGAGCGCGGGAACCGTCGGTCAGTTTGGGGGGTGATCCGGTTCCCGCGTTCCTGCCCAACGTCAGGGGATCGCACTTTCCGCCAGTTTCCCGGAGCCCGAGTGATGAACCCGATCGACCCGGTAGGATTTTCGATCAGTATGACCGGGGTCGTCCGGCGAGCCGGAGAGATTGCGGAAGCTCTTCGTGGGCGGGCGCAGAATCATCCCAAGCTCTCGGAGTCGTCGGCCGTCAAACAAGCCCTGACCGAAGCAGATCTGCGCGTGCAGGAAGAAATCCTGCAGGCGCTCCTGCAGGATTTTCCCGACTGTTCTCTTGCCGCCGAAGAGGATACCCCCAGCGTTTCGCTCTTCTCCTCGGAAGCTCCGGCAACCGTCATCATCGATCCAATCGACGGAACCCTGCGTTCCTATCTCGAAGGGACGGGCCCCTATGCGGTGATCGTAGGCCTGGTGCTCGCGGGGCGGGTTCACGCCGCTCTGGTGGCGGTTCCCCAGGAGGGGATCGTCTTCCGGGGAGCTGTGGGGAATGGAGTTCAGGGGATCTTGGGGGCCGGTGAGGCACGAGATATCCGGGTGCGGGCCGATGGTCGACGAATCCTGGTCTCCCACACCCTCGAAGGGAAATTGCTACGTGCCCTCGAAGCCGAGGGTTTCGAGGTGGAGCCGGCCTGTGGGGGTGCGATCGCTGTCGCACCGCTGATTCCCGGGGTTTGTGCTGGGCTGCGGCTCGTCGCATCCAGTGCAGAAGGCGGCGTCAGTATTCGCGGCCGAGTCGGAGTTCTGCTGGCCCGGGAGGCGGGCGCCCATATCAGGGGGGATGCGGGGCGAGAGTTCCCCCTGGATCTCGAATCGCCGAATTGGAGCCTTCGCATTACCGCGAATGAAGAGGATCAGGCTCGGATCGAGCGTGCACTCGAGGCCTCGGCCGAAAGCTGAACCATTCCGGGATTCTCACCGCGGAGGCAAAACTTTCCGGGGCGATCCATCTTTCGTGGCCAGTCTGCGTGCACTCGAAACTACATCTGGTTGTAGTCGGGTCCTTCGCCACCTTCAGGGGTCGTCCAGGTGATGATCTGGTAGGGATCCGCGATATCGCAGGTCTTGCAATGCACGCAATTTTCATGGTGGATGAAGAGCTTCTTTCGATTCGAATCATCCGGATCGGCCACCATCTCGTAGACCGCGGCGGGACAGAAATTTTCGCACGGGTTGCCGTAGTCCCTCGCGCATGCCGTCGCACAGATATTCTGATCCAGCACCTTCAGGTGGGGTGGCTGATCGGCTTCATGCTGGGTGCCACTGAAGCCCACGAGGTGCTCCTTGCTGAATGTCAGTACCCCGTCGAATTCGATCTCTTCCTTCTCGCGCTCGGATAGGGGGAGCTCCCAGATCTTCTTCATGGCTTCATGGCTGGGATGCAAGGGGACTTTCTTCAGGAATCCCCTTCCGCCGGTGAGAAGCATCAGCGGGATGCTGGCCATCAGGTAGAGGGGAGAGAGATCCGCAGAGCCTTCCCAATCCCGCGCTTCCAGATGTTCCTCGTAGGCCCAACTCTGTCTGAAACGTTCGCTATAGCTTCCGAGAGTCGTCGCGCTGAAGTCATCCTTGCTGAGTGCTTCGAGAATCGTCTCCGCGGCGAGCATTCCCGATTTCACCGCGAGGTGGACTCCCGAGAGTTTCATGATATTCAGCATGCTGGCGCTATCGCCAACCAGAAGCAGACCATCGGCATAGAGCTTGGGCTGGGAGTAGAGTCCGCCTGCCGGCAGGGCCTTGGCCCCGTAGCGGATCAACTCGCCTCCTTCCAGCAGGTCTCGCATGAAGGGGATGGTCTTGAAGCGCTGAGCGTTCAGGTGTGGATCGCTATTCGGGCTCTTGGCAGCGAGGGATGTCACATAGCCAAAGGAAACGAGGTTATCCTTCATATCGTAGAGCCACATCCCGTCGAGCGATTTGAAGGCATCCGGGAAGAGGGATCCATGGATGACCCTGCCCGGTTTGTGTTTTTCGGGTCGTACGCGCCAGATTTCCTTGATGCCGGTCTTGAAGGCCTGGGGATGCTCACCGTGCATATCGAATCGGTCGACGATCTGCTTCGTCAGGCTCCCGCGCACCCCTTCCCCCAGGATTGTGATCTTCGCGAGAATATCCATCCCGGGTTGGAAGGTCGGTTTCTGCTTGCCGTCCTTGTCGATACCCATATCCCCCGTCCGGACGCCCACGATTCGACTGCCTTCCGTCAGAATCTCGGCTGCCGCGAATCCGGGGTAGATCTCGACGCCCATCTCCTCGCATTTTTCGCCCAGCCATTTCGCCACATTGGAGACCGATGCGACGTGGTAGCCCTTCTTCTGGAACATGGGCGGGCAGATGGGGGATTTGATGGAATAGTTGCGAGTGAAGGCGATGAATTGTGCGTCATCGCATATGTATTCGGTGGGGAAGCCCTGCTCGACGAAATCGGGCATCAGTTCTTCGAAGGCTTTCGGATTGATCGCGGCACCCGAGAGTTGATGGTCACCCACCCCCGCGGCCTTTTCGATGATCAGGATCACGGGGCTCTCAACGGGTTCACGCCCCTCGGATTCCGCGTTCTCATTATACGCTTCGATCCGCTTCAAGAGGTGATAGGCGGAAGCAAGGTTGGCGGGCCCGGCGCCCACATAAAGAACATCGACTTCCATGCTTTCGCGTTCGATTTCGCTCATCTGAATTCTCTCTTTCGTTCTCGATCCGTCTCTTTTGGGCCGCTGGAGCGGGTTCTTTTCTTTTTGGACTGCTTCTTTTCGGGGGGGCGGACAGTAGAAGAGGGGAAGAGGCGCTTCAAGAAAGGCGATCCTCCTTGAATAGGGTCCGGCCCTCAGCGCTGAATTCCCCGCCCGATTCAGCAGTTCTTCGCAGCCAAAATTATAGCTTTTCTACGGGATCGCGGGCGTCTTTCTGATGGCCACGGGGGGTCAGTTCCTATTTGGGCGCGGGGGAAGGAGGAAGGCCCGGGCGGCCGTGAAGAGGAGCCCCGCCAGCAGCATCAGGATTCCCGCTGCCAGAAAGGGTGTCGTGAGGCCGACGTGATCCATCAACAACCCCGCTCCCAGAGCGCCCAGGACGCGCCCGGTAATGCCGACAGAATTGCCCTGTCCGAGCAATTCGCCCGAATCACCGGATTCGCAGGTCTGGGAGTAGAGGCTGGTGAATGCCGGGAAGGCCAGTCCATTGCCGATGGCCACGACGGGGCCCACGAGATAGAAGGATTGCATCGAGGGGGCCCAGACGATCGCGAGCAGGCCAACCGCCGTTGCGAAGAGGCCGAGGATCACCATTCTGATCTCCGAGATATACCGCGCCAACTGGCCGACCAGAAAGCCCTGGGTCGCGACGACGAAGAGGCCCAGCCATGCGAAGAGAATACCGATCGAGAAGGTAGAGGCATCGAAGCGACGGATGAGATAGAGAGGGAAGCTGCCTTCCAATGCCGCAAAGGCCGTGTAGATATGGAACCAGAGGTAGAGGTAGAGGCCCACCCTGCGGTCCCGGACGGTCGTCAGCATGCGAATCGGGACCGGAATCAGGGAAAGGCATAGCTCCTTCAGATCCGGCGCCTCCTCGCTGGGGGGGCGCGTTTCGGGTAGCCAGAGAATGGCTGCGATCAGGTTCAGCAGGGCGATGCCCGCCACCGCGTAGAAGGGAACCAGGAGCCCCAGGTCGGAAAGTACCCCGCCGAACGCAGGGCCGACGATGAAGGAGAGGCCGGCGGCCGCACCGATCTTCCCCATCCCGTCGGCGCGTCTTTGCGGGGGCGTGATGTCGGTGATGATGGCCTGGCAGGTTCCGATGCTGGCCGCGAAGAATCCACTCAGGACTCGCGATACGTAGATCAGGAAAAGGTCTTCTGCGAAGGCCAATAAGAGAAATGATGCGACGGTTCCGGCCAGGGAAACGAGGATTACCGGACGTCGCCCGAACCGGTCTGAAACCCATCCCCAGGCGGGCAGAAAAAGCAGTTGTGCGAGAGCATAGACGGCGAGAATCAGTGCAATCTCGAAAGCGCTCGCACCCAGTCGATTCGCGAAGACCGGCAATACCGGAATCAGAATGCTGAAGCCCACGAAATCGATGGCCGCGGTGGCAAATACGATTGCAATGACTCGTCGAGAGTCCTGCCGTTCCGCTGGGTCGCTCGCAATCTGCATCGCGCTTCGATAGCTCCGCCTGTATTGGGTCTTGCAGTCTCGCACTGCCTACAGGCCGCTGAAAGAGGCAGAAACGAAAGAATGGCGCGTGTAGATCTCTTTTTCAGCGGCGCGAGAAACTCTCTCCCGCAGAGGGGGTCAGCCGGCCTATACTCTCAAAATGTCAGATCTGCGTGCCGGAATTGTGGCCATTGTGCGCGATTTTCTGCTCGTGCATCAATCCCTGGGATTGCTCCTTGAACACTGCAGAGCCGGACGCCCATGTTTCGACGCCTGCGAGCGCCTGGTGGGCGACGATGCATCGAGCGCCCTCTATCGCTTGAAGGAGGAGTGCCACGCGACCTTCAGGCCCAGCGCAGACCAGGATGGCCTCGAGGTGCGAACCGGCATCCTGCTTGATCTGACCGTAGGTTCGCTTTTCCATGAGGCCATGAAGTTGCGAGAGAATCTCTACCAGCAGGAACGCTACGGCCCGCGGGTCAAGGCTCTCAAGGTCGGCAGTGACCCCGCGGCGATCGAGTTGCTGGCCGAGTTCGAGAAGATGCTGGAGTCTTCTGCTGCGAGGTTGAGCGAAGCCGTGGAGGAGGTGGATCGTCTGCTCGCCCGAACCCGCAAACAGTGGCTCGGTCTGCTGGTGGAGCATTCTGATGACGGCTTGCTGGCTCGATGTTTGCACGAGGAGAGGGAGCTGTTCACCCTCGTCGTATCCGATGGCCCCGAGGGCTTCTTCGCCCAGGTTCATGGGGATCCCGTGACGGGATTCATCGGCGCCGCGGACTCCTACCTCGATAGTGCGTACTTCGAAGAGGCCCTGGAAGTGCTTGAAAAAGCGCTCACGATTTCTCCCGGAAGGGGAGATCTCGTGCATGCTACGGATTTTGCCCGGGGCATGGAGGCATTCGTGGGGCGAAACTACCCGGAGTGCATTTCGAATCTCTCGAATTGGGCCGAGTCCATCGGGGATGGAGATGCGGCGTCACGCAAATGGCTTGCCCTCTCCGCGATTCGTCATATCGTGAAAGCGGCCGAGCAAGACCCGGCGGCTTCCGAGGTGCTGAATGCGAAAGAGCTCCAGGATCAACTCGAAGCCGTGGTGGATCGCTGAGCGTCAGAGGTCGCCGATCTAGGGGGCCGCGACTGTCCCCGCGTTCTCGCCGCGGTAGTAGAGCCAGAGTCCCGCACCGACGATGACCAATCCGACACCGATTATCTGGGGTTCGGTGAGGCCGAATAGAACCTGCTCGTTGACTCGCCAATGCTCGATGACGATGCGGCCACTCCCATTCAGGGCGAAGTATTCCCCCAGCAGGAATGGGCTCTTCTTTCTTCTCATCCAGAGGAATGCGGCGACGGGTAGAAGCCAGATGACTTCGTAGAGTTGGGTGGGATGGACGGTGTCGAGAATGGGGGGGGCTCCCAATGGGAAGCTGATCGCCCACGGAACATCGCTGACCTTCCCATAATCATCGCCGACGAGAAAGCAGCCGACGCGTCCAAGGGCTTGACCGACCGCCAGCCCCGGGGCCACCCAATTCGAGAATCCGAGAACCGATACCCCGTAACGTCGGCAAGCCAGAATGCCAGCCAGCGTGCCTCCCATCAGGCCGCCGTACCAGGTGATGCCGGCCCGCGCAAAGAGAAGCTCGGTGAAAGGATACCCCTCACGAATCGAGACATCGATCGCGTAGTAGAGTTTCGACCCCAGCACCCCGCCGAGCATGATCCAGACCAGAATCTGTGTCACCGGTTCCGGGTCGAGCCCCTCTTCGCTCATCCGCCGGCTCGTCAGCCAATAACCGGCCAGAAAGCCGAGGGCCATCATGATGCCGAAAGTGCTGATGGGATAATTGATTCCCGGAATGGTGAAGAGTACGGGATACATGGAGGTGAGAAGAGCCTCTCGAGACGGTAGCGCGCTGGGATCCGGCTTCGGCGGGGCTGAGGCTAAGCGATGAGCCGCTCGGAGGCAAGCCGCAAATTTCCCCGCTGTCGGTCGGAGTATTCCGCCCCTCAGTGGCGCGGAAGGGATACGTAGAAGTGGGCCCCTTTGCCGGGCGTGCTCTCTACCCAGGCCCGGCCTCCGTAGGTCTCCGCAATCTTGCGCACGATCGAGAGCCCCACGCCACTTGATTTGGTTCCGGAAACGGTCCGCGAATTCGAGTAGAAGACGTCGAAGACCTGGTGAATCTCTTCGGGAGCGATACCCCGTCCCCAATCACGTACAGCGATCAGATGATCCTTCGGACGTTCCCCGATGCTGACTTCGATGCGAGGATCCGAGCACTCGCCCATATGTTGTACCGCGTTGCCTATGAGGTTGGAGAAGATCTGGTAGAGATAAGTTTGCTCACAACATACTCGGGGCAGGTTCTCGGGAAATATGAGGCTGGCTCCGATCTCATCGAGATGCAATTTCAGAGTTGCCTTGAGTTGTTGGAGCATCGGGCCAGGGTCGACGGACGTACGGGCATCGTGGTGGATCCTGATGCGGGATAATTCGAGCAGATCATCGAGCAGGCGCTCCATTGTCCTGCCTGCGTTCTCGATCAATTCGGTAAAATGCCGCCCCGTTTCATCCAGGACCGCATTGTAATCCTGCCTGAGCAGGCGCGAAAAACCCAGCAGCGAGACGAGTGGGGAGCGCAGGTCATGGGAAACGGTATGCACGTAGTTTTCGAGTTCCACATTCTTGCTCTCGAGGACGCGGCATTGTCGGACCGTTTCGCTCACATCACGCGCGAAGATCGCGAAGCCGAATGGGTCCATAAGGGGTCCGCATAGGGGGCGGGCCAGAATTGAAATGAAACGGTTTTTCCCGTTGGGAAGTTTGATCTCCATTTCATATTCGTCTTCCATCAGGGTGCCGGGAAGATTCGCGAGCCATTCCACGAATTCCGCCGACGCCCGGGCAAAGACCGACACGGGGAGATCGACGAGGATCGGATCCTCCAGCCCGAAGAGGTTCTGGATGGCGGGGTTCGCGTAGACGATGATTCCAAAGGGATTGATCGCCAGGATCGCATTCGGTGAGATGTCCAGAATGCCGCTGAATCCCTGGCCGCTCGCGGGGGGGTGGCCCCCGACGCCGCCGGGCTTCGGATTCTTCCGGACGATCGCGATCAGGAGTTCCCGGCCCTTGTGGCCCCGGGAACGAACGAAATCGCAGCGAATTCCCCGAGTCGGTTCCGATTCCGTCGGCCATTCGAACTCGAGGTCGAGTTGGCGCTCGGAGCTGGCGAGACTCTGCCTCAGACCCTCGAGGCGTTCCCCGTCGAGCGGGCTCCCCGGGAGCTTCGCCAGCGCACGGTAGAGATCGGTTCCGGGAGTTGCTCCACCGAGCATGGAATCGAATGCCGGGCTCGCCCAGAGAATGCGGCCCGCGGGATCGCAGACGAAGACGGAGGGGTGCAGGCGCACGAGGCCCTTGAGGAACTCGTGCAAGCCGACTTCATCGCCTTGGAGTGGGTGGGGGAGGGAATGCATCGGTCGACCGCGGAGACTTTTTTGTGTATGCCGCATCCTAACAGAGGATGAGGGCGGGCGAACAACAATCTCGGGTTGTCCCGACATCGATCCTCCGATAAGGAGGGTCTTCCCATGGGGGTGGAAGGTAGTGGGCGCCGCATATGTCTTCGGCATGAAGATGCGACTCGAACCCGGGATCACTCGACTTTCCGCCGCCGGTCAGCCGGCGGAAGAGTAGTATTCTCCCCCGGGGCATGCGAGGTGTATTGGAGCGCAGAGTTCCCGGGTGAGGGGCAAAAAAGTGAGGAGCCCCCTGACGGGAGAGCCCATGGACTGGAGGGCCCCGATCAAGGGGGCCCGGTTTTGCGCCGAGCGAGCACGGGGCCAGCCGCTGCGACGCATCGCCGAGGTGTCCTGGCGGGCCCCCGCCCCTCTTCCCGATGCCAACACGTACTTCGACTCGATCCGGCGCGTCTGCGGGGTTCGCGAATTCGTGCTCTCGCCTACCCTCAGAGTCGCCATATCGCATGCCCCGGTCTGCGGGTTTCATGCGGATGCGGAAGATGGATCCGCTGCGGGGCGAAGCGGAGGAAGGCGCGGATGGGATCCGAGAACATTGGTCGCAAGGAGAGTTATTTTGAGGCCGCCGGCGGGCGCAGGCTCTTCCTTCATTCTTGGCTTCCCGACGCTCCCGCGCGCGTCCTGATCCTGGTACACGGATTCGGCGAGCATGGCGGGCGCTACCTGGAGTTGGCGCATTGGTTCGCGGAACGAGCCTTCGCCGTCTACGCATACGATCAGGCGGGGCATGGCCGATCCCCTGGCCCCAGGGGCCACGTCGATCGCTTCGGAGATCTTCTGGACGATCTCGAGACTCTGATCGACCTCGTGAGCCGGACTCACCCCGGCCTTGAGCGGGTGCTGCTCGGCCACTCGATGGGGGGCCTGGTCGTGGCGGCGCTGGTCTGCGAGCGCGAGCCCAGCGTGGATCTTCTCATCACCTCCGGCGCGGCTCTCACGCTATCTCCCGATCTCTCCTCCGGGAAACTCCTGCTCGCCCGCATTCTCAGCCGATTGTTGCCGCGCCTCTCGATGAATGCGGGCCTGGATAGCGAGGGTCTCTCCCGGGATCCGGAGGTCGTTCGCCGATATCTCGCCGATCCCCTGGTTCACGGCAGCATGAGTGCCGCGGCGGGGGCCGGAATGATGCATCAGATTCAAGCGCTGAAGGGCGCGGCCGCCCGGGTGTCGATTCCCGCGCTGATTCTTCATGGCGAAGCGGATCCCCTCTGCCTCGCATCGGGGAGCCGCAACTTCTACGCTGGGCTACCTCACGAGACGGTCGCGGGCAGTGCACTTCGGATCTATCCGAACCTGCGGCACGAAATCTTCAATGAACCCGAGCGCGAAGAGATCTATGCGGATGTTCTGGACTGGGTGCTCCGCATGAAGGCCATGCAATGAGCGGAAAAAAAGACAAGAGGGCGGAAGAATTGACGCATCTCGATTCCGAGGGTCGGGCGAGGATGGTCAATGTGGGCGAGAAGGCCATCACCCGGCGCTGCTGCATCGCGCGCTGTACGGTGACCATGGAGCGCGAAACCCTCGCCCGGATCACGACCGGGGATATCCCAAAGGGTGACGTGATGGCCACGGCCCGGATCGCCGGCATTCAAGCGGCCAAGCGTGCGGGAGATTGGATTCCGCTCGCGCATCCCATGCCCCTCGACGCCGCTGAAGTCCTGCTCAGCCCGAGTCCCCAGGGGGACGCTGTTGATGTCGAGGCCAGGGTCGAAGCACATTGGCGGACGGGAGTCGAGATGGAGGCCCTGGTGGCCGCCTCGGCGGCCGGCCTCACGATTTACGATATGTGCAAGGCGATCGACCGCGGGATGTGCCTGCAGAACCTGCGATTGGTCGCCAAGACCGGGGGCAAGAGCGGTCGCTACCTGCGTGCAGGAGAAGGCGAAATCGATTTTGAATGCGAAGGGAGTTCGTGATCGTCTCCAACGGTGAAGAGAATCCGGAACCGCCGGCGCCGGGGCGGGGTCAGTCGGATCGGAGGCGATCCATGAACTTCGAAATGGTAGAAAGCGGTCCCGCGGCCCCGGTGAAATCGAGTGTCCGGGGCGGTGCGGCCCGGGGAGTCGTGATTGAGGACCCGGACGCGGATCTCGTCAGGCGCTGGAAGGACGGGGACGAGAGGGCCTTCGAAGAGTTGATCGAGCGCCATCAGAGGCGGGTCTTCGGTCTCCTGATGCGCATGATGGGCAGCCGCGAAGAGGCGGAAGATGTCGCCCAGGAGACGTTCTTGAGTCTTTACCGCCATGGACGACGCTTCCGGGGCGAATCGCGCTTTTCGACATTCGTGTACCGGGTGGCGGCGAATGCCGCGCTCAATCGGAGGCGTACCCTGGGACGCAGTCGCGTGCGAATCGATCGACTGGCGGTGCGCCAGGCGGGAGGGGACGATCTCCCCTTCGCTCCCCGTGATCCCGAGGATGCCACGGCGGGTCTCGAATTGACGGACCACGTTCGAAACGCACTCCAGACCCTTTCGCCGGCCCTGCGGATGCCCGTGATTCTCTACGACATTCAGGGTCTCGCCTACGGGGAAATCGCCGAAGCGCTCGGAATCGCCGAGGGCACAGTCAAATCACGTATCCATCGCGCCAGGCAGGCTCTTCGAGTCCAACTGAAGCCCCTGCTCGGCACTGCGGACAAGGGAAAAGAATCGTGAAACATTCCGATGTGCGGGGCCATATGGCCGACTATCTGGAGGGCGATCTCGGCCTCGACAAGCGGGCGCTCTTCGATGCGCATCTCGACGAGTGCCCAGAATGTGCGGGGGAGATTGAAGGGGTCCGCGGCACGATTGCCTTGCTCCGCTCCCTTCCGGATCCCGAACTCCCCGATGCGTTCGGCTCCCAGGTGATGGCGCGGATTCGAGAGCAGGAAGCCGAAATGCGGCCCTGGTCCGAGAGATTGGGTCGCCTCGCGGCATTTTTCTCGGCCCCGAGAGTTCTGGCCCCGCTATCGGTTTCCCTGATCGTGGCCGGCCTCGTCCTCGGTACGGGTCAGGTGGAGGATCTGATCTACCTCGATGCCGAGACGACGGGTATCGCCCATCGCTCCCAGCCGACAGAAAGGGTGCTGGCGGGTCTTCCCGGGTTGGTGGGAAGGCAAACTACGCGGGCCGGTGCCAGTTTCCCGTTGTTGGTGATTCGTCAGGAGCCGGTTTTGGAGGATCTTCCGGGCCCGGTTCGCACTTCGCCTCGTCCATTGATGGCTCTTTCCCCGGGTCTTCTCGCACAGCGATCCGGGTCGCCAGGGGGGGCACGAGCCGGAATGGGGGGGAGTTGGGGCAGGTCGGAACGCGCGGCCGGATCCTTTCACCCCTATTCGAATCCGTCCTCGATGAGGGAAATGCCGGTACCGGGATCCCTGGTCTCTCTGAACTCCTCGGGTGGCCGGAGCCCGGCGCCTTCGGAGTGGGAACATCCCGGGCAGCAGCCGAGTGCGGATGACTGGCTGAATCGGCTTCTCGAGGATCCCGCGGTGTTCGCAACGGGCCTCGGCAATACGAGTCTGGCCGAGCAGGAACTCTGGGTAGAGCATCTGGCCCGGCGGGCCCGGCAGCGGGGCGATCTCGATCGCATCGTTCGCGCCCTGCGCACCAGTGCGAGTCCGAGGGCCAGGCTCTTGGCCGAGGACTTCCTGGCTTCGAGTCGGGGGAAAAGCATCGCGGATCAGTCGAGTTCCGGGTATCGCGACTGAGCGGAATCCGAACCTTCCAGGTATTCTGGACGCCCACTCAAGCCAGCAGGCTCGGGTTGAGAAGGGAACGATTCCGATGCCTGGCAGACTGCCGATTCACTCCCGTGGAACGCTGGGATGCCTGCTGGCTGTCCTCCTGCTGCTCAGTCCCATTCCCTCGCAGCCATCCGCCCGGGCGGACAATCGCGAAGTCCAGCCGGACGTGGTGGACATGAGTCCCGGGGGCGGGGTGTCGTGGAGTTTGCGCCATCTGACGGCGCCCCTGATTTCCGCGCTGCGGGGGCCCGATCATATGTACGCTCCCAGGGAGATCAAAATCGAGACCACTCCGCCCGGAGGATATCTGGATCTCTTCTACGTTCGCGCCGGTTTTCAAAAACGTTTCGAACAGGCCGAAGCGCCCGTGATCGTACGCATTCCAGCTAGAGTCGAGGTCGGATCTCGCGACTCGATGACCATTCGTGCCTTCGCCGAGGGCTATCGCCAGCAGAAGCGGACCTTTCGTTTGACCGAGGATATTCGCTCCGTGATGCTGGATCTCACGCCCTTGCCGAATCGGCTGATCGGCATTTCATTTCTCTATTTCGCCGGTCGTTCGGAACTCTCGTTCATGACCGATGAGGCCTTGACTTTCCGCTTCCAGGAGTCCGCGGATGGCTACGGGGTGATCCTGCTCGAGACGGGGATCAGCGATTCCGCCGGGCTCGGAATCCAAGAAATAGAGAGTCCCCGACTCTCCGGTGCCTATGCGGAGCAACTGGGAGACGACCTGATGGTCAAGTTGCAACTGAGGGAATCCGCTGCTGCTCAGAAGGTCGACGTCCGTTCGCGTCAATTATATGACGCGCCCCGGGATCTCCACGTCTTTTCCATCGATCTGATCCACCCATCCCCCGATGAGGATCGAAGCGAGCGAGCCCTGGAGGTACTCGCGGCTGTGTCCGGTTCGGATCTCGGCGGTTGTGCAGGGGTTTTCGACGCGGCTCTGCGGGCGGCGCTGGACCCCCAGGATCTGGCCCGCGCGCTCAGACCCCGCGGCGCTTTCACGGATCCATATCTGCGCGCGGCCATGCGTCGGCTCGGCGAACTCTCGGTCGATCAGGTCGTCGATTTTGTCGACGGATCCCAACTGCGCCCATCGAGCCCGATCGAGTTGGAAATGGCCATGAGCAACGCCTCCCAGGCGAGGGGCTATCTGGTTCTGCTCAGGGAATTCGTCGAGGGCCTCGAGCGCGATAGGAAGGGTCGCGAGTTGGCATTGCGCAGCTTGCTCGCGCCGGAGTTGTCGAGCTCTCAATTCCAGGAGAGGCTCGCCCTCGCACGGGCCGGGGAAGAGCGGTGTCGGGACGGAACTTGATGAATTTTTCCCATCGATGGGATGAACTGCCGGGCCGGCACCTGTAATCTCGAAGCCGCTTCCGGTCCCGAGGAGCGCGCCGGATGACCCGATCGGCGGAAAGGCGCCAGTCCCGGTTGGTGGGATCTTCGGAATCCCCCGCGAGTGCCGGAGTCCTATTCGATCAGCCCCGCGAGCGACTGAATCGCCTGGGCGTCGATTCCCTATCCGATGCGGAATTGCTCGCCCTGGTGATTCGAACCGGGCAGTCGGGCGAAAATGCCCTGGCGCTCGCCGCGGGGCTGCTGAAGCGCTGGGGCGGTCTGCAACTGCTCTCGGAAGCCGTTCCCGGTGATCTATGCAGCCTTCCGGGACTGGGACCCGCGAAGTCCGCCTCCCTGGTTGCGGCGGCCGAACTGGGCAGGAGGCTCGCGAGCCGACGCCTGGAAAGGGGGGACCGGATCCGAGGCCCCGAGGACGTCTACGACCATTTTTACCAGCGGATCCGGAGTTGGCGCCGGGAGCACTTCATGCTTCTGCTCCTCGACGGTCGCCACCGTGTCCTGCGCGAGTCACAGATTTCCCAGGGTACCCTGACGGCGAGTCTGGTGCATCCGCGCGAGGTCTTTCGGCCGGCGGTCCTGGCGGCCTCTGCGGCCGTCGTGCTCGTCCACAATCACCCAAGTGGAGATCCCGCGCCGAGCCGGGAGGATCTGGTGGTCACCCGCAGGCTGGTCGAGGCCGGCAAGATTCTCGGAATTCGCGTGGTGGACCACATCATCGTCGCCGAAAACGGCTTCCACAGCTTGCAGGAAAATGGTCAACTTTCTGAAGGTTGAGTTCTATCTGTCTAATTCTGAAAGGATTTCATGTTTAATGATCCGAGGTATAAACCCCTCATGGGCGGAAGGCAGTCGGTCGATAGGGAGTTGGCTGACTGCGCGCAGCAAATTTGGGAGGAAGAAAATGGCGAATCTCGGGCTGGAAGAAGAGGGAATCGGTCACGCCCTTGCGGACATCGAGCGACGTGCTTCTCCGCGGGTCGATCTCATCGTCCGGATCCACTACGCGACCGTCGACGAAGTCTTTTCGGACTTCACCCGGGACATCAACGAGGGGGGCCTCTTCGTGGAAACGGACAATCCCCTGCCCGTGGGCTCGGAGGTCGCCCTGCAGTTCAGGCTTCCGGGGGGTTGGGGCGGAGTTGAAAGCAAGGCACGGGTTGTTCGAGTCGCGGTCGCCGAGGCAGAGCGAGTGGGCGGGATGGCGGTTGAGTTCGACGATTTGAGCGATGTGGATCGCGACCGACTGAACCGGATCATCAGCGATCTTCGCTCCAGTCGCCGTCACGGCTGATCGCGTGGGGCGGTCTTTCGGCAACCCGTGAACTCCAAAAATTCCGCGAGACTTTCATGTCTCTGCCGTATCGCTGCGATCTTCCGCCGCGGAATCGATGCGTCGGCATTTATGCGCTCGACGCGGCCTGGTGGCGAGCCGGCGGGCCCCTCTGGCTGAGTCTGGGCGCCAAACCTGGTTTTAGCGCGATTAGAAGTGTGAGAAAACTCAGCGGGATTCCGGTATCAGCCGGGATTTCCGTCCATCCGTCGTCCCGCACTTCGGAAGGTCATCCGAGCGGATCCCGTCGAGCGGGATCCGCCTTTCTCGAACTCGAACTCGAACTCGCTCGGACGGGCCACAAGCGAAACGCATGGGCGGGGCCCGGGATTCGGAACCCCTCAGCCGGGATGCGATTCTTCACCCCAGGCATTCTTCAACGCAGCACTCTTCA
>CAYTAT010000004.1:131204-143370 GCA_964435795.1 uncultured Spirochaetaceae bacterium
TAGAGAGGACGACGATTAGAGAGGACCGTCGGGCAGGAGACCGCCGCTTCGGTTTCCGTCTAGAAGGGGATGTCGTCTCCCCCGGCGGGTTCCTGGGTCGCCGGTTCGGCGGAGGGAGCAGGTGCTCCAGAGGCCTGATTCTCATCGCGCTGGCTGCCTCGGGGGCTGTTCAGGAATTGGACCGTTTGCGCATTGATCTCGGTCGTACTGCGCTTGTTGCCCGCTTTGTCTTCCCATTCTCGAGTCTGCAGTCGTCCCTCGATGTATACGGAACGCCCTTTTGCGAGGTATTGGCTGCATAGTTCCGCCAGCTTCCCCCACGCGACTACCCGATGCCACTCCGTCTGTTCCTTCTTTTCACCGCTCCGGTCGGTCCAACTCTCGGAGGTGGCCAAGGTGAAATTTGCGACCGGTTGACCGTTCTGCGTGTATCGAAGTTCGGGATCCCGGCCGAGATTGCCGATCAGGATGACTTTGTTGACGCCTGCCATTTGCACAGCCCTCCTTGGGGGAAAGAAATCCGGGGCTCGACCAAGCATCCACGGCTCGGAGCGCCGAGTCAAGGGCGAACTCGGGTTCTCATACCCGGGGGATCGTGGCGCTGATTCCGCGGGAGGGGTATTCTTGGCTGTGTTTCCCTTTCCGGGGGGTGGGGAAGTGATCAGGTCAGTCTTATCTTGCATTCAGCTCACCGCGGGGGGTCTGCCCCGTGGCTAGGCGGGCCGCGAAAGCTGGCGCCGCCAAGAAGCCTGGCGGGGCTGAGCGCGGCGTCTGGGTCTCTGCACTGGTGTCGGAGGCGCTCGGCATCTTTATGCTGGGCCTGGCGGCGCTTTCCACCCTGGCCCTGGCCACCTATTCTGCGAGCGATCCGCTCGTCTCGATGGAACCCGTTCTGAACGGCGCGGGGGTTGTCGGGGCAAATCTGGCCGGGGGCCTGCTCGGTGTGCTCGGGACGGGCTCGGTCTTCTGTGTCGCCGCGGGAGCCTTCCTGGGACTCCGCATGGTCCTGGGCAAGGGCACCCCATCGTCTGGTTCACGCTTCTGGGTCGGAAGCCTCTTCGTGATCGTCTCGGTCTCGAGCCTGGCCCCGTTTCTCGCCGAGGAACTTCCGGGGCACTCCGGCTGGCTGGCCGGGGGATTGGTCGGAGATCGGCTTCAGGCATTCGAGGAACTCCTGCTGAGCCGCTGGGGGGCTCTCCTCATCAATGGCTTGATCCTCGTCGTGGGTCTGCTGAGCCTGACGGGCATCTCCACTGGTGTCGCATTGATGGCCGCGGGCCGAGGCCTTCAGAGAGTGGGGGCCATCGGCGCTGGAGCGGTGACTCTGTTGGGCTCGGGAATACTCTCCCTGGCGGCGTTCACCATGCAATCCGGACGCCGGGGAGTCGCCATGCTCGGACGGGGCTGGGCTTCGCTCGTGGTCTGGCGAGAACAGCGGGCTCGGCGCGGCCGGGTCGCTGAATTGCGGGCCCCCGAGTTGCCCCCGGTCTCCGCCGCCGCCCCCAGCGCGCCGAGTGAAAAAACTCAGGAGAAGCCCCGCCCGCGCAGCAGCAAGGCCGGGGATCCCCAGATCGTCGACCACATCGAGGAAAGACAGCGGACGCGCAAGCCCGAACAGGAGAACTTCGAGTTCAACGAGGAGCTCTCGACCGGCCCCTTCCTCTTGCCGGATACGGGGATCTTTGCCCGGCCTCCGGAGGGCGAGCGGACTTTTGATCGCGATAGCCTGCTCATGAATTCGCGCATTCTCGAGAAGAAGCTGATGGATTTTGGCGTGCAGGGTCGAGTTGTTCGCGTCCATCCCGGCCCGGTCATCACCATGTACGAGTACGAGCCCGCCGCCGGCGTAAAGGTGAATAAGATCGTCGGACTGACGGACGACCTCACGATGGCCCTGCGAGCCGTATCGATTCGCATCATCGCCCCACTGCCGGGCAAGAACGTCGTGGGGATCGAGGTTCCGAACCCCGCACGGGAAACCGTCTACCTGCGTTCGTTGCTCGATAGCGATAGCTACCGCAAGGGAAAGTCGACCCTCACGGTTGCGATGGGGATGGATATATTTGGCAATCCCATCAGTTCCGATCTTGCAAAGATGCCCCACCTGCTGGTCGCCGGTTCGACGGGGACGGGCAAGAGCGTCTTTCTGAATTCCTTCCTCTGCTCGCTCCTATGCCGTGCGACTCCAGACGAGCTCAAGCTTCTTCTGGTGGACCCCAAGCTATTGGAGTTGTCGATCTACGAGGGAATCCCCCATCTGATCGCCGATGTGGTGACGAATCCGAAGCATGCTGCATCGGCTCTCCAGGGAGTCGTACGCAAGATGGAGGAGCGCTACCTGATGATGAGTTCCGTTCAGGTGCGCAATATCGATCAGTTCAACGCCAAGGCCCGGGAGCAGATCGACCTCGGAAACACCCATTTTGAGCTGAAATCCATCAACTCGCCGGGGGAGGATGTGGAGAATGACCCCGTTCACGTTCAGTGGGCTCCGCTGCCCTATATCGTGGTGGTGATCGACGAACTCGCGGATCTGATGGTCAGCGTGGCGAAGGATGTGGAGGAATCTCTTCAGCGCCTCGCCCAAATGGCTCGAGCTGCGGGAATACACCTGGTACTGGCGACTCAGCGGCCGAGTGTCGATGTCCTGACAGGCGTCATCAAGGCGAATTTCCCCTCGCGGGTCTCCTTCCAGGTTTCTTCGGCGACGGATTCTCGCACCATTCTCGATCAGAAGGGGGCCGAGAATCTGCTGGGCCTTGGCGATATGCTTTTCCTGCCCCCGCGAACCGCACTGCTGGAGCGACTCCACGCCCCCTTCGTGAGCGAAAAGGAAGTCGGAGAATTGGTGAAAGTGCTTCGCGATCAGGGCAAACCGGTCTTCGATGAAGAATTGGTTCGCATTACCGAGGAGGGCCCCGCCAGCGCGGATTTCTCCGACGAGGATGCCGACGAAATGTTCGATCCCGCCGTAGCGGTGGTGACCGAATCCAGGAATGCATCGATCTCCTACGTCCAGAGGCGGCTGAAGATCGGATACAATCGGGCCGCTCGAATCATCGAGCGAATGGAGTCCGAGGGAATGGTGGGCCCCCAGATGGGCAATCGCCCTCGCGAAGTTCTGCTTCGCGATCCGAATGAGGAGTGAACCCCCGGACCCCGATGCTTCCCGCGTAGAAACGATCTGCAGGGATGAAGCCGAGATGTGTATCGGATCGAGTCGCGGGAGGATCGCCGGGGCGGCCCGAAGGCCCGTGTCCCGTCGGAGCGAGCCAGTGGCGGAAGCGGATTCGATCGAATGGAGTGCGTGAAATTTCAGTGGGATCGAGGGAGGAAGGGCGGCTGGGCTCGAGTACAGCGGACTTTCGCGACGAGTGGATTGATGGAAGAATGCGTATTCCACGCTGGGAGTCGGCCTTTCCGAATCCCACCAGAACCGGGTTTCCGGCAGGGGTGTCCAGGTCCACGATGAGAATGCTCACCCGTATTGCCCTGGGCCTCGCCCTGGCGTCGCAATTCCTCGGCAGCGCCCAGGCGCTCGAGGGGAGTCCCGTCGCCACGACACCCGACCCCGAATGCGCAAGGCCCGGGGACGTGATCGAGAGGGTTCAGCGCCGCTACGATGCTCTGGCGGATCTTCGGGCGGATTTCGAGCAGGCGACGGAATCCGCGGTACTCGGCAGTGGGTCGCTGGCCGCGGGTGAACTGACCCGGGGTACCGTCCTGCTGGCCAAGCCGGGAAAGATGCGTTGGAGTTATCGCGGGTCGGAGCCGAGTTTCGTGATCAGCGACGGCGAGACTCTTTGGATCTATGACGTGAATTCAGCCCAGGCGAGCAAGCTCAGCGTCGACGAGGGCTATCTCGCCGGAGCGGCCCTGCAATTCCTGCTCGGCGATGGCAGGATCTCCGAGAGCTTTCGGGTGTCCATGATCGCTTGTGGAGCCTCGAGCGCTGAGTTCGAGCTATTGCCCCGTGCCGCCGCGAACTACGAGAGCCTGCGGTTGACCGCCGGACTCGATTCGGGACTGATCACGGCCACGACTCTGCTCGATCTCTTCGGAAACCGAACGACGATTCGCTTCAGTGGAATCCGCGTCGACGAATCTCCCGACCCGAAGAGTTTTGTCTTTGTGCCGCCCGCCGACGTCGAGATCATCCCACTCGGATCGCGGCCCTGAGCGACGCCCGCTGGGCCATATCGCCAAGAACGCGTTCTCGGCTCAGCGCACTCCCCCGAATGCGGCCCAGTCGCTACTTGGCCAGCTCCTGCCTCTTCTCGTGGCTGAGTCCCGAAACCCAGGTGGCTGTTGCGAGAACAGGTTCTTTTTCGCACCGCTGAAAGTTGCGGGGTAAAAAAACTCCGGTTCGGAAGGGTACAACTATTGGTCAGAATGGTCCCTTTTTTGGCAGTTTTCTGGAAACTCACGAGCGTTGACAACTTTGTCAGAAGCGGCTTGAAACTATTTGTTTTTTTTTGAGGTGTCGAAATGCACCCCCAAAAATCGACTCCGCGATGGGAACACAAACGTTTTCGGGTGGATCTCACAAGGTTGACATAAGCAAGGGTTCCGGGGCGACTCCCGGCTGGCTCCCGGAGCCAGAACGTTTTGTAAAACAGTGGTTTGCATTGAGTTTCGTTCTTCGGAGCTGCTTGACACTCCCGGGCGAGCCGATAGACTGAAAAAGGAAGAAAAGGTGCTGAATTTCAAGAGTTTCGACGATTCCTACGTCCATGACCCGAACTTCTGAGCGGATCGAATCGCCAATCGATGCCCCAGCGGCCGCCTCGTCGGCTCGCCTGGGATCGAAGTGGCGCTTTCCAAAGGAATTCTTTTCCGCGCAGGTACTTGGAGCCGCCCCGACGGCTCGCAGAGCCGGCTTGGGGCGAATCGAAGCTATCCCGCGGGTTTTTTCTTCGTCGGGTGGCCCATCTCTCCGAGCCTGGTCGACTTGTTCTCTGTCTCAGATTGGCGGCCCCTTGGGCACGGTCTTTGCTTATCCAAGGCTACAGGACGCAGTTCCCGTGCTGGCGGGATGGCGAATGAGGAGGTCGCAGGCATGAGCGAGCATGATTCGGGTGGTGGTGAGGGGCGAAGGGGTTATACCCGCGAAATAATCGGTAGGACGTCGGCTCCCGAGAATGAGGAGCAGGGCGCCCCGGATTCCATGGGGACTCCCCGGATGGAGCATCCCGATGCCGAGGGGCTCGAAGACGCCATGCGCTTCTATGGCAGCGACTCGCGGGAATTCAAGCATCGGCTCGACAGCATGTTGAGCGAGTTCGATTCGCTGCGACGGCGATACGACCACGCCCAACTCCAACAGCGTGGAGCCGAACGCCAGAACGAAAAATTGGTGAGTATGCTGCAGGAGGCGAAGCAGCAGGTCGAAATGCTCCGCGAGGAGGTCGACAAGCTTTGCGCTCCGCCCAATACCTATGGGATCTTCCTGGCCTCCAACAAGGATGACACCGTCGAGATCATCGTGGACGGTCGACCGATGCGGGTCAACGCGCATCCGAGCCTCGATCCGGGCCAACTCGAGGAGGGCCAGATGGTCGTCCTCAATGAAGCCTTCAATGTCGTCGAGGCCGCGGGTTTTGCCCAGCGTGGGGAAGTGATGACGGTCGCGGATTTCGTATCCGAGAGCCGAGTCCTCGTCCTGGGACATACGGACGACGAGCGCGTGGTCACCCTCGCGCAGCCGCTTCGAACCGAAAATGTGCGAGTGGGCGACCGCCTGCTGGTGGATCTGAGAACTCAGCATGCCTTCGAGAAGATGCCCAAGTCGGCGGTCGAGGAAGTCATGCTCGAGGAGATTCCCGACGTGACCTATGAGAATATCGGCGGTCTCTCGGATCAGATCGAGATTCTTCGGGATTCGGTTGAGCTCCCCTACCTCCACCCGGAGATCTTTCGAGAGCACGAATTGCGGCCGCCCAAGGGCATTCTCCTCTATGGTCCTCCCGGCTGCGGCAAGACCTTGATCGCCAAGGCGGTGGCGAATGCCCTCGCTAAGAAGATCGAGATCCGCACGGGTCGAGGGACGACGGCCTTCTTCCTGAATGTGAAGGGGCCGGAGCTCCTGAATAAATACGTCGGCGAGACCGAGAGCAAATTGCGCGAGGTCTTCAAGAAGGCGCGCGAGAAGGCCAGCCATGATGTGCCGGTCGTGGTCTTCTTCGACGAGATGGACTCTCTCTTCCGAATGCGAGGGTCGGGGGTCTCGTCGGATATGGAGGCGACCGTTGTTGCGCAATTCCTCTCCGAAATCGACGGCGTGGAGTCACTCGAGAATGTGATCGTGATCGGCGCGAGCAATCGGCAGGATCTGATTGATCCCGCGGTTCTGCGCCCCGGCCGCCTGGATCTCAAGGTGAAGGTTTCTCGGCCGGATGCAGCAGCGGCGAAGGAGATCTTCCGAAAATATCTCACGCCGAACCTGCCGCTGCATGAGAGGCTCCTGGAAAACTATGACGGAAATAGCGAAAAGGCCTGCCACGGTCTTATCGATGAGGTCATTCGAAGCATGTACTCGACCGGCGAGGAGAATAAATTCCTCGAGGTCACCTACGCGAAGGGTGAGAGAGAGATCTTCTATTTCAAGGATTTCGCCAGCGGTGCGATGATCGAGAATATCGTGGCCCGAGCCAAACGGAAGGCCGTGAAGCGGTTGATCGATGAGGGCGAGCGCGGGATCAAGACCACCGATATGTTCGAATCCGTTCGCGAGGAATTCAAGGAAAATGAAGATCTTCCGAATACGACAAATCCCGATGATTGGGCCCGCATATCGGGGCGCAAGGGCGAGCGGATTATCAATGTGCGAACTCTGATTTCGGGAATGGAGCGGAAGGAAGAGACGATCGAAACCGTCGCCGCAGGCCAGGGACAATATTTGTAGGCCGTGACCTGCTACGGTCGCTCGGGTCGGCTTCGTTTAATGGTCGCTTCCATATCCGAGATCCAACGGACGCAAGACCAGAGAAGTTAAAACGGTCTTACCCGGGGTGGTGTGTCCGGCGGAGTCTGGGGAGAGCAGAAAGTCAACTCGAAGCAGGAGATCGGATGGCGATACCTAGTGTAATGGGCACGGAGATCGAGTTCGGGATCATCGTCAAGAACGATCCTGAATTCGATCCCATCTCGGGCTGCGTTCTGTTGGTGAATGCATATCGCGAGGATCCCGATGGCGAAATTCTATGGGATTACGACCAGGAAAACCCCCTGGCCGATGCCCGCGGGTTTCAGGTGGACGGCGAGAAGTATACGCCCAACCAGCAGGAGAATATTGCCCGCAACAAGACCCTGATCAATGGTGCGCGTTATTACGTGGATCACGCCCATCCCGAGTATTCCTGCCCGGAGGTCACGAACGCGAGAGATCTCGTGATCTACGAGAAGGCCGGGGAGCGGATCGTCGAGATGAGTCGGCGGGAGGCCAACTCGCTACTTCCCGAGGGTGCGGTCATGTTGATTCACAAGAATAACAGTGATCGCAAGGGGAATAGCTACGGCTGCCACGAGAACTATCTGATGGATCGCCGCACATCCTTCAAGCGTATCGTGGAGCATCTCCTCCCCTTCTTCGCGACGCGGCAGATCTACTGCGGCGCGGGCAAAGTAGGCAGCGAGAATCGCGGCGAACCCTGCCGATACCAGATCAGTCAGCGAGCAGATTTTTTCGAGACAGATGTGGCGCTCGACACGATGGTAAAGCGCCCCATCATCAATACTCGAGATGAACCCCACGCCGATCGCGAAAAATATCGCCGTCTGCACGTGATCGTGGGTGACTCCAATATGAACGAGTATACGATCTACCTCCGCAATGGTGTGACGGCACTCATCCTGTCGATGATCGAAGACGGTGCGATCGATGAGGATCTTTCGCTACAGAATTCCGTGCGGGCCATCAGGGATATCTCCCATGACTCGACACTGAAGAAGACCGTCCGGCTCGATAACGGCAGGAATCTGACTGCGATCGAAATCCAGGAGAAATTCCTTGAGATGGCCCTTACCTATGCGGCCAGGAATTCCCTCGATGAAGTGACGAAAGATGTCCTCGATCAGTGGCAGTTCGTGATGACGAAGCTGAAAAGCGAGCCGATGGAATTGCATCGGGAGGTCGATTGGATCACGAAGAAGCTCTTGATCGAAAATTTCATTGCGCGCAAGGGGATTGACTGGGAGGATTCACGGGCCCAGATGCTGGATTTTCAATACCATGATTCTCGCCCGGACAAGGGGCTCTACTATATGTTGGAGCGCCAGGGGAAGGTGGCCCGGATCTGTAGCGATGAGGAAATCAATGCGGCAGTCCATACCCCCCCCTCGGATACACGAGCCTATTTCCGGGGAGAGTGTCTGCGTCGTTTTCCGGCAGAGGTCTTCGGTGTCAACTGGGATTCCATTTCCTTCGGGATCGACGATGAGCCGGTGAGGCGTATCATGATGAGCGAACCCCTCAAGGGCAGTCGGGAGCATGTAGGGGACCTGTTTGGGCGGTCGAAGGACGCCGCCGATCTGTTGGCTAATCTCACTTCATAGATGCGTTTCCGGTGCTCCGGCTAGCGCGAGAGGTATGGGGATATGGCACGATTCATCAAGCATCTGAACGGTCGCACCGCAGCCGAGGTGAGGGCCTCCGCTCGCATCTTCATGTCCGCCTCGGGGGAACAGAAGCAAAAGCAGGGCGGTGGCGGTGGGGACGACTCCTCTGCTGGCCAGGATGCCGGCAGCAAGAAGGCCGCGAAAAAGGGTGAGGAGATCAAAGAGGATATGGACAGCCTGATGGACGAGATCGACGCTGTCCTCGAAGAGAACGCGGAAGAGTTCGTGAAGAATTATGTTCAGCGCGGTGGCGAGTAGTTTTCGGACTGCCGAATGCCGCCGATGAGGCGATCCGGGGGGGGGGAAGTGGACTGGAGAGGCAACTATAAAGGGTCGAGTTTTTTTGAGCTGCTACAGACCGAAACGCCGCAGCTGGTTCCGGACCTGTCTTCATGGGGCGAGTCCGATACCGCAATGGTTCCGCATGGAACCACCGTTCTCGCCATGAAATACGATCAGGGTGTATTGGTGGCGGGTGATCGCCTGGCTACCGCCGGGCACTCCGTCGCTTCCCGGGATGTCGTCAAGGTCTTTGCCACCGACAGTCATTCCTGCATGGCAATCTCGGGGGCAGCCGGTCCTTCCATTGAGATGGCCCGAATCCTATCTGTCGAGTTGGAACATTATGAGAAGATGGAGGGTCAGGCGCTCGAATTGGATGGGAAAGCGAATAAGTTGTCCCAGATGATTCGCCAGAATCTTCCGGCTGCGATGCAGGGCCTTGCCGTCGTTCCACTTTTCGCGGGATTCGACAAGAGGCGGAAAGAAGGCAGGCTCTGGAAATTCGATATCACGGGCGGACGCTATGAAGAATCCGAATTCGATTCGACGGGTTCCGGGGGAATCTACGCACGCGAAACCCTGAAGCAGAATTGGCAACGAGAGATCAATCGTAACGATGCGGTGAATCTCGCCGTCGCTTCTTTGACGGCTGCCGCTGATGAAGATCGTGCGACCGGTGGAGTCGACCTCGAGCGCGGTATCTTCCCAGTCATCAAATTCTGCTCCGGCGAGGGCGTGAGCGACGGATCCGAGGATTCGATTGAGACAGCCTACCGCGCGGTACTCGCAGCACGCGGCAATGGAGGATTGGCTCGATGAGCATGCCCTTCTACGTTTCTCCAGAGCAGGTGATGGCCGACAAGGCCGATTTTGCCCGCAAGGGCATTGGCAGGGGAAAGTCGATTGTCGCCCTGGAAAATGCCGGAGGGATTCTGCTGGTCGCTGAAAATTCGACCAGCCTCTCCAAGGTCGGTGAGATCTACGATCGCATCGCCTTTGCGGGAGTGGGGAAATTCAGTGAATTCGACCAATTGAGAAAATTGGGTGTCCGCTTTGCGGATACCAAGGGCTACGCGTACAGCCGCGAGGATGTGGCGGGGCAGGCGCTTGCCAACGCCTATTCCCAGGCGATCGGCGAGGTCTTTACGCGAGAAATGAAGCCCCTGGAAGTCGAAATCATCGTCGCCGAGGTGGGCGATGATCGCTGGGAAGACCATAGAAAGAATTCGCTCTACCGCGTCACTTTCGATGGTTTCATCAGTGATCACAGTGGCTTCTGCGTGATCGGCGGCAGCGTCGAAGAGGTGGAAACCATCCTGCGGGGAGAGCATCAGGACGGTATGGCAGAAAATGATGCCCTTCGATTGGGCCTGAAAGCCCTCAGTTCTGGGTCAGATCGAAGTGAGAGACTGCAGGCGGAAGCGCTGGAGGTTTGCGTCCTCAGCCGAGCCCGTTCCGGGCGAAAGTTTGTGCGACTGTCGGCCGATGAGATCAGCGGCATGTTGGGGGATTGAGAGGGATATTCTCTCGAAGTCCCACGCTGCAGAATCCAACTCGACTCGGGTGGCCCGATGCAGAAGCGCATCTACGGAATCGAAACCGAATACGGAATCATTTTTACGCCGGATGGGCGCAAGACCCTCCCCGTCGAGAAGGCGATCCGTTTTCTCTTTGAGAAGTTGATCACAACAGAGCACTTCCTGAATGTCTTCCTGGAGAACGGCGCACGCTTCTATCAGGATACCGGCTGCCATCCCGAATACGCGACTCCGGAATGCGCGTCACCGCGGCAGTTGATCATCTTCGACAAGGCCGGGGAGCGGATTCTGGAGGATCTGCAGTCCTATGCCGAAGAGAAGATTCGCGAAGAACGTATTCCCGGAAAGCTTTCGATTTTCAAGAACAACACGGATTTCGTCGGGAATAGTTACGGATGCCACGAGAACTACCTCGTGGATCGCGATGTCGATTTCTACTATCTGGCCGAGCAGTTGATCCCATTTCTCGTCACTCGTCAGATCTATACCGGCGCGGGCAAGGTCTTCCAGACCCAGGATGGAATCCACTATTGCGTAAGCCAGCGGGCTCAACACATCTATCAGAAGATCTCGGGTACGACGACCAACGATCGGTCGATCATCAATACTCGAGACGAACCCCATGCCGACCGGGAGAAGTATCGTCGACTCCACGTGATCGTGGGCGATTCGAATATGAGCGACTATACGAATTTCATCAAGGTGGGAACCTGCTCAGTGGTTCTCCAGATGATTGAGGACAACTATATCAACAAGGATTTCACGCTGCGGAATCCTGTGAAGGCCGTCAAGGACATCACCTATGACGCCACTTGCAAGCGAAAACTTCGCCTCGACAACGGACGCGAGTATTCTCCGATCGAAATCCAGCGCGAATATTGCGAGATGGCCCAGAAGTATATCGAGCAATATCCCGTCAGTGATGATCATAAAGAGGCGGTTGGCATGTGGCAGCATGTACTCGATTGTCTCGACGACGACCCCAATAGATTGGATCGCAAGATCGACTGGGTGATCAAGCGTCGTCTCATCGAAACCTATATTGATCGGCATGGAAAATCCTGGAATGATCCGAGCGTTTTCATGCTGGATCTTCAATACCATGACATTCAGCGGGAACGGGGCCTCTTCTACCTGCTGGAGCGCAAGGGTGCCGTCGATCGGCTCTTCAGCGATGAGGAAGTCGATGAGGCCAAGGTTCAGCCGCCCCAGGATACCCGGGCGCGAATGCGCGGTGAGTTCATCAAGCTGGCTCGCGAGCACTCGATCCAATACGATCTCGACTGGTCGAATATCCGGCTCGGGAATCTTCTGAATGTTCGGGTGATCTGCAACAATCCCTTCGAAACGGATACCGAGAAGGTGGCCGAACTGGTGCGGACGATTCAGAAGACCAATCTTCGAAAGACCAGTCTTTCGAAGCTCGTCATCCAGTCCTGAATCGGATCCCATTGCATCGGGTGATCCGCCTTCTTTCGAGCAGGTCGGATGTGGGCATGGGTCAGGAATTCCTGCTATTCCCTGGAACGCAGACCTCGTTCATCAGGAGTTCGACTCAATGGCCGCCCGGGAATCCTCTCCGGAACTCAGTATCGTAGCGGATGCCTCCGTTGAAGAGACCGAGGCCGCGACTGATTCCCGAGCAGAGGTCGAAGCCGATGTGGAAGCGGTTGTTGATGTGGAAGCGGTTGCCGATGTGGAAGCGGTTGCCGAGGATGGATCCATAGGGG
>CAYTAT010000004.1:143470-167324 GCA_964435795.1 uncultured Spirochaetaceae bacterium
GATGTGGAAGCGGTTGCCGATGTGGAAGCGGTTGCCGAGGATGGATCCATAGGGGAGACCGGCCTCGTGGGCGGGATCGAGCGTCGGCTGGCTGCGATTCCTCGCCTTCTGCTGCTGGCACTCCTTGCGCTGATTCTCTTCGTGGCGTTTCAACAGTTTCGGCGCGCGGAAGTACTCGCCACCCATGTGACGGCACTCGAAGCGGAACTCGAGCGCTCCAGCCAGGAATTGATGGCTCGGCGAGCCCATCTTCGGGCGGTGCAGGGGAGCGTGGCCGAACTCGACGAACGCGTTCAGAATCTCAACTCCCTGGTGAATCGAGATCCGATGGCGGCGGTGAAATCCCGCCAGTCCTCATCGGTCGGGGAACCGACGTTCGCCTCGCCCTCTCCAGCCTCGCCCTCTCCAGCCTCGCCCTCTCCATCCTCGCCCCGATGATCTGGGATCGATTCGCGGAGCCCAGCTTCCAGGGGGGGCGAGCCCCTGATTCCCAATCCGGGAGTCTTCCCTTCTGAGAGCATCCTGGATGCCATGTCCGATTCTGCCATTCTGATCATCGGCGGAGGTATCGCGGGCCTGACTACGGCCTGGCATCTCGCCGAAGCGGGTCATGGGCGCGATGTGATTCTGCTCGAGGCGGAAGAGCATCTCGCGACGCATTCCAGCGCGCTGAACGCCGCCATCCTGCGTACGGTCGGCCCCGATCTCCTCGCCACCCGGCTCGCGTTGGCGAGCGCGCGTTTCCTCCGCAATCCCCCGGAGTCCTTCACGGACGTCCCCCTGATCGACGCACCGGGACTCGTTCTCGCGGCGGCGCCCGAACGCGTCGCCGAGGTTTCATCCTGGCTGGAAGGATTGGAGCCCGGGGAGGTCGTCGTCAAAGAGGAGGGGCCGGCTGGCCTGCGGGTCCGGGTTCCGGCCTTCGAGGCCCCGGTCGGAGCCTCCTGGTTCTTTCCCGAGGAGGGGCGTCTGGATATCGCGGCCCTGGTGGCCGCCTATGCTCGGGGCGCACGCCGGGGGGGCGTCGCCTTGCGTCGCAATGCCCGTGTCGACCAATTGCTCGTCGAGGGCGGTCGCGTGCGGGGGGCCCGGCTCGCGGATGGCGAAGAAATTCGGGCCGATCTGACCGTTCTCGCGGCGGGCGGCTGGGCCGGGGAATTGGGCCGCAGGGCCGGAGCCCGGGTCGAATTATGCCCGACGCGGCGGCATCTCCTGCTGACCGAGCCGAGCCAGGAGGTCGACAAGGGATGGCCCGTCCTCTGGTATTTCGAATCCTCGAACTCCCAGGAGTTCTATTGTCGTCCCGAGGGCGGTGGCATGCTCTTCTGCGCTTGCGAGGTCGTGGCGACCGACCCGAATCGGCTCAGCGTCGATTCCGATGTAGGGGCGGAAATCGCTCGCAAGGCGTCGGCCCATCTGCCGCGCCTCGCCGCTTCGGGTGCAGCGCATTTCTGGTGCGGCCTTCGCACCTTGACCGCCGACGAGCAATTCTCCATCGGATGGGATCCCGATCGGGAGGGACTTTTCTGGGTTGCCGGTCTCGGAGGTGCGGGCATGGTGGCTTCGGCCGAGGTCGGGCGAATTGCTTCCCGCCTGATTCTCGGACGCCAGGTAGCTGGGGAAATCGTTTCGGCCCTCGCTCCCGAACGGCTCATCCGCGACCCATGAGTTTCTGCTGACCGCATTCCTTTCGCGCTTGCCCGGCATGGAATATCCGCATTTGGCTGGCAGCCGGCCCATCGCTGCGTAACATTCCAGCGCAATGTCGAAGCGCTCCGAACGATCCCAGAAGCAGGGCGATAGCTACTTTTCGCATTGGGCAGATCATGCCGCTCGCCGCGTCCTCCAGGGGCGGAGCGGAGAGGAATCGCTGACGGTCGCGGCGGGAATTACACCTTCGGGTGTAATTCATGTCGGAAACTTCAGGGAGGTCATGACGGTCGACCTGGTCGCCCGCGCACTTCGGGATCAGGGGGCCGAGGTTCGTTTCATCTACTCCTGGGATGACTTCGATGTATTCAGGAAGGTGCCCATGGGCATGCCCCGACCTGAGTTGTTGGAGAAGAATCTACGCCGCAGTGTGGTCGACGTGCCCGATCCCTTCGGAGAGCGAGACAGCTACGCATCGCATTTCATCGCCGTCTTCGAGGAAAGCCTCATTCCCCTGGGCATCGAGCCCGAATTCATTCGGCAGTCCCGTCGCTACCGGGCGGGCGATTATGCGGAAGGCATTCGCATTGCCCTCGAGTCCCGGGAAAAACTTCGCGAAATCCTGAATTGCCACCGTAGCCAACCCCTTCCCGAGGATTGGCTGCCCCTCGCGGGCTTCTGCGATAGCTGCGGTCGAGACGATCTCGAATTCGACTGGCAGGGCGAGTGGGAAGTCATCTCTCGTTGTCGGCATTGCGACCATCAGGCCGCGACGGATCTGCGCCAGGGGGGGAATATCAAATTGCCCTGGCGGATCGACTGGCCCATGCGCTGGCGCAAGGAAGACGTGGTCTTCGAGCCGGGCGGCAAGGACCATAGCAGTGCGGGCGGGAGTTTTGATACCGGAAAGGAGATCGTCGCCGAGGTCTATGGGGGAAGGGCTCCGCAATACGTCGCCTACGATTTCGTCCGCGTGAAAGGCCGGGGAGGCAAGATTTCCAGTTCCAGCGGAGACGTGGTGACGGTCGCGGATTGTCTCGAGGTTTATGAGCCCCAGATGCTGCGCTGGATTTTCGCGAGCCAGAGGCCCGGGAGCGAGTTCCAGATCTCCTTCGACCTGGACGTCATCAAACTCTACGAAGATTACGATCGCATACGACGCCTCGCCCATGAAGCCGAGGATGGGGGCAAAGCCGACAAGAAGAGACAGATTGCCCGGCGCACGCTGGAACTCGCTTCCGTCGATGCCTCTCGCATCGATCCGGGAAGCCGAGTTCCCTTCGTTCCTCCCTTTCGCGGCCTCTCCGTCGTTCTCCAGGCCTATGATGGAGATGTCTCCCGAACCGTCGCCCATTACGAGGCAACGGGTGAACTCATGACGGATTCCGAGCGGGAACGCTGTCGGCAGAGGGCCGAGTGCTGCTGGCGCTGGATCGAGAACCACGCTCCCGAAGACTTTCGATATCGAATTCGCATGGCCCCTGAACGGCGCGCACTTTCCGATGACCAGCGCATTGCGCTGGAGCGGCTGGTCGAAGTGCTGCGCAAGGAACCCGAGATCAGCGAAGCCGATCTGATTCCCCATATGCAACGACTCTGCGAGGGAACGGCGCTCGATCTCAAGACCTTCTGTCCGCTCGTCTACGATCTGCTCATGGGACGTGAACAGGGCCCGAAATTGACGACCCTGCTGACGACCCTATCCGGATACCGCGCCGTACCGCTGCTGGAAGCGAGCCTCGAGTCCTCCCCCTAGGGCCCGCTTCGATCCATAGCATGGGAAGATCTTCGCCATCCCCCCATCCGTGGGCGCCCCGCTGAAGTTCTTCATCCCGGGATTCGAGCGACCGCCGAGAAATCGCGCGGCGGCAGCGGTCCGAATTCCGAATCCGTCCCCAACGCTTTCGTCGCCGGATCAGGATCGGCGGCCCGGATCGCTGCGGCCGCGAACGAAGATGGGCGACGACCAGGCGCGTTCTCGTACGGCGTTGAGGCAGTCATCCCGCTTTTCGAAGTCGGGTCCGGAAGCGGGGCAGGGTCGGGCGCGGATGCAGCGGCCTTGTGAGTCGCGCTCGCAGCGCATCGGGTCTCCATTGACGGCCGGAGTCGCCTCCTGAAGCGCACGCACATAGTAGACGGTCTCGCGGCGCGGATCCCATTCGGAATCTTCGAAGTGGATTTCGCAACCCTCGGCAGAGGGCGGACAGTCGAAACTGCGCCAGGGATCCTCGATCAGGGGCGCGACGGGTTCGGATGGTTCGAGTTGTTTTCGGATGCGCACGACCTCGATCCTTTCGATCAGACGTCGATCATCGGCCGGGTGGTAGCATTCTCCGAGGCAAAGGCGCTCCAGGCGCTCGGGCGACAATCCCTCGTGGACGAATTCCGGGCAGCCCGGCTGCTGTTCGAAAGCGCCCACCGCGCGCACCTCGAAGCGGGGCGCTTCATCGAGTTCGGCTTCGCTTCCCATCGGGAGGTCGAGGTTCAGGAGGTTGAAGAAGAGCAGGATCCTATCGCCGGAAGTTCCGTAGACGCGCCGATTCTCGAGGGCCTCCCAGATCGACTCACGCTTGCGGGAATCGGCGTGAACGGCCACCAGGCCACTGGTGTAGTAGAAAGACGATCCGCGCTCCAGCCCGATGCCGAGGGCATCCAAGCCGGAATTTTCCTCCCGGGGCTCGGGGAGGGGCGAGTCGGAACTGCTCAATGCGTCGTACCAGTCTCGCCGCAGACCATAGGCATCGCCAAAGGCCTTGCGGGCCATCTCCTTATATCCCGGTCCCGGCCTGGCCTTGTGGTTGTCGCTCGACGCAATCAGCCCGTAGCGAAAGGTACTGCCGTCCTCCGCACTGAGCGCCAGGCCGTATTGGGCGCTCATATTGGGTCTATAGTCGAAGGCCGGCATGAACATGCCGCTCCATTGCCCGCATTCGAGCCAATCGGAGACACGTGTTCCCGCGACCACTCCATAGGGGACGGCTCCCTCGGCGACGGCGCGTCGAGCTCCTGCCACCCTCGAATCGCAGACATCGATTGGGGTATCCTCATCGCAGCGTTCCCGGATCAAGTCCCCGGCCCGCCAGCAGCAGGGGAGATAATCGTCCTGGGGAGGAGCACAGAGTCGGTTGCCGCTCTCATCGAGCGTGAAATCTCTTCCCTCGCGGTAGACCTCGGAATTCCCATGTCCCGAGTAGACCTCGAAGAGTCGCTGTCTTTCGGGGTTGTGATCGGCGCGCGAGAGTTGCTCCGATAGTCTTGCGGATGGGGGAGCATGAATGCCCCAACTCGTTCCGTGGGGAATCACCAGGCTCGGATAGCCCCAGTCATCGAGTTTTTCAAAGAGCTTGGCGGGAGTCTCCGCCCCTTCCAGGCAGTCGCGGGGCAGATCGCGTACGGGAATACCGGCGGGGCAATGCTCCAATGCCCGGACTTCGCGTGTGAAACGGTTGAAGTCCAGATAGGGTTGGAGATCGTCGAAATCCCGAGTGGAGATTCCGAAGCGGAGCAGCGCCCAGGCGGCGGGCGGAACCGGCTGTGCGAAGAGTCCTCCGATTCCCGCACCGATGGGGCGGGTGGGTACGGAGCCCTCTTCGGTATCGAGTAGGATGACGTTCTTATGGCCGTAGTGTTCCCGTAAATCCGGGGCGCCCAATGCGGCCGATTGGGTCCACTCCCAGCCCAGGAAGGCGACGAGATCTGGATTTTCGGAATTCGTGATCGCATTGCATTCACGGATGGCCTCTCGCGTTTCATCCCATTGTCTCGGCGTGATGCTCTCGGCGTGATCGTTGATCGACCAGAAGTCGAGCCCCGAGCAGAAGCGGGCGAAATCACAGGCATCCGCGGGGGGATGCACGCCTTCGCCCTGAAGCAGGGGCAGGCTGAAGACGAAGGCATCCCCCGAAAAAGTGGTGTGGACGTGAAGGTCGCCGAATAGAATCTGGCGGGATTCCCGGGGCAACGAATCGGAGCCGCGAAAGCGCGCCGCGCGGGCTGCGATTTCGCTCGTGGGCAGCGGTGTCGGGGAGACTTCTCCCCGCGCGTGCAGCCTTCCGCCGACTCCTTCCGCGATCCATGTGATCGCCACGAAGAGCGCGAGTATCAGCACGATCAGGGGAAGCGCGACGAAGCGGAACAGAAATCGCATGGGATGATGGTATCCACTTCCGACCCGTCCGGCGCCATGTTGGTCGCCCGGGTATGGGATGCGTACAATGCCGTCATGGATGGCCCCACCCGCGTAGTCTTCGTGGTGCTCGATGCCTTTCCCCACGATCTGACCTCGAGGGAGGGGGCTCCGCACCTCTATGCTCTGGCCCGGGAAGGGGGTCGGGCGAGAGCCGGGGGGCAGGCGACCCTGGCCGCCAGCACCTATCCCAATCACGCCACCTTCGTGACGGGAGTCGAGCCCATCCAACACGGCATTTTCACCAATCGGGCCGTCCGGGACGGAGAATTGAGGCCCGCCCAGGAGGTGGGGCCGGCGGTTCCCACGCTATTCGATCGCTGTCGCGCCGCGGGGCGTCGAAGCCTTGCGCTCTTCGGGGATCAGAATCTCGTGGGCGCCTGCGGTGCCAGTCGAGCCGACGAACACTGGCCTCCCGGGGGCGAGTTGCCCGAGGACGCTCCCCGCGGCGCTCTGGGCTATGGAGCGGATCGCGGGGTTCTGGCGGCCCTCGAAGCCACGGAATTCGCCCGGGCGGATTTCATCTTCATGCAACTCGATGAAGTGGATACGGCGCGGCATATGTATGGCCCGGGAGGCGAGCGCGTAGCCGAGCAATGCCGGGCCACGGATGCCGTTCTGGGCGAGATCCTCGAATGTCTGCGCCCGGAGTGGAGCCGGACCGTCGTCATCGTCGTCAGCGACCACGACCAGGAATCCGTTCGAGGCGGCGCCGTCGATCTGGCCGCGGAAGCCGCGCATCGCGGACTCGGGGTGCAGGTCGATCACGCGGGCACGGCGGCACTGGTGCTGGGCGAGATCGAAAAGTCCACCCTATTGAGCCTGCCGGGCGTGACGGATTGTCTCGAACTCGCTCCCGCACATACGCTGGTCTGGGGCGATCCCGGTCAGCAATTCGGGATCGATTGGGGGTTGGCCGCGCAACACGGCAGCCCGCGGACGAGCAGACAGCTGGCCATCGTCGGAGGCGGGCATCCGGCCGCCGGGAAATTGGCCCGGCGAATTGTCGATACTCGTCCTCCCGCCAGGATCTGGGCGGGTTGGGTTGGGGAATTGCTCGGCCTGGATTGATCGACGGATTCAGGGAGACGCCCGTGTCCGCCGCGCGGCGCCGCCCCTCGCGCTCAGCGGCCGTCGGGCGCCGGTCTTGCGCGCTGGTTGTAGAGCATCGCCATTCGCCGCTCCAATTCCTCCTTCGGAAGCTTTTCGTAATCCTCCCCGAGATCCTTGCCGGCGTCCATTCCGCGCTGAACGCCGGGCCTCTCACCCAATTCCTCGAGCCAACGCTTCAGATGCGTGAATTCCTCGATATTCTCGCCCATTCGCTCCCAGCCCGTAGCCCAGGGATAGCTGGCGATGTCGGCCATCGAGTATTCGTCCCCCGCCAGATAGCTGCGTTCGTAGAGGAGACAATTCATCACTCCGAGGATGCGGTTGGTTTCGTCGCCGAAGCGCCGAAGGGCGTAGGATTGATCCCCCTGGCGGTCTCCCAGGCGCCTGAAGTGCCCGCATTCCCCGAATTTCGGCCCCTGGTTGGCCATCTGCCAGACCACCCACTGCATGGCTTCGTAGCGCCCCCGATCGCCTTTGCCCTGGAGTCTCCCCGTCTTCTCGGCCAAGTAGAGAAGGATCGCCCCCGACTCGAAGAGTGCGATGGGCTCGCCCCCGCCGTCGGGATCGTGATCCACGATGGCGGGCATGCGATTGTTGGGTGAGATCGCCAGGAAGTCCGACTCGAATTGGTCGCCCCGCCCGATGTTGCAGGGTACGACACGATATTCGAGTTCGAGTTCCTCCAGGGCGATCGTCACCTTCTTGCCATTCGGAGTCGGCCAGTAGTGGACGTCGATCATGAACTCTCCTCGTGATTGGGTTTCTGCACTCTTCTTTCAGCCGCTTTCGGGATCTTCTCCTCGGCTTTTTCCTCTGCCCTCTCCTCTCTCCTCTCCTGTCTCCTCTCCTGCGCCCCGGGGATGTAGTCGACATAGATGGGGGACGACCAGGCGCGGGGGCGGTCGGGGGCGAGGCATTCCTCGCCCCGGGAGCAGGGTTCGATTTCCAGGCAGGCAGAACCGTCGGCGCTTTGGCAACGAAGGGTCGCCGCATTGACGGTGGGCTTCTCCGCCTCGAAGACCCGCACGTAATAGAGGGTTTCGCGCCCGGCCCGAACGAAGTCGGGATCCTCGAATTCCACCCGGCAACCCTCTGGATCCCCGGGGCAGTCGAAATGCAGCCAGGGATCCTCGATCAGGTCAGCGAGTTTCTCTCCGGGCCGGTTCTGGGGCCGGATGCGGATCACCTCGATCTCGCCGATCGGGCGCCGCTTCTCCCCGGGGTTGTGGCATTCGCCGCGACAGAGTTGTCGCAGCCTCTCGGCGCCGAGGGCCGCGGCATTCTCCTCGGGGCATCCGGGCTTTTCCTCAAAGGATCCCGTGGCGCGGACTTCGAATCGGGGCGGCGAAGACAATTCCACTTCCGAGCCCATGGGATGGCGTTCACCGCCCGCCAATAGGGCGAAGTCGAGAAGGATTCGCGGGCCGCTGGTGCCGTAGACATGCTTCTTTTCAAGGGCGGACCAGATCGACGCGCGATCCCTGCCCTGGGCGTGTACGGCGACGAGTCCCCCGGTGTACATGAAGGATTGAGTGCGTTCGGTTTCGAAGGCCTGCAGGCCCGAGAGCTTCTTCCTGGCCTCCTCGACCGGGCGCGAGTGGCTGCTGGGTTCTTCCTGGGGGCCGCGCAGGAAACTCGAGACGATCCCGCCATTCTCGGGGATGGCCCGATTGCCCGAGTCGGTCATGAAGCGGAATTCCTTGTATCCGGAGCCGGCCCGGGCGGTGTGGATATCGCTCGAGGCGATGAAGCCCATGCGAAAACGTCGGGGTCGCACGGGATCTCCGACTTTCGAGGGATCCCCTGAAAAGCCGCCAATGGCCGCGATGGCCTGGGCCGAACTCGTGGGCCGATAGTGAAAACTGGGTTGTTGGCAGTCCCGGCATTGACCCGCATCCAGCCAGTCCTCCGCCGTCGTTCCCGGAACGGTGATGTGGGGGCCGACGCCGGCATTCGCGGCGTGCTGGCGGGCCCGCGCCGCCCGCGTCGAACAGGTGTCGGCGCTCTCTCCCTCGGCCAGGCAGCGCGATTCGATGATCTGGCCGGCCCGTTGGCACATGGGCAGATAATCCTCCCTGGCTTCCGCGCATTCGAGACCGCCATCCTCGAGTTCGTTCACCGCTCGCCAGTTCCGGTAGGCCTCGCTATCGCCGTGGCCCGAGTAGACTTCGATCAGGGTCTGGCGCTCGGGATCGTGATCTTCGTCCTGGAGTTGTTTTTCCCAACTCGATTCGGGCGGCGTGTAGATCCCCCAGGCGGTGCCGTGGGGGATGACGATGGAATCGTGGCCCCAATCGTCGAGTTTGCGAAAGAGATCCGCGGGAGTGGCCGCGATCTCGCGACAATTCGGGTCGAGGCTGCGAACGGGGGCCTCCTCGCAGATTGGCAGGGAGGATAACTCCGTCCAGCGCTTCGCGAGATCGTGGAAGCGATCGCCCTGCAGGGCCAATGCGCCCCGGGCCCAGACCGAGGGCGGCTGAGCGGCGACTCCTCCGGCGGTGGCCGCGATCGGGCGCGAGGGGATGTGGGCGTCATCCGTTCGCGCCAGGACAACGTTCTTATGCCCGTAATGCGTTTCCGGGGTGAGCCCCATCTGGGTCCACTCCCAGCCCAGGAAGGCCACCAGATCCGGTCGTTGGGGATCCCCCGCCAATGCGTTGCATTGCCGTACGGACTCGATGCTTCCGAGCCAGTCCTCGGGGTGGATATTCGAGGCGTGATCGTTGAGAGAATAAAAATCCAAGGCCGCACAATGGCGTGCGAAATCGCAGGCATCCGCCAGGGTATGGGCGCCCTCGCCGCCCATGATCGGCAGGTTCAGCATGAAGGCGTCGAAGGATATCGTGGTATGGACGTGAAGATCGCCGAAGAGGATCTGGTTCCCCGAGGCCGCATCCGGGCTCTGTGGGAAGCGCAGTCTCTGGCGCTCGCTGCTGGCCTCGAGGCTCCGTGCGCTGCGCGCCCCGGCCCGGGGACGCAGATCTTCGCGATCGGCGCTGCCGAAGTTCCCCCGGCCCGCGAGCCAGAGCAGCCCCCCGAGACAAGCCGCGAGCACGATCACGATGAAAGCGATGCTGCGTAATCTACGAATGATGCGGGCCTCGTACTCCATTCGGCGTGAGGTGACTCACGCTTGGCTTCTTTCCCCAATGGCTGTCGAGGTTCTGCTGGAAGTAGGGCGGACGATCCTTCAGGACATCCGTCGCCAGCCAGAGTCTCTTGAGGTGGCGTACCCGCCCCGATGCACGGTCGTCGCGATAGGCCGTGCGGGCATGCAGAACGTGGTAGTTGTTCACGAATTGCATATCGCCCGGCCCGAGGTCCATGAAGACGTTGTAATCGGCATCCCGCGTCATGGCATCGACGCGCTGCATGGCTCTTTCCGCAACGGGGTCGATGCGGGGAGCGTCAGCATGGCGCTGGGACGCGAGGATATAGGGCCGGATGTAGCGAACGAAGAGTTGTTGATTCCAATTCGTGAAGACGGGCAGGGTATACCAGGGTCGGTCGCCCTTCTTTTCACCGCCACGGAAATCGTAGGGCTGACTTTCGTAGAGGGCGGCGGCCAGTTCGGGTTCTTCGCGTACGAGATCGTTGTGAATCGCCACCGCGTTGGCGACCGTCGAAGTTCCCCCGCTACTGGCGCGCTGCAGGCAGAGCAGTCCCACGAGATCCGAACCGTCCGAGTGGTAGGGGAAGGCGACCGCACCGATTTCATTGCCTCTTGAAGTCGGGTCTGCTTCGGATTTTCCCTGATCGGTGACGTCGCCGAGGAAGTGGCCGTATTGGTTCTGGGGCCAGGGCGTTCCGAGCTGGATCCCGATCCCCCAATAGATCATTTCCATCTGGGCCTGGGAATATTTTTCCCGGGGCAGGCCCCGAAGCAACGCGACCCCCCGGCCATGGATCAATTCTTCCTCGATCTTCCGGAGTCGGGGACGGAGCCCGGCGAGGGGAAAGTCGGCCCGACCGATCTGCAGCACGTTGTCGGAGAGGGCGAGGGCATGCGCGAGGGCGGCATCGATCTCCTCGAGTTCGGCTTGATCGAGCATCTCGATGAAGTCATCGATATCCGCCATGTCTTCGGAATGCCACTCGCAGCGGCTTTCCAGGATTTGCGGCGTACTCGGCATGGAGACTTCTTCCTCTCGGGGCCAGATTTTAGGCGAGTTGCCCCGCGGCTGCGACGCGGTCTGCCCCGGCCCATTCAGTTGGAGGCCGGGGCGCGAAGCACGCTTCCCGCCCCGGCCCTATTATGCGGGCCCCTCTCGAACGCCCCTCTTGGAACGCCCCGGATGGCCTCGCCCCTCGCCGAGCTTCGTTCCACGACCTGCGACCCCGCATTCCCCGGCCCTCAATCGGCATCGGCTGGGCACCCGGAAGCAGCGTTTCGGGGTCTTGGAGCAGCGTCTTGGAGCAGCATCTTGGAGCAGCGTCTTGGAGCAGCATCTTGGAGCAGCATCTTGGAGCAGCATCTTGGAGCAGCATCTTGGAGCAGCATAGTGCCGCCCGGGCTGGACTCCTCAGCGAGCGAACGAAGCGAAACCTGGAAAAGGCCCGTGCCACGCCCTCCCGGGCCCATATCGAAGCCGACGAGCCGGGCGAGCTGGTTGGTTTCGAGTGCTTTTACATCGGAAAACTCAAGATCGGAAAACTCAAGATCGGAAAACTCAAAGGAGTGGGAAAGTCTGGCAGGTCACGGCCCGTGATACGGCCAGAGGGGCTCGCGATCCTGTGGAGTTTCGCCTCTAGTCTTTCTGCCCTGCCAGGTCGGCGTTCAGCGCCCCATTTGGCCTGGCGCGCGCAGCTGAAGGTCATTTTCCGGGGCCCGGCCTGGCAAGCTCGCCCGCGGCGCGTCGACTCATCCGATCCGAAGGCGGGATGCGCGGCTCTCAAGTCTCCGGCTACGTCTCCGGCCTTCGATCACGAGTTCGCGGATCCGGTCGGGAAAGTGGCCCTCAGTCTTCCGTGGATTCTCTCACCGAGGGTCGGATGATGGCCGTACTCAGGCGTCTGGCTTCGGAGGCGCTGAAGAGGGGCAGCCGTTGAATCTGCCCGGGGGCCAGGTCTCCCGCGGCGGCCGCCCTGGCCGCTATGAGAATATTTCTCGAGAGCGAGTCGGCGGAATCCTCGAGGTTGGCCGCTACGGCCGCGGCCTCTTCGGGATTTCCCGAGCGCAGGAGGCTCCAGGCCAGGCGTCGTCTGGCCGCGGCGTCCCCGGGATCTTCTTCGAGTAGCGCACGATCCAATTGGCCGGCCTTTTCGTAGAGGCCGAGCGTGGCAAAGAGGGATGCCAGGTGCTGGACGGCTTCGTTTTCCCGGGGCAGGTCCAGGGAGGCCGCCCGGCTCAAAAGATCCGAGAAGAAGATCGGAACCAGGCCGTGTTGGATCGCCCAATCGAGGCGGGTCGTGATGATCCTCTCGATCTCGAATCCGCGATCCGAGTCGAAGGGGACTCCCTGTCGGCGGTAGTAGCGAATGACGCGCTGCAGGTTCTCCTGATTCCGGGCGTTGTTCCGCAGGTAGACGGCGCCCGCCAGGTTGCGGAAGATCGGAAGCCAGCCACTCTCGCCCTCGAGGTGGGCGGCCGTATAATGCCAGGGCCGATCCCCGGATCCCTCCATGGGAAGACGGATGCCGAGGAAGAGATCGATGCCTTGTCGGTCGAGAAGTTCGCCGAAGCTCTCCCCCGGCCGTTCCCCGCGTCTTTCGAGGATGGGCAGATTGGCGGACATCGTATCCGGGGCCACGTTCAGGCTGCCGTTTACGAAGGTGCGGATCTCCGGGGCCAGCCAGAAACCGAGAAAACCCCCGGCCGAATATTTTCCGAAGAGGCTGCCCTTGAGTTCGGCATCGTCGAGCATCCAGACGGCGTGGGCATTGTATTTTGCGGCGGGATAGGGCGCCCGGTATCCGGCTGCATGCCGGGGCATGATGGCCGAAATCATCGGCCAGGGCCCCATCTGCACGAAGCCGGCCAGCAGCCCCCAGGTGCCGACGGCGGCCACCCAGGGCAGGGCCGTGGAGAGTCTTCCCCGTCCGCCCGCGAGGGCATTCGCCCGGCCTCGGGCGGCCTGGGCCGAGAGGATCAGGGGCAGGATGCCGAGCCAGAGGAAGCGCACGGCGAAGAGAGGCGCGCAGAGTGCAGCGCCGGCCATCGCGGCCAGGGCCGGGTCGAGGCCCTCTTCATCCTGATCGTATTCCTCTCCACTCCAGCCGCGGTAGAGGGCTCGAAGTATCAGCAGGGGAGTGAGGATCCAGAGGCTCCATAGCAGTAGCCAACTGAGGGGGGAGGGAGGAAGCCGTCGGCTCGGCCAGGAGAGGAGATCAATCGAGACCCATTCGTCGGCGACTCTCGTCAGTGTCGGACTTTCATCTCCAGCGGTCCAGTAGGCGAGATGGGGTTCAAAACCGCTCGGGTTGAGGAAAGTGGCGAGGGTACATAGAAGTCCCGCCAGGGCGATTGGCCGCAATCTCTTCCAGATGCGCTCACTCTGGGTCCCGGAGTTCATGAGGGCGGCGAGCAGGAGTCCGCCGATTCCCGCTGCGATGAAGGCGGGGCCGAGTACGAAGGCGGCGTGGAGATTGGCCCAGAGCAGGCAGATGACTACGCTGCCGAGCACCTGGCCAGGGCTCGGCGCTCGCCTGTGCTCGAAGAGCAATCGGTAGAGAAGAAGCAGGGCCAGCATGCTGAAGAGATGCGGCCGGAGTTGGACCAGGCGATAGGCGGCCAGGATCATGAAGGCGCTGGTCCCCAAGCTGGCGACCCACCAGGAGCGGCTCGCCCCGCGTAGGATGGAGAGCACCAAGGCGATCATGCCGCCGACGAGGAGCACGTGAGCGATTCGCAGGCCCTGAAAACCGCTCACCTCTCGGATCAGGTGGAAGCATAGATCCGAGAGCCAGGCGGCGGGCAGGGGGGGGGAGAGGGCGTTGGCGAGCAGGGGGTCGCCGACGAGCCAGAGCCCCTCACTCGCATAGGCGCGGCCGAGGGCGAGATGAATCCAGAGATCGTCGCTCAGGATGGGCTGCCCGACCGCCAGCAGCAGAAGGCCCAGCAGGCAGAGCCCCGCAACTCCTGCGATCCAGTCGGGGACCTCTTGGGTGGGGGTGGCGGGCGGCATCTGGAGCGGCCCGCCTTCCTACTCGGGAGACCAGCGGAAGCGTATGCCCACATGGCCCGTATAGGCCCAGCGTTCCTTCTCGAAATGGAAGCTCGCGTTTTCACATTGCGTGGGATCGTTGAGGGTGCAGTTGCGTTGATCGTTTTCCGTCCGTCCCTCGACATTCGTCTGGCCCAGAGGCAGGAATTCATCGGCGTTCGGAGAATTCTCCGTGTAGAAGTCGACGCCCATATCTCCCATGAAGCGGTAGGCTCGCGCGCCCCCGTAGACAGAGACGAGGAAGGATCCCGCGCGCCCGGTGTCCATCTCGAGTTCGAGACCCGGCCCGATGCCGTGGAGGATCCTGGTTCTGCCGGCATCGAATCGAATTTCGCGAAAGCCCGCATCGCCGGGTGTGGCATCATCACTCAGGGGAATTTCCGGCGAGGCGGGAAAGCTGCTCTCGTCGTGGGGAGGACTCTGAAGGGAAACCTGGGTCGCGTGTCGTAGGGTGGCCTTGATCCGAAGCTCTTCCCGAAGGTATTCGAAGGTGGGCTTGATGCGGAAAGTTCTTTCACCGGAATTGAAGGTGAAAGCCAGGCCCGCTCCGGCGGCGACGATCAGGGAGCCGGTCCTCGCGCTGACGCGGGCTCCCTGGCCGCTGATCGTGGCTTCGTTATAGCTTTCATCCGCTGGCAGCGTCATGATGTCCGCTGGAGTGCCGCTTCTCGCCACGGGGCGATCCTGGGCGAACGCGTATCCCACGTCGGCGTGGACGACGGCGCGAGGATTGGCGATATGAGAGCAGAAGGGGCAGAAAGACGAAAAGTCGGGTGACATCAATTCCGCTGCGACACTGAAATAAGGTGTCATCATGCGCTCTTCGCCCGAGACCTCTATTCCGGCGTTGCGCAGCAGGAAGTCATTCTGAGGAGTGGGGAATACAGCCGGGCAGGTCTGATTTGCCAGGGGGCATTCGGGTGGCCCCGTGTATTCAAATAGGGGACCCCGGGCGCCATAGACTTCGCTGGCCCGCAGGTTTCCCGACCCCGTCTGGCTGACCATCCCCGATTGAATCGCCAGAGCGGGCGCCCAGCGGCGGAGATCGTTTCCGCTATCTGCCCAGCCGGTCCCAGGGGCGAACCCCACCTGAATGAAGGCGAAGAAGAAGGCGAGCAGGGGCACGCGTCCTGCCCTTCTCTTCCTATCGCGAGGGGCGCTATTGACGTAAGGGGACATTCACGCCACGATGCCATCTCCCACCGCATATCGCAACATCGTGCAGCACGACTGCTGACATCGTGGGTCGCCAGCCAGTCAATCTTCCTCGGCCCGGGAAGTCGCTTTGGGCAAGGGGATTGAATCCCCTCTGCGACGTGCGGCTGATCAATTACGGACAGCAGGAAATTACGCCACATGAGCGAGCCAGTCATGAAAAATAAAAGGACCCGTGTCCTCTTGGGACGGTCCGACGATTGCAGTCGGACGCCCCCGCGTTCGGTTCGAGATTGTGCGGCTCGCGGACTCGACCGCCGTATTGGCTCGGGGCTATTTCGCGGCTTCGCTTCGGTTGGATTGCTGCTTTTCGTTGCGGTCTTTCCCGCCCTGGCGGCCGATACGGAGCAGATCCCGTCGGGCGTCGACAGTGAAAGATCACTGCCCGGGCAGGGGGAAGCTCCCGATCTCGCCCCCGAAGCTGGCGAGGAGGATGCCGAGGCGACGGATCTGGATGTTGGCGACGCGGAAGAGGTAAATCCCTTCGCGGAGATCGAGACGATCGAGATCACCGGCAAGGCGGGACAGTCACTCGCAGTGGATACCGCGGAGTCGGTGACGGTTTTCGATTCGGAGGATCTCGCGGCACTGGGCGTGAGCGATATCGCGGATATTTCCCAGGTGACGCCGAATCTTGAGATCCGCGTCTCGGGGGCGACGAGTGCGAACTTTTTCATTCGCGGTGTCGGGCTCGCGGATTTTAGTGCGAATGCGGCCAGCGCGGTGGCCATCTACCAGGATGGCGTGGCTATGAACTCACCCGCCATTCAACTCGGCCAGATCTTCGACGTGGAAAATATTGAAGTGCTCCGCGGTCCCCAGGGTGCCGGAAGTGGGCGCAATGCCTCGGCGGGGGCGATCAAGATCTATTCGCGAAAACCCAGCGGAAATTTCTCAGCAGATCTCCGAACGACCACGGGCCGTTACCAGAGCGATGTGGCTCGAAAGGCCCTGATGCAGTCCTACGAGGGGGCGATCGAGATGCCGCTGGTGGAGGACGTGCTTTCCACCCGGCTCGCATTTCGCATCGAAGCCAACGACCCCTATATGTACAACGGGTGCGGGGGTCTCCCGCCCGTGGTGGTTCCTCCCGTCGCACCCGGATTCATCTCCCAGGGGGTGTTTTCTCCAGGGGACAATCCCGCCCGGCCCTATTGGAGGGGCGGTTATGCACCGAAGCTCAGGCGTACTGGACTTTCGCTTTGCGGTCGGCAGCGTCTCGATATGACAAAGCCAACATGGGAATATGACGACGCAACCGGGCAGGTAACGCCGAATAGAAATTTTCTCTACGATGAAACCCCTGGCAACCTGCCTTCGGCCGTGGGGGATAAGGGCAATTGGGGCCTGAGGGGGCAGTTGCGCTACCAGCCTCTCGACGCTGCAGTCGATATGGACTGGATCCTGAACATCCATGGAGGTCGGCTGGATCAGTTCTCCACTCTGGGCCAGGCGATCGGGACCCACGAGACTGTCGTGGGTGCACCGAACGCGGTCACCAGCGATGAACCGGGTGTAATAGACTACGAGAAGATCGCCGAAACAGGCTACGGCGGAGCCGTGGGCGTAGGTCGCTACCAGGAACCCGATACGGAAGAAGAGTTGGTTGCGCTCTACGAGAAGTTCAAGGCTCAAAAAATCGCAGAGGGTGTTCCATCGACCGATGTCAAGAATGAGGCCGCGAAGGAGGCGTTCGCTGCCCTCCAGGCGAATCTCGCTCGAAATCGTCCCCTCGACATTCGGCCCTATCGGGGCGATTACAACCGAGTCGGGAAGACCAAGCTGGATACCTGGGGCGCTTCCCTGAACGGGACACTCTACCTGGACACCATGGAGGTGCAGTCGATCACCGGCTACGAGGGTTACGACCGCTATCGGGAGACGGATCAGGACTTCACTCCGATCCCACTCTTCGAGGCCATCATGGAGGATCGGGCCTGGCAGTTTTCCCAAGAAGTCCAGGCCGGCGGTGAGAATGAGAGCGGGGTCTTCAGTTGGACTCTCGGGGGGTATTTCCTGACGGAAGACCTTACTTTTTCCAACCGACAGTTCATCGTCAACGAGATTCTTTCCGGCAATACACCGGGCGGGGTGGAATGGCTTCGGGCGTTCGAGCAGACCACCTATGCGTTTGCGGCCAACGCGGGCTTCAAATGGGAGTTTCTCGAGGGCTTCACCCTTGATGTGGGCATCCGCTACAACTGGGAGCGCAAGGATTTCAGTTTCGGGATCAGACGTCCAAATTTCGCCCCAGCCCCGCGAGATCAATCCCGCTCCTGGGCCGCACCGACGGGCAATGTAATTCTCACCTACCTGCTCGACGACACGCGTGCGATCTACTGGAAATATGGCCACGGTTTCAAGGCGGGTCATTACAACAGCATCGATCGTGGCGATGCGCCCGCAAAACCCGAGAGCATCGATGCCGTGGAGGCGGGCTTTCGAGGCATCTTCCTGGACGGGCGTCTCTCCATGGACGGCGCGATCTTCTACTATCAGTATCAGGACTACCAGGTCTTTCTCTTCGATGACCAGGCCAATCGGCCCCCATCCCTGGGCATCAAGAATGCGGCGGAAACCGAGCAATATGGGGCGGAATTCAATCTTGCGGCCTCTCCGCTGCTGGATCTGGTCGATGAGCGATGGTCGGGGCTGAATATCGTTGGCCGATTCAGCTGGCTGAGGAGTCGTTTTCTCGATTTCACGAATACCCGCACAGGAAATTTTCAGGGTCAGCTCTATAGCGAGGTTGTCGACTACACGGGGAATAGCCTGCCCAATTCTCCGAACTTCAAGCTGAGTGCAACGGTCGAATGGGCTTTCGAGCTCGACGGTCTCGGCACGCTGACTCCTCGCTACGATCTCGCGTGGACGGATGATCTCTTCTTCGATCCGAGCAACGGTGTGGGCGTGAACCGAACGGGCCCCCTCCCCGAACTCGCGTTGGGACAATCGTCCTACCTTCTACACAACCTCCGTCTCAGTTATCGCAATCTCGAAGGGACGGCGGAAGTCGCCCTCTGGGCTCGCAACCTGACGGACGTTCGCTACCGGGACTACGCCTTCGACGCGACGGCGTTCAGTTCTTTGATTCTGAACTTCGTCGGAGAGCCTCGCTCGATGGGCATCGATTTTACGCTTCACTTCTAGTCTGGTGGTCGACGGGAAAGCCAGTCCCGTCGACGATGCCGCATCCGCCGTGGATGGTCCCTGGGAGCACGCCCCAGCACTTCTCCGGGAGGTAGGTTCGCCCGGCGATCGGTCGCCTGGGGCGAGGATCGCGAGGCGACGTACTTTTCCCATCGGAGATGGAAGGGGCAGGATTCTCGAAGACGTGCCCCACTTCGTGAGTTGCTGGCCATTGCGGGCCCGGAGATCAGGGAATCGAGTATCCCAGAGCTCTCAACTGGTTGAGTTGGATCTCGTCGATCTCGAGGGCATCCGGTGTATCCCACGGCGGAGTCTCTTCGAGGTAGCCCTCGGCCAGGCCCCGCAGGTGTTCCGTGAGTTCCGGCTCCGCAGCGACCAGATCATCGAGTTCCACGGCATCCCGGCGCGTATCGAAGAGTTGTTCCCGTATCTCCCCTTCGGATATCTCGGACTGGACGTAGCGGTAGTCCCCTTCGAGCACGGCGACGGTATTGGCGGCCGGGGTATCTCGGCGGCCCCAATTCTGATCGAGGTGGGCGAATGAAATTTCGCCTTCCAGAGCGGATTCTGCCCGGGCCGCGGCGAGCAGCGCCGGCAGTTGGGATTTCCCATCGACCCCATCCATCGCGCCCTCGATTCCGAGCAGGTCCAGGATCGTCGGCCATACGTCTATGTTGCGGGTGCGGTCGTCTACGACGACGCCCCCCGGCAGCTTGAAAGGAAAACTCATGATGAGCGGTACCTCGGTGCTTTCTCGATAGACCCAGCGAGCGTGCCCCTCCGCCCCCCGTTCACCAAAGGCCTCACCATGATCCGAGGCGATCACGATCAACGTATCTTCGAGATGTCCCTCGGCTTTCAGGTGCTGGTAGAATTCATTCAGCACCAGGTTGGTGCGCAGGATCGCGTTGTCGTAGACCGAGGAGTAGTCGCTACCAAAGGCCGCAGAATCCTCGTCGTAAAGATATTCGTGAACGTCCATGAGGTGCATGTAGAGAAAGAAGCGCTCGTCTCCGTGGATTCGCAGAAATTCTATGGCAGCAAGGACGGCGTCCCCGTCCGTCCCCACCTCTTTCATCGTGGGGTTGGCGAGGCGGACGGAGCCCGGCACGGATTTGCTGGACGGCCTGGTGTAGATATCGAAGCCCTGGTCGAAGCCGAAATATCCTTCTACCCAGCCATTTCTGTAGAGGCCGGTCGTCACGAAGCCATTTTCTGCCAGGATCTCCGCGGGCATTGTGGCCTCATCGGAAAGGACGTGTTCGAAGCGGGTGACGCCGGAACGCGTGGGATAGAGGCCCGTCCAGAGCGAGGCCATCGAGCACTTGGTCCAGGAGGATTGCGCCAGAGTGCGGGAAAAGACCACCCCATTTTCCGCCAATTCGTCGAAGAGCGGCGCCGTCTCCCTTTCGTATCCATAGGTACTCAGTCGATCCGCTCGCAAGGTATCGACCAGGATGAAGAGAACGTTCACATCGTTCCGATGGGAGAGGTTCTCGATGTCGTCGGCGGATCCAATCGGTCTTTCGGCCGCTTCTTCCTGGAAACCAATTTCGACGAATTGCAGGAAGTAGATGGCTACGACAAGGGCGGCCGAAAGCAGCCAGGGCCAGCGCTGCCCCAAAATCTGTTGGATTCGGCTCATTGGATCGATCAAACTAGCACAGCCCTGTTGGAGGGCAGCAGCGTTGGGCGACGGCGAAGGCCGATCCATGGGCTAAGATTCTCGTCATGCAGGCAGCGAGTTTCAGCACTTCGAGAAGAGTTTCTTCAGTGATCCGGGTGGGCCTGGTCGCCCTGCTCGTTTGCATCTTGTCACCGGCCTGCGGGAGTCTGCCGTCGCTGGAGGAGATCAAGCGTCAGCAGGACGCCGGACTCTTCGAGGAGTCGATCACTCCCCTGCGCCGGATGTTGCGGGAAGAGGGAGGGAACCGGGATCCCGAGATTCTCTTCCTATATGGCCGGGCACTCTCGATGACGGGCCAACCGACGCTGGCTCTCTGGGCGCTCCTGAGGGCGATGGAAGACCCGGAGTTTGAAACGCGGGCGGCTCTTGAAACCGCAGCAGGTGGCCTTCGGAGCTACAACTATTCCCTGGCCATTGACGGAGCCACCAGGGCGATCGAATCCGACCCCGAAAATCAGGTCGGCTACGAAATTCGCGCCATGGGATTGATCCAGAGCCGCCAGGATTACGAACGGGCCCTGGAGGATGCGGACCGCGCCCTCGAAATTGATCCCCAGAGCAGCGCGGGGCTGGTGGCCAGGGCGGTCTCTCTGCTCGGGCTCGAACGCATCGAGGAAGCGGCCGAGGCCATCGAGATCGCCGGTGAGCATTTCGCATCGGTGGATCTCGGACTCGGTCAGGATGCGGGAAAATATTGTGCGGTGCGGGGGAAGTTCGCCCTCGAGAAGGGTGAGCCCGAGCGCGCAGAAGAAATCTTCTTGGATTGTCTGGATCGCTATCCCTCCCACGAATTGCTGGTTGGCGAGATGGTTTCACTTCTCGACGAAAAAGGAGATATCGAGAGATCCAATGAAATCCTCAGTACGGCTCTTGCCGACAACCCCAGGAACCGTGCCCTGCGAATCGCCCTGGTGAGAAGGCTGGATAAGATCGGTCAGGTGGAAGAGGCCGCGGCGCTGCTCGAGGAAGCCACGGAATTCGATCAACCCGCCCTGGCCGCGCAATCGCTCTGGGATCTGGCCGGCTTTCAGCTCGCTCATGGCCAGCTCGACGAGGGGTTGGCGAGTTACGCCAGGACCGTCGAGCTTCGCGGTGATCGCGACCCGGCACTCCTATTTTCCTATGGCGATGCCCTGGTGGTTGCCGGCCGTTTCGATGAGGCCCTCGCCCTGACCGAGAGAATGACATCGGAGCCCCATCGGAAAATGATCGAGGGGCGGGTGTATTTCGAACAGGGCGATTATCTGCGTGCGCTCGAACACTTCGAGGCGGGCCTGCTCCTCTGGCCCAATAACGCGATCGTTCGTTATATGGTGGCGATTTCTGCCGAAGAATTGGGTGATTTTCCCAGGGCGATCGATGCATTTCGCTATTCGATGCGAGACGGTGCTGCGGAGACGGATGCCCGTCTCCGCCTCGCTCAACTCTTTTTTGCGGAAGAGAACTACGGGCAGGCCCTGGCAGTCCTGCGACACGATTATGAGAAGACCCCCCCCAGTTTCCACGAGGCCTTGCTCGAAGTGAAGCTGATGGAGCGGTTGGGGCAGACCCAGGGTGCCGTACCGGCCCATCTCTCCCGATTCTCCTCGTCGATGGAATTTCGAACTCGGGCATCGCTCATCTTCATCGAGGGCGCTCTGCATCGCGCTGGAAGTGCAGCGGCCGCCGAGATGATTTTGTCTTCTGCTTCCCTCGATTTCACCCAACCCGAGAATCTGCCCATTCTGGAGCAGTTGGTGATCCATCTTCTGGATAGTGATCAGGAGGAAAAGGCCCGGGCCGAGGCGGACAAGGCCCTCGAGGCTTCGCCTCTGCTGGGGGGGCTTCATGGGATTCAGGGTCTGCTGCACGCGAGGCAGGGGAATTCCGAGGCCTCCCATGCCGCATTCGAACGCGCCCTGGAACTGGATCCGGAAGAAGTCCTGGCCTTGGAAGATCGGGCCAGGAGGCATGTGCGGGCGGGGCGGGTCGACGAGGCCGTCGCAATCTTCGAGCGCCTCGTCAGCTTGCGGCCCGGTGAGGTGTCTCCCCTCTTCGAGGCTTCCAGGGTTCTGCGTGAAGAGGGACGGGATGAGGAATCGGATAGCTATCTTCGGAGGCTTCTCGGAGAAAGCCCCTATCACGGTCCCGCGGCGCTCGGGTTGGCGCGCAGTCTTGCGAATGAGGGTCGAAAGGAGGGGGCCCTGGTGTTGGCGCGACGGGCAGCGCGCTTTGGCGGCGGCGACGACGCGCGCTCTTTCCTGGTGGAGTTGGCGGGCAACCGCTCCCGCGAGCCCGACGCGGAATCCGCCCGGTAGGTCACTCCTTTTTCAGGAAGCGTTCGTAGTTGACTCGAAAGCCATCTGGAATTTGGAGGATTTTGGCCTGCAGTTCTTTGGGCAGACCGGATTCGGCGAGCCATTCCGTGGCGGCCGCCTCATCTTCGAGTAACCAGTAGCGAACGGAATTGCCGATGGCCGGGGGGCTCAGTTCCGGGTCGCTGACGTGGTCGAGAGCCCATTGAGCGGCTTCGGCGGGTGACTCCAGGACCGTGTCGAGAGCGTATAGGCTTGCGGCGGGCTCCAACCAGCGACCATCGGGGTCATCCACGGCCTTCTTCATCCATGCCCGGGCGGTGCGACGATCCGAGCCGAGCCAGCGCCTAAAGGTCTCGGCGACTCCATCGTCGCGATTGGAGCCTGGGGGCAAGGTGGAGAGCCATTCCATTGCGGCCAGGGGGTTCGATTTGGCCCAGCGGGTCGCTACCCGGCGCGGCAGGAAGCGTCCATAGGCGCCCTCCATGTATTTCTCGGCGAATTCGGTTGCCCGCAGGGGATCGACTTCAGCCAGGGCGCTCGCGACTCGCTGATTCACAGCCAATCGGGCCTCATTCGGAACCGACTGCGCCCAGATGATCGTTGCTTCCGTCCCCTCCTTCCGGATCTTTCCACGGAGATTCACCGTCGTTGCGCGCTGTTGGTGGGGCCCGGACATCTTGGTGGCGATGAAGTTGTCCAGTCCAGGCATACCCGATTCCGACCAGCCCTGGACGATGGCCATCACGTAGGGTGCAAAGGGCTGATCCTCGGTGTTCAAGGGTCCGGCCTTGGCGTAGGCGGCCTCGGGGTCGAATCTTGCCCAGGCACGAATCACCGCATGGACGACACGGGGCACCCGCGTCCCCCAATTTCCCCGCGTCCAATCAAGAGCACTCTCCGGATCGAACTTCGCCCACCACTCGCCGAGCAGGACGAGTTCCGGATCGCCCAAATCGAAGAGTACGCTGTCATAGGCTTGCCGCACCTGTGGGAGTGCCGATGGTTCCAATTCTCTCAGCAATTCGGCCAGTCGCTGAACCCGCTCGATCGGATCCGGTAGCAGGAGAACGTCGCGGACCTCCCCGGTGAGCCCCGGAAAGGGCAGGTCCTCGCTGGCGGCCACCATTCTCGCGACTCGATCGGCCTCGAGACCCGCCTCCAAGCCCGACTGATAGCCACCCTCGTATGCGAAGTGATAGCTAGCGAACGCACTGAGCAGAATCACCAGTAGCCAAGCGAGAGTTGATTTCATGGCGCATCACCCTAGCCCGCTTCTTCGGGCCCCGCCCTCAGTCCGGGCGCTTTCCCGTTGCGCTCTACTGCCCCGGAAGTGGCCCGGCAGGCAGTCGTCCATGGCTGCCATCGTGAGCTGCCATCGTGAGCTGCCATCGTG
>CAYTAT010000004.1:167424-179837 GCA_964435795.1 uncultured Spirochaetaceae bacterium
CTGCCATCGTGCCGTGGCTGGAAGACAGCCATCGGGACCTCACTCTCGAGGCGGCTGTCCCCCGTGGGCCCCATCGTCCGCCATCACATCCCCGATTTGCCTTGTTCCCACCCATGAACCCACTGGAGTAAAATACCCCACCCGAGCAATTTGCCCCGCCGCGGATCGGTCTCTCCCACTGAGACCTTAAATATCTGTTTCATAAGGGAAAGTTCAGAGTCCCCTCGGTAAACGGCCAGCGGCCTCCGGCTGGTCGGTGAAAAACACTACAGCCGGCTCTGCCGAATCGGTCCAAGCGAGAATTGCAAGAAACTCTTCAAGTTACTAGAACCTATAGCAAAATCAGAAATTTCGATCATCTTGGGGATCTGGCCCCGTTCTTGCTCTATAGGAGGGCCGCAAGGCTGTTGAGGCGATTGATTGTTGACCTAGAGCAGGAAAGCCGGCGAGTAGGAAAAACTCCAGGAAAACAAGTCAACTTAATTGAGAAATCGGCCGCAAAGTCCGAGCAAGAACCAACAGAAGCCAGTGACGCAGTAGCAATTGAAGCGAGTAGCAGTTCAGGCAAGAGGAACTTGAGAAGTTCCTCTATAGGGAGTAATCGAAATGAAAGCTGTGACGAGAATCTTTTTTGCGGGTCTCGGCATGACGGTTCTGGTGGGGCTGCTCGTCAGCTCGGCCCAGGCGCGTACTCTGAGCATGTCCGGCCAGTGGTTCCAGAATCGCGGCCAGTTGATCGATATCCCGATCAATGGCGGCCCCGTCTTTTGTGGCGGCGGCGGCGTGGGGGAACCGATCGGTATTGGCGGTTGTCTCGGTGCCAAGTTTGGCGTCGTCAACGCGACGGGAGTGATGCAGGGTCTGGCGATGTTCAAGCAGGCTCTTGGCGGCGTCCCGGCCGCAAGTGTTGCGGTCGACGTGAACGGTGGTGCTCCGGCGAGCTTCGTCGTGCCTCCGGGCGCATTCGCGCAGAACCTGGGCAAGCAGGTCGTGGCCCTTCCCATCAACGTGACGGTGCAGCAGCTTTCGACGCAGATGCCCTTCGACGCTCCCCCGTCAGCGGGACAGACCTCCCTGTTGGTCGCCGGCAATGACGGCTTGACGGCCAACAACTGGGAAGCCCGCTTCCAGACGAACGCCCATTCGAAGGATGTCGGCCAGGCCGCCCGATTGGGCAAGACCTTTGGCTGGTGCCCCGGCGTTGGACCGGCTTGTGCGGGAAACCCCGCCCTGGCAACGGGCCCTAGTGGACCGAATTACAATGGTCTGGTGAGCTACAAGAATTCCAATCCGAATGCTTTTGGTGGCACGATGGCCATGATGTCGTCTTCCGGTGGCTATGTTTCGCTGGCCCTGACGAAGGCGGCATTCGGGATTCCCACAACAGCGCCGACGGGTATGTCGCGGGCCATGGCCCATCAGGCCTTTGGGAGCGTCGGCGGGGCGGTCTACCGACCCCAGTGGCCGGGTCTGGGATATAACGCGGTCCGGGTGCAGAACTTCCCGGGTGCGCCGATCTACCAGAATTTTGCAGTTGGTGCGGCCTGCTTGCCGAACGTTCTGCCGCCCTCCCCGGTCGGTTGTTCCCAGATAACTGCAACGGGTCCGGCGATGACCATCATGGTCGGCCCTAGCACCACGTTTCCGCTGGCGATTCCCGCGGACTCGAACATCAACTTCGGCTTCCCGTGGACCACGGGCACGGTGACCGCGCAGCATACGGGCGTGACCGCTGGCTTGGGTGCCGATACCGAAACCCTGAGCGCGATGGGTTATGACAACCGAACGCCGGCTGGCAACGGTCGCATCGTGATGGTGTCGGGTGCGGTTTCCCATCGCTTCTCGGCTGCGAGCAGCAATCCGCGAAACTTCACCGGTCTGGACATGGTGCGCATGGACTTCACGAGCCCCGTGCCGGCGATGTCTCCCTCGGCGATTGCCGCGGTGGTGACGTTGATGCTTCTGGCGGGTGGCTATATGGCTCGCCGCAGCTTCGCGGGACAGGCGGCTTCCTGAGCCTGAGCCATCTCCGCAAGGAGTTTCGTAGTAGGAATTGAGAGAGAGAGCCAGGGGCCGGATGACCTTCACGGGTCATCCGGCCTTTTGCATTTTTGAGCTGCGGCATTTTCAAGCTATGCTCCGGCACTCGAAAACAGATCCCAGGGAGAAAAGATTCGTGCAGAGATTCCGGTCGATCGCAAGGGTCGCTCTCGTGTCGGGGCTGATTTTCGGGCTGGGCGGAAATCCCGTCGCCCGAGCGGCGGAGGAGATGCCGGCCGAGCCAGCCGCTCGTGACCTGGGGCTGGTTGTTTTCGATGCTGCACTCCTGCGCCCCCTCGGTGCAATCTCAACCCTGGCGGGGGCCGGCTTCTTCGTCGTATCCCTGCCCCTGGTCCTGCCCGCCGGGCAGTTCGAGACCGCCAAAGAGGTCCTGATCGACACTCCCGTCGAAGACACCTTCGCCCGCCCTCTGGGCTCGCTCTAGGGCCGGTAGCCTCTCCCGGCCTGGCGATTGAAGCAAGGCGACGCATGGATCTCCGCTTTCTTCTGCTGCAACTCTGCTTCTTCACTTCGGGCTTCGCAGCGCTGCTCTACGAGACGGCCTGGACACGCGAATTCGCGTTCATTTTCGGCACGTCCGAGTTGGCCGTTTCGGCCGTACTGGCCGCTTATATGGCGGGCCTGGCGCTCGGAGCTGCTCTGGCGGCGCGCATTGCGCCCCGCATCTCCCGCCCCGTTCTCGCCTACGGGGTGATCGAATTGGGGATTGCCGTGGGGGCGCTGGCCGTCCCATATGCGATTCGCAGCTTGATGGGAGTCTACGTGGGCTGGCTCGGGGGCCTGTCGGCTCCTCCCGAGAGCTTCGGAATCTGGGTGGCGCTCTTTCATCTCTTCGGCACCTTCGTGGTGCTGATTCCCTGTACCCTGCTGATGGGGGCGACCCTACCCCTATTGGCTCGACACGCGGTCAGGAGCGATGAGGAAATCGGTCCGCGGATCGGCCTCCTCTATGCGGTCAACACGGCCGGGGCCATTCTCGGGGCCCTGGTGGCCGCATTCTTGCTGCTCCCGGAAATCGGCCTGAGACAGACGATCTATATGGGAGCCGTCGCCAATGCCGTGGTCTTCGGGGCCTCGATTCTGCTGGCGCGCCGGGTACCCGTCGAGGACCGGAGTTCCCGGGAGAGGCCGCGCGGGCCCTTCCTCATCCTGCCCCTGATCGCGATTTCCGGCGCGGTCTCCTTCGCCTACGAGGTGCTCTGGTTTCGCCTTCTCGGCTTCATCCTCGGGGGCAGTACCAGCGCCTTCGCGAGTATGCTCGCCAGCTTTCTGCTCGGCATTGCCCTGGGCAGCGCATTGGCTTCGCGCTGGGCACGCCGCACTTCGACCGCGGTGCTGGGTTTTGCGATTGCACAACTGGCCACCGCCGCTCTGGCCTGGTCGACTTTCTATTTTTCCGAATGGATTCCCGTATGGGTCGGGAATTTGGGAGCATCGGCTTCGAATCTGACTGCTGGCGCCGTCGTCGCCGTCGGGGTTCTGCTGCCGGTGACTCTCTGTATCGGGGCCAGCTTCCCCTTTGCGGTCAGGATTTTTGCCCAGGGGGTCGAGGATGCTGGGCCGGGAAGCGCGCGGGTCTACGCGTGGAATACCTTTGGCTCCATCGTCGGATCCGTGGCGACAGGATTTTTTCTGCTTCCCAGCCTTGGATTCGAGGGAACCCTGATCCTCGGCGTGGCGATCAATCTCGTGCTGGCCGCGATCACCGCCCTCAGGCTGGGAAGCGGCCGGGCGGCAAAGGTTCTGCCCGGCCTGGCACTCGCCATGCTGGTCGCTGTGGCTCTGCTTCCGCCAGACCCCCCGATGGGAATCCTGCGCCTCTCGGTCATGACAGGTCGGCCCGTCGCGGGGGAAGTCGAGTACCTGGGGGTGGGACGCTCGGCCACCGTGACTGTCATCAAGGCACCTCATACCTGGAAATTTGCCACCAACGGTCTGCCCGAGTCTTCCATCTTCGACCCCCTGGGCCCCTCGGATCAATATCATGAGGGGAGTTGGCTGAGCCTTCTGCCCCTGCTGGCGCGCCCCGACGCCCTCGACAGCATGTTGTTGATCGGCCTCGGCGGAGGGGGAACGCTATCCGCCGTACCCGATTCGGTGCAGCGGATCGACCTGATCGAATTGGAACCGGAAGTCGTCGAGGCGAATCGGCATATCGGACCGTTCCGGGGCGGGGGAGACCCCCTTCTGGATCCCAGGGTGCGCCTGATTCTCGGCGATGCTCGCGGCGCCATGATGCTCAGCGACGCCCGTTATGACGCGGTGGTTTCACAACCTTCCCATCCGTGGACCTCGGGGGCCTCACACCTCTATACGCGAGAATTCTTTCACATGGTGCACGAGCGTCTCGTGGAGGGAGGAGTCTTCGTCCAGTGGATGGGACTCGCCTTCGTGGACGAAGAGCTGACGCGGGGCCTGGTCGCCACTCTGCTGGATGAATTCGAGCACCTCGCGGTCCTGCGACCCGTTGGGGCCGCACTGCTCTTCATCGCATCGGACGAAAGTCTGAACTTGCTGGAAAATACCGAGCGAGCTATCGCGAACGCATCCGAGGATTTCGATCGAATCGGCATTCATCGCATCGAGGACGTGGCCGCCGCCATCGCCCTGATGGGGGATGGACCGCGCGATTTCTCCGTGGATGGGCTTCGAATCAGCGATGATCACAACCACCTGGCCTGGGCGGCACGTAGACGCAGAGCGGCCGGGCCAAGGCCCGGGGGCAGGCTCAAGGTACTCTCGGCCCTGGCTGAATTCGATCCCCTGCCCGAACATCTTTCCGAGTTGAACGACGCCCTGCTCTTTCGAAGGCTCACGGCAAGGGGGATGAGCGAGCGAGCCGCGCAGTTGGCTGGGGACCTGCCCGAATTGGAGCGAACTCTCGCAACGGCCTGGCAGATGTTCGAGTCGGGACGTGATCGCCGGGCCGCCGGGCTCTTCGAGAGGGCGCTGAAACTCGATCCCGAAGCCGTCGAAGCGAAGATGGGGCTTCGTTGGATCAAGGCCGTGGCCGACGAAGGCGATGCGCAGCTTCCCGGCGCTTTCCAATCCCTGATCGCCGCCTCGGCGGCCTCCGGCGCGGGGAATTGGGCAGAGGTCGAGGCCCTGGACTCGGAGTTGGCGCTCTGGAAACCCGGTTCGCTCTTCTATCCCGAATCCACCCGGATGCGCATGCACTGGAGACTTGCGAAAGGGGATGCGGCCGCGGTCCGGGAGGTGATCGAACTCTCGAATCCCCTCCTTTCGAGGGCCGGCCGGGTGGGCGATTACGTGTCGCGGGCCAGGGCCGCTCATCGATTGGGGAACGATCCCGAGGCCTGGGTCACCCTGGGGAGAATGCTCCTCAACGCCCATCGTGACGCGACTCCCGGCCGTGTGATCGCCTTCAGGGCGGCCCTGGTACTCGCGCTGAAACTCGAGCCGGAATCGGGCTCCCAGGCGACTCTCCTGCAATTGAAGAGGGCCAACCGCAAGCTGCGGCTGTGATTTCCGATCGGCTGTTTCCGATCCGCGATTTCCGACCGGGTTTCGCCTGCTCCTGCGTCAGCGCAATCGGGCGAGTACAGGAGCGTGATCCGATGCCGTGAGTTCCTGCCTCTTCTTGCGCCAATCCCGATCCACCGAGACCTCCTCGATGCGATCCCTGATCGCTTGGGTGCCGAGGATGAAGTCGATGCGCAATCCGCGCCCCCGGTGGAAGGCCCCCCCCCGATAGTCCCACCAGGAAAAAACCTGATCCGCGGGATGCAATTCGCGGTAGAGATCGAAATGCCCCGATGCGTAGAGGGCCCGCATGCGCTCTCTTTCCGCCCGGGTGTGAAAGATCTCGCCATCCGCGGCCTGCCCCCGCCAGCTATCGAGGGGGCTGGGGCAGATGTTGAAGTCGCCACAGAGAATGGATGCCGACTCCGGGGGGTGATGCTCTTCCACGTGGGATCGCAGCGCATCGAAAAAGGCCAGTTTCCGGTCGTAATCGGCGTGGTCCAGATTCTTGCCATTCGGGCAGTAGAGCGTGGCAAAGTGTAGTCCCCCCACTTCGGCACTCAGAAGTCGAGCCCCGAAGTCTTCCTGTCCCGGCAATCCCCGCTGGATTTCCCTCGGCTCTTCTCGGCTCAAGATGGCCACCCCATTCCAGGCCTTCTGCCCATGGCAGAGGGCGTGGTAGCCCAAATCCAGAAAGGCATCGTGGGGAAATTTTCCATCCTCGAGCTTGAGTTCCTGCAGGCCGACGACATCCGGTCTTCGCTCGTCGAGCCATGCCAGGAGAAACTCGAGCCGTGCCCGCAGGCCGTTGATATTCCAGGTGGCGATCTGCATGGAACTCCCTCTTTCTCTCGGCTATGCCCCGAGTCCGTCTCCGGGGGAACTGCGAGCCTTTTTCTTCGGACGTCCTCATCCGATGCCCAGGAAAATAGCGATTCGCCTCGGACCCGCAGGAACGCGAGACGCTCCCGAGGAAGACGGATCTCCCCGAGATGTGCCGAGACTCCGTCCCGGGGATTCTAAGTTCGCTTCAAATCCGGGTTGCCCACGGCTACCTGTGCGATCATCATGCGATGAGTGATGCGCGCTCCTCCACGCGAGATCCCTATTCGAATCCGGAACTCTTCCGCTTCGTGGGCAGCATGGAGGGCGTTCCCGATTTCACCGACCTCGCGGAGACCCCCGCCGAGAGGGCCGCCAGGGAGGGCTGGCGGGCGGGTGGTCACGAGTGGCTGAGCGGGGTCGGGCGACTGGCGGCGGGGTTCGTGCTCGCCCTCGCATTGGCTATTTTCGGACGCTGGGTCGCGCAGGGGGTCGGCGAGGGGGTCCTGGGATTCGAAAAATCACCGATCTCTCCGATTCTGGTCGCGATCCTCATCGGTTTGTTGATCCGGAATACCGTGGGGCTTCCCGCCGTCTACGAGGACGGCCTGCGCTTCTGCCTGAAGAGAATTCTGCGGGTCGGCGTCGCTCTGCTCGGGATCAGGCTCAGCCTCTCGGCCGTGGGGGGGATCGGGCTGGCCGCATTGCCGATCATCGTGGCGTGTATCACCACCGCCCTGGTCCTGGTCCATTGGGTGAGTCGCAGTCTGGCTCTGCCCCGACGCCTGGGAACCCTGGTCGCGGTGGGGACCGCGATCTGCGGAAATACGGCCATCGTGGCCACGGGGCCCGTGATCGAGGCGAACGAAGACGAAATTGCGTACGCGGTGGGCACCATTACCGTTTTCGGCCTGCTGGCCCTCCTCATCCACCCCTTCATCGCCCACGAGATCTTCGGGGGGGAATTCTTGCAGGCCGGGCTCTTCCTGGGGACGGCCATCCACGACACCGCCCAGGTCGCGGGAGCGGGCCTGCTCTACGACCAGCAATTCGGAAGCGACCGAGTATTGGAAGTGGCCACCGTGACGAAACTGGTCCGCAACGTCTTCATGATCGCCGTGATTCCCCTGATGGCGCTCTGGCATCAGAGGGGCGAGGATCAGAGGGGTGAAGAGAGGGGCGAAAAAGGCGCTTGGAATGGCATCGGCGTCCAATTCAATTCTCTGGTTCCCTTCTTCGTATTCGGCTTTCTTGCGATGGCCGCTCTGCGGACTCTGGGGGATCTGGGTACCGCACCCCTGGGCGGTCTACTGACCCCTGGCCAGTGGGATGCCCTGATCGCCGCCACCTCGGAGCTTTCATCCTGGCTTTTGACGATCGCGATGGCTTCGGTGGGCCTCGGTACGCAGATTTCGCGTTTGCGGGGGTTGGGCCTGCGGCCCCTGGGTGTCGGCCTGGTCGCGGCCCTGGCCGTTGGAGCGGTCAGTGCGGGCCTGATCCTGCTGATGTCCTCCCAGCTTCAGGCATTGCCCTGATTCCGCGCCCGATACCCTCCCTTATCTCCCGAGCGCATCCGGGTAGGCCCGCCATGTCCGATGAGAGGCCTCCGGGCCGGGGCGGATTCTCAATCGACTCCCCGCGCGGAATCGATATCCGAGCGTTTCGGCAAGGGGCTTCGTCGGCGAGGGGCTTCGCGCCTCGGCCGGTCCCGAAACGGCATTCGCGATTCGTTCGGGATGGGTCCCGGGACCGATAGAAACCGAATCGAGTCATGCCCCGGGGCTTCCGCTCCAGGGGAATCTTCGTTGAGCTGAACCAATGCCGGGCGCCGGGCGGGGTATAGTATTTTCGATGCATGATTTCGCGCGCCCGGATTCGGGTCCGGCTCTTCGGGCCCGGAGACTGGGGGGTGGAAGTCGACTTTCCCTGGAGGATGGGATGCCCGGTGCTTTGCAGGGATTTCGGATCATCGATGTGACTCAGGTCATTTCGGGACCTCTCGCGACCCGGATCCTGGCCGACCAGGGAGCCGATGTCATCAAGGTCGAACCCCCGTCGGGCGATATCCTGCGCCATATGGGGGGCATGGCCGGCCTTTCCCCGACCTTTGCGACGACGAATCGCAGCAAGCGATCGGTCGTGCTCGACCTGAAGAATGAAGCCGGTCTCGACGCCCTCTACCGCCTGGTTGCGGACGCGGATGTCTTCATCCAGAACAGTCGCCCGGGTATCGCCGAGCGGATGGGGATCGGTGAGGCCGAGTTGCGCGATATCAATCCGGGGCTGATCTATGTTTCCATCAGCGGTTTCGGTGACGTGGGGCCCTATCGGCATAAGCGGGTATACGATCCCCTGATCCAAGGCATGTCGACCCTCACCGAGATTCAGGGGGGTGGCGAGGGTCGGCCGCGACTGGTTCGGGTCATCGTCCCCGACAAGGTGACGGCGCTGACGGCGGCCCAGAGCATCACGGCCGCCCTCCTGGCCAGGGAGAGGGGCGGGGGTGGGCAGCATATTCGCCTCTCGATGCTGGATGCCGTGATCGCCTTCGTCTGGCCCGAAGCCATGGCCTATCACACTTTCGTTTCTCCCGATGCCCCCAAGATCCGGCCCGTCGCTCGACGCGACCTCGTCTACGAGACCGCGGACGGCTATATGATCGTCTCCACGGTGGCGCATCGGGAGTGGCAGGGATTTTGCCGCGCCGCCGGCAGACCGGACTGGCTCGAGGATCCCCGTTTTCAGACGACGGCGGGATTGGTCACCCATGCCCGCGAGAGATTGGAGATGATGGCCGGGGTCCTGCTCGGCGAGACTACGGATCATTGGCTCGAGGTTCTCGACCGGGAGGACGTCCCCTGCGGCCCGATCCTGACCCGGGATGATGTTCACCTGCATCCGCAGATCCTCGCCAATGCCACGATCGTCGAAGAGGAGCATCCCGTAGTGGGTCTGGTCCGCCAGGCTCGGCCGGCGGAGCAGATGGATGGCACACCCTCCGTGATTTCACGCCCCGCCCCCACCCTCGGTCAACATACGGAAGAGGTCCTGGGTGAAATCGGTCTCGACCCGGCGGCCATCGAGGGCCTACGCGCCAGCGGTGCCTTGGGGGAGGGCTGATGCCCGATTCCGAGCAGATCACGGTCTGGGGGATTGGCACGCCGCGCACGATGCGTCCCCATTGGATGCTCTGCGAATTGGGTCTCGACTATCGGACTCGGGAGATCCTGCCGCGAAGCGAAAGCATGCGCGACCCGGAATTTCTCCGCCGGGGCGAAAGGGGCAAGGTGCCGGTCTTCGAGCGGGGAGATCTGCGGATCGGGGAGAGTGGGGCGATCGTATTTCATCTGGCCGACCTGCATCGTGAAGGAATCGCCCTGGCGCCGGATCCCGGGACGGCCGAGCGGGCCATTTTCGACGACCTCTGCCTATTCGCATTGACGGAATTGGACGCCCCTCTCTACATCATTCGTCGGCACGCGGGATTGCCCGAGATCTACGGAGAGTCCGAGGTGGCCGTACGATCCGCGGCGGATTACTTCCTGCGCCAGGTCGCCGAAGTCGATCGACGCCTGCAGGACGACCGCCCCTTCATCATGGGCGAGACCTTCTCGGGGGCCGACATCCTGATCTCCACCTGTCTGGCCTGGGCGCGGGGGGTCGAAATTCCGCTATCCGACGTCGCCTCGTCCTACCAGGGGCGAACGCAGGATCGGGAAGGCTATCGAAAGGCGGTGGAGAAGAATTTCCCGCCCGCCGCTCGAGCGCTTCTGGCAGCCAATCGCGGCGGGGCCTCGCGGAGTTGAAGTGAATCGAAGCGGGGGGAGTCGCGCCCCGTGGTCGGGGCCTCTTTTCCAGCTAGAACTCAGCCGCCCGAGTGGCTGATGAAGATCGGTGAAGACCAGGCCCGTTCTTCGGCCTCCGAGAGGCAATCGTCGTCGGAGGAGCGATCCGAACACGCCTGGATGCCAGTGCAGCGTTCTCCCCGGTTCTCATTGCATCCCAGGGGATCGGCGCCGATGACCGGGCTCGGGCTCTCGATGGCTCGCACATAGTAGAGGCTGTCGCGCCCCGAGGTGGCGAATTCCGGATCCGTGAACGCGATCTGGCAACCCGCCGGATCGCCGGGGCAGGGAAAGACCTGCCAGGGGTCCTCGATCCGATCGGCGATCGCCTCCTCGGCATTCTTCTGGGGCTGAATTCGGACGACCTCGATTCGACTGATGGGCCGGCGTTCTTCTCCGGGGTGGTAGCACTCGCCCTGGCAGAGGCGCGCCAGGCGATCCGGGCCGAGGGCGCCCCGGGCGTCCTCGGGGCAGCCCGGTTTCTGTTCGAAAGATCCGACGGCTCGCACCTGGAAGATCGGGCTTCGATCGAGGCGGGTAACGCTTCCCATCGGAAGGGTCTGGCCCCTCTCTGCGTTCAGCAGATCAAAGAAGAGTAGAATGCGCGGCCCACTCGTTCCGTATACCTCCCTGCGCTGCAATGCCCGCCAGACTTCTTCCCGGCTTCGTCCCTCCGAGTGGACCGCGGCCAATCCCCCCGTCTGGAAGAAGGAGGCCCCGCGCTCGGTCTCGAAAATGGAGAAGACGCCGGGGTCGAAGGAAGTATCGACCGCATTTGATTCCGCAATCGGGTCCTGATCCGGAACTTCGCCGAGGGGCGTCTTTGTGAAATTTGCGAAGCGGGCCTCGGTGAATTCCCTTCTTGAAACCTCCTTATAACCGGTTCCCGGTCGAGCCGAATGGTTGTCGCTGGAAGCGATCATTCCGAAGCGAAATTGATCGGCATCCCCCTGCGCCTCTTCTCTTCCCAGGGCGAGTACGTATTGAACGGAACTGTGCGGCCGAAGATTGAAGGCGGGCAGGAAACAATCGCGGCATTGTCCGGCATCCTGCCAATCCGCGATTTCACTTCCGGGAATGGATCGGCTCCCCCCATTTCGATCGGTATCGATGAAATGTTGTCGCGCCTGCGCGGCTCTTTGCCCGCATTCTTCGGCGTCCAGGCCCTCGGAAATGCAGCGTTCCTCGATGATCTCTCCCGCGCGCCAGCAGGAGGGCAGATAGTCCCGCGTGGGTTCCGGACAGCTTCGCGTGCCATCGTCCGCGAAGATGACTTCCCGGAAGGGGCGAAACTCCTCGGAGTTGCCGTGTCCCGAATAGACTTCGATGATGCGCTGCCATTTGGAATCGTGTTGGCTCGGGCTGAGCTGCTTATCCCAGGAAGAACCCGGAGGCGTATAAAAACCCCAGGCGGTTCCGTGGGGGATGACGAGGGCCTCCAGATTCCAATCGTCCAATTTATCGAAGAGCAACTCCGGGGTGGGTGCGGACTCTCTGCAATCCGTGGGCATTTCACGCACGGGCAGACCCGTCGGGCATTCCCGGATCCCGGCTGTTTCCACCGTGTACTCGATGAATTCAGCACTGCCCCCCTCCAGATCCCAGAGTGCATAGAGGCCCATCAAAAGGGTCGAGGGAGTGACTTCCTCGACATTGGGCGCGCCCGGTGGCAGTCCGGCACTGATCGGTCGCGTGGGGATTGCATCGTCTGTGAGATCGCGCAGGACGACATTCTTATGTCCCCAATGGGATTCCGGAGTTGGCCCCACCTGGGTCCACTCCCAGCCGAGGTAGGCGATCGTATCCGGATTCGCATCGTCTGTGCTCAGGTCGTTGCATTGGCGAATCGAATCCACCGTTTCGGCCCAGCGCCGGGGTCCGAGGGTGATGGCATGATCGTTGATCGACCAGAAGTCCAGGGCCGAACAGTGGCGCGCGTAATCGCAGGCATCGGCAACGGGATGGGCGCCTTCACCTCCCGCCATGGGCAGGCTGGCCAGAAAAGCATCGAAGGAAAAAGTGGTGTGGACATGGAGGTCGCCAAAAAGGATCTGCTTATTCGCCGCGACTCCGATGCGGGAGAGGGCGTCCTCCATTCTCGCTTCTCGCTGATGGACGATTCTCGGATCGACTGGACGGGCCTGGGGCGACTCGGCGCGGGGAGAGGCGATGAAAAGGCCCCGGCCCATCGCGTAAATTCCC
>CAYTAT010000005.1:0-1150 GCA_964435795.1 uncultured Spirochaetaceae bacterium
CCTCGGATCCAATACCCTCGGATCCAATACAAGAGAAACGCATCCATGGCACAGAATTGGAGAGAAGACCGTCACGGCAAGGTTGCCGTTCTTACCTTCACGAGGCCCCCGGCCAACTGGATGAACGTCCGCTCGATGGTGGAACTGGCGGACCATCTCGAGCGCCTTTCCAACCTGGGCGAAGAGGTCACGGTCGTCATGCTGACGGGCGGGCTCGACGGCTACTTCATTGCCCACGCCGACCTCGACGATCTCGCCAAGCTCGCCAGGGGCGAGGATGTCGGCGGCGATCTCAGTGCCTGGCCCCGAGCCCTGGCGCTGCTGGAGAATATGCCCCAGCCGACGGTGGCAGCCGTGGACGGCCAGGCCTGGGGAGGCGGTTGCGAAACGACCCTGGCCTGCACGCTTCGAATCGCATCCGAGCGCTCCCACCTCGGCCAACCGGAGGTCACAGTCGGAATCATTCCCGGCGCGGGGGGGACCCAGCGCCTCCCACGCCTCGTGGGCGCCGGGGTCGGTGCCGAACTCTGTCTCAGCGGTCGAGTTCTCCAAGCCGACGAGGCCCTGGGAATCGGGCTCTTGAACGAAGTCCTTCCCGACCAGGGTTTCCGCGACTCGGCCATTGCCTGGTGCGAAAGAATCGCTCGCAACCCCGCATCCGCGGTCTTCGCCGCCAAGCGCGCGATCGTCGAGGGACTCCGGCTGCCCCTCGAAGAGGGGCTGCGCCTGGAGGGGGGGCTATTTGCCGAGACCAATGCCAGCCCGGAGGCCCGCCAACTGAACGAGAATGTGCCGCGGCCGCAATAATGAAGATCCGCCGAGACACGGCCATTCGGTCGCACTCCCCGTCGCATTTGCAAAGGGCCGCGACCCGATGGAGATCCCCGGGCGCGGGCAGAGGCGCATGGGAGGCGCCGAACTCCCGCTAGACAGAGGCGAAGACGGGGGCCAGATCGGCGAGGGGGGCCTGCTCCCCGAGGTGGCGGGCACGCGCTGACTCGCTAGAGCAGTTGGCCCTGCCCGTCCGCATCCGTCCCGGAACCCTCGGCTCCGGGCTCGGGCTTCTTCGCCTTTCCCCTGCGCGGCGCGGCGCTCTTCCCGGCCGCGGCGCTCTTCCCGGCCGCGGCGCTCTTCCCAGCCGCGGCGCTCT
>CAYTAT010000005.1:1250-78204 GCA_964435795.1 uncultured Spirochaetaceae bacterium
GCCGCGGCGCTCTTCCCAGCCGCGGCGCTCTCAAACTTCAGCTTGGCGACCGGTTTCGGGGCCAGGCGCATTCCCCGAGCCGCGGGGTTTACGCTCTGCAATTGGGAGAGATCGTAGCGCGCCCCCTTGACGCGCTGGCGCTTGGCGGGCACGAAATCCAACTTCAAGCTGCCGAGTTCGACCCCCTCGAAGAGCAGGTCGAGCTTGCCCTCTTTTCCCTTGATGAGCCGGTATTCCCGGTTGCGGATGAATTTGTCGATCTTGATCCGCTTGCCATACGCGATTTTCGCTTTATCGCGGTAGATCACCGTGAACTCCACCCCCTGCTCGGGATCAAAGGGCTGGCAGTAGATGAGTTTTCCGGAGAAGAGAAGTTTCTCCGGCGGCGGCATGATGCGATAGCTCCCATCCGAGGCGATCCCCAGGATGAGATCGTATTCGGAAACCGTCAGCTTGAATTGATCGCCCCGAACATCGCTTCCAAAGAAGCCCGATTTCTTGTCGTAGCTCAGTTTGATGTTCTGACGGGCCACGGCCTTCTTGTCGACGGCCTTGATCCGGGTGATCTCCGTTCGCCGCGGATAGCGATCCCCGTATTTCTCGATCAATCCCTGCACATAGGCGATCGTGGTCCGCTTCATATTGTGCAGCTTCTTTTCGACGATCCCGATCTGCTTCTCGATCTCGTCGATATCCCTGCGATTCTTCTCGATATCGTAGGCGGAAATCCTGCGAATCCGAAGCTCGAGCAACCGCTTGATGTCGTCATCCTCCATCGGCCGCACGAAGAGCTTTTTGTATTTCGCCATACCCTTGGCGACTTCGTCTCGGACGGCTTCCTGGGTCGTCGCCTCCTCGATGCGCTTGTAGACACGCTTCTCGACGAAGATCTGCTCCAGGGTCAGCCAATGCTTCTTGTCGATCCATTGGGCACGATCGTATTCCAGCTCTCGCTTGAGCTGATTCTTCAGACGATCGGTCAGGGCGTTGATGATCTCGGTGATCGTCAACTGCACCGGCTTTCGATCCCGAATCACGGTGGCATTCGAGGATACGGAGACCGAGCAATCCGTATAAGCATAGAGTTGGGGAACCACCTCCTTGGCCGAAACCCCCCGGGCCAGGGTCAATTCGATCTCCACCTTCTCGGTTGTAAAATCGTCGATCGAGGAAATCTTCACCCGGCCCTTCTGGGCAGCGGCCTCGATGGAGGCGATCACGCTCTCGGTGGTTGTTCCATAGGGGACTTCACTGATGACGACGCGCTTCTTGTCGAGCACGTTGACGCGGGCTCTCACCTCCACCTTGCCACGGCCATCGTCATAGGCATCCACATCCAACAATCCGCCCTGGGGAAAGTCGGGGTAGAGGCTCACCGGCTTGCCCTCGATGATTGCGATCTGGGCCTGCCAGAGTTCCATCAGGTTATGGGGCAGGAGCTTGGTCGCCATGCCGACGGCGATGCCCTCGCTGCCCAGCATCAGAACTACGGGCAATTTGGAGGGAAGCACGACGGCTTCCTCGCTACGGCCGTCATAGCTGGGAACGAATTCGGTAAGGGCCGGATGGAATAGGGTTTCGAGCGCGAGTTCCGTCAACCGACACTCGATATAGCGAGGCGCCGCAGCGCGATGCCCGGTCGCCAGGTTGCCGAAATTCCCCTGGCGTTCGATGAAATAATCCTTATTCGCCAACACCACCAGGGCATCCCCGATCGACGCATCTCCATGGGGATGAAGTTTCATCGTCTCGCCGATCACGTTGGCCACCTTATGGAAGCGGCCATCGCTCATATTGGAGAGCGTATGCAGAATCCTCCGCTGCACGGGCTTCAGACCATCCACCAATTCGGGGATCGCGCGATCCAATACGAAATAACTCGAATACTCGAGAAAATTTCGTTGCATGAGTGTTTCGAGTCGAGCCATGCCAGAAACTCCTCAGGCGACCTCGGTCAGGAGGTTTTCGACGATGAAATCCCGCCGAGCCGGCGTATTCTTGCCCATGAAGAAATCGAGGGTCTTGGCCACCTCGCTGATGCTCTGCACGGAAACGGATTCCAGGCGCATCTCCTCGCCGATGAATTGCCCGAATTCCCGCGGACTGATTTCCCCGAGGCCCTTGAAACGAGTGACCTCGGCCCCCTTGATCTCGCCCAGGGAGTGGTCGCGTTCGGATTCGCTATAGCAATAATCCGTCCGCCGCTTGTTCCGAACCCGGAAGAGTGGCGTCTCGAGGATGTAGACATGCCCCTTCAGGACGAGTTCCTCGAAGTAGCGCAGGAAGAAGGTGAGGAGAAGGTTGCGGATATGCATCCCGTCCACATCGGCATCGGTGGCCAGGATGACACGGTTGTAGCGCAAGCCATCGATCCCATCCTCGATTCCCAGGGCCCTCATCAGGTTGTAGAGTTCTTCGTTCTTGTAGATGGCATCGCGTTTCAGCCCGTGGCAGTTCAGGGGCTTGCCCCGCAGCGAAAAGATCGCCTGGGTATAGACGTCGCGGGTGGGAACGAGCACTCCGGCCGCCGAATCTCCCTCGGATAGAAAGATCGTGCTCTCCTCCCGCCGATCGCCCTTGGCATCGTCGAAGTGGATCTTGCAATCCGTGAGCTTGGGGATGCGGATGGCCACCTTCTTGGCGCGCTCCCGGGCGTCCTTCTTGATCGAGGCGAGTTCTTTTCGGACACGCTCGTTATTGGCCACCTTCTCGAGGAGCTTCTTGCCGGCATCGGGATTTTCATGCAGCCAGCGAACGACCTGATCCTTTACGGCGGGCACGATCCAGGAGCGCACCTCGGTGGAGCCGAGCTTATTCTTCGTCTGGCTCTCGAAGACCGGATCCTGCAGCTTCACGGCCACCGCCCCCACGATGCCGTCGCGCACGTCCTCGCCCGCAAAATTCTTCTTGGCGAATTCGTTGACGCCCTTCAGTACTCCCTCGCGAAAGGCGCTCTGATGCGTCCCCCCGTCATTCGTATACTGGCCATTGACGAAGGAGTAATAGGTTTCTCCATAATTATTGCTGTGGGTAAATGCGAATTCATATTTTTCATCCCGACAGTGGACGACATCGTAGAGCGGGGGTTCGTCGCCAATTTCATCGGCGAGCAGATCCGCCAGGCCATTCTTGCTGTGATGGGACTTGCCGTTATAGACGAGCCGCAAGCCACTATTCAGATATGCGTAATAGCGCAGACGATGGCCGATGAACTCCTCATTCCAGTCGTAGTGACCGAAGATCTCGGGATCGGGAGTGAATGCGATAAAGGTGCCGTCGGCTTCTTCCCTGGCCCTGCCCTTCTTTTCGTTCCGGATCTTGCCGCGCTGAAAATCCGCACGGACGAATTTCCCTTCCCGCCAACTCGTCACCTCGAAATCGGCGGAGAGGGCGTTGACGGCCTTGGTGCCGACTCCATTCAGACCCACCGAGAATTGGAAGACATCGTCGTTGTATTTGCCCCCCGTATTGATCTGGCTGACGCACTCGACCACCTTGCCCAGGGGAATACCCCGGCCGAAATCCCGAACGCTGATCCGGGATCCCTCGCGGGCGATCTCGATCCGGCGGCCCTCGCCCATGATGAATTCGTCGACGGAGTTATCGACCACCTCTTTGAGCATCACGTAGATACCATCATGAGGGTGGTTCCCGTCACCCAGGCGACCGATATACATGCCCGTGCGCAGGCGGATATGCTCCAGCGCATCGAGGGTCTGTATCGCTTTTTCGTCGTAGGCGACCTTCTGCCTGGCCATGGCTCCCCCGGATTATCCGTATGGTATCGATGAGGGGGTGCCGTCGAAGATGGAGGATTCCCTGAAATCGTCAAGAGATCCCAGCACATCGGGGCCCTCAGGGCCCGGAGACGCGTTTTTGGGGGCCCTTGGACGGGTGGGGGGCGAATCTGGTATCTCCTTTCGCCATGGATGAGTGCTATGTGGGCCCCCTCAATCGCGGCGTAGAGCCCGCCCGGCCGGGCGAATTCGGCCCGGTGCGGATCGGACCCATCACCCTGCCCGTGCCGGTGGTGCTGGCCCCCATGGCGGGTATCACGAATGCCCCTTTTCGCGGCGTTTGCCGGGAATTTGGCGCCGGGCTCTATGTGAGCGAGATGATCACGGCCCGCGCCCTGGTGGAACGCAATCCCAAGACCCTGCGCCTGGCCGAGTTCGGCCCGGAAGAATCGCCCCGCAGTCTGCAACTCTACGGGGTGGATCCGGAATACGTGGGCAAGGCCGTGGCTCTGCTGGTGGCCGAAGATCGCGTCGACCATATCGACATGAATTTTGGCTGCCCGGTGCGCAAGGTGACCCGCAAGGGCGGGGGGGCGGCGATCCCCGTCAAGCCGAGGCTGCTGGCCCAGATCGTGCGGGCCGCCGTGCGCGAGGCGGGAGCGATTCCGGTGACCCTCAAATTCCGTAAGGGGATCGACGAAGACCTGCTCACCTACCTCGACGCGGGACGGGTGGCCGAGGACGAGGGTTGTGCGGCGGTGGCCCTGCACGCCCGCACCGCGGCAGAACTCTATTCCGGCGAGGCCGATTGGACGGCCATCGCGAAACTCAAACGCTCGGTCACGAGCATTCCAGTGCTCGGCAATGGCGACATCTGGGAGGCCTGGGACGCCCTGCGAATGCTGCGTGAAACCGGCTGCGACGGAGTGGTGGTCGGGCGCGGTTGCCTGGGGAGGCCCTGGCTCTTCCGGGATCTCGCGGCGGTCTTCGCGGGGCAGCGCCCCATCAACCCGCCGAATTTCGGCGAGATCCGCGAGATCATGCTGACCCATGCCAGGCTCCTCGCCGATTGGTCGGGAGAGCGGCTGGGCCTGCTCTCCTTCCGCAAGCACGCCACCTGGTATACCAAGGGTTTTCCGGGCAGCGCCCGTTGGCGCGAGGCACTGACCCGCGTCGACAGCCTGGCCGAACTCGAGCTGGCCCTCGCCGGGGCGAGGGGCGACACACCCTTCCCCGCTTCGGCGATGCGGGTGGGGCGCGGCAAGAAGGGCCGAAAACAACGGGTCGCCCTGCCCGAGGGCTATCTCGACGATCGCCTGGACGCGACCCCCCCCGGGCCCGAAGCCGAGAGCGCCGACTCCGGGGGCTGAGAGGTCGGCAGGCTGCAGGGGAGGGGGGAGGGGGAAGGGGGAAGGACGTCTCGTTTGGGTGTCGACTTGGATGCTGGGCTTTGCCCGCGGGCATCGGCCGCCTGGGAGGCTTGCCCCACAGCGGACAGAAACGGACATCGGCATCGCGTCCAGCCACCACTTTGTTGTGACTTTTCGCCGCCAGGGATGCATTACCCGGTATCCTCATTTCCTCGTGGAGGGTTTCTTCATGCCCGGGCAGATCCTGGTTGTCGACGATCAGCGGTTACCCCGTCAGGCCTTGGCCAGCGAGTTGCGCGACGCGGGCTTCGAGGTCTTCGAATCCGCCGACGGGGAAGCGGGCTGGCAGACTTTCTGCCAGCGCTCCCCCGATGCCGTGGTGACGGATCTCGCCATGCCCCATGCGGACGGACTCGATCTCCTGGAACGCATCCGCTCGCAATCCGAGGTTCCCGTCATTCTCTTCTCCGCCTACGGAACGGTGCAGAACGTGGCGACCGCTTTTCGGGAGGGTGCGACCGATTTCCTCTCCTCGACGGAAACCGAGATCGAGGAGATCGTGAAATCCGTGGCGCAGGCCCTGGCGGGGGAAGTGGCCGTCGAAGGAACGTTGGCGCTGAACGATCTTTTCGTCGGCACGAATCCCCGCGTTCAGGAGTTGCGCGAGCGCCTGGCCGCGCTGGCCCCATTGGACATTCCCGCCTTCGTGACCGGCGAGGCGGGCAGCGGACGCTCGAGCGCCGTGCGTGCCCTGCACCGATTCGGATCGACGCGGGGCGGGAACCTGGTGAGAATCGATGCGAATACGCCCACTCCCGATCTCCGAACCCGGCCGCGAGGAGCCATCGAACTCACCGACATCGAGAACTTTCCCCGACCTGCCCTGGCCGACTGGTGCGAGAGAATCCAGGACCTCGAGAGGGTCGGCTTCGCGCGGGCCTCTCGGATCTTCTTGACCAGCGCCCTACCCCTCGCCGAGTGGCTGGCCGACGCGGAATTTTCCGCTGGATTGGGAAGATTCCTTCGACACGCGGCTGTGAAAATCCCGCCCCTCTCCACCCATCTGGAGGATCTCCCCGAAATCGCCCAACTCCTCTGTTCGAGGATCTCGCAGAGAGCCGGCCGCAGGCAACGTCTCTCCACCGCTTCGCTCGTCTATCTATCCGAAAAACCCTGGCCGGGAGAACTTCGGGAACTCGAAAAAATCCTGGAGCGCGCCATCACCTTCACCCCGGGAGACCAGGTCAAGCGCAAGACCCTCGAGTCGATCGTCTTTGAGTCTGAAGAGAGCGTCGCCTCCATGCGCATCGCACGACTGGCTCGGCAGAAAAGCAGACTTCTCGAAGCGATCCGCAAAGCCAACGGCAATATCTCACGAGTCGCAACCTCCCTGGGACGCAGCCGCAGTGCGGTGTACCGGATGATCGAGAAATACGACATTCCGCTCGAGCGGAAAGAATAAGAGCTCCGTCTAGCCGAAACGAAGGGGCGGGCCGTTGCATCATTTGACGCGTTTTTCTCTGGCGAGGCCGTGGATCACCCTACTGGGCCTGCTGGCCATTACGGCCTTCCTGGCTCTCGGTGTCCCCAAAGTACAGCCCGCCTACGGATTCCGGGTACTCATCGGAGACGATCATCCCGCGATTCTGACCCTGGATTCCATCATCGAAGAATTTTCAGGAGGGCTTCCCGTCCAGATCGGTTGGGAATGTGGATCCGGTCATCCCTGTCAGCACGTCTTCGATGAGTCTTCCCTCCTCATGGCCGAGGAATTGATTCAAAGACTCTCCGCGGCGGACCGTGTCCACGACGTCCAGGGACCTGCCAACGCCCCGCTGCTGGTACCCGGAGAGGGTGGCTTTCAACTGCGGCGCTTCGTGGAAGGCGGATCGATTCCCGCGGATGTGGATCAACTCGCCCGACGGGCGCTCGCGGATCCCCTCTGGGTGGGAGAACTCATTTCCGCGGATGGGCGGGTCGGAGTCATTGTTCTGCAGCCCAGCGACAACCGACCCGAAACCGATCTCGCCGTCGTCGAGAGCATCGAAAGCGCGCTGGACATCTTCCGAGAACAGGGCTTTGTATTTCACGTCGAGGGGGACGCACCGGAGGTGGTCGAGGGCGGCCGTAGCCTGAGCAGAAGCACGCAGAGACTGATCCCCCTGCTGGCGCTCGTAATCGCGATCATCCTATGGCTGCTGACCCGCTCCTGGATTCAGAGCCTGATCGCCCTCGTGACCATGGGTCTCGCGCTGGTCTGGGCGCTCGGCGTTCTGGGCTGGCTGGGATGGCCGGAGGATTCAATGCTCCAGGTTCTGGCGCCGATCATCGTAATCGTCGGGGTCTGCGATGCCGTCCACCTGCTCGAACGCCATGGCGTGGAGTGGCTCAGGGCCGGGGCCGACCCCCGGGCCTCAGGGGATGCGATGATCGCGGCCACGAAGATCGTGGGGCCGGCTTGCCTGATCACCACCCTCACTACGATGGCCGCCTTCCTCTCGTTCACGACGAGCGATCTCGAAACTTTTCTTCGCTTCGGAACCATTTCAGCCATCGGCGTAGCCAACTGTCTCTTTCTATCCTTCTCCCTGCTGCCGATCCTGGCCTGCCTCCGCCCACCCCGCCTCGGCCCACAAAAAAAACAGTCGAAGAACTGGGATCTGATCCTGGCCGCGATCTCCGACAACGCCTCGAAGCGGGCCGCCCCCCTTCTGATCGCCTCATTCCTCCTGATCATCTTCTTCGCGGTTGGCTGGCTGACGAAATTGCGGATCGATCAGGATTGGATCGAATCCTATGGCGAGCAGAGCAGAATGGTTCAAACGATTCGTTTCTTCGAGAACCATATCGGAGGCACCGAGACCCTCGAGATCGAGATCGAATTGCCATCGAATGTCGACTTTTCCGAACCCGAGACCCTTCGCAAGATCGAAGAATTTTCCCACGCCCTGGGCGGGATCGATGGGCTGAGTTCAACACATCAACTCCTCGACCTCTTGAAGCGCCTCAATCGGCTCCTACACGACGACGATCCCGCCTTCGAGGAGATCTCCGAAACCGCCCAGGGCAACGCCCAACTCCTCGAATTGCTCGCCATCGACGACGCCAATACCGTGGCGCGCTGGCTCAGCCTGGATCAGCGGCGGATCCGGATCTCCGTCGATGCGGACGTACCGTCCTATCTGAACCGCATCGAAAGCCTGGCCGAGGTAGAAGCCGCCGTCGCCAGCATCCTGCCGCCGGATTGGCGAGCGAAACTCAGCGGTGAATTCGCGATTCAACACGATTGGGTTCACGACGTTCAGGGCACCCAGAGCAGGAGTTTTCCCAGCGCCTTTCTGATCGTCTTCGTGATGGTCTCCCTCTTCCTGCGTTCCTGGACTTTGGGAATCGCCGCCATGCTTCCCACCCTGCTTCCCGTCGTCATCGTGCTCGGAGCCCTGGGCTGGCTCGACATGAGCCTCGACGTCGCGCGAGCCATGATCGCCGCGGTGGTGATCGGTATCGGGGTCGATGATGCCATCCACCTGCTCAGCCATTACCGAAGGGCGCGGCAAGCCGGGGATGGCGTACGGCCGGCCATGGATGCGGCGCTGCGAGAGAGTGGACGCGCGATCGTGACCACCTCCCTCGCCCTCAGCCTCGGCTTCCTCACCCTGATGACATCCGCCTGGCAGACCATCGCGAGCTTCGGCTTCTTTGTCGCAGCGGCCATCGTCGGGGCGCTGGTCGCCACCCTCTTCGTACTCCCGGCCCTGGTCTTCTCCCTGGCACCCCGGGAAGAATCATGAAATCTTCATCGCCCGGCCTCGGGGCCGAGACATCCCGCAGCCTGCGAATCGGGGCGACGATTCTCCTGCTGCTGCCGGTTCTCGCCGTACTGACCCTGGCCTTTCGGGGGGCCATCCAGCCCGGCGCCATGGCCGAAATCCCCTGCTGGATCCTCCCCAACGGTCGGGTGGTCGAGAGTCCGGCCAACCTGAACTGCCCCATCGCGGCCAACGATCTGATTCGCGGGCTCGAAGCATCCCCCCATTCGGCGTCCATCGGCCGCCACTCGGAGTTCCGGAGAATACTCCTGCATGCCGGGGATCAAGCGCGGATCGAGGTTCGTCGCGAGGGCCGAAGCCTCTGGCTCGACGTCCCGGTACGGAGACCCTCCTCCTTCGTGCGCTTCTCGAGGCTGGCGAGTGCGGCGATTGCCACGCTCTTTCTGCTCGGCACTCCCCTGCTGCTGCTATGGCGCTCTACCTGGAGGGCCTCCCTGCCCCTGGCCATCTCCTACACAGTGGTCGCCACGGTCAGCGTGACGATTCTATCGGCTCAAAACTCCGATACCGCCAACCAGATCACCTTCATGAGCCTGGTCTTCATGCCCGCCGCACTCGCGCATCTGGCGCTCACCTTCCCTCGCGAACGCGAAATCGTGCGAAAAGCACCCCGGATCCAGGCACTCCCCTACGCGGCCGCCCTGCCGCTCCTGCCCGTCGCATGGTTCGCCTTGGAACGCAGCGCCCTGCTCTGGCCCCCCTTCATGTATCTGCTTCTGGCATTGACGGCCGGTGCCTGGATCGTCCTGATGCTCTCGTGCAGCTACGCCCTGGGCGAGACCACCTCCGCGGTCGAGTACGCGCGAGCACGGCTGTTTCTGATCGGAGGTCTCATGATCCCCCTGATTCCGACCCTGGGATTTGCGCTCGTGAGCGAAAAGATCGTCGACGCGGCATTGCTCTACCTCTGGATCCTGCCGATCTTTCTCCCCATTCCCATCGCACTCGCGATCGGTCTCCACGACCTCTTCGATCTGGGCGCCAACCTGCGATTTGCCGTAGCCCGCATGCTCTATATCGCGCTATCGGCCCTCAGCCTGACGATCATATTGAAGGGCGTTCTCGACCTCTTGCATCAACCGATCGAGGGCCCCGATCTGACGCTGCTCTTCCCGGTTGCCCTGGGCGGCGTTCTGGTTCTCGAGCCCCTGAGGACCCGACTCTCCCAGAGGATCGAGAACACCCTCGCCCCACGTCAGCGAGAGCTGCGGAAATCCCTCGCGGACCTCGCCCGGGATCTCGCGACCCTACGCGACGAGGACACTGCCATGCGCCTCATTGCGGCCAGCCTCGAACGCGGAATCACGGCCGGAGCGGGTTGCCTTCTGATCCGGAACGAAGATCTATGGCGCCCGGCCCATCTTTTTGGCGGCCATCCCCCCAAAGCCCAGGATTGGGCCAGGGAGGCAATCGCCGCCCTGGACGGCGAAACCTGGCTGCACCTGGCCATGCTCGAGACGGCTCGAAGCCGGGCGCCGAACCTCTGCCGCGTCGGCATCGAGGCCATCGCCACTATCGATGACGGCGACCGGATACTGGGCCTGCTGCTGCTGGGCAGTGGCGATCGCCGAAAACCCTTTCTCGGCGTCGAATTGGAATTCCTGAAGGGCATCTCTTCCCAGGCCTCCGTCGCATTATCCAATGCCAGGCTCTCGGAGGAGTTGCTGGCCGCGGAAGAACAGGCGGCGACCGGCCGCCTGGCCCTGGGTATCGCCCACGACGTCGGCAAGGAATTGATCTGGATAAGACGCCTGGCCAGCCGCCTGCCCGATCTCGTGGACGATCCGGATCGACTCAAACGGGATAGCCGAATGCTGGCGGAATTCAGCCAGGATATCCTGCTCACCCTGCGACGCTTCGTCGAAGACGCCACGCAAACGGCGGCGAGGCATGGCGTACCTCGGTGCCTCGACCAACTCACGGAGCGCGCCATGCGCCAGGTCGAGAGGCAGCACGGGAAGAAGTGCATCAGCAGCGTGCTCGATCCGACCATCCGAAAGCTGCCCTGCCAAGCGAATTTCGGCCGGGCGCTCTTCAATCTCCTCGATAACGCGGTCCACGCCAGCCCCGAAGACGAGACCGTCCGTCTCTTTGCCACTCGGGAAGAAAGTGGCTGGCTGCGTGTCGAGATCGAGGATCGCGGCTCCGGAATCGCCACGGCGGATCGAAGCCGGGTCTTCGAAACCGGCTATACGACCCGCCGCGAAAGGGGTGGCTCGGGGGTAGGACTCGGCGTGGCCCGGGATATACTGGCTTCCCTGGGAGGCGAAATCGAGCTCCTGCCCGCCCAACCCCACGGCCTGCAGGCGCGAATCCGTCTGCCGATCGCCCCCTCGAGCAAAGGAGAGGCCTGATGCCCGCCCCACCCCGCATCATCTCCAACATGAACTTCCTGCTCCTGATCTGCTGCGGGCTGCTGCTGGCTGCGGCCGCACGAGCATCGGAATCCGCCGCCCCCCCAGCCGAAGGACCCTCTGCCGAGAAGATCCTCCGCGAGGCCTTCGTCAACCGCTACGCGGTCGACCTCGTCAGCCATATCGAACTCGTGATGAGAAATCGCTCGGGCCAGGAGAGACGCAGAAGCCTCAACGCCGTCAGCAAGGTGGTCGATGGCCGAGTGCATTCGATCGGTCGCCTGCTCTCACCCGAATATCTGCGCGGGATGGCCGTGCTGATGATGGAAGCGGATGATCGCAGCCAGGATGCCTTCATCTTCATGCCCTCCCTCGACAAGGTGCGGCGCATCACTACCGCTCAGCGAGGCGATGCCTTCTTCGGTACCGATGTCACCTACGAGGATGTGGAACAACAGCGCGTGGATGAATTTCGCCTGCGGGGCATGAAGGCGGTCGAATATCGCGGGGAAGCCGCCTACGAAATCCAAGCCGAACCCCTACGACGCTACAATTACGAGAGGGCGCTATTCACCATCGCCCAATCGGATGCGGCCATCCTCCAGGTCCTCTACTACAAACGCAAGGCGACGGATCCCTACCGGGTGATCGAATCCCCGCGCGAGCATATGGTCTCCATGGGCGAGCACGTCCTGCCCACCCGGCTGCGGGTCGAAAATCGCATGCGGGGCACCTCCACGGATGTCTTCTTCACGGATCTGAGGGCGGATGTGCCCATTCGAACGCGGCTCTTTTCCGTGCGCACCCTCGAATCCCAATCCCCCCTGCCCACGGCGGATTCCTTCCCCGACGAGTCCTCGGGCAGCAGCCCACACGCCGCACGCCCCTAGGCGGTGCCCGGCAGGAGCCAGGAAACGAGTAGGGGAATGACCATCAGGGAGAGCAGGGTCGAGACCACGATCAGGCCCGCCACATCCACGGGTGAACGCTCATAGCGCACGGCGAACATATAGTTGAAGACCGCCACCGGCATCGCGCAGTCCAGGATGACGACCCCCGCCGCCACCCCGCTGAAACCAAAAAGAGACGCAACCGCCAGCCCCACCCCCAATCCGATGCTCAACCTCAGCAGCGCCAGGCCCAGGCTCGGCAACAGGCGCGTCACCCGCAGCTGGGCGAGAGAAACGCCGAGGGTGAGCTGCATGATCGGAATCGTGAAACTCCCCAGCAACGAGGTCGTGCGAGACAACCAGATCGGAACCTCCAGGTCTGCAAGGATCACGATCACGGCCGCCAGGGCGGCCCATACCAGGGGGGTCCGCAGCAACGCTCCGGATGCGACCCGATCGCTCCAAATCGCCTGCCCCAGGGTGAAGTGAAGAACCGTCGTCACGGCGAAGAAACAGACGCCCAGGGCCAGACCCGCCTCACCGAAAGCGAAAAAACACAGGGGAATGCCCATATTGCCGGTATTGCCGAAGGTCATCGGAGCCAGGAAGGTATGGCGCGGCAAACCCGCCACCCGCAACAACACGGCCGCAGCCCCCGCCATCAGGCCCGTGGCCACCAGCGTGGCCAGGAACATCTGCCAGACCTGGCTGCTCTCGATCTCGTAACTGACCAGGCTGGAAAAAACCAGGCAGGGCGCACCCACGCCCATGATCAGGTCGGTCAGAAGGGTCGTATCGAAGGCCCGGCCCAGGCGCACCCAGAGAAAGCCCACGCCGGCACAGATGTAGACGGGAGCCACGATGGCAAAGATTTCGGCCCACATGCCCTGGCTGACTCCCCTTATTCGTCCGCCGTCAAGCCCCCGGAACGTCGATGCTTCGAATCCGTGCGGCGCTTCCCACGGCTCGAACCCGGAGATTTCCGGATCCGAAGCCTCGGAACGGACCCTTCAAGCAGCGGGAGCCGTCGCGGCGGAATCCTCCGTGGCCTCGGAATCGGGGCCAATATTCTTCTGCTGCATCCGCTCCAACAATCCTTCCGGGCCGTGGCGGTTCACGATCTCACCAAATTGTGAGCGAAAATTCGCGAGCAGGCTGACCCCTTCCACGATGATGTCGATCATCTTCCACTTGCCGGAGCGAAAACGCAGCCGATAGTTCATCTCGACCCCATCGTAGTCGCTTCCCACCACCTTCGATAAAACCGTCACATCGCCGCGCTTCTCGACCCGCGCCCCAACGACATCCACGCGCGTCTTCCGGTATCGCTCGAGTCGATTGCCATAATTGCGCGAGAGATATTGCTTGAATTCGATAATGAAGCGTCGGCGCTGATCGGGATCGAATTTCTTCCAATTGCGGGCCAGAACGAGCTTGCCCATGGTACGAAAATCGAAAACGTTGAAGACCAGCTCTTCGATGCGTTCGAGGCGTTGTTCACTCTTGAGCTCCGGGATCTCGAGCGCCGCGATCACGTCGGTCACGGTTCTTTCGACTACGGCCCGGGGGACGGCCGTCGTGATATCCTCCTCATCCCCTTCTCCGGCGGCGAAGCTGGCCCCCGCCCCGGCCCCGAGAATGAGCGCGAGCGCCAGCAGGAGAAAGGTTGACAGGCGGAGGGCGATCGGCAGCGAAAAGACCGACGCCGCCCCGCTAGCATCAACCGGAGTCGCGACCTTCTTCATCATCCCTCTCGCCGCCCTTCTGCCCGCCAGCACCTATTTCCTCTCCCTCGCTTCCCTCGTTCCGCCACTGCCATTCCCGCTCTCTCCGGATACATCCATCTCGGATCCGGAATGGCCGCTTCCGGAACCAGGCCTCGATTCGTCGCCGGACGGAATCTCCTCATTCTCGTCCTCGAAGTCTCCGTCTTCAAACCCATCATCCTCAAACCCGTCGTCCTCGAAATAGTAGAGATCGTCCGATCGGCTTTCCTCTTCCTCGATCCCCCGGGCCCGATCCACCTTCTTCTGGCGTAGTTGCGTGTAGGCATCGCGCATGAACACGTAATAGTCGAGGGAATCCCGGCGCAACGATTCGACATCTTCCAGGTAGAGGGAGCGCCGATTCACGACATCGACCCCCTGGACCATGAACGCCACCCAGGTCGGAGCCCAAGTGAAATAGAAAGTGCCGAAACCATCCCCGATCCGGCCCACGGCATCGCGCAGATTGGAGGGACCGAAAAAAGGCAGGACGAAGTAGGGACCCGGCGGAACCCCCCAGAATCCCAGGCTCTGACCGAAATCCTCGTCGTTCTTCGGGATTCCGAATTTCGTCGCCACGTCGATCAGGCCCACGATGCCGAAGCTCAGGTTGACCATCACCCGGGCCACGTCTTCGGCGGCCCGCTCCGGCTGGAGTTGCAGCAGGCCATTGGCCAGAATGGCGGGCATGGGAAGCAGCTGACTGACGTTGTGGATCGCCGTCCGCAGCGGCCCCGGCGTCCCATAGCGCCAGCCCCGGGCAACCGGAGCCAGGAAATAGATATCCGCGGCTTCGTTGAAGGTGAATATATGCCGATTCCACCTCTGCCACGGGTCGGCATCGGCCGGGGCGACTGGAGGCGGGCCCTCGCGCTCGGCCCGCTCGGCCAGGATCCCCGGCAGGGAGGCGTCGAGACTCTGTCCAGACGCCGAGCCAAAAAGGGTCGGCAGCAGAAGGAAACCCAGCAGCATTCCCCGGCAAGGCAGTCGGAGTCCGGTCACGCTCAGTCGCCCCCCAGCCCTTCCCCATGGACGAGGGTGCCGATCAGCTTGTCTATATTCGTCGCGCTCTCGGTAAACGAAAAGTCCTCTCCAGACGCGAGCAATTCGTCCTCGGCACCGGGTTCGAGGGCAACGAATTGATCGCCGAGCAGGCCCGAAGTCCGGATCGCGGCCGCGGTATCGATGGAGAGTTCGAGATCCCTCATGAGATTCAATCGGACCCGGGCCCGGAGATCCTCGTCGAGGTCTATGGACTCGACCCGACCCACCTTGACGCCTCCGATACGAACCGGCGAACGAGCCGAGAGACCGCCGATATCGTCAAAAGTCGCGAAGAGCACGAGCCCGCCCTTCTCGCTCAGGGAGAGGCCCCCGATTTGGAGCGAGAGGTAGCCCACGAAGGTCAGGCCGATCAATACAAAAATTCCGACCGCGAGATCTCGATTGGATGTGGCTTTCAAATTGCCCTCCCCGCTCATGCGCCCCAGAACGCCGTCAGAATATAATCGGCCACCAGAACGCAGATGGAAGCGGTCACGACCGTAGAGGTCGTCGCTCGGCTGACCCCCACTGAATGGGGCTCACAAGAATAGCCCCTCCAGGTTGCGATCAGGCCCAGCAACAATCCGAAGACTAACGACTTGGTCAGACTCTGCAGCACATCGGCCCGAAACTCGACAGCCGATTCCAGGTGGCCGATATAACTCCCCGCATCGAGACCCAGGGTTTCGACACCGATCAGGTAGGCGCCGAAGATGCCGAATCCCACGAAGAGGCCCGAAAGTAGCGGCATCACCACGGCCAGGGCCATGGCCCGGGGCATGATGACGAAGTGGATGGGATCGATGGCCATCATCCGGAGGCCGTCGAGCTGCTGGGTGGCCTTCATGGCCCCGATCTCGGCCGTGATCGCGGATCCGGCTCGTCCCGTCACCAGCAGACCGGTGAGGACGGGGCCGAGTTCGCGAATCAGCGAGAGACCGACCGCCGTGCCCAGGGAATCCTCGGCACCGAAACGCGACAGGGTATTATAGAGTTGGAGCCCGAGGACGAAGCCCACCGTCAGACCCGAGGCGCAGACCAGGGCGACCGAAAGAACCCCGGAATCGTAGACCGCCGCCAGGAAGATGCGCAGTCGCGAAGGCGCCGTAACACAGGCCACCAGGATGCGCCCAGCGAAGCGCAGAATCTGGCCGATTTCCTCCACCACGGCGATGCTGCGTGCTCCCAATTCTCCGATGGCTCGCTGCACGCCTCGACTTTCCCGCCTCTCCATCACGATGTTTCGGTCTTTCGCTGCAGGTGCAGGGCCAGGAAGTCGGCCCCATCCCGACCCACGAATTCCGCGATGGCGGAATCATGGCTGGCCGCCAATTCGGCGGGGGTTCCGCTCACGCAGCCACCGTCCTTGAGCAGAAAGAGCTGCTCGGCCATGCGCAGGCTGGTCGCCATATGGTGCGAGGTGACGATCAGGGTCAGACCGAGATTGCGATTCAGATGCGTGAGCAGACTCTCGATGCGGGACACATTCGGCGGATCCAGGCCCGCGAAGGGCTCGTCGCAGAGCAGGATCTCGGGCTCCATCACGATGGCCCGGGCAAAGGCCGCACGGCGCAACATCCCCCCGGAGAGTTCTCCGGGCAACAATTCTTCGACATCGGGGAGGCCGACCGCCTCGAGGCGATCGCGAACCTTCTCTGCGATGGCCGCCTCGTCGAGCTTCGTATGCTCGCGCAGGGGCAATGCGACATTCTCGAAGATCGACATCGAGTCGAGGAGCGCACCGCTCTGGAAGAGCATGCCGAGGTGGTCGCGAACGGCGCGCAGGGTCGGCTCCGAGGCGTCGGCCAGCGCCATGCCATCGACATTGATTTCGCCACGATCGGGGCGCTGCAGGCCTCCGATCATCCGCAGCAGGGTGCTCTTGCCCGTACCGCTGGCACCCATGACCACGCTGATGCGGCTGCGCGGGAAAGAGCAGTTCAGGCGGCTGAAAACCTGGCGGTGACCAAAAGCCAGGGCCACGTCCCGAAATTCAATGGGGATTGAAGTGGGGGTGGCTGCGGATTTCGACGTGGATGCGGGAACCATCACGCGCTCTCTCCCTTCATCCCCCTCTTCACCCCTGCCCTTCTCGCCCTCTTCCGTCTCGTCAGCGAATCTGGAAGCCGAGCCCCCGACCTCGCATTCGCTTCCCGGCCGAAGCCAGCCCCTGAGCCCTCCCCAGCTTAGCAGTCCCCCCCTCGATTGGCGTAAATTGGCCGGACTTCGCAGAGTGGGATAAAGAATGAGAATTCGCAGATGCAGATGGCGTTGAAGAGATACGCTGGGCCGGGGATCGGAACGACTCGAAACCAATCATTCGGGGAGATACGACGATGAAGTTCGGACTCGCCCTGCGCGTGATGGGCCCCGCCTCCCAACCCGGCGTCCTGCTGGAATGCGCTCGATCGGCGGAAGCCGCGGGAATCGATGATCTATGGCTTCAGGATCACATCGCCATCCCACCCGACCAGGCCGAGGGCTCCGATGGTCGCTACCTCGATCCCCTGGCCGCCCTGGCCTGGCTGGCCGCCTCCAGCGAGAAGATCGGCCTGGGCACAGCGGTGCTGGTCGCCCCCTACCGTTCGCCACTGCCCAGCCTGAAGAGCCTGGCCACCAGCCAGGAACTCTCGGGAGGACGCATTCTGCTGGGGGTCGGCGCGGGCTGGATGGGTGCGGAATTCCGGGCCCTGGGATTGGATCGGGGAAGACGCGGAAACGCGACGGATCGATTCCTGGATCTCTTCCACCGCTGCTTCGGAGCCGAGGACGATGTCGTCGAGGAAAATGGTCAACCCTTCCTCTTCAGGCCCCGGCCCCCGGCACCCCCGCTCTTCATCGGGGGTGCGGCTCCCCACGCCCTCGAGCGGGCCGCCCGCCATGGCGGCGGCTGGATGCCCATGAGTGCGAACCCCGAGCAACTGGCCCCCGAAATCGCGACCCTTCACGAACTCGCGGCCGCCCGGGGCCACCCCACGCCCGAGGTCGCCGTCCTGGGAGGCCCGCCCGGAGACGATCCCGGGCGCAATGCGGAGCATGTGCGCGAATGCGCGGCCATCGGCGTAACCCGCTTCATCGCCGGGGCCCGCTATACGAGCCATGACGAGTTCTGCCGTCTGCTGGAACCGGTCGCGGCCCTCGCAGAGGCCACGCGTGCGGAAAGTCGTGCGGAAAGTGAAGTGGCGACCCCCTAGAGGGCCTTCTCCATCAGCAACGAGAGCCTGCGGGTAAAATCCGCGGGGTCGGCCAGCTGCCCGCCCTCGGCGAGTACCGCCTGGGCGAAGAGCAGTTCCGCGTAGTCTGCGAGCCGCGCATCCGTCCCATCCCGCTCGAAAATGCGCTGCAATTCCTTCAGAATGGCATGCTCGGGATTCAATTCCAGAATCGGTTTGCGCTCGGGCACATCCTGCCCGGCCTGGCGCAGCATGGCCTCGAGTTGAGGCGAAAGATCTCCCTCCTCCAATACCAGACAGGAGGGGGATTGCTTCAGACGGCTGGAAATCCGCACATCCTTCACATCGTCCTGGATCGCCGAGCGCAGGCATTGAATCAGGTCTTTATAATTCTCCTCATCCTGCTTGCGAGCACTCTCGGCCTGCTCTTTTTCACCCTCTGAGTCGAGATCGATTTCGCCTCGGCCGATGGATTGGAATTTCTTGCCCTGGTATTCCGGGGGCATCTGCTCCAGCCACACCTCGTCCACGGGATCGCTGAAGAGCAGCACTTCGATGCCCTTCTCCGCAAAAGCCTCGAGATGGGGTGAGCCCGCCAGCACTTCGCGCGAAGTGCCCGTCATGTAGTAGAGGGCCTCCTGGTCTTCGCCCATTCTCTCGACGTAGTCGGAGAGCGAAGTCAGCTTCTGATCGCTATGGGTCGAGGCCGCATAGACGAGGTCCAGGATGCGCTCCTTCTTTTCGTCGAAGAGGAGCAGACCCTCTTTCAGAACCGGACCGAATTGCGCCCAAAAGCCCAGATATTTTTCCTCGTCATCACCCATCAGGGATTTCAGCGATTCGAGGACCTTCTTCACCAGATGCTTGCGAATGGCGCGGATCTGGCGATCCTGCTGGAGCATCTCGCGAGAAACGTTGAGCGAAAGATCCTCGGCATCCACCACGCCCTTCACGAAGCGCAGGTATTCGGGCATCAGATCCCGGCATTCGTCCATGATGAAGACACGGCGGACATAGAGCTGAATACCGCGGTGGGCCATTTCCCGATGGTAGAGATCCATCGGCGCCAACTCGGGCACATAGAGCAGGGCCCGGGCCTCGAAGGTGCCCTCGAGAGCGGTCGCAAGATGCAATAGGGGCGATCGGTGATCGTGAGTGATATGGCTGTAGAACTCCTGATACTCCTGCTCCGTGACCTCCGAAACGGGACGCGTCCAGATGGCCTTCATCGAATTCAGGGGCTCTTCGCTGACGACCGGCTTGGCGAAATCGTCCTCCTCTTCCTTCTTCATCATGGTCAACTGAATCGGGTAGGAGACGAAATCTGAATAGCGGGTCACGATCTCGCGCAGCTTCCACTCGTCGGCGTAGTCGGCAATCCCATCCTCGGGATCCGCAGACTTGAGGTGGAGAGTGATGGTGGTTCCCGCACTCTCCCTCTCCTTCTCCTCGAGGGAATATTCGCCACCGCCATCCGTTCGCCAGCAGGTCGCCTTCTCTTCACCGGCGCGTCGGCTCAGAACGGAAACCTCCTCGGCCACCATGAAACTCGAATAGAAACCGACCCCAAATTGCCCGATCAGATCCGGGGCAGTGTCGGAATCGGTCTCGAGGCCACGCAGGTATTCGAGAGTGCCCGAACGCGCGATGGTCCCGAGGTTCTCGACCACCTCGTCTCGGGTCATCCCGATGCCGTTATCCTCGATGATCAGGCTGCGCGCCTCGGGGTCGGCGATCAGGCGTATCCGCAGTTCCTCGTCGGGCAGAATTTCGCTGCGGGTCAATCCCTCGAAGCGCAGACGGTCGAGGGCATCCGAGGCATTGGAGATGAGTTCTCGCAAGAAGACATCTTTATTCGAGTAGAGGGAGTGGATCATGAGGTCGAGGAGTTTCTTGACCTCGGCCTGGAATTCATGTTTCTCGGTGGTCATTCGCTCTGCTCCTGGAGATTCGGTGGGCCCGCTCGCCGCGCGGAAACGGAAACGGAAACGGAAACGGAATGAATGAGCACGCCGCGCCCGATGGCAACCTCGGATCGCCACGGAAAGTGGATTCCCCGAGGGGCAGAGGTCGGAACTTCGAGATTTGGCCAGCAAAAGCCCTGCGAATTATACATCTCTTTATTGAGATAAGGTGGTTAATGAGATACACTGAGCGCGACTCCGATTGCTTCGTCGGGCGGAGAACGGGAAAGAAATGTCGGCCGATCAGATCGAAGAACTTCTACGCGAGCGGGTTCTGGTGCTGGACGGCGCGATGGGCACCATGCTCCAGGCCAGCGGGCTCGAAGAATCCGATTTTCGGGGGCAGCGTTTCCGCGACCACGACTGCGACCTGGCGGGGAATAACGAGGTCCTGACCCTCACCCGACCGGATCTGATCGAGGGAGTCCACGCGAGTTTCCTGGCGGCGGGGGCCGACATCCTCGAGACCAATACCTTCGGCGCCAACGCCATCGCCCAGGCCGACTACGGGCTGCAATCGATTGCTTTCGAGCTCAATCTCGAAGCCGCCAGGCTGGCCCGGCGGGTGGCGGACGCGTGGTCCGAGCGAACACCGGAGCGCCCCAGGCTGGTTGCGGGAGCCCTGGGCCCCACCCCGCGCACCCTTTCCATCTCGCCCGATGTCAACGATCCCGCGGCCCGCAATATCGACTTCGACAAACTCTCTTCCGTCTATCGCGAGGCGGCTCGCGGCCTGCTCGAAGGCGGCGTCGATCTGCTGCTCGTCGAAACGATCTTCGACACCCTCAACGCCAAGGCGGCCCTCGTCGCCATCGATGAAATCTTCGAGGATCTGGGCCGCAAATGGCCCCTGATGATCTCCGCCGCCATCACCGATGCCAGTGGACGGCTGCTCTCGGGCCAGACCCTCGACGCCTTCTGGCATTCCGTGGCTCATGCCGAACCCCTTTGCGTGGGCGTGAATTGCTCCCTTGGCGCCGAGGATATGCGCCAGCACCTCGTCGAGTTGGCGAAATACGCTCCCTGTCATATTTCCGCCTATCCGAACGCCGGCCTCCCCAATGCCTTCGCGGAATACGACGAAGCTCCCGAAAAGACGGGAGAACTGGTAGCCGAATTCGCTGCCAGCGGACTCGTCAACATCGTCGGGGGATGCTGCGGAACGACACCGGAACACATTCGCTGCATCGCGGAAGGCATTCGCGGACAGCGCGGCAGACCCCTGCCCGAAATCAGCGAAAGGATCACTCATTTCAGCGGCCTCGAGAGTCTGAACCTCGGAAGCGAATCCAAGTTCCAGATGATTGGCGAGCGCACGAATGTCAGCGGCTCGGCGCGTTTTCGCAGACTCATCAAGGCTGGAGACCATGAGGCAGCCCTTGAAATCGCCCTGGATCAGGTGCGAAGTGGCGCCAATCTCCTGGATATCAATATGGATGAGGGCCTGCTCGACTCCGAGGCCTGCATGACCCACTTCCTCAATCTGATCGCCTCGGAACCCGAGATCACGCGGATTCCGATCATGATCGACAGTTCGGATTGGCAGGTGATCGAGGCCGGCCTGAAATGCATCCAGGGCAAGGGCGTCGTGAACTCGATTTCCCTCAAGGAAGGAAAGGCCGACTTTCTGGCCAAGGCGCGACTGATCCGACGTCATGGGGCCGGTGTCGTGGTGATGGCCTTCGATGAAAGTGGGCAGGCGGATACCTGCGAGCGCAAGGTCGAGATCTGCGAGCGTTCCTATCGGCTGCTGGTCGAAGAAGCGAATTTCCCCGCCGAGGACATCATTTTCGATCCGAATATTCTCGCCATCGGAACCGGCATGGAGGAACACTCCGACTACGCGAAGAATTTCATCGAAGCCGCGGCCCAGATTCGGAAGCGTTGCCCCGGAGCGCATGTCTCGGGTGGAGTCTCAAATCTCTCCTTCTCCTTCCGGGGCAATGATCGCGTTCGGGAAGCAATCCATTCATCCTTCCTCTATCACGCCATCGCGGCCGGCATGGATATGGGGATTGTGAACGCCGGCCAGCTCGAAGTCTACGAGGAGATCCCCGCCGACCTTCTCGAACGAGTCGAAGATATGATCTTCAACCGCCGACCCGATGCGACCGAGCGAATGATCGAGTTCGCACAAACCGTCCAGGGAGAGGGAAAGAAGAAGGTTCTGGATCTGGCCTGGCGGGATTCACAAGTGGAATCGCGCCTCTCCCATGCCCTGATTCATGGAATCGCGGACTTCGTCGAAGCCGATACCGAGGAAGCCAGGCTGAAATTGGGCCGACCCATCGATGTCATCGAAGGTCCCCTGATGGACGGCATGGGGGTTGTCGGCGATCTCTTCGGCGCGGGCAAGATGTTCCTCCCCCAGGTGGTGAAGAGCGCCCGGGTGATGAAGCGGGCGGTCGCCCACCTCGAGCCCTTCCTCGCCGCCGAAAAGCGGGCCGGGAATTCCCGGGGCAGGATCGTGATGGCCACCGTGAAGGGAGACGTACACGATATCGGGAAGAATATCGTCAGCGTCGTCCTCGGCTGCAACAACTACGAGATCATCGATCTTGGAGTCATGGTTCCCGCCCAGCAGATCCTGGCCAAGGCCATCGAGGCGGATGCCGAGGCGATCGGTCTCTCGGGCCTGATCACGCCCTCCTTGGAGGAAATGGTCTCGGTGGCCGAAGAGATGGAACGCCGGGGCCTGGAGATTCCGCTCCTGATCGGCGGCGCCACCACCAGTCGGCAGCATACGGCGGTAAAGATCGCACCCGCCTATCGCCAGACGGTCGTTCACGTCAAGGATGCCTCCAGGGCGGTGCAGGTTGTCTCGAATCTTCTCGACAGCAAGCGCCGGACCGAATTGGATGCCCGCAATCGTGAAGAACAGGAAAAATTGCGCGAACTATATTCCGGCCGTGCCCCCCGGAAGTTGCTCGACCCCCTGGTGGCCCGGGAAAACCGGAGCCCGATCGAGTGGAGGGAAGAAGATATCCCCACGCCGGAATTCATCGGGCGCAGACTTCTCGCTGATATTCAACTCGCCGAATGGGTGGATTTCATCGACTGGTCATTCTTCTTTTCCGCCTGGGAATTGGGGGGCCGCTTCCCCGCCCTGCTCGACGATCCCGAACGCGGTGAGGCAGCGCGTGCCCTCTACGAAGACGGCCAGATGCTCCTCGAGGAAATCATTTCGGGCGGCAAGTTGCAGGCCCGGGCGGTCTACGGCTTCTGGCCCGCAGATGCCGAGGGCGATGACATCGTGCTCTATCAGGACACTGAAAAAAGCCGGGAGCTGCAACGCTTCCCGATGCTGCGACAACAGGTGGCCATGGCGAAGGGCAAGCCGAATCGCTGCCTCGCCGACTTCATCGCCCCGGCCGACCAGCCGCTGCGCGATCATATCGGCGCCTTTGCGCTGACTGCGGGCCTTGGGGCCGAGAGCCTGGCGGAGAGCTACCGGGCCGAATCGGACGATTACCGCTCCATCATGGTCAAGGCCCTCGCCGACCGACTGGCCGAAGCCGGCGCGGAGTGGCTGCATGCCCGGGTACGAAGGGAGTGGGGCTATGCGGGCGATGAAGCGCTTTCGAATCAGGAATTGATCGCCGAGCGATACCGCGGAATCCGTCCCGCCTTCGGCTACCCGGCCTGTCCGGATCATACGCCCAAGGGCGAACTCTTTGCTCTGCTCGGAGCCGAAGAAGCGGGGCTCCGCCTGACCGAAAGCTTTTCGATGCAGCCCGCGGCCAGCGTGAGTGGCCTCTACTTCGCACATCCCGAGGCCCGCTACTTCAACCTGGGCCCACTCGGCCGGGATCAGCTCAGCGACTACGCGGCGCGCAGGGGAATCGAAAGGGAGAGCATGGAGCGTTGGCTGGCACCGAATCTCGGCTACGACCCGAACTCATCCGAGGGCTGATTGCGAACTCCGGGGCAAGAGTTCGACGCCGAGGCCGACGTTGCCAAGCCGCCCTTCGAAGCCTACCCTCCAGCATCCGATCGCTCAAAAAACTGATCGGAATAACGTAAAATGCGAGACGCCGGCCGGGGTGCCAGCAGGACAGCTGCAAGAGGGGCCGCCGCTCCAGGCTTTCCGCTCAACATTCAAGCCGGGCATCAGGGCGTTCGTAAGGGGAGAAATCAAGCCAATGCCGCAGGTCGTAATCGCCAATCGGCTGGCGGATGGCCTGGTGGTCTTCCTGGGCCGGGACGAGCGCTGGGTCGAGAAACTCGAGGATTGCCTCCCGGCGAAGAACGACGAGGAGGCCCAGCGAATTCTCGCTATCGGCATCCAGGCCGAAGGTGAACAATTCGTGGTCGGATCGGATCTCATCGAAGTCGTCGTCCGCGAAGGCGAGAAGATACCGGTCAAGATGCGTGAGGCGATCCGAGCCAAGGGCCCCACCGTTCGCAGAGATCTCGGCAAACAGGCGGGCTACTGAGATGTACCAATACGATGCATTCGACCGCGACTTCGTCCAGCAGCGAGCCGTGCAATTCGGCCGCCAGGTGGCGAGCCGCCTCGCCGGTGAACTGACGGAGGAGCAGTTCAGGCCACTGCGCCTGATGAATGGGCTCTACCTCCAACTTCACGCCTATATGCTTCGCATCAACGTCCCCTACGGTTGCCTGAATTCCGTGCAGATGCGCAAGCTCGCCCAGATCGCCAGAAAGTTCGATCGGGGTTACGGACATCTCACCACGCGCCAGAATATGCAGTTCAACTGGATCAAGCTCTCCGACATGCCCGAGATCCTGCTGGAATTGGCTTCCGTCGAGATGCATGGCATCCAGAGCAGTGGCAACTGCGTGCGCAACGTCACTTCAGATGAATATGCCGGGGCCTCCCCGGATGAGATCGAGGATCCACGAATCTACTGCGAACTCCTGCGGCAGTGGACGAGCCTGCATCCCGAGTTCAGTTACCTGCCGCGTAAATTCAAGTTTGCCGTAAGCGGTTCGACCCAGGACCGTGCCGCGATCATGGCCCACGACGTCGGGCTCCGCCTCTATCGCAATGAGCAGGACGAAGTGGGCTTCGAGGTTTTTGTCGGGGGAGGCCTCGGACGCACACCCTTCCTCGGGAAATCCATTCGAGATTTCCTGCCCGCCCGACACCTTCTTTCCTATAGCGAAGCCATCCTGCGGGTCTACAACCAGTTGGGGCGCCGGGACAATAAATTCAAGGCCAGGATCAAGATACTGGTCCACGAAATGGGGCAAGAGGCATTTGCCGCATCGGTCGAAAAGGAGTGGGAGAAGATTCGCGACGGCGCGCTCGAGATACCCGCCGAAGAAATCGCGAGAGTCGCCGGCTTTTTCGCCCCTCCCGCGTACGAAGATCTATCGGATGAGGTTCCGGAATTGGAGGCGGCCAGGCAGAAGAATCCTGCCTTCGCGACCTGGCTGAAACACCAGATAGGGGCCCATAAAGCGGCGGGATACGCGATCGTCGATATCTCCTGTACCCCGGCAGGTGCGCCACCCGGGGATATTTCTGCCGACCAGATGGACGTCGTGGCCGACCTCTCGGATGAATTCAATTTCGGCGAACTGCGGGTGACCCATAACCAGAACCTCGTCTTCACCGACGTCCGCAAGCGGGACCTCTTCCCACTCTGGCAGAAACTCTGCGCGGCCGGGCTCGAAACAGCGAATCATGGTCTGATCAGCGATACGATCTGCTGCCCCGGCCTGGACTATTGTTCCCTCGCCAATGCCCGCTCGATACCCCTGGCGGAGAAGATCTCCGAGCGATTTGCGGATGTCTCGCGACAGGAGGATATCGGAGAACTCTTCATCAATATGTCGGGCTGCATCAACGCCTGTGGACACCACCACATCGGGAATATCGGCATCGTGGGAGTCGACAAGAAGAACAGCGAGCTCTATCAGCTGATGCTCGGTGGCTCCGCGAAGAAGGATGCATCCCTCGCGAAAATTCTCGGCCCGGGCTTTGATGAAGATGGCATCGTAGATGCCATCGAGACCGTGGTGGAAATCTATCTCGCCCTGCGCCAGAGCGGCGAAGAATTCATCGACACCTACCGACGCGTCGGCCCCGCCCCTTTCAAGGAGAAACTCTACGGTGGCCCTGCTTAAGAATGGCAAGCTCTCGGAGGATCCGTATACGCGGATCCAGGGCGACGATGCCCTGCCGGATCACGGAGCCATCGTGGTCGACCTGGCCCGCTGGAAGAAGCAAAGCGGAGAGTTGATCAGCCGCGAAGATCCACTGGGTATTCGCCTGGCGAGCGACGAAGCTCCGGATGAAATCGCCGCGGATCTCGAATACTTCGCCCTGATCGAACTCGAATTTCCCGCTTTCACGGACGGCCGGGCCTATAGTCATGCGCGACTGCTTCGCGAGCGTCACCATTTCGAGGGTGAACTCCGTGCCGTAGGTGATGTATTGATCGAGCAGCTCCACTTCATGCATCGAACGGGATTCAGCAGCTTCGAGATCTCCAGCGAACACGCCGAAGAGGATTGGGCCATCGCCGAGGCCGACATGAAAGTCTGGTACCAACCGACTGGAGACGGGCGAAAAACAGCCGGCCAACTGCGTCGGCGCTGATCGCGCAACCGCAGCCCACCCTTGAACGGCCTCCCTGGCCATCTCTCGAGGAAATATGAGCATGGATATCCGACGCGGATTCGTCGACACGGTCGGTCATACCCCCCTGATTCGACTCAACAGGATTTCCGAACAGACCGGATGTGAAATTCTCGGCAAGGCGGAATTCCTCAATCCCGGGGGCTCGGTCAAGGATCGGGCGGCCCTGGCAATCGTCAGGGATGCCGAAGAACGCGGCGAATTGCGCCCCGGCGGCGTGATTGTCGAGGGCACCGCTGGCAATACGGGCATCGGCCTGGCGTTGGTGGGAAACGCGCTCGGCTACCGAACGGTCATCGTCATTCCGGAAACCCAGAGCCAGGAAAAGAAGGATATGATTCGCCTCTGCGGTGCCGAATTGCTCGAGGTACCCGCCGTTCCCTACAAGAATCCGGAAAACTACGTTCACGTATCGCGACGCCTGGCCGAGGAGTATGCCCAGAAGGAGGAGAACGGAGCCATCTGGGCCAACCAATTCGACAATAGAGCGAACCGCCTCGGCCATTACGAGACGACAGGGCCCGAGATCTGGGAGCAGACGGACGGCCAGGTCGATGCCTTCATCTGCGCCGTGGGAACGGGCGGCTCGCTATGGGGAGTGGCCACAGCGCTGAAGGAACGCAACCCGGAAATCGTGACCGGCCTGGCGGATCCGGAGGGGGCCGCGATCTACAATTACATCCAATCCGGAGAAGCCAAGGGAAGCGAAGGAAATTCCATCACCGAGGGCATCGGCCAGGGGCGTGTGACGGCCAACATCGAGGGCATGCCCGTGGATATTCCCTACAAGATTCCCGACACGGAGTGGCTCCCGGTCGTATTCGATCTGCTTCAAGACGAGGGACTCTGCGTGGGCGGCTCCGCGGGCATCAATGTAGCGGGCGCTCTTCGCCTGGCCCGGGAATTGGGCAAGGGCAAGACCATCGTGACCCTGCTCTGCGATAGCGGCACCCGCTATCAATCCAAGCTCTTCAATCCCGAATTCCTGCGCTCGAAAGAGCTGCCGACGCCACCCTGGCTCTAGCCCCGATCCGGCAGACGCATAGCCAGCCCGCACGAACCGATTCCAGATCCGGGCCCGCCTGCCGAAAAGAGAGCTGCTTCTGACCGGAGAGCCATGCGGCCGAGCTTCGATCCCCCGAGCAGATCGACCGTCGCCGGCGCATGCCGGAGTTCCCCAGATCCCCTTCGATCTATCCCCTGTAGATCGAGATCTCTACGGCGTCCGGAATCTCACTATACTCGAGACTTGTTTTGAAATGCTCGCTCTCGTAGCGACCCGAAGTTTGTACGTACTTGAGATAGTCCTCGGGATTGAAGGAGGGCCCCACGTTGTCGGCAAAAACGACCGAGCCCGAATGCAGCAGACCCTGGGCTTCCATCGACTTCAGGTCGGCTTCGTAGAGATCCTTCCAATGATCGAGAAAAACCAGATCAAAGGAGCCTTCGAGAGTGGGGATGACATCCTGGGAACTCCCCTCGATGATTGCCACCCGATCCTCGAGACCCGCGAAGGCGATGGTCTGCCTCGATGCATGAACGGATTCAGCATCCTTCTCGATCGAAATGACTCGCCCCTCTTCGCATAGCTGGCTCGCAATCAGGATTGCCGAGTAGCCACAATAGGCCCCAAATTCCACGATTCTCGCATCCCCACCGACTCGGCGTACCTGCTCGCAAAGCAGGGCTCCCTTCTCGGGACCGACATTCATGAGGAAGGCATATTCGGTGGCGTAGCGATCCATCGTCGCCAAGACGCTCTTCGGATCCCCCCGCGTCGCCTCGGCCTCGACAAAGGCTAGGACATCACTCGGTTTGCCCATTCCGTTCGCAGGATCTGTCATGCGGGAGATGATAACGGATCAAGAGCCGGAAGAGAGAACACTCGTGGCCCAGGGGAATCCGGCATCCCTCCGCCGAGCCCGGGAGTAGAAGGTCCGCCCACGTCAAAACCTATCCTCGCAAGGATCATCGCAAGACTCCAAAAAGCGGCATCCGACTCGATACAGACCTGCCCATCCGATGGCAGGAGACCGGAAGTGAGGCGTCGTTTCTCATCTCATCGATCCCATATGAGCCACGATGTCTCTTTTCATTCTGTCCCTCGATGCCTATTCTTTCATCCCAATCAAGAGTTTCCATCGAATTCATGCAGACTTGGAGCCAATTGTTTTCCATTCTCTGCTCAAGCGAGTACTTGAGGAATCAGCATGGCAACCATCGAAATCGATACGACTGGGGGTGCGGGTCAGCCGGGGGCCGCGATGGGCCCCCTGCGCAGGACGTTCATGAAGCTGGCGATGAAGGTGATTACCTGGGTGAACCTCAAGCTGCTCACCCTCTCCGGGGATCGCATCGGCTACACCTTCCTCGGACGCAACGTGGTATTGCTGCATACCGTGGGTCATAAGACCGGCCGACAGTATCGAACACCGCTCTTCTATATGCAGGACGGCGAGAATGTCGTGCTCGTGGCTTCACGAGCGGGCACGAGCACGCATCCGGCATGGCTTCGAAACCTGGAGAAGAGTTCCTTCGTCGAAATCCAGCTGCGCTCCGGTCGCCAACGTATGCGTGGCCATATTGCGAAGGGCGAGGAAAGGGAGGAACTCTGGCCCAAGCTCATCGCGATGTTCGATGTGTGGGAGCGAATCCAGGAGAAGAGCCCCCGGCTCTTCCCAGTAATCGTTCTTGAACCCGAGTCGAAATATGCCTGAACGGGGCGAATTCTTTCCTGGGGATGCTCCCGCCCCCCCCATGCTGGCCTCGAATCCGGCGGAGGATTCCTCCTGGGATCAGACTGTCGACTTCCTCGTCGTGGGCTCGGGCGCAGCGGGACTGACCGGGGCCCTGGCGGCCGCAGATCGGGGTGCCCGAGTTCTCGTAATCGAGAAGAGCCGCTACTACGGCGGTGCAACGGCACTTTCTGGCGGCGCCATCTGGGTTCCAGGCAACCACCTGATGGAAGAAATCGGCATCGAGGACTCCCTGGAAGAGGGCCTGCTCTACCTGGACGCCGCCACGGCGGGCACTTCCAGCAGGGGGCGGCTACTCACCTACCTCGAAGAGGCACCGGCCATGGTGCGCGATCTGGCGGAGACGAGCCATGTGATCTTCGAACCGGTAGCCGACTACCCCGATTACTATCCCGAACTCGCCGGAGGCAAGGCGGGAGGACGGACCATCGAACCGGCACGCTTCAACGCCATGCGACTGGGAGATGAACTCGACCACCTGCGCCCCAGCCTCCATAGCCGCCGTATGCGATTCCTCTCCCTGATGGCCCGAAATGTGGCGAAACTGATCGCGGGCGGCCTTCCCCTCTACCGGAAGGTCGCGAAGGATGCGCTCTTCTACTACGGCAACCTCCCGGCGCGAATGCGTCGACTCGATAACACTCGCCTGACCCTCGGACGCTCTCTGGTCGCGCGCCTGCGCCTCTCCCTGATGGAAAGAAAGGTGCCCCTCCTGCTGGAGACGAGGATCGTGGAGTTGATCGAGGAGAATGGCCGAATCATGGGTGCGGTTGCGGAATCCGGTGGAAGGCCGCTGAGAATTCGCGCCCGACGGGGAGTATTGTTGGCCGCCGGGGGCTTCGAAAGAAATGCCGACCTGCGCCGGACGCATCAACCCGCCCCAATCGGAACCGACTGGTCGGCCGGCCCCGAATCCAATACCGGGGATACCATCGAGATTGGCGAGAAGATCGGAGCCGACTTCGATCTTCTCCACGAGGCCTGGTGGACACCCGTTCTTCGCGCGCCGGGAGATGCGGCGGCCTGGGTCATGGTGATCGAAAAAGGCCTGCCAGGTGGAATCATCGTGAACGCGGCGGGAGAGCGCTTCATGAACGAAGCAGCCCCCTATAATGATGTCGTCAAGGCCATGTATGCGGCCAACCGCCCCGAAGCCCCGAGCATCCCCGGCCACCTGATCTTCGACGCCCGCTTCCGCAAGCGTTATCCGGTCGGCTCAGTCGAACCCTCCTACACCATGCCGGATCGAAAGCTCAGCCCCAACCTGAAGCAATTCCTGACTTCGGACTCAACCCTCTCGGGCCTGGCCGAGAAGATCGGCGTAGATCCAAAGGGCCTCGAGCGCACGGTAGAGAGAGTCAATGAATTTGCACGGATCGGAAAGGATTCCGACTTCGGCCGAGGCGAGAGCCTGCAGGATCGCTACTACGGAGACCCTCGCACGACGCCGAATCCCTGCCTGGGCCCGATCCTCGAACCTCCCTTCTACTCCGTGGAAGTCCAACCGGGAGACCTCGGCACCAAGGGCGGACTCCGCACGGACGAAAAGGCCAGGGTATTGCGAAGCGACGGCGGCATCATCGAGGGACTCTACGCCTCGGGAAATTGTTCGGCATCGGTGATGGGAAGCAGCTACCCCGGAGCCGGGGGCACGATCGGCCCCGCCATGACCTTCGGCTGGATCGCCGGGCGCGAAGCGATCACTTCCTGACTCGAATGCAGCGGGCGGATCGCAGCCCATTGGGCCACTCCCTGATGCTCCCGTGGATGGCCGCTCCATGGCCGTTCCGCCGCCGCCAGACGGGCTCATGCAAGCCCTCAGGAAGGTGGCGTAGATCACCGGGTTGAAAGCAGAAAGAGGCTTCGGGGCATGGGGCTGCCGGAGCCGCGGAGATGCATCCGAAGAACTGTTTTTGGCGATGGACCCGGGTAGATCTCTGACCTCGGCCGAACTTTCCGGGATGCGGCGAGCTAGCATGAGGGATTCGGGTAATTTCGAGAGCGAGGAGAAAAATCCAAGGTGGGCAGAGATCCCAGGGCGGTCGTCGAGGAATACTTCGAGCGCGTACGAGCCGGAGACCGCGGCGTCGCTCGCCTCTTTCGGGAAAGGGCGGTCATTCGTGGGCTCGGCATCCGCCATTGCGGCCGCTCGAATATCGAACGCTTCTACGATCAGACCCTGGAGGAAAAGCGTCCGGCCCCTCAACTACTCGGCCCGCTTTGGCTCGAGGGGGAGCAAGGGGCCGAAGGCGGGCGAGTAATCGCCGAACTATCCATCGCGGTGAGCGACGGCCCGCCCGTCCACGTCCTCGACCTCTTCGACATCGAGGATGGGCAGATCCAATGCCTGACCTACTTCATGGCCGACTATCCCGGGGAGGAGCCGGATCACTGATGGCCGCGCGACGGAGCATCCGCCTTCATCCAGCACTCTTCTCGAATTCGAGGAGCCCGAGGAGGGATTGGATTCGCGGAGATGGAATCCGGGAGAAGTTCGAGAAAGCCCTTTCCGTGGAGGCCATATGATCTCCAGATCCTCGATCAGAAAATTGGGCCATTCGCTGGCCATGGGCCTGCTTGCCCTGATGGCCACCGCCCTCCCCTTTGGCGGACCCACATGGGCGAATGGATTCCGATATGACCTCGTAATCAATGGCGGCAGGGTTCTCGACCCCGCATCGGGCCTCGATGCCGTTCGCAGCCTCGGCATCGAGGCGGGAAAGATCGCCGAAATTTCCGCCACGCCACTCGAGGGGCGCGAGGCCATCGATGCGAGGGGGCAGATCGTCGGACCCGGGTTCATCGATTATCACGCCCACGGAGGCACGCTACTCAGCGGCCGACTCCAGGCCTTCGACGGAGTGACCACGGCGATCGAAGCCGAAGTGGGACAACTCCCGGTGTCGATGGCCTACGAAAAGGCGGCCCAAGAGGGGCGAGCTACGAACTACGGCTGGACGGCAAGTTGGGGACTCGCGCGCATGCAGGTACTCGGGGGCATCGCCACAGACGGAAGCATGCGGGCTTTCAAGAGGGGAACCCGAAACGATCGCTGGACGGGCCAGGCCAGTCCCGAAGAAGAAAAGAAGATCCTGGAACTCGTCGAGGGGGGCCTGAAAGACGGTGCCCTGGGGATCGGATTGATCAACGGCTACGCGCCTCACGTTCCCCATGCCGAAATCAGAGCCTTGTCTCGACTGGCCGCGCGCTATGGCGTCCCGATCATGACACATCCGCGTTTCTGGGGCGGGGCGGATCCCGGCGGTGATATCGCGGCGACCCAGGAGATCATCTCCAACGCGATCACGACGGGCGCCCATTGGTATATATGCCATATCTCCCTCGCCAGCGTGGAGACCAGCCAGGGAATGATCGCCGCGGCTCGAAAAGCGGGAGCCCATATCGACGTCGAGGCCCTGGTCTCGGAAACGGGTTCCACCTTTCTCGGCGCAGATTTCCTGGCGCCCGAGGAACTCCCCCATTTCAGCCGGGGCTTCATTCCCTCCGACATCCTCTACTATGGCGAACCTATTCCCGATGAAGAGGAATTGATTCGCCTGCGCGAGACGGATCCGACGGCACTGATCTTTCTGCTGCACCGCGACTCGGTCAACAACCTCGCGCATCGAGCGACCCAGCGAAAATCCTTCGATTTCCCCCGAACCATCCTGGCCTCGGACGGAATGCCCTGGCAGGATCGCCAGGGCAACTACATCCCCGGAGATACCTGGCCCCTGCCCGCAGAGGCCTGGGCACATCCACGATCCCAGGCGACCTTTACGCGTTTTCTCGAATTATGGGTACGCGAATGGCGGGAGTTCACATTGATGGATGCGTTTCGTCTCGGTGCCTATAATCCCGCACGAGCGCTGGAGGAAGAAGTCCCCGCCCTGAAGCTGAAGGGGCGAATCCAGATTGGGGCCGATGCCGATCTCCTCGTCTTCAACCTCGACGAAATCGATGTCAGGGCAACCCTGAAGGATCCCGTGCCCCATACCGAGGGAATGCGCTACGTCCTCGTACACGGAGTCCCCATCATCCGCGAGGGAAAGCTCGACCTACAGGCCACACCGGGCCAACCCGTTCGGCGGGAAATTCACCAGGAGAAGAGATAGAGCATGATCGAGTGGAGTGAGTCTCAGTTGATGATCCGGGAGACAATCCGGCGCTTCGTGGAAGAGGAAATCGCGCCCCGAGTCGAAGAATTGGAACACGGCGACCTGCCGCCCTACGAACTGCTGCGCAAGATGTACGGCACCTTCGGGATGGACGAGATGGCCCGAGCGCGCTTTCAAAAACAGATCGAAGCGGAGAAGAAGGGGGAGCCGCGCAGCCGACCTTCCGCTGGCTCCGGGGATCCGACCGCGCGCGCCGACCAGGCCGCGGCCCAATTGATCCCCATCATCGAGTTATGCCGTTACTGCCCGGGCATGGTGACGGCCCTGGGCGTGAGCGTAGGGCTGACGGGTTCGGCCATTCTCTCGAAGGGAACGACTGAGCAGAAGGAGCGCTGGGCTCCGGACCTGCTCGCGTTGGAAAAGGTGGGCGCCTGGGCGATCACCGAACCGGGCTCCGGCTCAGACGCTTTCGGAGGCATGCGTGCCTCGGCACGACGCGAGGGCAATGAGTTCGTTCTGAACGGATCCAAGACCTTCATCACGAACGGCCCTTATGCGGATACCACGGTCTTCATCTGCAAGCTGGAAGAGGATGGTGTCGATATTCGAGACCGAAAAATCCTCAACTTCGTGCTCGAGCGGGGCATGCCGGGCTTCGAGCAGACGCCCCCCCTGCGCAAGATGGGTATGCATTCATCGCCCACCGGAGAACTCTTCCTCACCGATGTAAGGGTGGGCATGGAACATCTTCTGGGTGGTGAAAAGGCCCTCGCGCAGAGCGGCGGAGGCCGCGAAAGCGCAAAGGGAACCTTTCAGACCGAACGCTCCGGAGTCGCCGCAATGGCGCTCGGCATGGTCGACCGCTGTCTCGAACTCTCCCTCCAATACGCCCGGGAACGGATCCAATTCGAAAAGCCGATCGGCGAGTACCAGCTGATCCAGGATAAATTGGCCCGGATGGAAGTCGCGCGTATGAACCTGCAGAATCTCGTCTTTCGCACGATCGAATTGACGGCCCATGGGAAATCGATGAGCTTCGCCGAAGCCTCGGCGATGAAGCTCTACGCCGCGCGTGCAGCGGTGGAAGTCGCGATGGAGGCGGTGCAGGTCTACGGGGGAAATGGCTATATGTCAGAGTACGTCGTCGAACAATTTGCCCGAGATGCCAAGGTATTGCAGATCTACGCCGGCACGGACGAGATCCAGATCCGCGCGATCGCCCGGGATCTGCTCAAGAACTGATTGGGGGGCAAAACTCTGCCCATGCCGGATGGAAGGGGAGCCCGAAAATCTCCGGCAAGCCCGATCTTCTCGCGAAAATTCCCGAGGCTCCCGGCGGCGGGGCGCCCGGGCCCCTTCACGACCTGCTCCGGCATGATCCGCATTCGGCCCCATCAGCCCGCGGCTGGATCGGGCGGCTGAACTCGGCGGGCCTCCCGCAGGGCGCGCTGAGCGATGCTATCGAGGACATTCGAGAAACGGGAACGCTCGCGGGCACTGATGGGCGCCGGACCCCCGCTGGCCCCTCCCATCTCCCGGATCGAGGCCTTGATCTCCCGGCTCGCCAGGGCGCTGCCGATGGAATCCTGCGTGAACTCGCGGCCATGGGTTCCCAGAACATGCGCCCCCTTCGCGAGACAACGTGAGGCCAGGGGAATATCCGCCGTAATCACGATATCGCCCGGCCGAACCTCCTCGGCGATCCAGTCGTCGGCGGCATCGGCTCCATCGCCCACGACGATCATTTCGACACCGAGATCCCTGGGAATATGGATCCGCTGGTTGGCGACGACCACGACCCCAAGAGCCAGCCGCCCCGCCACCGCATATACCTCATCCTTCACCGGGCAGGCATCGGCATCAATGAAGATCTCGATCATGGGCCTCCTTTAACGTGCGGGAATATTCGGTCGCGGAAAGCATAGGCAAAGTCTTCCCCGAAGCACTCCTCCGGCGCATCCACGGGCAGGCCCTGCGCCCAAGGGAAGAGACTCGTAGGACGCTCGAAATCGTAGTAGGCTCTGAGGCGACTCCATTCACCGCATCGACAGATAGAGAGGGATAGACCATGACAAAGCCCGTAATCGTAGAAGCCGTACGCACCCCCATCGGCAAACGAAACGGTGTGCTATCGGGCCTGCACGCAACGGCCATTCTCTCCCATACCCAGAAGGCGGTGATCGAGAAGGCGGGTATCGCACCCGAAGAAGTACAGCAGATCGTCGGCGGTTGCGTGACCAAGGCGGGAGAGCAGTCTTTCAACATCACGCGCAACGCCTGGCTGGCAGCAGGCCTGCCCTATCGCACAGCGGGCACCACCGTGGATTGTCAATGCGGCTCGGCCCAGCAGGCCAACCACTTCGTGCAGGGACTGCTGCTATCGGGTGCTGCGGAGGTCGCGATTGGCTGCGGGGTCGAAGCGATGAGTCGCGTACCCCTGGGAGCCGAGGCGATGCACGGGCCCGGAACTTCCCGTACGGACGATTTTCCCTGGGATATGCCAAGCCAATTCGGAGCGGCCCAGCGGATCGCCGAGCGCCGGGGAATCAGTCGCGAGGATATCGACGCCTTTGCCCTGCAATCCCAGAACAATGCCGCCCGGGCCCAGGAGGAGGGACGCTTCGAGCGCGAGATCGCGCCCCTTGAGGCACCCGTGATGGGCCCGGAGGGCCCGAGCGAAGAGACGCAACTCGTCTCCGTCGACCAGGGGCCGAGGCCCTCTACCCTGGAAGGATTGGCAAAACTGCGCCCCGTCGAGGAGGGACATATCCATACTGCGGGCACGAGTTCCCAGATTTCCGACGGCGCCGCGGCCGTTCTCTGGATGACCGAAGAACGGGCGAAAGAAGCTGGCCTCCGCCCCCGGGCGCGTATTCGAGCGCATACCCTGGTCGGCTCCGATCCCTATTACCACCTCGACGGCCCCGCGGATGCAACGGCTCTCCTATTCGAAAGGGCCGGTATGCAGATGAGCGATATCGATCTCTTCGAGGTCAACGAGGCTTTTGCTTCGATCGTCCTCTCCTGGGCCAGCGTGCATAAGGCCGATATGGACAAGGTCAACGTGAATGGTGGGGCCATCGCACTTGGGCATCCAGTGGGCTGCACGGGCAGTCGGCTGATCACGACCGCCCTGCACGAACTCGAGCGAAGTGACAAAACCACCGCATTGATTTCGATGTGCTGCGGAGGAGCGCTCGCAACGGCAACCATACTCGAACGCATCTAGCTGATGCGATCATCGATATCCGTGGCGAAACGCGGCGAATCCATATGCGGGGCGCAGGGATCAGTCGCGGCTCCCGGGCCCGGGCCGAGAATGACGCGAGGCTAGAAGCGATCCGTAGGCCAGAATACTCGCTGCTCCCCGCCCACGAGGATCTCCAGCAGTTCCTGATCGGATGACGAAAACGTGCCCACCATGGCCTTCATCCGATCCACATCCAACACCCGCCACATCTGATCCCCGAACTCGAGAGAGCGATAATCGCGAAAACGCGTCCGGCAGGCTTCTTCCAGGGCGGAGTCATCCGCAGCCGACACGTAGAGAGGCTCCATCTCGACCGCCATGGCAACCAGCAGCTCGGCCAATTCTTCGGCCGCATCATCCTCTCTTGCGTATTCCATGATGCGCTTGATTCTCAGCGAGGGATCTTCGTAGGATAGGGTGATGCCACGCGCATAGGCCACCACGCGTCGCCCTCGCAAGGCCACCCGAAAGTCCTCGTCAGGAGTCCCCGCAAAACGCAGCTGCCCCCGCCAGTAGGCCGCATCCCGCGACGTGGTGCAATCCCTGTCGCGGCAATAGCGTTCGTATAGCCTCAGAATCGCGGGCAGATCCTCCGCAAGTGCGGGGCGCAGCCTTCCGGCTCCGGACTCTCGCGGTTTTCCGCAGAGCCGGACCGAGTGCGGAATGCGAATCCAACCCAGCCTCTCATAAAAAGAAGTGCGGCCTGTAAATAGCAGGGAGAGCATCATTCCCCGGGCTCGCATCTCGATGACGGCCGAGCGCAGGAGCCGACTGGCGAACCCCCGATGCTCATAGTCGGGATGCGTAGCCACGCTGCCAATGCCGCCCAACGACACGACCCTGCCGCCCAGCCGGATCCGGCGTGTAAAGATCTGCAACGCCGACACGATCCGGCCCTGCTCGAAAATGACTCTCGTATCCTCGCAACCCAGGAGTTCGTCGTATTCGAGGTAACGGGCGAAGAGGTCCCGTTCACCGAAAGCGGCGAGCATCAAATCGAGGAACTCACTTTCCTCACCAGGTCTGAGGCTGCGCATTTCCATATGCGATATCCGCTGAATCTCAATCCCGGAGCCGAGGCCTTCCTCCGAACCAGGGACTTCAGGATGACTCGTCTGCGGATGCCCGGAAAGAGCAATCATCAAGTGTCATCAGGGCGGGCCCTTCCGGCCGGAAAAGCCGATCATTGCCCGAAGAGTCCGCCAATGCCCTTCTTCCCTCCCAATCCGTCGAGCAATTCCCGGCTCCGATCACCCAATCGATCCCCCATTTTCTCCTGGATTTTCTGGGTCGCGATTTCCCGGGCCCGATTCCCGAGCATCTCCCCGGCGACGCGCGTCAGGGATGCGAAGAGTTTCTCTTCGTTGACCAGGATACTCGGATTCTCGAGGGGCCCGCGAATGCGCACGGGAACCTCCAGGCGATCAATATCCAATAGCTGATTCGAGAACCTGATCGTGGTATCCCGGATCGTGATGGCGACGGGGAGGTCGATCCAGGCACCCCCTCGATCCTCGATCGCGCCGTCCAGGCGAAGATCCAGCGTTCCACCGGATAAGGCCCCTCCGCCCGCGGCAGAGATCTCATCCACCCAATCCTCCGCGGGCAGGCCTCTCAGGATGAGTTCCAGACGGTTCACTCCTCCGGCAGCAGAAATCCCCGCGAGTTCCAGGGCCAATTCGACGGTATCGGCGCTGGACCGAAGCATCAGGCTCGGCGCCGGGTCCACCAGATTGGGCTGGGTCGAGAAATTCCTCATCTCGATATCGAGCGTCTCGCCATCCAAGGAGGCCGTGGTCACAGCCGCGGCAGCAAGCGAATCAACGCGCAGGGTGGGCGAGCCCTGGATCAGATGAGCGGCCTTCACATCGGAGTAGCCTCGGGCCTGGATCTCCCGATCCAGCCAGGCCTCGAAGGATTCTTCCTGCCCTTCGCGAGATCCGTCGCGACTGGCGCCCTCCCCTGCCACTTCGGGGATCAATTCCCGAATCCGACTGCCGGAGAAGCGGTCGAATAGGCGCTTGGCCCGCCCCAGTCGGTGCTTCCAGACGTCGGCATCCGCCAGATAATCGTCCAGCACCTTCTCCGGCTTCTCCCCTTCTGGGCTCGCGCTCCCGGGCTCGGGGCTTCCCCCGATGATTCGCCCGGGAGTCTCGCGCTTCCCTCCGAGGGCTCCGCCAGCCACCTCGATCTCTTCTATTCGCAGCCGCTTGCGCAAGAGGTCGGCGGCGCTGATATCCATGCTGATCCGGTCGGCGCGAAGGAGATCCATCTCGAGTGCGTTCGGATCGGCGATCGCGAGGCCGCTTGCCCTGAAGGAAGCATTCGCGAGGTCCAGATCCGCAGAGCCAAGATCCACCGTGGCACCATTCGCCTCTTCGAGAGCATTCCGGAGCAGACGTGCGGCGATGGCTCCGTCCAGCAGAGACAGGCCCCCGTAGCAGAGGGCCGACAACGCGATGATGACCGCGACTCCCGATCCCCGAATCGCAGCCGACTTCCGGCTCAGCAATTCGGCATATCCGGAACTCGGAACCCCACCCATCAACAACTTGAGCAGAATGCGCGTGAAGCGATTATCCAGAATTGCCTTGAACCCGACGGAGTTGGCCTCGACCTCCGCGAGACTCCTGCGAATTCCAACCACGCTTCTGCTGAGCAGGAAACCCAGCGCCAGCCCCGTGGCCATCCCCATCAGCACTCCCCCGGTCGTGAGATAATATTCCAGCCCGAAAAGAGCCAGCACGGGTGCGTTGATCGCCGCGATGAAGACCCCCTGGAAGGGGCCGTCCAGGAGCAGCCTGCCCAGGGAAAAAGTGAGGGGCATGAGGAGCAGGGAGAGCGATTTGGCCACCAACCCCACCATGGCCGCCAGGGCCAGGTTGCAGTTGAAAAAAAGCAGGAAGATCGAAAGAAGGACGATCAGCCCGGCGGCTTGCGCAAAGCCCGGCATGAATCCGAGCAAACTCCCGAAGAGGCATGCGAGCACGAGTTGAGGTGGAGAGGCACTCCCCAGAAAGATCCTGCCAATATTTTTTGCAAACACGATAACCCCCTCGAAATTCTCCTACGCCTTCTGCGACAATCCCCTTGCATCCCTTCGATCAAAGAAGAGCAGCCCCTCGTTGAATCAAGAATATGCCTCCCGGCCGACTCACTCCTGGAAGGGGCTGATCGGCCGGAGGCACGGGAAGGCGAAGCCCCAGATCGCTTCCGGAGTCGGTCGTTCACCGCATGCGAGCGCTACAAGCCCCGGAGCAGGCGACGAACTCCCTCGTCGCCACGAGCTCTATTCGCTCGGGAATTCTCAGGAGCGGAGGTTCAGGAATCCGCATTCCGAGAACCACGTCCCGAAAAAAGAACTCCGGCGCCAGGAGTTCGACCGCATCCAATCGAATCCTCGAAGCCAGGATCCAAGGCGCTCCGATCGAGAAGCTTTCAGTACCAGGGGCCCCAGCCCCCCCAGGCACCCCACTGCATGGCGGCGGCTTCGTTGGCATCGGCGGCCTGGACCTGCTGGTCGCTGATGCGCTTCTCGAGAGCCAGCTTCTGAAAACGTTGGTGCGCCTGCTCGGTTCCCACATAGACGCATTTACAGTACTCGGCATCGGCGTAGACGAAACGGAGCTGGCCGTCGATTGTCTGGGCTGCAAGCTTCCGCTGTGGAGAAAAAGCGGTGAGGCGGGCCCGCTTGTCGCTCGTGTCGGCCAATTTCATCTGGAAGCCGGCGGCGGCCAATATTCTCTCTTTGTCGATGGCGGCATCCCTGCGCATTGCCGCACAGGAGAAAAGGGAAAGAGCCATCAGGATAATCAGAATCGGGGCGATACGGGAATTGGCGGGCATTGAATACTCCTTACACGTTGACTGGGTTCTCAAGTGAACCCCCGGACGGGCCCCAGATTCTACCGACTGTGCTACGACTGGCCCCCCCATTCAGGAGTCTTTTTAAAATGTTTCGAGCCCGCCGCCTGCTGATTTTGTGCTGTTTCAGCCTCACCATGTGCGCTACGAAGCCCCAAACCGGAGTGATGGCTGCCGACTGGACACCTCCCGAGGCATCCGGCATCCCTGCACAGAGGGTCATCATCGCCTGGGAATCCGATTCTCGAACCACGGGAAATATGACCTTCACGCTGGGACGCGGCGGCCAACGCTACGTCGGCTCGTACCTCCTGCTGGAAAAGACCACGAGCCATGTGGACATCCAGCCGCTTTACAACATCTGGGATTCTGCGGATTTCGGCCCCTATACCGCCGCGGCCGAAGGCTTTCCATGGTTCGAGCCCGTATGGGGAATCAGCACATGGGTGCATCATTACGACGGCCGCGTGGTCGTCGGGCTCCACGGCAATCGCAATGGCAGTGCCCGCTGCCGCTTCACCCTGAGCAATACCGAACACGGCCTGGTCGGCGGTGGAAAAGGACAGTGTCAGGTCGATGACGGCGGGCACCTCGACGTACGATTCTGACCTCCGGGCCCGGGGACCTTCAGGGAAATCCCCCCCTCCTTCGGCAGCGGCGAAGAGTGGGGATCGGCAGCTACTCCTCGTCCAATAGCAGGACCCGTCCCGCCGTTCCATCCACCGCGATCTTCTGACCGTCCTCGATCAGATCGCAGGCCCGGGATAGATTCGCGACGCAGGGAATTCCGTACTCCCGCGAGATCATGACGGCGTGGGATACCACGCCACCCGTTTCGACCACGACACCGCCGATCAGGGAGAAAACCGTCGTCCAGGCCGGATCCGTTGCGATCGTCACCAGGATATCGCCTTTCTTTACGCGACTGATCTCATCCAGACTACGACAGACTCGTGCGCTCCCGGTCACGATACCGCCACTCGCTCCCATCCCCCGCAGACCCTTGCCATCGTCGGGAAGTTGATCGTCATCGAATTTCTTCCACCCCCGGATGTATTTCGGCGGCTCCTGGTGGGTATATCTTTCATACACTCTGCGGCGCGCCCGAATGCGAATTTCGATCTCTTTCGAATTCATATTCCCGGCGTCTACTTCCATGACCTCCTGTATGCCGAGGAAGAAGACATCCTCCTCATCTCGCAACAAACCGCGCTCGACGAAGATTCTCCCGACTGCGGTCAGAAGAGGTCGGAAATGCAGACCATCCCGATCATTCTGGAATCGCTCCCAATCCCGGTAGTAGAAATAATCCTGAACCAATTCGAGATACCATTTGAAGAAAGCCGCCTTCAACGATCCAAGGGGCTGCTTTCGAACCTTCCTCAGGCACTCCTCCTTGGTTTCGAGCATGCGCCCGTGCAGGCGTTTCTCCAATGCGCCGGGGCTGTCATCCTCCCCGAGGTGGAGTAGCGGCTTGAGGGTGGGGAAGACCATCTCCTTCTTCTGGATCCAGCGAAAGTGGTAGGGATCGCGTTCCGGGGCTCCACGATGTCCGTACTCGCGCAGGAATTCATCGAGTTCCGTCTGGAATCGCCTCCCCTCCTCGGAGTCCTCGAGGGAATCCAGGATCTCGCGAGGATCCTCCTTTTCCATGAGTTTCATGAGTTGCGGCGACTTCGCGATCTTCCGGGAAAGTTCCCAGACCGCAATATTCTGCTCTGCGGTCGGAGTGTGCTGGCCGGCGATCAGTCGGCTGAAAAGTTTTCCCTCCCGATCATCACACCACATTTCACAGAGCTTCCTCAGTGCATGGGGCAGGACGTAGAGATAGAAATTGAATGGCAGGGCCACATTTTCGTCGAGTTCATTGCCCTCTCGACCCTTCACGAGGGTCATGAAGAGTTCCCGCACACTACCCGCCGATTCAATGTCGAAGTCATCCCAGACCCGATTCGCATGCTCGACCCAATTCTCGAAATTTTCATAAAGAAAGTGGGTACTGCCGAGCAGGGAACGCGTGGGATGAGAGAACTCCAACTTCAGGAGCATTCGGAAGAACTGCCAATAATTGAAAGGCATATTCTTGATCTCATCGCGCTCTTCTTCGGGAAAGGGAAGCAGCGCAATTTCGTCTCGGGCAAAGGGAGGGATGAAGATTCGAATCCACTCCTTCTCCAGGGCCGTATTGTAATAGGCACGAGAGCCATACCAGCGGAAGAGGGGCATATCCAGATAGTTTTCGGATTTATAGCCGGCGAATTCATCGATTCCCGCGAACTCGAGTGCAAGCAACTTCGTCTTGATTCGATGCGGTTCGGCGAAGGTATACATGAGGGGGGTGGAGGGACCCGTCTGCAACTCATCCGAATAGGCCCGCGACCAGAGCCAGCGCTCCTTCGTCAACTCCGCCCGGGCGGCGGGAGTCTGCCAGGCTTCCATCCCCTCGTGCAGGTCGATATCGGCCGCGGTGACCTCGCGGGACTGCAGAATCGCGAAGCGACCCTCCGCGTATCCCCACTCGATATCCTGAGGAAAGAGGTAATGCGCCTCGATCTCCAGGCCGATCCTTGCGAGTTCCCTGATCTTCTCATCCGTCAGCGTTTCGAGCGCTCGATTTTCCGCGGGAACCTCGACCTCCAGGCTCCCCTGGCCCTCTTCCCTTCGGACGGTCATCACCTTCTTTTCATGAAGTTCCTTCTCCTTGATCTCCAGGGAATCCTTGGAAAGGATGTATTGGTCCGGATTCACCCTTCCCGAAACGATCGCCTCTCCCAGCCCCCAACTCACATTCAAGAGGATTTCCCCCGGATCCGACGTCATCGGATTCGCGGTAAACATCACGCCGGCCACTTCCGAGGGAAACATCTCCTGCACGATCACGGCCAGCAGGACATCCGCATTCCCGACTCCCTGCCGATGGCGATAGGAAATTGCGCGATCCGTCCAGAGGGATGCCCAACACTGCTGGACGTGATCGAGGACGGCATCCAGCCCATGGATATTCAGATAGGTATCCTGCTGCCCGGCAAATGACATGCCGGGTAGATCCTCGGCCGTGGCGGAAGAGCGGATCGATACCGCCCCATTCGGACCCAATTCTTTTTCGAGTTCGGCGTACCCCCCGCGAATGGCATCTTCGACATCCTCGGGCATATCCGCCCCCAGAATGCTCTGCCTGATCCGCCCCGCGCATGCTTCGATTTCCGCGGGATCGTCATAATCGAGTCCATCGAGAAGTGCCAGAAGGGATTCAGCCAGGGAGTTCTTCTCGATCAGCTGCCGATACGCCAGGGTATTGACGCAGAATGCACGGGGAATGGGAAAGCCGGCTTGGCACAACTCTCCGAGATTCGCCCCCTTGCCGCCGACGATGGACAAGCTGTCGGAATCCACATCATTCAGCTTCGATATATATCGATCCACGGAGACAACGCCCCTTTTCGAATGAATGGCAAAAAACCCCGGCGAAACCCATTAAATATTTCGGGCGTTTTGCAGTAGCGGCCAGGATCACACTGCCGACCCTTCCCCAATTCTCGGCGCTCGAGATCCCAATCGCAAGAGGATGATACGCGCCAAACTCTCATGCTGATGAAGCTGCCATGACCGCAAGGCCAGGGCTGAAGCGCGCTGCTCATGAACTCATGAATAAGATACAGATATGATTGCATTCAACGAAATTCAGGCCGCCCTACCCTTCCGCGCCTGCGTCTCAGGGAATATTCCGATCCCCTGGAGGGCGTCCCCGCTCGCGGCCAATGGAGAGAGAAAGCGTCGCAGGGCCGAGGAAATATTCATCGCTCGGGAAGCGGAAGACACTCTGCGCGCCAAGAAACTTCGGCCGGAACGGGCCCTGGACGCTAGCGCGAATCCCGAACCCGCACTCAGGATCCGAAATCAATGGGGCATGTGATCGTGCGATCGAAAAGTCCAAGGGATTCGAATTGCATCTCGTCACGCAATACGACGGCATCTCGCGGAAGAAAATCCGCGGCCGCATCGATCATGCACGCCATCTCGCCCCGGGCCAGATTGGAACCCATGCAGAAATGCGGACCAATACCGAAAGTCAGAAGATCCTTCGGATCGCGATCGAGATCGAAACGATCGGGATCCTCGTAGACCGACGGATCATGGCTGGCACCGCCCACGCAGAGCAGGAGCATCTCCCCCTTGCGAATCTTCCGGCCGTGAAGCTCGAAATCCTCTGTCGCGAAGCGCTGCATCCCTCCGAGCCCGCCGAATGCATAGCGGAGCACCTCGCTCACAGCCTGGGGAATCAGGCTGCGATCCTTTCGGATTCGCTCAAAGTCTTCGGGATGATCGAGTAGGGTCGTAATCGCCAGCATCCCCCCGGTTGCAGTCGTTTCACTGCCGGCGGCCAGCATGATGCTGATCTGGGCCACGATATTGTCTTCCGAAAGCCGGCTTTCTCCCTCGCGTGCACCCAGCAGATCAGAAATCAGATCCTCTTGCGGGGATTCCAGGCGTTGGCGGGCCGTCTCCCGGACCCAACTCGAAAGCTCGACATAGGCGTTCTCGGCACGCTGCAGGATCTCATCACTGACAAATCCGAAAAATCCCTGAATGGTTTCCTGGGCCAGCCGACTGAATCGAGCCTGATCATCTCCGGGATCCGCAACTCCCGTGATGGCTGAAATCACGGCGTTGGGAATCGGCGTCGTGAATTCCTCCATGATGTCGACTACGCCCTTCCGCCCCGCCAGAGGCGCGGCGTATTGGCTCACGACATCTCGGATCTGTGCATCCATCCGCTCCACGCCCCGCGGCGTGAGGCTGGAGGCAAAGAGCTTGCGCTGACGAGTATGCTCCTTCGCCGAAACGGCCATGAGTCCATGATCGTCGATCCAGCGGAAGATGCTGCCCTCGGGCGGAGCAACGTAATGGGACCAGCGACGACGATCGGCACTGACTCTTTCATCCGTGAAGAAGTTGCGAACGTCTTCATAACGGGAGAGCAGCCAGAAATCCATATCGGCTACGTAATGAACGGGATCCTCCTCGCGTAGACGCGTAAGCAGTGCAAAGGGATCTCTTCTCGCCTCGGCAGAATGGATCGCTTCCGAAAGGTCTTCTGTTACCGTCGTCATCTTCATGCTCCAATCCAGGCCTCCAATGGTATTGACTTCCCGATCGTTTTCAAATCCGCGAACTGAGGGGGAAGGCGCTGCAAGCGCGCCCCGGCCCGGCCTGCCCGGAAGCCGCAGGCCGAAGAAGCTCCGGGGGAAGGGTATTCTTTCGCCTGATCGCGCACTTCATCCTCTACATCGGGAGCCGGAGGAAGGGCCTTGGCAACTCGGAGCCATTCCCGGCGATCAGCCCGAGGTCTCCGAAACACTCCCCCTCAGGGCAAGGGCCTCATAGAAGCCCATTGCGAGGCATACCGTCGGCCCGGTGATCTGCATATCTCCGAACTCCAGTGCGTAAAAGGCTTCATCGCGAGTGGGATCCCGGCGCCAGATTCGGTAGGAATGCGCCCGAGTCAGAACAGAGAGGGGCATCTCCAGGATCTCCTCGACTTCCCCCGGTCTAGGAGTGAGCGAAAGGGGGGGGCTCAATATGCCCACGACCGGCGTGATGCAGAAACCGGATTGCGTATGGTATTCGCCCAGCGTCCCGAGAATCCGTACCGCATCGGGATCCAGGTCAATCTCCTCTTCTGCCTCCCGAAGGGCGGTGGCCCGGGCATCCGCATCCTCCACGTTCGCCCGACCACCCGGGAAGCAGATATGTCCGGGGTAGGAGATCTGCTGATGACGCCGCGTAAAGAGAACGCTGAGTCCATCCCGGTATTCGATGATCGGAATCAATACCGCGGCAGATGTCGCCTTTCGCCGTACTTCATCAGCGACGGGGGCCTCCAGATGGTAGTTGCGAATCGGCGCTGGATGGCGAGCTTGATCACTGCGGAAATACGCCTCGAGAAGAGGCAGGCCGGGGCGGAGATCCGGCGGGGCGAATCGAGATTCGATCTCGCTGGCCTCCGCATAGTCGCCGGATCCGCTCAAGGGGCTTCGCCCTCGGAGAATTCCATGCTCTCACTCCCCTTCCCACTTCTCAAAGGGGCTCTCCATGACCTCTTTCCATCCATCGCCCATCCGGGCGCAGGAGATCCCTCGAACGACCTGAAATTGTCGCGGATGGCGGATCCACTCTTTCGGAGCTTCCCTTGAGCCGAAAGAATCGGAGAGCATGGGGGAATCTTGGAGGCACTATTTCGGGGGCATCCGAATCCCGCCGTCGACTCGGATGGTCTCGCCGTTCATATAGTCGTTTACCATGAGTTCTTCGACCATCGAAGCCAATTCGGTCGCATCCCCGAGACGCCTGGGGAAAACGACATTTCTTCCGAGATTGGCCTTGAATTTTTCCGACCCCTCACCGCTCCCGTAGATGGGCGTATCGATCAGGCCCGGGGCGATCGTATTCACCCGCACGCCGAGCGCTGCGAGATCCCTTGCAATGGGCAGGGTCATCCCGACGACGCCCCCCTTCGAGGCCGAGTAGGCGGCCTGGCCGATCTGGCCGTCGAAGGCAGCTACGGACGCGATATTCACGATCGCGCCCCTCTGGCCATCCGCATCCAGCGGATCCGTATTGGAGATCGCCGAAGCCACCAGGCGAATGCAGTTGAAAGATCCGATCAGGTTCACCCGAATGACGAACTCGAATGCTGCCAGGTCAAAAGGATTGCCTTCGCGATCCACGGTCCTCGAGGCATGCCCGATTCCCGCGGCATTCACGAGGCCTCGGATCGGACCCAGTTGTCGGGCCGCATCCACGGCCGCCTCTACCTCGCCCGGGTCGGCCACGTCTGCGAGGATGAACGCGCCGCCCAGATCCTTCGCGACAATCTGCCCCTTCTCCTCATTGCGATCCATGATCAGACAACGAGCACCGAGAGCCGCCAGCCTCCGGGCGCTTGCTTCCCCGATTCCCGACGCCCCTCCTGTCACCACGATCGCCGCGCCATTGACGTCCATTCGAATGATCTCCCTGCGAGCCCTAGGCTGGTTTCTATTGATGCGAGAAGTTCCAGAAGAAACCAACTCCCCCCTCGAAATGCAAGCGATGGACCGAGGAAGGCTGGTTCAGATCAGATATTCGATCCCTTTCGATCCCAAGGGGAATGCCCCCTGCCCCGAAAATTCATGCTCGCTTCTCGGCCGAGGGCGTCGGCCGCGATGAATGCACGGGGCTCGCGTATCGCCGATTCAGGAAGTTGCCTGGGGCCAAAGCCCGGGGGCTCGGGTATCTTCCCTGCACCGGGGTCCATGCCGGGCTCATGCCTTGCCGAATGAAACGTGAAGTGTCACAGACGAACTTCCTCGAAGAACTCAAGATCCTGATTCGTTCCCGATACGGCATAGTCGTCATCGAGAGCAACGAGGAGGATCGTGTAGAGAGTCTGCTTCGGCTGCTGGCCGATCAGATCAACCTTCCCCTCTTTCGCTGGACGCGTACCCGGGCGTTGGAACGCGACGGGGAGGGGAAGGGAATCTACGGCACAGGCGACGCCCTGGGCGCTCTCAATCACGTCCGAAGCACGGATTTTTCGGCAATCTACTTCTTCCGAGCATTGGAACCCGAACTGGAAGATCCGGTATTCATCGAATTGCTCAAGGATGTCGCCCGCATCTACGGGAAGGAAGACGGGGTCCTCATCCTGCTGGGAGAAAGCATCCAGCTTCCCGCCGCTCTTCACCCGCTCTCGGCCACCCTCAAGCTCCCCCAACCCGAGGCCCAGCAATATCGGGATCTCCTCACCCAGGTCCTGAGGGATGTTCGCGAACACACCTCGATCCAGATCGACATCTCGCGAGAAGACATCCACCGGCTGCTTCGGAATCTCCAGGGTCTCACACTCGTCGAAGCTGAAAAGATCCTCACCAAGGCGTTGATCGTCGATCAGGCCCTTACGGCGAAAGACCTCGAAGGAGTCATGCACGCGAAAAAAGATATCATCGAGCGCGAGGGAGTCCTGGAATACTATCCACTCGAATCCAACGTGAGTGGAATTGCAGGATTGAAGGGCTTGAAGCGCTGGCTATCCAAACGAAAGAAGATCATCATGCATCCCGAACGGGCACGGGAACACGGTCTTTCCTTTCCCAGGGGCGTTCTGCTGGTGGGAATCCCCGGCACGGGAAAGAGCCTTTGCGCCAAGGCCGTGGCGATGGAGTGGAAACTGCCATTGCTGAAGATGGATCCGGCCTCCTTATACAATAAATATATCGGCGAAACGGAAAAGAACTTCCGGAAGGCCATGGATACGGCCTCACGAATGTCACCCGTTATTCTATGGATCGATGAGATCGAGAAGGCCTTCTCCTCCGGTGGAGGCGACGAAGAAGCGGGGGTATCGACGCGCGTTCTGGGGACCTTCCTCACCTGGCTCCAGGAGCGGACGGGCGACGTCTTTGTCGTCGCCACTGCGAACGACATCTCGAAACTTCCGCCGGAATTGCTGCGAAAGGGGCGCTTCGACGAGATCTTCTTCGTGGATCTGCCGGATGAAGAGGCCCGCCGCTCGCTCTTCGAGATCCACCTCGAGAAACGCAATCAGGATGTGAGCCGCTTCGACATCCCAGCCCTGGCCGATGCCTGTACGGACTTCACGGGAGCCGATATCGAGCAGGTCATCATCTCGGCCCTCTACACCAGCTTCGAAGGAGAAGCCAATGTGGATACGCCCCTGCTCCTCGACGAAGCCCGCATGACCCGCCCCCTCTCGCAGACCATGCCCGAGCGAATCGATGCGCTGCGAAACTGGGCCCGGGAACGGACCGTCCCCGCGAATTAAAGCGGACGATCCGGAACCTTCCGGATTTCCTGGCCATCGCGCAGATCCATGGCGGGGAAGAACTCTTCGCGAGGAGAAGCTCAGATATTGGGCAAGCTCAGGAGCGGTTCTTCGATCTCAGGGGGCACTTCTGGGCGCCGCCCTCTCCCCACCCACAACATGCCCAGCGTGTAGAGGAGCGCTGAGAAGAAGAAGGCGCCGAGGGATGGGTTGATGATCCGGAACCAATCGTGGAGTTCGCCCGTAATCGGGTTGTAGAGGATGACGTAGAGGATCTGTCCGGCGATGAGCGAACCGAACGCAACCCAGTTGATGCCACGAATATGGTAATAACGACCGTTTTCCCCATCCTCAAAAATCGACCAAAGTGAAATCTTCTGACGACGCAGGAAGAAATAGTCGATGAAGAGAATTCCCGATATCGGAGCGTACATGGTTCCGTTATAGGCGAGAAAGGCATCGCCAAGATCGGCCAATTCTGCCGGCCAGAAGATGAAGGGCACACAGGGGAAAAGAGCGGCCCAGACTACCCACTTCCATGCAGTCGATCGGAAGACAGACAAATGGCGCAGAGCCAGTCCGCTCGCATAAACCGAAATTGCCGTTGATGTCACATTCGCCACCGCAACGAAGATCAAAGCCATCACACCCAGCACGACTCCGCCCAGGGGTATCATCCATTCGGTCGGATCGCTGGATTGGACCACCAGAGCAGAAAACGTGCCGCCAGCGCAGACAGCACCGGCTGTAAAACCGAGTTGAATCACCTCGGGGTAGATCGAGTTGCGCCGAGTGCGAGTATTGCGGGCGAGAAAGCCGACCCCGCCCCACCACGAAAAACCCGAGGCGATGCCGAGTTCGACCGCCACCAGATAATTGAGCAGGGGAGAAGGCCCCGGATCAAGAGGAGGGGCTTCTGAGATCACCTTCCAGCCATAGCCATCGAAGAGCATATAGAAGAGGAAGATGACCAATACGATGAGTCCCGGTGTGATCAGGCTATTGAGCCTGTTCAGCATCGCGACACCACGCGTCACCGTCAGATACGAGAGCCAGATCCCCAATGCGACTCCAAGGCTGACCAGCCAGTCGCCTCCCTCGAAGCCAAAAGCCCGCGCGATGTTGCGGATGCCATTACCGAACATGACGAGAATCAGGCCCGACCATCCGAGCATATTGATCAGGTAGAGGAAGAGGACAAGAATGATGCCCCGAGAACCGAAAGCGGGTTTGCATGCATCGATCTGCTCCAGCCCATTACTATGGCAGAGGAATGAAAGCGGCAGCGTGGCCAGAAAGACGCCGATCATATTGCCGGCCACCAGGCAAACGAGTCCCTCGAACGCCCCTACCAGCTCCGCCACATACCCCCCGGTGAGAAAACACCAGGTAGCGATCCCATATGCAAAGCAGGTGCTATTCGCTCCCAGGGTCCCGTACTCGCGTTCCTCGGGCAGAAGCGGCATCCGTCCGAAAACGCTCTCCGCCGATCGGTTCACGGCGCCCCCCAATACAAGAGAATAAGAGGCAGGATGACGCCAATAAAGATGCAGGCGATCCAGTCCAAAAGAAGAAACGATCCGAGTTCGCGATCCCCGAGCCCTTTCAGGATCTCGATACGCTCACCAAGTTCGGCCACGCGGGATTCCTCAGCGAATTTTTTCGCCTGATCTCCCGCTGCTGATTCCTCACCCATGCAAACTCATCCTCCTCTTGACCCAGATCTTTTCCCCTTTTCGAGATCCCGTACCGCAGCGACTCTACCCTGATTGCCACCTCCCCAAAAGACTTCCGATCGACTATTCACACTTCCCGGAAGTGATCCGAGAGGCCTGCACCTGCCATGACATCATTGCCATTTGCAGTTGCGAGCGGCCGGATCGACAGAAGATTGCGAATTGATCCCGGGAAGAATCCGAGCCAGCCTCCTGAGCGGCTTTATCTGAATCTGCCATACTGGAATCGATTCAGCGCGCGTCGGCTGACGACGACGCATGGGGAGATCTCATGGCAGGAGAAACAAACGACGGGATCCGAACATTTTCAGATGCGGTGGCCCTGATCACGGGAGGGGCGTCCGGAATTGGTGCGGCCCTGGGCCGGGCGCTGGTCGCGAGAGGAGCGCAGGTGGTGCTCGCCGATCGTCAGGGAGAGTTGGCCGATGAAGTCGCCCGGGGATTGGGCACGAAGGCACGGGCGATCAGCCTCGATGTACGTGAAGCTGAAGCTTTCGCGGCGGTCGCGCAGGAAGTGATGCAGCGAGAGGGCCGTATCGACTACTTCTTCAACAATGCCGGAATCGGGATCGGCGGACCCTTCGAAGATCACTCACTGGAAGATTGGCGCTACATCGTCGACGTAAACCTGTTGGGAGTCGTATATGGAATTTCCAGCGTATACCCGCTCCTGCTCAAACAGGGCTTTGGCCATATTGTCAATACCGCCTCGATGGCAGGTCGCGTGGCCATCCCCGGCCTCTCGGCCTATTGCACGACAAAACACGCCGTGGTCGGACTTTCCCGCTCGCTTCGGGCCGAGGCAAGCGGGCGCGGCATTCGCGTTTCCTGCTTCTGCCCCGGTGCCATTCGTACCGAGATTCTGCAGGATGGCGGAGTCTTCGGAAGATTTGCAACAGGGAAATCGGGCACTCTCCAGCAAGAGGAAATCGAGCGGGCCCGCCCGATGGATGTCGACGCCTTTGCCGCCGCTGCACTGGCTCGCGTAGCCGCAAACGATGAGATCATCATCCTGCCGCGTATGTGGCGAATCTTCGAGCGCCTCGATCGCCTCTTCCCACGCTTCATCAGCGCCTTCTCGGGACGCCGCTTCCTCGCTGAATTCGAGCGCATGGCGGATCTCGGCGAGGTCGACCATTGAAATGTTCAGAAGCGGGTTCTGCTGCAGCGGAGTGCAGATCTCTTGCTGGCGCCTGAATCAAGCTCCCGTGCCTGGCGTTCAGAGCTTGATCTTCTGCCAGCCCTTCGAATAGAAACGCCAGCATAGCATCGCGCTCTTCACCATATAGTCGAGGATCAGGGCTCCAAAAATCCAGGTGATGTCGAGCCCCAACCACGCGAAGAGAGCCGAGCATCCGGCGCGAACGCCGACCAGACCCACCAGGGTTGTCAAGAGGGGAAAGCGCGTATCCCCGGCGCCGCGAAGCGCACCACCCAGCGTAAATACGATTGCCATCAGGGGTTGAACGGCGGCCATGATATAGATGAATATGACCGTTGTCTTCACCACTTCCGGATCTTTGATCATGAATCCGGCCAGGGGCTCCGCGAGCAGCGCAATCGATCCGCCCAGCACGGTCATGGTGAGAATTGAAAGCCCCGTGGCCCTCCAGCCGCTACGGGCAGCCGCCTCGGGATCGCCGGCGCCCAGCAATTGCCCAACATGGGTGGAAGCCGCAATCGTAAAGCCAAAGCCGACGAGGAATGAAAAGGAAAGAATCTGCACGCCGATCCCATAGGCCGCGTAGGCCGCAGTTCCATAGAGGGCAACCACCCATAAGAAGAGCACGAATCCAAATTCCATGATGCCCTGCTCGATACCCGCCGGATATCCGATTCGGAAGATCTGGCGAACCCGCTTCTTGCTCAGAGAGCGGCCCGGCTGCGGATGGATGCGCAGGAATCCCCATAGCCAGAGTCCATAGGTGAGCACGGCACCCACCCCAAAGGCGATCCCGTTCGCAAGGGCGGCGCCCATCACACCCATGGCGGGCAGACCGAAGCTGCCGTAGACGAGCCCATAAACCAATCCGATATTGATGATATTGGTGATCAGGCCCAACCAGAGAGGGGTCATCACGTCTCCGGCGGCCCGCAGCGCCGAGCCCAATACCATGCTCGCGGCGAAAAAGACGTTGAATAGTGAAAGAACGCGCAGAAAATTCGCCGCCTCGGCAAGGGTCTCGGCTTCGAGATTGAAGACGCTCACCAGGACATCCGCGAAGATATAGATGGGCAGAGTCAGCAGCAGACCCAGGCCGCAACAGATCCATAGGGAAGCCTGGGTCGCGCGGCGGGCTTCCACGCGATCCCCGGCACCCCAGGCCCTCGCAACCAGAGCCGTCGTACCCGCGGCGACTGCAATCAGCACAGCTTCGAGCACCCAGAAGATGCGATGCCCGGTAGTCACGGCCGCCACTGCGGAGGCACCCAGCGAACCTACGATCTTGATGTCGACCAGACCCGCCAGGGAATAACCGAGGTTGCCGAGGATGGCCGGCCATGCGAGTTGCAGAATGCCCGGTGTACCCGGACCCGAGGGATCGGGAAGAGGACTCGCCAACTCGGCGTGCCCACTCTCTTCTCGTTGGAGATCGACGGCGTCCAAGGCAAACATCCTGTCAGATCGACCGCAGCCATTGCCCGAAATCGATAGGTCTTGGGAGAGGAACTTCTCCAGCGCGAACCCTTCGTGGAAGCATCCGACTCTAGCCCGGCGAGGCGTCGCTGGGAATGGGATTGCCGCCAATCGACAATGCTGCAGCAAAGCGGGGGCTCGCAGGTATTCCGCTCCGCGCTGGGGGCATGCCCCGGCCACGAAAATAGGGCTGGAATCCACAACGAGGCCTCGAATTCGGCCAATCCCATCATGTCGGGGAATGCCTGAAATCCCGATCCGCTCTAAGCTCATCGACGTGGGCTGAATGCGTCGATCACATCTCTCTGGAGGAAACTCGAAATGGGCGACGAAATCTGGCGAAAATCGGCGAACGAACTCGCGGCATTGATCAAGACCGGGCAGCTTTCGAGCCGCGAGGTAGTAGAAGCTCATCTCGCCCGAATTGAAGCCGTCAACGACAAGCTGAACGCGATCACCATCGTATTGGCGGACTCCGCTCTCGCCGCTGCGGACGCCGCGGACAAGCAGAAAGGACAAGGACCTCTGCACGGCGTTCCCTTTACGATCAAGGAGAATATCGATTGCATCGGCTCCGCAACAACCCAGGGCGTGCCCCTCCTCGCCGATGCCATGCCCTCCATCGACGCACCGGTCGTCGCCCGCATGAAGCGAGCCGGTGCGATCCCTCTCGCACGCACCAACCTGCCCGAAATGGGCCTTAGGATCAGCACGGACAACCCATTGCGCGGCAGAACGCTGAACCCCTGGCATCCGGATCGAGTTGCCGGCGGCTCCAGTGGCGGCGAGGGCGCCGCCCTCGCGTCGGGAATGAGTCCCATCGGTCTCGGAAATGATATTGGGGGCTCGCTGAGGAATCCCGCATTCTGCTGCGGAATCACGGCCCTCAAGCCCTCGGCGGGCAGAATTCCCCATGCCAGCTGCCTGCCGCCCGAGGACGCGGGGATCGCCTTCCAGACCATGGCCGTCGAAGGACCCATGTCGCGCCATGTCAAGGATCTGCGCATCGCCTACGAGATTCTCAGCGGACGCGACCCGCGCGATCCGGGATCTGCCGACGTGCCCCTCTATGGTCCGGCAGCCCCGAATAAGGCGGCTATCGTGACAGAAATACCCGGTGTCGAACTACCCGAGGCAACCCGCGCGGCCATTCGCCAGGCCGGCGATGCTCTGAAGGATGCGGGCTGGGAGGTCGCGGAAGCACAGCCCCCTGAATTGGAGCGGGTTCATGAGAACTGGGTCTACGTTCTTTCGATGGATTTCGAACCCATGTTGCCAGAGCTGTCGCTGCTCATGTCCGAAGCGACCATCGGAATACTGAAGCAACTCTTTGAGCGCAACGATCCGACCTCGGTACGGCTACCCGACATCCACTCCGAGCGGCGTCGACTCAGCAGGCTCTGGTCTGAATTCTTCATGGAATACCCGCTCCTGATCGGCCCCACCTGGACGGATGTGCAATTCATGCACGACGCCGATTTGGATAGGACGGCGGGAGTTCAACTCATCATCGATCGTCTACGATTCATCACCCCCGCCAATGCCCTGGGCCTGCCTTCCGTCGCGGTACCGACGGGAATCCACGACGACCTGCCCACGGGCGTCCAGGTCTACGCCGAAAAATGGCGTGACGACCTGGCGCTGAACGGAGCCGAAATCATCGAATCCGCACTTGGACAACTCGCCCCAATCGACCCGCGTTTCTGACTTCCTCCAACCCGATCGGAAGACCCTCCGACGAGATCCTCGCCGCTGGAGACCCTGGCCAGGCCATAGCCAACTCAACCGGAATCTGGACGAAACGACATGCCTCCAAGCGTACAGACGATGCCGACGGTCCAGAAACTTTCTCGACGATTCGCCCCGCTTGCCTGGCTGCTACTGGCCATGGCAGCTTCAGCCCCGGCCCAGGTAGGAGCATTTCAGGAACTCCAGGCGACCGCGCTTCACGGGCGCCGCATCGATCTCCGATGGGCCGACGCCTCTTTTGAAGAGGGCTATCGCATCGCTCGCAGCTGCGAGCAGGGAGATGCCCAGGGATATTGCACGATCGCATCGCTGGGGCCGGATGTCGTGTATTTCAAGGATTTCGGGGTTCAGGAATCCAGCCGCTACGAGTATCGCGTCGAAGCATTTTCGAAGTCGATTAGCGAGACGGCTTTCACTTCCACCGAGACACCCTCTCCCACAGCCCTGCCGACCGTCAATCCGCCGATCTATCCCGACCCCCAGGGCGCCTGGAGTCTGGGAAGCCCCATCCCGCTGAACGGAATCACCCAATTGCGCGTACGCCACAATCTCGGCTCCAGTCGGGAACTCAGAATTCTCCTGAACCTGAAGGATCCGCATTCTCTCCTGAGCCGACTGGAAGACGGGGGCTACAAAATCAACCTCAAGCGGCGCTATGCGGGCGTACAGGCGGCCGGTGTCGCAGAAATCTACTTCTACGACCTGACGAAAGGAGGAGCCGAGGGCGCCCTGCCCCCGGCAATCGATTCCTTCGAGCGAATGAATGAGGAAGGTTACGTCCTCATCGCCGAATCGATGGGAGAGAACTCGATTCGCATCGTGGTGGGCGCGCAAACTCCCAAGGGACTCTTCCGGGGCGGGTTCATGGTGGAACGCCTGCTGTTGGATGCGGATCTCGAACGCCGACGGACCACACTCGAACCCGTCGTCATCCTCGACTATCCGGACCATGCCTCTCGCGGCGCTAGACCTTCATGGGCTCCGATGAACCAGAACTATCAAAGCGTCCCCGAAGCCACATTGGATATGCTCGATGCCTTGGCCCGTTCCGGGGCAACCGAGGTGGATTGGAGTTTTTCCGCCCCCGCCCAGGAGAGCTATAGCTGGAAGAAGGGCGGAGCCCGGACGGCAGCGGCGGTCCAGATCGCGGCCGCGGAACGTTTCATGGAAGTCAACTACTTCGCAGGCGGTGCAATCGTCGGCAATGGGATGAAGGGCTCTCCCGAGACCCAGAAGGCAACACATAGTTTCGATCAGGTTCCCTTTGGCGACGGCCTGGGTGTGCTGGCCGAAAGCTTCGCCTGGATCGAAACCAGCCCTGGGCAATGGCAGGCCCTTTCGACACGACAGGGAAAGCCGCACGGCAGGGGAATGGACGAGAGAGGGCGACCCTGGCTTGCGAAGCCATGCGCTCTCGGCGGCTGGAAATATGCTCCACTCGAAGAAGAATCGGGTGAGACTCATATGCTTTGGCGCCTGGATGGAATGGCCCGTGAATGCAGCCTGGTTCAATCACTCGCCGTGAAGGATGCTTTCGCTCCCGGGAGATATTTTCTCGGCACAAGGATCAAGGCTTCGAACAATACGACGGATCTCTCGGGAAGCCTGGAGCTCGAGATCGAAAGCTCGAATGGCACGACTCGATTCCCTTTGACCATTCCGTCCGAACTCTCGAGCGAGCGTTGGACAGAGCTCGGCATCGCCTTCGAGACCTCCCACGAGAAGGCAGGCGTGCGGGCTGCCCGGATTATCGTTCGGGCTTCCCTGGCGTCCGGAACTCTGCTGATCGACGAGGTCAGTCTGAATGAATGGTCCAACCCCCCTCTCTCCTACGAGAGTTTTTCGGAATCCAGGGGCTGGTCCTTCAGTTCCGGTGGATTCGCATCGGATCACTCAGTGGGGCGCCTGGATTCAACGAGCCTCAAGGTGGTCACGCCCCTTGATTTGAGAGCTGGAAATGCGGCGCACATCGCAGAACGATACACCCCGCTACGCCTCCAGGAGGGGCGGCACATCCTGGGCGCATGGATCAAGGCCGAAGGGAAAGAACTTGAGCCCCTGGCATCGACGGCGGACCGGGATGGCGATGGTCTCGCAGATCTTGCGGAAACCGATACCGGCATCTTCAGGGAAGCGAACGATACCGGCAGCAATCCCGTGAAGTCGGATACCGATGGCGACGGCTTTTCCGATGGAGCCGAGGTCGCCGCGGGTTCGAATCCGAATCTGAAGTCCTCGCAGCCCGGGAGCAAGTTCTCGATGAAGATGGATATCAATCTCTATCTCTTCGATCAGTCCCATGCCAGAAAAGCGAACACCTCGAAACACATTGATCGCCAATTCCTGAACCTTCCCTCCCATTTCAAATTGAATCGAGAGGGATGGATGTATCACGCTCATATCTTTGACGTGAGCTCGGAGTTGGCCGCCAAGGCGCGATCCGGCCGCGTGCAGGTACGCATTTTCCAGACCCAGGATGCGGGTACGATCCGCCTCGACGACCTCCATCTGCGGCGTCTCGACGGTGATCTCCGCAACCTGATGGGCGCAGTAAAAGCCCCGATCCTCCGAAGTCCCTCGGGCATCACCTACGTCGAGGGCAAGGACTACCAGGTCTGCCAGGTGGGAAGAGATCGAACGCAGTGCGAAGTGCCCTCGAACTACACGACATTGCTCGAGGGGGGGCTCGCGGCCACCTACCACCCCGACCTGACGCCCTTCGAGATCCGCTGGCTCGGAAAAACTCCACCCCAGGAGAAGTCGCTCCTGATTTCCTACGACATCGGGGCCCAGTATTCGAGCGCCGGATCGACAGAACTCACCTGGGATGATCAGTTGACCGTCAGCAAGGCGCTCAATTTATGCGACATGAAGGCACTCATAGGGGGTATCGGATTGGAGAAGATCCTGGGTCGCTACCTCGATGGCTATCCGATCGAGAACTTTCCGCGCCATGGCCAGACCTATACGTTTCGAGCCGATTCCCTTACATGGGGAATTAGCGAAGTCCGGGGTGTGGGGCGCAGCCTGGCCTGCATCGATGAGAGTTCTGGAAAACGGCTTTCCCATGCGGCCATTTTTGCAGAAGCGGTCAATGAAGTCGTCAGGATCTCCAAGACGAAGCGAAAGGACGTTCGATTCTGGCTATGGGATGATATGTTCAACCCCTTCAACAACGGTGGCGATCCCAACTACCAGGTGCGATTTGGAGGAAAGCCCGGACGATCTGCCTGTTCTTTCGCTCCCGCGGCAATCAAATCGCTCTGCGGGGATGAAGTCGAGAACGTGCCCATGCCAATCATCGAAAATGAAGAACTATGGCAGGGCGGCATCGTCATGAAACCCTGGTCCTACTCTCCCCATGGGCTGCGACGAATGGTCGCCACCGCCAGCTGGTATCAGGACCTTGGGGTGAAGAGCCAGGTGCTTTCAGGCGCCAGCCCGGTCAATGTCGAGGATTGGGCCAGCATCGCAAATTCCTTCGATGAGATCCTTGGCGGAATGGGGACGATCTACCATGCCAACAAGTATGGAGGCCGAAGCGGGCTCTTCCTCTCTCTTCAAAAGTTCTGGAATCACGACTGGAAGCTCCTCTACCTCCACGACAACGAGACAGCGGAATCCAGCCACTACCAGCCCGCCTGGCCCTTCAAGCCCGAGGCGGAATTCAAAGATGCCAATCACGACACCACGGGCAGGTGTGCGGCCTTCAATTTCAAATTTTCGGGAAATCACGAGGGGGGAATCTGCCTGGACGGGGCGCCGGCAAGTCCAAAGATAGGACTGGGCCCAATCCCGACTCGGGGGCGAGCCCACTATCGCATGGACGTCCTGGCGAAGCGCAGTCGGAAATCCCGATCTTCCTCCGCCACGGAGCCTCCGACTTTTCGAATCTTCTGGTCCACTGGAGAATCTTCGGGACCCCTCGTCGCAGAACTCATCTACGATACGACGGCCATTTCCAGACCCGATTATTTCGACCGTTACCGGGTCGAAACCGAGGCCCCACCCCACGCCACGAGCATGCAAATGGAAATTTCTTTTGGAAGGGGGGGGGAGAGCGCGGCGGCGGATGATATCGCCATTTTCGAATCCACGGAGCAATGCTTCGACGCCTGCCAGCCCTGACCTGCCCGCAGCCCAAGCCACTCGCCCGCTCAGAAGATGAAGCTGGCGAAGCCATGCATCAAATCACTAAGGCTGAGAGACTTCCGACTCCAGGCTTCGGAAGTGCAATTCGAGAGTGGCCAGGCGAGCCAGGAAGAGCCTGGCCTGGGCCCTTTCGGCTTCATTCCTGGCGAGCAGTCGACGCATTCCATCCGGGTCGATATGGGGGCGCCCCAGTGACCGATCCTCGAGCAGCATGCTGCGGAAGAAATCATCCAGTCGCGCCACGAGCCATTTCTCAGGCACGTCGATCTGGAAGAAACCCAACCTCCGCCCCACACGCTGGATGGATTGCGCGACCCAATGGTGGAGGCGGCCCGCTTCAAGAGGAGCTCGCAGGTTGGAATCAGGAATTTGCAGCAACTCGGGAGAATTCCTTCGGATCAACTCGATCTGAAGGGATCGGTCGAGGCGGAGCTCGCTCGGCAGAGAGAAGAGCGTGCGAATGAAGCGCTCGTCGAGGAAAGGCTGCGTGAGGTCGACGGATTGACGCAGTACACGCATCGAATCCACCGTCGCTCGGGCCAGGTAGGTCCGCAGGAAGAATAGGCTGACCTTGTCGACGGCATCCGCCTGAATCGACTCGAGTGCATTCCAGGCGGCCTTGAAACCCAGCAGCGGATCGCCGACGAGGATCTCCCGAAGTTCTCCACTCAGAGCCCCCTCTTCTGCCTGGCTCGGATTGCGAAGAAGCTGTCCCAGGAGCTGCTCCTGCACCGCAGACTCATCTTCACTCGCGGCCAATTCCGGGGGCAGTGAATAGCCATAGGCCAAAGACAGCTTGAGCAGTTCACCCCCGATCCCACGGATGACTCGGTCCAGACCGAGTTCGGAACGATACTTCCGGGTCACATAGAGCATATTGGCACTCTGAATCGTGCTTTCACCGTCGGTATAGGCGATGACATCCTGCGCACTGCTCAGGAGATGATCGACGACGTGTTCTTCCAGGAGGCACGATAGATGCTCCGCCCCGAGCTTTTCACACATCCGCCTTGCCAGGCGCAATTCCACGCTGCCCTCGATGCCATTGGTCACACAGACGAGGGGGATTCCCCTGCGGTGGGCAACTGCCAGCAGTGTCCGGGAATCGAGGCCCGCGGAGAGGCATAATGCCGGATGCTTCGCTCCCGACCATGCGGTATCGACAGCCTCATGCAGAGCCTCGTCCAGCCGATCGATCAGACTCGATCGGCTGCCCGAGAGTCTCTCGGTCTGCCAATTGGCAGCCCACAGCCGGAATCCTCCATCCCCGATGGTCAGCATCTCCCCGGAACCCAGGCGGCGAATTCCGCGAAAGAGAGTCTTCTCCCCGAAAAGATGACCAAAAGCGAGATGGTCGGCCGCAGCGGCCCAATTCGTCTCCCCATCGACTTCGGGATGCCTGGCGAGAGTCCTCGCATCCGACGCAAAAAGAAGCCCATTCGAAACCGGCGCGTAACAGAGGACTCGTTGCCCGCAATCGGGCCGAAAAAGAGTATGCACTCGATCCCGATCCGACCAGCTGAGCACAATCGCAGGCCCCGCAGAAAGCCTGAGCTTTTCCTCTCCCTCCCGCTCGAGAACTTCCGCAAGACCGTCTGCCGAGGTATCCGGCGCGTCGATTCGTCCGACGATCAGGACATGCTGCTGACCCGAGGCCGAGCATCCCCGCTCGGCAGATTCCATCGCCCTTCCATCCCGACGCCACGCCACCAGCAGCCCGCGCCCTACGGCATCGAGCGAATCGAAGGCCTCGCCATCCCCGTCAGTCGCCATCCGAAGCCAGCTACGATCCGCCTCGCCGATCGCAGTTCGTACGGCACCCACCAGGCCGAGAGTGGCGAGCGGGTTCTGCTGAATCATCGCATGAATTCCCCGGGCCGCGGCCCAGCCCTGCCATCTTTCTCCGGGCGATCGAGACGTGAATCCACTGCGAGAGAAGAGAAGCTGTAAAAACCCTCGAAGCATCCATGAAGGCTGGAGCGGATCCGACTCGATACCGCCCCTTCGAGCTTCCGGCTCTCGGGCCTCAGTCGATACATCGATCCATCTCCGCGATCACTTTCCCTGCGAAGTGACTCCGCTCGCATAGGAGTGCGCTTTCGCGTGCCGCAATTCCCATTTGAATCAACTCCTCGGGATGGTCATAGCACCAGCGAATATGCTCGGCCAGGGAATCGGCGTCGTCATAGGGGTATACGAAGCCATTCACCCCCTGATCGACAACTTCACTGATGCCACATCGATTGGAAACGATCACGGCTATCCCCGATGCCATCGCTTCAAGTACCGTATATGGATGCAGATCGGCTACTGAAGGCGAAATAAAGACATCCGCCTCTCCATAATATGGAGATAGATCGTCGATGAAGCCCTCGATCCGGGTATGGGGCGGCGCGATCCGCTCATAAATCCCCTTGACACCGGCCTCCATTGTCCCCACAAGGACCAGCTCCGCCGAATCCAGCTGCAACTTGGACCACGCATCGAGAAGATAGCCGACCCCCTTGATCAGGTTCATCTGGGAAACATGCAGCGCCCGAAAGACGCGATCACCGCGATTTCCTTCTTCGGGAGCAAATCGATCACAATCGATGGCAAAAGTGCCCGCCAGAAGGTGAAGTTTTTCTTCCTCGACACCACCTGTCACGAACGATTGTCTTGCCACCCGCGAACCGACCAGAACGTGGTCCACCGAGCGGAAGAATTTCTCGAGATTGCCGATTCTCTTTTCATCCGTATAGGCGAATCCCCCTTCGGCATTCCAGATTTCTCGTTCTTCGAGAACCTCGTTACGATTGAATCGTGGGTGTAATATCGAAGCCCATACAAAACTCGGAATTCCCCGACTGGCCGAGCAGGACGCGCTGCGGGGAAATGCGGGCTTCAGAAAAAGAACGGCCTCCGCGCTCCTCAGTCTTTTGGACTTGCTCAGAAAATAGTCGAAAACACTTTCCCGGAGACGGCGCTCATTCAGCCCGGCAAAACGGCTCGTGAACCCGAGTATGCGAATCAGGAGCTTCTGAAAGATAGGATGGGGAGGTGAGTAGATCAGTTCCGCAGGCAGACCCACTTCATCGCGATCGAAACTGGGACAGACGACTCCGAGCAGGCGCCCCCTTTCGTGCAGGTGGCGCGCCATCCCGATCGCGACACTCGCGGGCCCACCGGAATCTCGCACGAGCCCGACGAAGGTTACGACCAGAACTTTTCGCTCAATCATCCCAGCTCCACGAAATTCGGCAGCGGGAAATTGCCAATAGGAAGGTGGCGGCCCCGGTCCCGATCGAGTGCCCTGCAATCCTAGCAATCCAATGACCGGAGACGAATGGAAAACGCCTCTATGCCCCCTCTTCGTTGCCCCCAATATGGACTGCCTTCCCCCGACTCGAGCACTGACCTCCCGTATTCCGAATCCAAGACCCGATCTCCCGAGTTGACGCGCGCGGGAATACGCTTGTTTGCAGAGGCTGCGGCCGGCGTCATCGGCGGATGCAGTGCCCGCCCGCATCCGGCTGAAGCGACCCTGGAATAAGGAGCGGGCAAGGACGCTTCCGCGCAAAGCGGCTGAGGCCGAAGATTCTTGCCGATCCGATCGCTTGACCCCACGGGGGGAGGAGGCATGGGCGGGTCATGGCGCGTGCGGGATCCGAAGCCGCACGCAAGGGATCCGAAATGCCTCTTCGGCTTGGACGAACTTCTCCGGGCGGGCCCCACGCCCACAAAGACGAATCGATGACGAATCAAAGGCGAATCGATGACGAGCCGGCGATCATCGCAGTTCGCATCTACAAATGATATGCTGCCCCCGGATTGAAATCGGGGGGGAGAATCTCAGCACTTTGGCCCGCTGCGGACCGAAGCAGAGCGGAAGAGGAATCCCCCGAATCGATCGAAGCGAGGATTGTAGACCAGCAAATGGATTCGGCCGACGAACTCATCCACTTCGATACCCCGAACGGCGTATTCTGGACTCGCAAGCATGACTTCGTAAACGCTCAGCTGCGCGACCTCGGCGGTCATCAACTCAGCGAGTTGGGGTTGATGCGAAGCTTGTCCAAAGAGGGTGACGTGATTCTGGACGTCGGAGCCCATATCGGAACTTTCTGCATCCCCATGGCGAAGCATGTCGGCGCGTCGGGTCGGGTATATGCCTTCGAGCCAACCCCGGAATCGTATCGAATTCTGAACAAGAATATCGAAGCAAACGGCCTCGAAACTCAGGCGCTGGCAACCAACGCCTTGATCAGCGATCGCGAAGACGACTACTCGGTTCATTATCCGAGTGACCATACAAGCGCGGCATACTTCGTCCCGCTTGGAGAAAGCGAGTCGAGTAGCAAAACCCCGGGAGACGGGTCCGTGGACGTCTCCACGATCCATCTCGACAGCTGGGGGCTCAGCGGCGAAACGGCTCTTGAGCGCCTGGACGTTCTCAAAGTGGATACGGAGGGTATGGAACTTGGCGTTCTTCGCAGTGCCTCCGCCCTGATCGAGCGCTTCCAACCCGTCATCATGGCCGAAATCAGCAATGCTCACCTGGCACGCGCTGGAGATTCAGCTCGTGATGTTGGAAAATTCCTGAAGAAGCGTGGCTATCGCTTCTATCGAAATTTAAGACCCAGACACGCCCCGAATGAGGATTTCGAATTCGCAAGAATCTGGAATCCATCACATGTGACCGATCTCTACGACCTGGTGGCCATCCACCGCGACAGCGAACGCCACCCTTCCAGCGCTCGGAGCCCGCTACCGACTTTCATTCGCTATTTCCTGGCGAGGCTGAAGAATCTTCCCGGTGGAATCAGACGCCGCCTCTTGGGATGAGCTTTCCAGCGGATCTCCCCATTCGGAAGAAACGCTCTGCTCCCGGCGCTGTATCGGGCTGGCGGGCTGGCGACTGCCGATTTTCCTACCCGCCTGAAGAAGCCCAGACCTGATCGTAGGTCTGAAATTTCACTTCGCCGGAACCCCGCACTCGATCCACGAGTCGGCGTACGATTTCGCCAACCATTTCGCCACCCTCCAGGCTGCGTTCGAAGGCATGGTAATGCGTCGCCAGCACGAAGATTCCCTTCCGGGCCCCACACTCCGAAAATGACTTCTCCAATGCCTCCAACTCGGTAGATGGCCCAACGGTCTGGTAGGGAAGCTGCCTGAACTTCGAATAGGACTGAACCTCGTAGGATGAGAATGAGCCGATGCGCCGACGCAGAGAGTATTGAGCCGCCACGCAGAGGTCGAGAAGATCAGTCCCCGTACGAGGAAAGCCAAGGATTCGACCGTAGGGTTGGTTGTTGACGACGTTCATCTTTGCGGCAGCGACAGCCTTGAAACCCTCCATCCCCATTCCGTTATTGGGGGGGACGAAGGTATTGATCTCGCAACCCAGAAGCGCTTCCAGATAACGCCTTCCGTGCAGAGTTTTTTCCTCCAATTGCTCCCCGGCGACATATTCGGGCTGTCCCATTGGCCGCGTATGGTTGTAGCCATGCATGGCGACATGAACTCTCCCACGGGCGATCCAATCCCGCACGCACGTCACCAATTCCGGATTTGCTTCGAGTGGCAGGGCCTCATCGGAGCCCAGATACGCTTCGGGAACTCCCTTGCCATCTCCCGGAATGCGAAAAGGTGTAACCGAGAGTCCGATGGGGATATCATCCCAGATCTCGCCCCAACAATTCTCCAACTCCTCGGGGCGAGTCATCGCGCTGGGGTCATCGTCGCGGATCAGAAATTTCACACCCTCTCCTGAGTTTTTCGGAGCCTCGGAGCCCGATCTGAAAAGAGCCATGCTCCTCCCGATGCGATCGCTCCCGGGACATCGGTCTCGATCTCCCGATTCAAATTGTGGTCCGTAATCTCGGACACCAGATCCCGATTCACAGGAGGGCCGCCGATCCACCATCCGCGCGGCGCATAAGCCTTCTCCGACTTCATCTTTCCGGCATCCCTCAAAGAGTCTGACGTATTAGAGCAAGTCACGGAAAGCAATTCAAGACGGCGGCCGATGAGCATCCGGTCTGAACTCCTCGAAGGGGAAGCCGGGGTCCGGAAAGGCGGATTCCCTGGGGCCCATGAGAGCCCCTAATTTCCCAATAGCAACTGCAGGCCTCTCCGGAAGCGCTCGGGAGCGACACCACTCAACAATTCCCGATCCTCGGAACTCAATATCCGGAAGAGGCGAATCGCCGCCAACCAGGCAAGAGTTCCGATTCCACCCGCGATCAGGAAGTGAACGGATCCCTTGAGGAGCCATAGCAATAGGGCCACCGAGATCCCCGAGAAGGCGAATTGCAGGGTGCTGAGCCAGGGATAGCTGATCGGAAATTCTCGCCTGAGCAGAACGTAGACGATCAGATTCTTCATGAGTTCGCTGAGTGCCATCGCGGAGGCCATGCCCAGCGCACCGTAATGAATCGCCAGGGGGATGCCCAGGCCAACATTCAGAAATACCGCAAGCTTCGAATAGACGAGCCATTGGGGCCTTTTGAGGGCCTGTGCGACGAGCCCGATGGGCATTCCGAAGAGACCGATCCCAATCAGCAAAGCGACCACGGGGAAGTATGCAGGACCATAGTCCGCACGAAAGATCCAAACTATGACCTCGTAGCCAAGGGGAATGAAGAGTACGAGAAAAGCCGTCGTCAGGATGCGATTCAACTTCAGCAGAAGATGAAACATCCGATTGACTTCAGAGATGGTGCCCGTCTCTTCATATCGCCTGAAGAAGAGGACTGTGGTCAATGGGCGAAAGATCTCCAGGGGTATCAGAGCCCTGAGCTTTTCGGTGATGTTGGACGCCACCGAGTAGATCGCGACCTGGGGGCTGCTCGAAAACGCTGCCAGGATGAAACGGCTGACATCCGCGGAAAGAAAGCTATTGCCGAGATCATCCACGAAGGAAGTTCTACGATAATGAGTTTCTTCCGAATCCTCCTGGTGTCTATATGTCAAATCCTGCCATTTCGGCCTTCCGAGAAAATATATTCCGACCGAAAAATTGAATAGGAGATAGTTCAGGTTCGCGACCAGATGCACCCCGGCAAAAAAGGGAAGACTCTCCTCCAGTCGAATACCCAATAGCACGCCAAGGATTGAACTTCCCTGAAAGATCAGGCTACCGATGAATACCTCTCTCTGGCGAAGAGCGACGTTCAGTCCGATGACCAGGTATTGGCTCGCCGCGAGGAAGAGAAACGCCGGCAGCATGAGCGCAAAGACGTTCCCCTGCCCGGCCACGCCAAAGCGTGATTCGTAAAAGGGGAAGGTGGCGAAGAGTACGATGCAGACGACGAGCAGGGTCAGACAACGCCGGAAGAGAACCGACCAGAGAAATCGGCATCTCGCCTGATCGGATTCGAGAGCTGCACTGAAGCGCAGGAGGGAATGGCGAAAACCCAGGGATGTGAAGAGCATCACCGGCGCCGCAAAACCCATCAGCACCGCCCACTTCCCGTAGATCTCCGGCGACAAATAGCGGACGAGTAGCAACATGCCCACCACGGAAAGCAGGATCTGCAGCGCTCCCGAGAGTGCGGCAAAGGGTAGAGAGCGCTGAGCGTCTCCTCTGAGGGTCGAGCCCTCGTTCTCTTCAGTCTCTGCCAAAGCTCCTCCCCCGGTCCCGGCGAGGCCCTACTCCTCGCCAGCGGCCGGGAGAAGTAGATGATCTTCGCGTCAGAACGACTGCCTTGAAGACTTTCACGCTCGGCCCCAAGTGAATCGTGCGCCGCATGCCCGCACTTCGCTCATGCTTCCTCCCGGCCCCGGGATCGGAGGCCGGGATGAAAGTGGGGCCAGCGCTCATCGCATCCCCCCCATGCCCGGGGCACCTCCTGCGGCACCTCGTGGGGGCACCGCAATCGCTCTATTCCATGCCTCTCCCGCTCCAGCGCCTCGAAGTTCTCGCCATCGATTCACGCCGTCCCAGGGTCCGCCAACCATGCCCACTCATGGCGGCGTTCGGCATCCATGCGGGAGAAATTTGTAGCACACCCTCGAGAGCAGCCGACTCGACTGTCACGTGGCGTCGCCCCGCCTCGCTCCCCGCCCTATTCACAATCCTTCGGATGACACCGAGTCGGATCTAGTAGGGGGGCTCGGGATCGTATTGCATCCAACGGCGCGTCTGCCGCGCATGCTCGACATCGTAGAGTTCAGCCACCAGCCATAGCGACATATCGATGCCCGCGGAAACCCCCGCAGAGGTCACGATCCGGGTATCGCCGGATTCGTTCCGGATGTAGCGAACGTCGTCGAGAACGGTCGCCTCGGGGGCGAGTTCCCGCAGCGTTTCCACGTAGGCCCAATGCGTCGTGATGCGGCAATTCTTTGCCAGCCCCGCCCGGTATAGGAGCAGCGAGCCCGTACAGACGCTGGCAACCCAGCGGCAGGCGACCGAGGCCGAGGCCAGCCACTCCAGCATCACGGGGTTCTCCATCTCGACCCGACTGCCCTCCCCGCCCGGCACCAGGATCACGTCCAGGGCCGGTGCCGTCTCGAAGGAATGGTCGGGCAACACCCTCAACCCCTTGGCACAGCGTACGGGTTCCGCATGCTGGGCGATCAATGAGATCGAAAGCGGCTTGCCCATGGCCGCCATCCCGAAGACCTCGTAGGGGCCAGCCCAATCCAACTCTTCGGCATCGGGATAAAGGACGATTCCGACCTGGATTTCGTCGACTTCCGGATCCTTCATTGATCAGCCTTTCATTCGAGATCCCGGGCATTCGAGATCCCGGGCATTCGAGATCCCGGGCATTCGAGATCCCCGGCATCCCCCATCCGAAAGATTGGGCTCGAAAGGCCAGCTCTTCGAGTCTACGATACCTTGGGGTCGGCCCCAATCCTCGGTCCCAATCATGCTCCGATCTGCAATGGCCGTAGCGTGAACGAATAGGAAGAGAATGCTCATCGAAACCACGACCCGGGTCGCCAATTCATTCGAAGCCCTCGAGCAGGCGCTCACAAAGATCGAAAAGGGCGAAGAAGAAAAACCCGACTGGCTTCGTCTACAGAGCCGCTGTCGCCTGGACAAGCTCGCATTGGAGGAGCGGAAAGCACTGCTTTCGCGCATCCACTCCTCTACGCTGCGGGGTTTCAAGGCCAGCAACGTCAAGATCCGAGATTCACGCGAGCGCCTCGAATTCTGGCGCAGCGTGACCAGTTCGGGATTTCACGATTTCTCTGAACTCGGCTGGATGAAATCGTACAACTCCCCCTTTGTCGAAGACTACGATTATATCGGCCCCTACCTGGAGGGGGGACTCGGCGCCCTCGATCCCTACGCGGTCTACAGCGCCGTTCTTGGCACCTTCGACTTCACGGTCGAGGATTTCGTCAATACCCGACTCTGCAAGAATGTCACCACGATTGTCGAACCGATGGCGGGTACGGCGGAATTCGCCTACCAGGGCCACTTCCTCCGCCCCGATTTTCGCTACCTGATGATCGACCTTGACGAGGACGCACAGAAGCGGGTACTGACCCAGAATTGGCTTCCCGATACCCAAAAAGAGTATCTCCACGCCGATATTCTCGATGAGTCCCTCTGGAGCCAGGTCAAGAGCATGGCCGTCGGAGAGAGCCTTGCCTACATCGGGAAGCAGAGTCATCACATCTTCGACGCCAAACAACTCTTCCGGCTCCTCGATGTCGCCACCCGCCACGTCGACTACCTGATGCTCGAAACCCCCCAACTCGTCACCGTCACGGAAATGGGTGGCACGGATGATATGACGCGGACCGAAATGGAGGATGCCGGCTTCGAAACGGAATTGGTCGAGGACGATGACGGAGAGCCCAATCCCTTCACCAACCTGATGCACTTCCACCTGGTTTCATCCGATCAGACGGGCAACCGCAAGATCTTCGGCTATCGGAATTGGACGGTCTGGTCACAACCGATCCTGGTCACCCTGGCCAGACTGCTCGACCTCGAAGCTCTCTACTATCACTCCGAAAATCATGAATTCGTCACAGTCGATGAGGATTGGGACGATTCTGACGTGGAGGAAGAGGTCACCTTCATGCTCTTCACCCGCCGAGATCTGAAGAAACGCGACGGACGGCCGATCGCCGATTCCGCGCCCTGATCTCGCGAGCCATCGGCCCGGAATTCCGAAGGCGAGCCGGAACTCAGAAACCGGAAAGCTCGGAAATCCGAAAGCTCAGAGACCCGAAAGAGAGTCGGATTCCTCTTCGAGGTGGGCCGTGCAGCCGAGCAGGACCGCCTGCCAGGGATCCGGCCCCTCGACGATGGTGAGGCCGGTATTCCCGATCTGCAGGGGGGGATCCTCATCACCCCTTGCCTCCGCGCCTGGGGGCGGGCAGATCTTTCGAGCGATCAGGGAGTGGAGTACGAGGCCATGGGTGACCGCCGCCAGAGGGCCGTCGAGATCCGCCGCCAGGGCCTCGAGCCGACTCCAGCAGGCATCCACGCGGCGGTGGAAAACTTCCCAGCTCTCCCCACCCGGCGGTACATAGTCGGGCCCAAAGGGATTTTCCGGCAGATCATCGTAGGCAATGCCACGAATATCCCCGAAGTTCCGTTCCTGCAGCAGGCTCTCGTATTCGATCTTGAGACCGCTTCTGCTCGCCAGGGCCTGGGCGGTCATATCCGCCCGAGCGAGATCACTCGAAATGATATGCGCGATTGGATGCTCGATGAGGCGCTGCCCGAGACGGCGGGCCTGTTCCTGGCCTCGCCGACTGAGGGGGGTTTCGGGCAATTGAACGACACGATTTCGATTGCCTGGAGTCTCCCCATGGCGGATCAGATAAATCGACTTTTCAGCGGCCAAGAAAACCTCGAATCCAACTCAAGTCGTGAGCGTAGCCGCGACGGAATCCGAGCGCCCGATGTCAACGGAATTTTCGCGTCGCAACGCCCCGGCCCAGCAATCCGGATGCGAAAACTTCCGGCAGGGGATCGATCAGTGCAGGGCGACGCTGAGGGCGGTCAAAAGCGAGGAGATCGCCTTCGGTTCCAGGGCGAGTCGGAGTTGAGCATCCAACAGGCGATTGCCCGAGCGGATCTGAAGCGAACTGCCAATCAGGATCGTATCGCTGGGCGCATGCGTTGCCAGCAGGCAACCCAGCAGAGAATCTTCCACGAAGTGGGAATCGTCGAGTTCAATGGGCTCGCCCAATAATCTTCGGGCCGATTCGACCGGCCCGCGTAGAACTCGCCCCCCCAGATCGACGAAGCGCCCGATGATATCGGCCCTGGAGCCATCGGCCGACATCCACGCCACGACTTCCTCGCTCTCCATGACCATCATCGCCGTACCGGAGATCCCTCCCGAGAAGGATCTGAGAACGGCCGCCTTCCAACTCTCGTGATCGGTGCTGAATGCCATTTCGGAAAATTCGGAGAATATGCTGCAACGGGTGAGTTCAACGCTGATATCCGTATCGAAAGCGTGTACGCAGCGAATGTCTTCGATGGCCATTTCGATGCCATCCACGATCCAGACCTGGATGGCCATCGATTGCTCGAGTGAAATCTTCAGGAGAGGAACCTTTCTCGAGGGTGCAAGGTGGATCCAGATGACGTCAAAACTGATCCTTGAATCGGCGTTCCACACCAGGAACCCAAGTGAAAACTCTCGCCTGCATGAATTCGATGCGCCGTCGGCATCTGTCTGGAGTCCAGATTCCGCAAATTTCGGAAAATGGATATCCGAGACGCGATGGACGATCGCAGAGGCTACGCTGATCCGATGGCAATCCGACGACCCAAGATCATCATCAGCAATGACGACGGAATCGAAGCGGATGGAATCCGGACCCTGGTCGAGATTCTCTCCGCTTGGGCGGACTGCCGGATGGTGGCCCCGAGTGGTCCCCGAAGTGGCGTCGGTCATGCCGTGAGCGATGCGGGCGCAATTCGAATGCAATCCCTGGGAGGCGAACGATTCTCCGTCGACGGCACGCCCGTCGATTGTGCGCGCCTGGCTCTTGGCCCGGGCTCATCCCTCTTTGAAGATTGGAGCGAAGAGCGCAAGCGGAGAGATCTATGGCTGATCTCGGGCATCAACCACGGTGCCAACCTCGGGGTGGATACCTTCGTCTCAGGCACGGTGGCCGCGGCTCGAGAGGCGGCGATCCTCGGTTTTCCCACGATTGCGATTTCGCAATATGTCGCGAGACATCGGCAACCCGACTGGCGAGCCTGCGGGCTCAGGGCCCGTGAGGTGCTGCGGGGCCTGCTCGGCCAAAGGCCGTCCCGGGGCTGCATCTACAATGTAAATCTTCCGCATCCCCACGATGAGTCCTCCAGTTGCGAGATCGCCCTCTGCGCCCCCGATCCGAATCCCCTGCCGATCCGTTACATGCAGCGGGACGATGAATTCCGCTATCACGGCGACTACCACAATCGACCCCGGGAACGCGGCCACGATGTGGACATCTGCTTCGGAGGTCGCATCGCCCTCAGCCAGATCCCGACCTTTGCTCCGCCTTCTGCCCCTTCTCTTCCGTCCCCTCCTTCCGGCTGAGAAAAGACCCTCGGCGAGCGGCCCGACCGGGACGAAAGGTCCCGAATCAGCCTCCAGAATCCCCCCGGATCGCGATTGACAAATCTGTCAATCCGGTGATCCTATAGAGCCCACGAGCATCCGGAGACCCCCATGAATTTCGATTTTTCCGACGACCAGAAATTGCTGCAACAGACCGCCCGGGATTTTCTTGCTGAACACTCCCCGCTCAGCGTCTGCCGTGAGATTCTCGAGGGCGAAAAGCCCTATGCCGACAATCTCTGGAATCAGGCGGCCGAGATGGGTTGGCAGGGCGCCGTAATCCCCGAGGAATACGGCGGAGCCGGCTTCGGGCATCTTGAATTGGCCATGATCGCAGAGGAGGTCGGGCGAGCCCTGGCACCGATCCCCTTCTCCTCCAGCGTCTACTTCGCAACGGAAGCCATCCTCAAGGCGGGCAGCGACGAGCAAAAGCAGAAATATCTGCCGGCCCTCGCCAGCGGGCAATCGATCGGCACCTTCGCCCTCACCGAGGGTGCGGGGCAGAACGACGTGGAGAGCGTGGCGGCCAAGGTGAGCGGCGGACAACTCTCGGGTACGAAATTTCCGGTGGCCGATGGCGACATCGCCAACTTCGCCGTAGTCGCCGCCCAGGGCGATCAGGGACTCTCCCTTTACCTGGTCGACCTCAAGGCTGAAGGTGTGGAGCGCAGCGCCCTGACATCCTTCGATCCGAGCCGCTCAATGGCCCGAATCGACTTCAGCGGCGCCCCCGCCGAATTGCTCGGAGAGGATGGCGGTGGCGCCGAACTGACCGAGCAGATTCTGGATCGAGCCGCCGTATTGATGGCCTTCGAACAACTCGGAGCCGCCCAATCCTGCTTCGACACCACGAGGCAATTCACGACCGAGCGCTACGCCTTCGGACGCCCAGTGGCATCCTTTCAGGGGATCAAGCATCGGCTCGCCGACCTCTGGTGCGAATTGGAGCTGGCGCGAAGCAATGCCTACTACGGAGCCTGGGCGCTCTCCAACGAAGAGGAAGAACTGACGCTGGCCGCCTGCATCGCCCGCATCCAGGCCTCTGAAGCCCTGGAGCAGTTGTCCGTGGAAATGATCCAGATGCACGGCGGCGTCGGCTACACCTGGGAATACGACTGCCATCTCTACTATCGGCGAGCGAAGTTGCTCGCCGCCTCTCTGGGCAGCCCTGCGGCCTGGAAGGATAAACTCGTCGATCGCATCGAAAAGCGCGGCGAGGACTGAAACGCTCGGCGCTTCGCGCTTCGAGATCCACCTCGATCCCATTTTCCGATTTAGAGAGGCTCAATATGGACTTCAACGACACTCCCGAAGAAGCGATCTTCCGCGCCGAAGCCCGCGCCTGGCTGGACGCCAACGCAGAACTCAGGCAGTCCGATGACCCGCCGGCGGATGTCCTGGGCGAACGAAGCGATCCCGCCGTCATCCAGGCTGCCAAGGATTGGCAGCAGAAGAAGGCCGATGCCAAATGGGCATGCCTGACCTGGCCCGAGGAATACGGGGGCCGGGGGGCCACTTCGATCCAGAGCGTGATCTGGAACCAGGAAGAAGCGCGCTACCGAACCCCCCCGAATATTTTCGGTATCGGGCTCGGGATGTGCGGCCCCACGCTGATGACCCACGGCACCCCGGAGCAGAAGGCGCGCTGGCTCCCGGATCTCTTGTCCGGACGCAAGGTCTGGTGCCAGCTCTTCAGCGAGCCGAATGCCGGCTCCGATCTCGCCGGTCTGCGCAGTACGGCAGTGCTCGACGGAGACGATTGGGTGATCAATGGCCAGAAGATCTGGACGACGGGAGCCCAATTCTGTGAATGGGGGATTCTGGTCGTCCGCTCGGATGCGAATGCCGCCAAGCACTCGGGGCTCACATACTTCGTAGTGGATATGCACTCCCCCGGCGTTGAAATCCGCCCGATCACCCAGATCAACGGGGGTCAGGGCTTCAACGAGGTCTTCTTCAACGACGTGCGAATCCCCGACGACCAGCGAATTTCCGAGGTCGGCAACGGCTGGGCGGTGGCCATCACCACCCTGATGAACGAGAGGGCCTCGATTGGAGGCGGAGGGGGCGGCAGCACGGCCGATCTCGTCAAACTCGCGAGGAATATCGAGGTCGCGGGCCAACCCCTGATCGAACAATCGGCGGTGCGAGAGAAAATTGCGCGCTTCTACACCCGCATCAAGGGGGTGAAGATGACGGGCAACCGCTCACTCTCCGCACTCTCCCAGGGCAAGACACCGGGCCCGGAATCGAGCCTCGGCAAGCTCATCGGCGCCCGTGTCGCGCAGGAAATGGCCGCATTCGCCATGGAGTTGCAGGGAACGGCTGGAGCCATCAACGATCACTCTGCATCCGCCCAATCCGCCGACTGGCAGGAGCGCTATCTCGCTGTTCCCGGTCTTCGGATCGCCGGTGGGACCGACGAGATCCTGCGCAACATCATTGCCGAGCGCGTGCTCGGATTGCCCCCGGAAGCGCGCGCCGACAAGGGGATCGCCTTCAAGGACATCCCGACGGGCCCGCCCACCGGCGCCTAGACGGCCCATCCCAGACATCGAGAAGGAGGGCGACCCCGGTCGCAATCCGTGGCGAATAAATACCTGCAGATCGATGGAATCGCGACCTTCGTCCAACATAGCGGAGTGAGCACCCTGCCCGATCTCCCCCCGGTCTTCGACCAGGGGGAATCGATCCTATGCCTGCACGGCAGCGGGGGAAACGGCCATCTCTTCAGCGACCTCTTCGATCAACTCGCTACCGCGCACCGCCTGGTGGCCTTCGATCAACCGGGCCACGGCCGCTCCGCCTGTCTCGACAGCCTGGGCTCAATCGAAAAGATGGCCGCTTTCACGGGGGCCTTTCTCGACAAGGTCGGCGCGTCGGATCCCGTCCTGATGGGGCACGATATGGGAGCCGCGGTAGCCCTGCGCTCCGCCCTCGAGCGAAGCGATCGAATTCGGGCATTGGTTCTCTGCGCCGCGGGGGATCGTTTCGACCCCGGCGATGCCAGCCTGGAATTGGCGCGAAGAGTGAGCGAAGGCAAGGAAAGGCGCCCCTTCGACCCCTCCCTCTTCGGCGAACTCGCCACCCCCGAAATCATGAAGCGGGCCTTCATGGAAGGGATGAAGACGGATCCACGAGCGACCTATGGGGACCTTCTCGCCTGCCGGGATTGGCAGGATGCAGCGCGTTTGCCCGACATCACGATCCCGACGTTGATCGTGCACGGCGAAGCCGAGATTCCCCGGGTGAAGGAAGGGGCGGCGGCGCTGGCGGAAGCGATGCCCAATGCGCGACTGGAAATCATCCCCGGTGCAGGCCATTGGATTCCCCTCGAGGCCCCGGAAGAACTCGCCGAGTGCATCTCGAACTTCCTTGGAGCACTTGAATAATGGGCCTCTCCGGAAAGATCGCGATTGCGGGCGCCTACGAACATCCCAGCCGCTGGGCGCCGAATAAGAGTGAATCCCTGATGATGGCCGAGAGTGCCCGGGGCGCCCTCGAAGACGCCGGACTCACTCTCGCCGACGTCGACGGACTCTTCGCGGCGGGCATCGCCATGGGCCCGATGGGCGTGGTCAGCCTGGCCGAGTACCTGAACATCAAGCCCCGCCACCTCGACGGCACGAATATCGGCGGATCTTCCTTCGTCGCCCACGTGAGCCACGCCGCCGCCGCCATTCATGCCGGCCTATGCGAAGTGGCGCTGATCCTCTACGGAAGCACGGCCGCCTCCAACGCCATGGCGATCGGCACCGGACTCGGCGGAGGTGGTGGCGATCCCGCCGCGGCTTTCGCCTCCCCCTACGGGATGACGACGGTCGGCAGCTACGCACTCATCGCCCAACGACATGCTCACCTCTATGGAACCCGTCCCGAGCAACTCGCAGAAATCGCGGTCACAATGCGGCGCCATGCCTCGCTGAATCCCGAAGCCAAGATGCGCAAACCCATCACGGTGGAGGACGTGCTGGAGAGCCGCATGATCTCGAGTCCCCTCCACCTGCTCGACTGCTGCATCATCAGCGACGGAGGCGGGGCCGTGATCGTGACGAGCTTGGAGCGCGCCCGGGATCTCGCAAAACCCCCGATCGTCCTCCAGGGCTGCGGCGAGGCCATCTGCCACCAGGAGATCGGTTCCCCCGACCTGCTCACGATTGCGGCCAGGCAATCCGGGGAGCAGGCCTTCGCGATGGCGGGTCTCGGCCGCGATGACGTCGACTTCTGCACGATCTACGACTCCTTCACCATCACGCTCCTCGTCACCCTGGAGAATCTCGGCTTCTGCAAGCCCGGCGAGGGGGGCGCCTTCGTGGAATCCAATCGCATCGGCCTGGGGGGAGCCCTGCCCGTCAATCCCGATGGAGGCGGACTCTCCTCCAATCACCCGGGCATGCGCGGCATCTTTCTCGTGATCGAAGCCGTGCGCCAGTTGCGGGGCGGGCTGGGAGACAGGCAGGTGGAGAATGCCGAGGTAGGCCTCGTCCACGGCACGGGGGGCACCCTCGGCGCCATGCATAGCGGCGCTACGCTTCTCCTCTCGGTGGATTCCGCCGCGCGGAGGGAAGCGGAAGCATGAGCGCGGAGAAAAGCGGAAGCATGAGCGCG
>CAYTAT010000005.1:78304-103990 GCA_964435795.1 uncultured Spirochaetaceae bacterium
AAGCGGAAGCATGAGCGCGGAGAAAAGCGGAAGCATGAGCGCGAAGGAAATCCAATACAAGACCCCGGCGACCGACTGGCAGACCCTCGCCTATTGGGAGGGCTGCGGCCGCGGCGAACTCGTGCTGCAACGCTGCGGAGATTGCGGCGTGGTCCAGCATCGGCCCCGCGGCCTCTGTGCCAGCTGTCTCTCGAGTGAACTCGAGCATTTCGTCGCCAGCGGGCGGGGCACAGTCTACTCCTTCACGATCACGCTTCAGAATGTCGTCCCGCAATTCCGGGGGGCCTGCCCCTACGTGCTCGCCTACGTGGATCTCGAAGAGGGAATACGGCTGCTGACCAATATCGTGGGCTGCGATCCCGAGAGCGTCCAGATCGGGATGGCGCTGAAGGTAGACTTCGTCGCGACCTCCCCGGGGCTGGCTGTTCCGCGCTTCATACCGGCATGATCCTGGATCTCCACAGCCATTCCATCGTCTCCGATGACGGACGTGCCAAGGTCGAAAACTATTGCCAATGGATTCGCCAGCGCGCCCTTTCCATCGATGGCTTCGTGCTGACCGAACATCGACTCTTCGACGATCAATCCGACTACCGGACCCTCGAGGATGAATTCGGCCTGCTGATCCTGAAGGCGAGCGAGGTCGAAACCGACTACGGACACGTCCTGGTCTTCGGGGTGAACGAGGATTTGCGGGCGGCATTCGATTTCGGAAAGATCGACCTCGCCCTCGAGGAAGTCGTGAGCGCCAGTGATCGCTGCGGAGCCATCGCCGTCCCCTGCCATCCCGGAAGAACCCGGGTCGGCATGTGCGCCCATCTCGAAGCTCGAGGCCCCGTGCCGGGAGTATGCGTCGTCGAAACCCTGAACGGCGGCAGTCGCGGGGATGAGAACGAAAGGGCCCTGGCGCTGGCCGAGACGAGGGGCTATCACGCAATCGGTGGCAGCGATTCGCATATCGTGAGCCATATCGGCCGCTGCGCGACGCGTTTCGAGAAGCCGATCCGGAATACGGAAGAGATCGTCGCGGCCCTGAAGGATGGGGACTGCGAGGCGATCGCCTGGGAGAATGAAGCATGGACGTCGAAGAACTGAAGGTGAAGTGGACCGGCTGGTCCTTTGATGAGATCCATTTCGAGATCGAATCGGGACCTCTGGTCGAATTCGCTGAGAGCTGCGGCGAAATCCTGAAGCGCTACACGGACCCCGAAGATCCCGACTTCCAGGCGGTTCCGAGCTATACGGCGAGTTTCCACGGCCATCGGCAACTGCCCGAGGGATTCCCCATGGAAAGGGAGAGGAGTTTCGACGGCGGAAAATGCGTCGAATGGAAGGCCCCCATCCGGCCCGGCGACCGGATCGTCGCACGCTCCCACATTCACGACATCTTCTCGAAAACGGGACGCTCGGGCGGCATGATGTTCGTCGTCCACCGGATGGAATTCAGGAATCAGGACGAGGTGCTGGTGGCCATCGTCGACTGGAAGATGATCCAGCAACTGGGCTAGAAGGAAGAATTCATGAGCAGCGAAATATCCTCGGTCTCCTACGCGGACATCAGCTTTGGGGACGAGTTGCCCAGCGTCGAACCGGACGTCAGCATGCCGCTCGTCCGGCGCTTCGGAGCGACCACGGGCATGACCTTCTGGCGCTTCACCGACCATGAACGCTCCCGGGAAGCCGGACTGCCCGGCGCCATCGTTCCGGGAATCATGAGCCAGGGAATCCTGGTCAGCATGATCCACCACTGGGCCCCCCGGGCCGTGGTTCATAAGATCGACACCATCTTTCGTGCACCCATCGTCGTCGACAGCCAGCCGGTCTGCCGCGGTGTGGTCACCGATATGAACGATCGGGAAAAGACGGTCGAGATCGACCTCACGATCTGCAACGAGGAGGGGGAAACCCGGGTGCTCGGAACGGCCCTCGTAGGCCTTTGAGGGCTCAGACCAATCCCGCCTCCAGGAGCTTGCGGGCCGAACGGGCGCCGTCGATGGCCGCGCTCATGATGCCCCCCGCATAGCCGGCGCCCTCCCCGATCGGGAGGACATTCTCAAAACTCCGCGCCCGCAGACTCTCCGCATCCCGTGGAATTCGCAGGGCACTCGAACTGCGGGATTCGATTCCCACGAGAATTCCCCGCTGGCCCGCATAACCGGGGATCTTCCCTTCGAAATGCGTCAATGCCCGGGCCAGGGCATTGCGTACTCCCGCGGGCAGCAGGGCGTCGATGCGCCCGGGGCGGATCCCGAAGCGATAACTCGTTGCGCCCAGATCAGAGGAGACCCTCCCCGCCAGGAAATCCGCTGCACTCTGGGCGGGCGCGGACCAATCGCCGCCTCCCTCGGCGAAAAACTCGCGCTCCAATTTCTCCCTGAAGTCGACTCCGGCCCAGGCTCCGGGACCGAATTCCTTCGGCCCCAGGGTGGTGACCAGGGCCGCATTCGCATGAGGGGATGAGTGCAGGGAATTGCTCATGCCATTGGTCGAAAGCAGGCCGTCCTCGTTCACCCCGGCCACGATCTGCCCACCGGGACACATGCAGAAACTATGTGCGGCGGCGGCGCCGCTGCCGGCCCGACTGGTGAGCCCGTAATAGGCCGAACCCAGCCGGGAGGCCAACCGGGCATCCCCATAACGGGCGCGATCGATCAACTCCTGGGGATGTTCGATCCGCACACCGAGTTGAAAGGGTCGGGCCTCGAGCACCAGGCCGTCTCCTGCCAGGGCCTGCACGCTATCGCGCGCGCTATGGCCGAGGGCCAGGAAGACGGCCGCACATTCGATTTCGCCCCGGGAGGTGATGAGTCCCCGAATCCGCCCGGGGCGACCGGGCGCGGAGAGGAATCCCTCGAGTCGGGTGCACCAATGAAAGCGTACGCCGGCCTCTTCCAGGCGCATCCGCAAGCGGGGCAGGATGCTATGCAGACGATCCGTTCCGATATGCGCCCGGGCGTCGTAGGCGATTTCTTCGGGCGCCCCGCAGGCGATCCATTCTTCGAGGATCGGATGCTCCAGGGGATGATCGATGCGCGTGTAGATCTTGCCATCCGAATAGGTTCCCGCCCCGCCCTCTCCGAAGAGAAGATTCGCTTCCGGATCCATTTCGCGTGTCCGGTGGAAGCGCGCCAGGGCGCGGCTGCGCTCGGCAATCGCCGGGCCCCGCTCGACGAGATCGACTTCCACGCCGCTGCGCGCCAGAACCAGCGCGGCAAAGAGACCCGCGGGCCCGGCGCCCACCACGGCCACCCTCTGCCCCCGCAGCGAGGCATGGAAGGATTCGGCCTCCAATCGAATCTGCGGAGCGCGTTCGATCACGCGGCCCGAGCGAAGCGCCTGCGCGAAGGCGGGATTGGGCCGACTCTCCAACTCGGCATCCAATTGCACGTCCACATGAACTACGAAGCGAATCCGACGCTCGGCCCCACGCCGCCGGGCGTCCAACGCCTTATGGGCGATGCGCAGGCCCCGGATCATCTCGGGCGCCACGCCCGCTCGCTGGGCCGCACGGCCCCTGAGCGCGGAATCGGGCTCATCGATCCCCAGCGGCAGATTCAGTACCCGCCAGGTTCGGGTCGAATTTTCCCGATGACTCAATCCCTCTCCTCCCGAGGCCAACCTGCTCCCGGGGCGATTCCCCCTGCCCCATGAATCGGATCTGCGGGCTTTCGCGCCCCATACCGATGCCCGGAGGAGAGCGGATTCCGGGCGCCCCTTCAAGGGGCCAGGCACAGCAGATTCGAAGTAATTCCGGAGGCTTGGGGCAGCGCAAGGGTTGCCCGGCCGGGCCGGCAGCCAGAATTTCCGGATGCGGCCCGGGGGGGGGGAGCCCATGGCCACCCCGGCCTCGCTATGTTGCGCAGCCCGGCTCAGGGAAATTTTCGGGAAAGGCGATTTCAGCCAGCCCCGGAAGACTCCGATCCATGGAGGTGGAGAGCGGCGGTGACGCGGCTCGAAACGCCGTTCTACGCGGGAATACGAATCTGCCGAAGAGGCATGGAGAGAGAAGAGAGCAGAGGATGAACGCCACCGAACTCGGCCCGGAAGCCCGCGAGCGGGACCTCCAGCGCATGGGGGAAGAGATCTTCGACGTCGTCATCGTGGGCGGCGGCGTGGTCGGGGCCGGTGCGGCCCTCGACGCGGCGGCCCGGGGACTCTCGGTGGCCCTGATCGAGCAACGGGATTGGGCGGCGGGCACCTCGAGCCGCTCGAGCAAACTCATTCACGGCGGACTCCGCTACCTCGAGCGATTCGATCTCGGGCTGGTCCTCGAAGCCAAGCGGGAGCAATCCCTGATGCTGGGGCGCCTCTGCCCGCATCTCGTCCACCCCATTCCCTTTCTCTATCCCCTCTCCCATTATTTCTGGGAACGCCTCTACATCGGCGCGGGAGTGCTGATCTACGACCTGCTCTCGGGATTCAAGCGCGACCTCCCCTGGCATCGGCACCTGACGCGCCGAGGAGCACTCCGCCTCTTTCCCGGCCTGAAGAGGAGTGCGCTCAAGGGCGCGATCCAGTACTACGATGCCCAGGTGGACGACGCCCGTCATACGGTGGCCCTGGCGCGCACGGCGGCCCTCCACGGCGCCGCCCTCGCGACCAGCGCCCGGGCGGAAGAGTTCATTCTGACGGGCAACCGCGTCACAGGGGTCCGCCTGCGTTGCCTCGAGAGCGGTCGGGAAATCGAGGTGCGGGGCCATCGCACCCTGAATGCCACCGGGGTCTGGACAGACGCCGTCCAGAATATGGCGGGCCGGGGGCGCATCCACGTTCGGGCCTCCAAGGGCATTCACCTGGTGGTGCCCCGGGACCGGATTCACGGCGACAGCGGCCTGATCCTGCGCACGCAGAAGAGCGTCCTCTTCGTGATTCCCTGGAAGCACCATTGGATCATCGGCACCACGGATACCGATTGGAATCTCGATCTCGCCCACCCGGCCGCGAGTCGGCGAGATGTCGAATATCTGCTGGAACAGGCCAATGCCGCCCTGGGCCAGGAACTCCAATTCGAGGATATCGAAGGCGTCTACGCCGGCCTGCGCCCACTCCTTCGCGGAGAGACCGATGAGACCAGCGAACTCTCACGCAAGCATGCGGTCTCACAATCCGTATCCGGGCTGATCACCGTGGCGGGGGGCAAGTATACGACTTACCGCGTAATGGCCCGGGACGCAATCGATCGGGTAGCCGGGGGACTCGAGAAGAGGGTTCCGACGAGTTGCACCGATCGCACGCCTCTGGTGGGGGCGCCGGGTTTCCAGGCCTTCTGGAATCGGCGCCGCGCACTCGCCGACGAGACCGGGCTCCATACGAGCCAGGTCGAGCATCTGCTCGGCCGCTACGGGGCGCGCATCGAGGAATTGATCACCTTGATGAGCGAGCGCCCGGAACTCGCCCAGCCCCTTGAGGGCGCCCCGAACTATCTTGCCGTCGAAGCCCTTTACGCGGCCTCCCACGAGGGCGCCCTGCACCTCGAGGATGTGCTGACCCGCCGCACCCGCATCTCGATCGAAACCTTCGACCGCGGCCTGGCGGCGGCACGACCCGTCGCGAGCCTGATGGCGGAGGTCCTGGGTTGGGATGAGACGACCCGCCAGCGGGAACTCGCCCACTACGACGCCCGGGTGGCGGCCGAACGCGAATCCCAGGAGCAGCCCGACGATCACACCGCCGACGACGCCCGCCTCGGGGCCCCCGACGTGCGACTCGGCGATCGCTCGACTGCCCGGGTGGTCCGGCTTCGACAATGAGCTCAGGCCGCGGGGCCGGCTCTCTTCACGATTTCGCCGGGGCCAGGCATTCGGGAATTCTCCGCGCCGTCTACGGAACGATCGTATCCGGTAGGGGTACCCGATAGAGTTTCGCGGCGTTCTCGTGGGCGATCATACGCTGCTCCTCCACGGGAAGGTCCTTGATGAGCTCGTGGAGCACCGGCTGGGTATCCGGCCAGGTGCCATCGCCGTGGGGATAGTCTGATTCGAAGATGATGTTTTCGACACCGACCGCGTGACGGGTGGAGATCGTCGACGGATCGTCGATCATCGCGAACCAGAAATTGCGCTTGAGTGTTTCCGAAGGCGAGATCTTCTGAGAAGGCCAGCCAAGGCCGTAACCCGAACGACTCATGATGTTGTCGAGGCGATCCCTCAGCATGCCCACCCAGCCGATTCCTCCCTCGGCCATGGCGATCTTCAGCGTCGGGTAACGGGCCGGGTATCCACTCCACACCCATTCGGCGGCAGCCGTAACCGTCAGGGGACCAAATAGAGTCGCCCCGAGTTCAATCATCGGCGCTCCCGCCGGCATCTCCGGGAATCCGGACGCCCCGATATGCAGATTGAGGACGGTATCGGTCTCGACACAAGCCTCGATGATGGGTTCCCAGCATTTGTCGAAAATGGCCGGATAGCCGAGGCAATGGGGTCGTTCGGGAAAGGTGACCGCCTTGAAGCCTCGTTTGGCATTTCGCCGGATTTCCTCGGCGCCCTTTTCGGGGTCCGCGAGGAAGGTGACGCCCAGGGGAATGATTCGATCCGGATACGCGGAATACCATTCCTCGTGGAGCCAGTCGTTCCAGGCCCGCATGGAGGCGAGACCGACCTCACGATCCTTGGCCTCGGAAAAGAGAGTTCCGCCAAAGCCCGTCACGCCGGAGGGAAAGTTCACGGAGGACCAGATCCCACCGATGTCCATATCCTTGATGCGCGCATCGACGTCGTAGCAACCCGGCCGCACCTCGTCGAAACGGGCCGGCTCGATGCGACTATCCTCTTTGGGACGGCCGGCAACGCACATGAAGCCCACCTGGAAATAGGGCTTGCCCTCGAACTCCCAAACCTGATGGCCCTCTTCGGTCTCGATGACACGAGGAGCGCGATCCTGAAGCTTGCTGGGAAGTCGGCCCTCAAAGGTATGGGGCGGCTCGAGAAGGTGATCGTCCACCGAGATGAAGGTGTATTTGACCTCGCGGGGCTCGGGATCGGGCAACAGACCATGAGTGACCGGGCGCTTGATGCCGAGTTTGACGACTTTGACCATGGCTTTCTCTCCTTCGATCGGGCTTCCTGCCGGGCCTTCCTACCAGGCCCTCCTACCGGGCCCTCGGGATGGAATCGGAGAGTTTAGACGTCTGGACAGCAAAAGCAATTAATGATAATTGTTTTTCGAGGTCTCGCATGACGATAAAACGGGCAGTAAAAAGCTTGGAGCCAGGACCCCCGGAGGGTCGCAAGCGGCTGCCGGGGCCAGTTCAACGCCAGCGGAGTGCGGAGACTCGCGAAAAGGTGATTCGGGCCGCGATTCAATGCATCAGCGGCGAGGGTTTCCAGCGCGCCACCGCGACCCGAATCTCCGAACTCTCGGGAGTCTCGTGGGGCGGCATCCAACACCAATTCGGGGATAAGTCGGCGATCCTCGACGCCGTACTCGAGCAGGTCCTCGGCGATTTCCAGCGGCAACTCGCGAGTTTCTCCACCGAAGCCACTTCCCTGGCGGGCCGGGTGAAGGCGCTGGTGGACGCCTCCTGGAATTTGATCTGCGACCCGACCTACCGCGCCTTCCGAGAGATTCTCCGAAACCATCCGATCGCCGGCGCCGAGACCCTCGCTCCAGAGAGGTTCATGGGCCAGGTGACGAGTACCCTCGAGGACATCGCGGCCAGCCTTTTTGCGGAACTCAGTTTAAAGAAATCCACTGTGGATCTGGTCAATTCCGTCCTCTTCTCATCTCTGAGCGGGATTGCCGAGCAATCTCTCTTCAAGAGCTACCCCGAATCCCTTGCCAGGATCCAGCTCGTAGTACTGCGCGAAACCCTGCTTCGCCTGATCCGGGAAGACGGCGGCTCCCCTTCCTGAGGCGCGCTGAGGCGCGCGCTTCGAGGCCGCCCCGGGACGCCCCGCAAGGTTCGAATATTTCGTCCTTCTCGAAGCAGCAGCCCGCCCCGTCACGGCGGTGATCGGGATCGTGTGAGAGGCGACGCTTCATCGGCATCAGAACGTATTCCTGCGGCCGCTCGGGGCGGAGTGGGCGCTCCATGACGGGCGCATCTTCTTTCTCAGCCCGCTCAGCCCATTCCATTCGGAGTTGCCAGAAGCGAACGGGGCTGATTCCATGCCTGTCCATGAGGTCGCCCTTTCACCGCGGCATGGTCGCAGCAATCCAGTTCGAAGGTCTTTCCGCAGGGATCGTCGCAGTAGAAGGTGTGATCGAGGTCGCGGTCGGCGACGGAGGCCACTTCGACACTCTTTCCCTCGCCATCGCTGAGGGCGCGATCCTTCAGCCTCTCCGCGAAGGCAATGAAACTCGGCGAATCGACCTGGAAATCGATTCCGATGCGGATCTCTTCCCGCGCGTGCGCTTCGCGGACCTCGAAGAGGGCGAGGCCGGAGCGCCCGTCATCAGCCGATATACGAGGGGCCACCTTCCACTTCGGCCCCGTCTCGGCAGGCCTCTGCGACTTCGAAATCGAGGTTCTCCCGGCAGCGATCCGCCGCCGCAGAACGATCGGGAGCCATCAGCTGCATCCGATCCAGTCCATTCCGAAAGAACGACACGAAGCCCGGGATCATCAAACGCCGTAAATTCCCACTGCCAGCGCCAGAACGGCAAGCGGAATCGAGTAGCCCGTCCAGGAGATCTTCTGAGAGCATGCGAAAAACTCGTCATCATCCTTCGCCCGGGCACGACCCAGAACCCAGTGGATGCATAGGATGTTGGCCACGATAGCGATCGATCCCGCAACAACTTTTACGATCAAGAGGAGAGAGAGATCCGGCCACAAGCGGTAAAGCAAAAGAGAGCCCGAGACCAGTACAATCGCGACCAGCGGAGCCTCGAAATAGAGGTCGATCGTCTTATGCGCCCTGGCAACGAATCGCCGGGTCATCCTGTCTTTCGCCATCAACTCAATCACGGTTTCGGCGGCGACAAGGCCCAACCAGGCACTCGCCGCGACGACGTGGATCTGCAATGCCGTCAACTTCTCTCCTTCAAGAGCGATATGCGCGCGCCGCTCCAGGCTTCTCTAATACCAGCCTGCCCCGGATAGCGCCAATAGCGGGAGCCGATCTTCTCCCTCGCTCCCGCTGGGCTCCCTCTCGCCGACATCGTCATATCCCCGCTTGTATCGTAGGCCTTCGAAGCCCCTATTCTCGCTCCGGACGAGCCGACTTCGATGAATGCGAACCTCTTTCCGGGCCAGGGAGCGCTCAGCCAGGCATATCCCGGCTGAGCCGGCGCCTCGATCTCGACAATCGCAGCTTTCCAATCCTCTTCGCGCAGCGGGCGACGCCATTTCGGTGGCGGCGGCTTCGACCCTTGACTTCAACCCCTGGCTTCAACCCCTGGCTTCAACCCCTGGCGGATGGAAATCATCCTCATCGGTGAGATGAACATAGGGGAACATAGAGGAACATCACGGCAGGATCCGATCGAGAAATACCGCATTTCCGAGGGAGCCGAAGCGGCCGCTCCACTCGATCCGGATTCCAATACCCGGGGCGAATTTCACTTTCTCCGCAGCGAGTTCGAGCCGTCTCAGGAGCATGCGAGCCAGCGGACGATGAGGCGGTGGGGCATAGATCCCGTTGCGAGATCGGGCGCTCCCCGGGCTCCCGCAACCTCAACTTCACCCACGTGGAGACCGACGAGCCGATTCCGAACCCCGATGTCGACTTCAATAGTTTCGGATCGCCCGCGAATACCATCGATGGGCTCTACTGTGACTGGTGGACCCTGACCTGCATCTCTCCCGACGGCACGAGAGTGATTCGGACCGACCACTCACTCACCACGGAAGGAATCGCTACCCAGCTTCTGCCTGAACTCGATGGCTACGCGATTCCATTTCTATGGGGAACGACTCCAGACGCGGACTATATCGGGGGGGGGCATCGCGGATCCCGTGCGATGGACCGCCACCGCGAGCGTGGGCTACCCCTACTTCCTCGGAAAGGTGCTCGGCAGTACGACACGCCTCGGCTCACTTACGCCGACCACGATGCTGCCGGTCACCTTCGACGCCAGGATGGGAAAGCTCATGCCGGGCCAGACCTTCGGACCGGAGCTCGCACGGCCGGGCATCTCGCAGGCGAATGGGCTCATCACCTCCCACGGCCCTCGAAGAATTCCGCATGGATTTCGGGCAGCTCTCCGATCCAAGGATCGGCCGCCGCAGGCGAGACCACTCGGCCTCTTCCTATTCCGGCTCCGTGTGATCGGGGGAGGAGACCATCCAGCGGTCGCGCAGGTGGCGAATCAATACGGTATTGGTCCGGACCTGCACGTCTGCAGCACTATCTCTCCGCTCCAGGCTGGTCCGGTCGTAGAGCCCCACGCGTCGCCACGAGACGAAGCAGAAGCGGCGGGCGGGAAAGACCCTCTTCGCTGCCTGACACTGCCCGCTCATCCAGATGTCATCCGCGTAGAAGGCTTCTTCGGGCCCGGACGCATAGCTCGCGAGAAAATCCCGCATCTTGAAAAAATGCGGTCGAATAAGAAAACCCGAATGCCCCTGGAGGATGTCCACGGATTCTGAAGATCGCAGGTGGGTCGACTTCCGTCGTCCCGGCGCTTCGCCCCGCAAGGTTCCCCATAGCGTCACCTTTCGGTCCTTCAGATCCGCGGGAACATTCCAGCCGCTGGATCCCAGGGCCGTTTCGGGATGCTCTGTCGCAAGAGCGTCAAAATGGGCCACCAGATCGGGCGGGTAGAGTTTGTCGTCGTCCACGATGAGGAGCGGTTGATCGGGTGGGCACTCGAGCAGGGCCGGGATGAATTTTGTCGCGGGGCCGTAGTCTTTTTCACAGTCGATCAACTCGACGGCGGAGAGGGCCCGCAACCAATCGGGGACCTCGTAGGGTACCTGCTCGCGCAGCGAGATCCTCGGCAAGTGCAGCCGAATCGAAGCCGGGGCACGGGATTGGTAGAGCAGACTCTTCAAGGTGCCTTCGATCTCCGGGAGACGACTGGGCAGGGTCGTCAGACAGATGACGATCGAACTACGGCTGGGATTGTCGGCCCAGAAGCGATCCCAGGCAGCCACGTCCCGCAAAGCCATCCTGGCCTTGTCTCGCAAATCAAGCAGAAACCTGCGCCCGGAAAGACGATCGTAGATCCTGACCGCCAGCCAGGCGAAGAGCAGGATGAGAGCGGCTGCGATGACCCCGGAACTCAAGCCCCCTCCTCCCCGGGGCATAGGAGTTCCCAATACCTTGCCGCGATCCTATTCGAGCCGAAATTTTCTGCTCGCTTGCGTGCGCATTCGGCCAAGCGCTGGGCCTCCCCACGGTTCGCGAGAAGTCGGGCGAGGGCTTCCGCGAGAGCGTCGACATCCTCCGGCGGAACCAGCAGCCCGCTCTCACCGGACTCCACGATTTCGGCGGGACCGAATTCGCAATCCGTGACCACCACCGGGCAACCCACCGCCATGGCCTCCACGATCACGTGACCGAATCCTTCCCAGCGCGACGACAAGCAGAAGAGTTCGGCCCGCGAAACGATGGCTGAAGGATGCTCCACGAAACCCGGGAAGTGAACTCGATCCCCGAGCCCCAGATTCTCGGCCTTGGCTTTCAGGGCGTCCCGCTCGGGGCCTCGACCCACCAGGACGAGGCCGAGTTCGGGATCTTCAATCTTCGCGAAGGCCTCGAGCAGGAGGTCGAAGCCCTTCTGATGATCCAGGCGGCCCACGCCGACGATGAAGCGTCCTGGCAGGCCAGCGGGGGGAGGCTCGTTGGCACCCTCACGCAGGGCGTCGAGATCCACGGGGTTCGGGATGACCTGCAGACATGAACGGTCGACATCGTAATTTTCGACGAGCCCGCGGGCCACACCTTCCGAAATGGCCAGGCAGGCATCCGCCGATCGGTAGGACCAACGAATCAGCTTATCCACGATCCGGCGGAGTCGCGGATCCGGGAAGGCGCGCTCCATCACGACCCGGGTATGGTTGCCCTCTCGGGCGATCCAGCGGGTGGCCCGGCGCCTCCACGGCATCAGAGCAAAGGCGAATGCCAGCGGCAAGGTGACATCCGCCATGCTCGACATCACCACATCCGGCTTCTCACGCCGGAGCATGCCCATCAGCAGCGGGACCTGGATCAGTGCGCGTTGTGGACTATCCGGGGGGCAGCGATCTGCGACGGCCCGGAGAAGACGATTTTGGGGGAGCACGTAGTCATTCGCATCGACGCGAGCCAGATATTCACCACGGGCCTCGAGAAGACCGAGGCGAACAAACTGGCCCTGCCGGCGAAGAGAATCCTGCAGGTTCAGGCTCGTTCGCTCGGCGCCTCCGCCCGAGAGATCCGGGAGCATGAGCAGCGCCGACGGCCTCCCCCCCCCATTTCCCGAGGCGGTGGGACGCCGGGGGACGATCCGCTCGTCCATCTCTTCGAATCGCCCGATGGCGGCCTCCCCGCTGAATTTGCGATGAATCCATCGGAAGATGCGGTCGCCCATGACCGCAGTTGCTGGGGGGGCTGCGAGCACGCGGCGAAGCCCACCTGCAAGGGCATTGACATCTTCCGCTAAGCAGATCAATGCGTGGACCCCATTTCCCTCAATTTTTCGGGGGCCATCCAGTGTAACCCGATCTGAATCGCTGGTCCCGCCAGCGCATCGGGTCTATGGATTCTGCCGAGCCGACTCCCTGAACCGCCCAAAGCAGGTGGATATAGCCGGAATATCCATTCTCTCGGGCGAGATCTCCAACCGCAAGAATACACGCGATTCCGGATTCCGAAATATCGAGAAAAGTACGAGCCCCTTGCGCGATTCCGTCCATCGGGAAGCATGCCGAATCGCCATCGGATCCGGGCCGTCGCATGGGGTCCCGCGGCGGGGCATTGCGACACCGCTTCCGCGTACTGAATTGCAGTGGCAGGATGTCCCAGGCTGCTTCAGGATTTCAAGCCGAGGATCGCAGGCCGCTGGCCATGCTCCGGCCGAGTCGAATTCTCCGAGGTGCAGAACTGGAATCCAGAGATCAGGGGATTATTATCATTCGACTTCTGGAATCATGAGCGAGGAGAATCCCGATTGCGTTATTTCGAAGATTTCGTGGTGGGCGAAAAGATCACGGCTGGATCGATTCGTATAACTCGTGAAGAGATCATCGAGTTTGCAACGCGTTACGACCCCCAGCCCTTCCATATAGACGAAGCGGCGGCCCGCACATCCATCTTCGGAGGGCTCACGGGCTCTTCGACCCATACCTTCGCGCTATCCAGCCAAATTCATCATCAGGGAAAGGATCAGATCGCATTGGTCGCCAACCTCGGCTCAGAGAATCTCAGCTTCCCATCCCCCTTGCGTCCCGACGATGAGATCACGTTGACGAGTGAGTGCATCGCCGCGCGCGTCTCGGCTTCACGCCCCGAACTCGGAATCGTGACCACGCGTGGACTGCTCATCAATCAGCGCGGCGAAACGGTGATGGATATGACGACGACCTTCATGGTCATGCGCGGGCCCGGGAGCTGATGGGCATGGGCCATCCATCCGGATGGCGACGGAACGTTCAGCGAGTTGCCGCGATCCATATCTCATTTACGTAAGCGCTCACCTCAACTCGGGGCGCAGTCACCCACGGGGGAGAGAGCGGCTGCCTGCTACTCCAGCCGAGTGCCCAGACTGTAGATCCACTACCATCTCCTGCCATGAATTTCAACGGCTCGATCATTTTTCGGACAAGGGATCTGGCGGGAGATCTGCCGTACTATCCAATCCATTCCGCAGGTCGCCTCCAGAAGAGAACATTCCAATGCTCACCGGCATACTCGAATCACCGCGCCTTCGTCGACCGACGAGATACTGGAATGAGTCTCTGATACGGCCGTATCGCCTCGCCGGCCCTGCCCTGCTCGCGCTCCTCTTCCTGCTTTCCTCTGCAGCCCATGTCGACGCCCAGATACGGCGCGTGCCCGCCGAATGGGAACTGCAGGAAGCCCTCTGGCTGCAATGGCCGGGGAGATTCGAAAGGGATTACGAGCCCGCCTACGCGAAGATCTCGAATGTCGTCGTCCAATACCAACCCCTCCATATTCTCTACAACAGCACTTCCATCCGCAATCGGGCCCGGAATGCGATCACCACTGCAGGGGGCAACCCCGACCATCCGAACATCACCTGGCATGCCATCCCCAATGAAAATGCCTGGATGCGCGACAACGGGCCGATCTATCTGGTGGAGGATGGCGAGATGCGCATCCAGGATTGGGATTTCGATGCTTGGGGGGGAGCCTTCGGCAATATCCCTCATGCCAATGACGATGCTGTTCCGATCGCTGTGGGCGCCCACCTGAATATGCCGGTGGATCCAGTGGGCATCGTCCACGAACGCGGCAACCTCGAATTCAACGGCAAGGATACCGTGATGCTGAACTGGAACGTCCTCTCCGATCCCAATCGCGGCAACGGCTATGCGAATAAGGCCCAGGCCGAGGCCGACCTGCAAAGCTATTTCGGCGTCGACAGGGTCATCTGGGCGGACGGTCCTATCGTGGGAGACCTGACCGGGGGCCATATCGATGGAATCGCACGCTTCATCGACGAAAACCGTGTCGTAGTAGCGAACTGCACCGCGCAATCCCACTGCCAACCCGGCGGCCCGGATGACCAGGTCTATGACGCCACGGCCGCCGCCGCTGCGGCAGAGGGTTTCGAAGTCCTGCGCATGGATTTCCAGGCCTCGATCACCCATGCGGGCGTCAGCTTCGACAGCGACTATATGAATTGGGCTGTCGGCAATGGCTGGGTGATCCTGGTCGGCTTCAACAACCCCGCGACCGACAACGCGGCCAAGGCTCAACTCGAAGAATGGTTTCCGCATCGCGACGTGCACGTGATCGAAATGCTGGATTCCTGGGTCGCGGGTGGAGGCGTTCACTGCCATACCAACGACCAACCCGCCCTGCCCGCGGCACCGGGCATCCCCGTGGCGAGCGTGGCGGGCCTGGTGGCATTGATCCTCCTGCTCGCGCTCGCCGGAATGGCCCTCATGCTTCGCGCGCGCCCAGCCAAGCCAATCGGCTGATCCCAGGCGAGAAGAGGGAAGAGGCCCGGATGGCCCTCATCGCCGCGACGCCGCACCCATCCAGGTGGAGCAATCCGGCCGCTCCGTACTAGAATACGGCGGAAGCGACTTGAAGCGAAAAGCCGGGACCACGGGCTTCCATGATCCCCTATTCTTCGAGACTTCGACCTGCGACTCAAAGCGTCCGGGATTGCCCGGGCCCAGGAAAGCGAGATGGACCGATGACCTTTACCTGTTTCGAAGTGGATCTGGTGGGAAAGGTGGCCCGCATAGAAATGAAGCGCCCCGAGGCATTCAACAGCATGGTGCCAGAGTTCTGGACCGAGCTTCCCGCGATCATCGAGGAATTCGACGATGGCGGTGAGGCTCGAGCTATCGTGATCTCATCCACGGGGAAGCATTTCACCGCGGGCATGGATCTCGCTGTTTTCGGCTCTGGGGGAGAGAGCGGCGCGGCGGGAAAAACGGAAATGGGGAGGCTTCGGGCCCAGCTGCGGAGAAATATTCTGCACCTCCAGGAAAGCTTCAATTGTATCGACCGAGCGAGGATGCCCGTGCTTGCGGCGATCCAGGGCGGGTGCATCGGTGGCGGTGTCGATTTGATTTCCGCCTGCGATATGCGCTACTGCACTCGGGACGCATTCTTTTGCATCCAGGAGATCAATATCGGCATGACGGCGGATGTCGGGACCTTTCCGCGCCTTCCCCATATCCTTCCCCAGGGCCTGGTCAGGGAACTCGCCTACACGGGGCGACGGCTCCAGGCCGATGAGGCCCGAACGGCCGGCCTTGTGAATAACGTCTACGACGACCACGAAGCCCTGCTCGCAGGCGTCATGGATGTGGCTGAGGAAATCGCGGCGCGTTCCCCTCTCGCGGTATGGGGGAGCAAGGAAATGTTGAACTACGCCCGCGACCATACCATCGCGGATGGTCTCGACTACATCGCGACGTGGCAGACGGGGATGTTTCAGCCGAGCGATATGGCGGAGGCCTTCACAGCGAAACGCGAAAAGCGCGAAGCCAATTTCCCGGACCTGCTTCCGAATCGTCGCAAGCTCTGAGTCGAAAGAGATTTCTGGGCCCGATCGAACATCGGGTCGGCTTCCGTCGGCCCAAAAGCTCCTCCGTCCCCTGGCCCCGGGGAAATCCCGATCGGCCCCCGACTCGGACCCGCAGGGGGATGCGAGCGTTCTTCTCGCTCCCGACGACCCGCGAGACTCGTTACGCGCTCAGCAAGAGCCTGGCTGAGAGCTTCGACACCAGTTGATCGAGATCATGATCGGCATCGACCACTCCAAAGATGAGTCGATCGGGCCGCACGATGACGGCTGCGCAGTCTTCGAAGAGGGGATCCAGCAATCCCTCGACTACTTCCAACTCTTCGAGTGCGATCTTCTTTGCTTTCAAGCGCTTGAGAACTTGCTGAGCGACGACACCGACCTGGAGGTCGTCCTTTTTCCGCCCCACCACGGCAAAACCCTTTCCCATATGGAAATCGAGACGATCGACGCTGCCATCGGCCGCGCGAACCCGGGGCTGAAAGAAGACCCGGCCGACGGGCGCTCCGGAGGCGATCTGCGCTGCCAGCAGGGTGCCAGCACGGATGGGGGGGATGATCTGATCGCCGGGCGGGGCGGCGCGCGACTCGCTGCCGACATGGGGATCGGGCTCCCCCGCCTCCCGCGCGGCCAATGTCTCCATCAGTTGGCCGAGCCCGACGGCGCGATCAACGAGGTCGCGCGCGTGGGCGGATCGCTCCTCCTGATAGCTCTCGAGCAGCCTGGCATCACTCTCACCCGAAAGCACGAGGGGGAGCTTCCAACCGAGGCAAACCGCATCGCGAAAACCCGAATTCACCCCCTGCCCCAGGAAGGGGGGGGTCTGGTGAGCGGCGTCGCCGGCGAGAAAGATTCGACCGCTGCGCCACTCGGTCGCCGTGGCTGCGTGGAATTGATAGACAGCCGCGCGACGGACCTCGTAATCCTCGGGCGGCAGCCAGTCTTCGAGCAGCTCTGAAATCTTCTCCGGCTTGCACATCTCCTCGGGCACATCCCCTTCGACCAACTGGAACTCCCAGCGCCGGAACGGGTCGCGACCGGGGATGTAGGTGGTGAGCCGCTTCGGATCGCAGACCTGCATCAACTGGATGGGCAGGTCGACATCCGCAGCCACCTTGATGTCCACGACCAGCCAGTCGTGGTCGTAGCCAAGACTCTCCCACTTCGAAGAGATCACCTCGCGCACGAAGCTCGAAGCGCCATCGCAGCCCACCAGATACGACGCGCAAATTTCAGCTTCGCCCGAGGGCCCCTGGCCCCTCACCCCTATTTGCGCTTCTCTGGGCTCGATCCGATCCACCTCGAAACCCAGGCGTACCTCAATATCGCCGCGCTCGGCGATTTTCTTTCGCAGCAGAGTCTCGAGTTCAGGCTGGTCGAAGAAGACGAGTTCGCGCCAGCCGTTCGGGCCCATCGCCGGCAAAGTCATCCCGAAAAGACGCTGTCGTTTCGAATCCGTGAACCAGAACTCCTCGCCGGGCCTCGGCGACTGAACGATCGCGTCGACATCCTCGGCCAGTCCGAGCCGCTGAAAGGCCCGCATGGCCTCGCTATCGAGTCCAACCGCTCGCGGAATATCGAAAATCTCGTCCCGCCGCTCGAGGATTACCGTTCGCAGGCCTGCGTCGGCAAGTTGCAGGGCCGTCATCGCGCCCACCGGGCCATAGCCAACGATGGCCGCGTCGAAGTAGTCTTTCATCAGGATTCTTCTTCCGAGGAAAATAACGAGGGCCCGAGCAGCATCCTCTCGACAACTCGGGCATGCGTTTCGATGACCTCCGCTTTGAAGGGGTCTACACCACTCACGCGACGGCACTCTTCCGCCTGATGGAATATGAGCCCCGTGGCACCGGCCACCACATAGAAAAAGTGGATTGGTGATACGCTCGAGAGTGCATCGTTCTTCCCCATCGCCTGCTGGATCAATTCGGTTAGAGATCCATAGAGGGGCAATACGTGGCGGTCGACGATCCAGCGCATGCGCTCGCCGCGCCGCTTACCCTCTTCGAACATCAGCCGCACGAATGTCGGTCGGCGCGCAACGAAGTGGACATGGGCGCGGATCATATGCGCAACGCGCTCGCGGGGATCCCGTGCATTGGAATCCGCCAATGCCGCTTCAATTTCTTCCTGCATATCACCGAATGCGTGATCGACAGCCGCCTGCCATAGCTTCTGTTTGGAGCCGAAGTAGTAGCGGATCAGGCCGTGGTTCACGCCCACTTTCGCCGCGATCTGGCGGGTGGAGGACGCTTCGAAGCCCCTCTCCGTAAAAACATCGAGTGCAACCCCCAGAATTCTCTCGCGCATATCGGAAGACCGGCTCGCCGTGGCGGCTCGGGACATCATCGACTCCTCTATTCGATATTATACGATTGGATAATGTTTTTCTCCACTTGTATAATCTATAATATAGAAAATTAGGAGATTGAAATGATCGTTCTGATCCCAGGAGCCTCGGGGGGCTTCGGTGCAGTGCTGGGAAGATTGCTCGCAAATGAGGGTCTCAGCGTCTACGGAACCTCCCGCAAACCCGCCAGCCAGGAGGGATCCGCCCCCTTTCCGATGCTCACCATGGAGGCCAGGGACGACTCCTCCGTGGCTCGCTGCATCTCCCAGGTCCTCGAGCGGGAGGGCCGCATCGATGTCGTGGTGAACTGCGTAAACGAGATGATGATCGGCATGGTAGAGGAAGAGACGGCCGATGAGGTGAAGGCGCTCTATGACACCAACGTATTTGGCGCGTTGCGAATCTGCCAGCAAGTGCTCCCGACGATGCGCAAGCAGGATTCCGGCCTGATTATCAATATGAGTTCCCTGGGCGGACTGATCGCCGTGCCCACCATGAGCGCCTACACCTCGTCGAAGTTTGCCCTGGAGGCGATGAGTGAAGCCCTCTACCACGAACTCATGGGAACGGGGATCGACGTGGTGATCATGCAGCCAGTCGCGATGGCCATGGACCGCCCGGCGACGGGATCACATCTCCACGCGGTGAAGAACGTCAAGGCGGATTCACCGAGTATGCGCATGCTGGACCGCATGGCGAGAGATACGCTGGCGAGCAAGCTCAAACCGGAAACAGTCGCTCGGCGGATTTACTCCTTGATTCGGAGTTCAAAGCGGCCATTGCGTGTCCCGATGGACAGGGCGAGACCGCTCTCGATCGTGAAGCGACTGGCACCCCAATCCGTAATCGACCGACTCGTCGCCGGACTCCTATCCTGATGCCTCGAATCGATCTCCGGATTGAAGTCCTATCGTTTCCGTCGAAGCCTTCATGCATCGATCGCAGGGGCATTTCGCGGGATTCGCTTCATGGCTACGGCTCGGGGATTTCGTATAGAAGGATCGCATGGCCGGGCTGAGCCACTGGCTCGTATTCCAGCAACCAGTCGAAGCAGCCCTCGGGTGCCGCCCGGAAGGGATTTTGCAGCCCGTATACACCGCGCAGCAATGTGGCACTGATGGCCAGCATGCCGCTCACGGGCCGACAGTCCCGCAGTTTCCTGCCATTGATCCCGTAATTCACGGGCGAGTCACCCCCAAAATAGGCGAGCCATAGGGGCGGATTCCCGCGGCGCTCGAGTTCATCGGCCAGCGCCGGCAATGCCTGGCCCCAATCATAATTTGATTCCACAAGAGCCTTGTGGGCATGGGTCGGCCCGCCGACCAGGGGATTGAAGAAGGCCAGGTAGTGGGGGTGAATCCAAGCCCCCGCAGCCCACATCCACGCGAGAAGCATGCCCGCCGCAAGGCCACGGCGGCCTCGGAAGGGTGCCAGGCGGGTGGCCACGAATAGATGCAGCAGCGGAAGCATGGGCAGCAGGTAGCGCACGCCGAGCGGCACCCTGAGCCAGAAGATCACGACGCCAAGATATACCGCAAGCGCAACAACAATCAGAAAATTCAAACGCCGACCACTCGAACGACTTTCTTCCGAAGGAAGAATAAGGGCCAGAGCGATCAACAAAAGAAATGCGAGCGGTGTCTTCAGCAGCCAGGCGACCGGAAGCAGGTACCAGAAATCCCCCCCCCCACCGATTTCGCCAAAGAAGTAGATGCTCCGCGTCTGCGCATTTGCTTTCACATCAAAAATCAACGAATGCATATATGCGGGCAGGCTCATCCCCTCGAGAGAACCGCCCTCTACCTCCTGGAGGGCGAAAGAAAAGCCATAGCCCGCCCAGAGCACGCAAGCCGAGAAGCCAATCAGGATCGCGAGTGCCGAAGTGGCCCGCAGACCGGAGCGGAAGAATCCAGCGGAGACCATCCCATCCAGGGCCAGCTCGCCGTCCCGCTTCGCTATGGGCCAGACCCTGAACTCGTGAGCCAGCAGCAGAAGGCCGAGGGTTGGCAGCAGAATCAGGCCATTCAATTTTGCGATCAGGGCCAACCCCAAGGACAGACCGCAGAGCCCCAGGCGCAAGAACCCCGGCTTCTGCCTCCATCGCCAGAAGGTGTAGAGGGTTTGCAGGAAGAAGACCGCGACGGGGATATCCGAGTGCGCAAGAGAGGAGTGCGCGAGCATGATGGGGGAGGCCGTGAAGAGGGCCAGCGCAAAAAGACCGGCCGCCCCCCCGGCCACTTCTTTTGCCCAGAGAAAGATCAACAACGCCCCCCAGCAGGCGAGAGCGATGAAAGGCAGCCGCGATAGCAGACGAACCTGCGAGGGGGGAGGCTCTCTTCCAGAGAGCAGGTGCCGACCCGTCTCCCGGGATCGGGGGATGTCATCGAGATCGAGGGTCAGCAAGGCCAGCGAGGCCAGATGGTAGGCGAGAGGGGGATGGAAATAGAGCGAGTGCGCATAGTGGTAGTCGCCCGAATCCCATAAGTAGAGACCCGTCCCCACATAATGCGGCTCATCGAAGGTGAGTCCGTTCTTCCCCGCACTATCTTTCAGGCGAAACGCAAAGACCGCCAGCAGCAGGCAGGCCATCACCACGACCCCGGTCATCAGAGTCCGGTTTCCGCTCATCGGGGGGCCTGGCATGAATTACGCAAGTCCGGATGGGGCGACATTCCCGTGAGCATATCAGCCGAGACCGAAGTGCGAAAATTCCGAGACGAATCTTCTGCGCGCTCCACGCATATATCCCGGGTCGAACGAAAGCGGAGTGCAACCTCAGCCTCCCCAGGGGTGGCTACGCGTTGGGGACGGCGTCGGATGACTCGCGCCATGAACCCGGGGCCGATGCTCAGCTTTCCCGGCGAATGCTGCGTGGACACCGGGGCCCGTCACGGGAAAGCGCTGGGCTGACTGGAAGGAATCGACATCCGCCTCAACAACTGGATCCGGCCTATGCCCGGACTGCCCTCCAATCTCCTCCAGAAAGCGGCTTCTTCGATGCCGGGATGCTCCATCCCATCCCGCTGCCGCGACCCGTTGCGAGCATTTGCTCGGATCGGCCGCGCTTCAACACGCCCTGGCAACAAGACACGAGCATCCACTCCGCCTGCTTCAGTCCGGCCCGCGCACTCACTCGCACCCTGATTCCATTCGGCCGGATCTTCCTGCGCGAGGAGGGCGATCACTGCCAGCCGAGGGACACGCAATGCCGAGTCTCAGCCCCCTGCGGACCCGATCCCTTCTCGATGCCCCTTTTCCGGAGTCATGCAAACCAGGAAGCCATTCCGGGGCGCGCGCGATCTCCTATGCGCTGATCATTCTTGCGAACGCATATCCTTTGCATCAATCCCGGCGACAATCGTGGGCCGCTTCATGGCGTCGCGACGGAAGGGCTCGCCGAGCTCCTGGTTCAGGATCACCTCGATGAAGGTGGTCACACCATTCGACTGCTCCTTGCATGCGATCTTCAGCGCCTCGGTGACCTCCGCCTGGCTCTGCACCGCAACGCCCTTGAGCCCGCAGGCCTCGGCGATAGCGGCATAGCTCACCTGGGGATCGAGTTCCGTTCCCACGAAATTGTCGTCGTACCAAAGCGTGGTATTGCGCTTTTCGGCACCCCATTGGTAGTTCCGGAAAACGATCATCGTGATGGCCGGCCAGTTCTCACGTCCGATCGAGCTCATTTCGCTCATCGAGATACCAAACGCACCGTCTCCGGCAAAGCCCACGACGGGAACATCGGGGCAAGCGATCTTGGCACCGATGATCGAAGGGAAGCCATAACCACAGGGCCCAAAGAGACCCGGTGCCAGGTATTTACGCCCCTCTTCGAAGCTTGGATAGGCGTTTCCGATCGCGCAGTTGTTGCCAATATCGCTGGAGATGATGGCATCCCCGGGCAGCGCTTCCTTGATTGCGCGCCAGGCGTGTCGAGGCGACATCCGCTCGGCATCACGAAGTCGTGCTCGTTCATTCCAGGTCGTACCCGGATCGTCCTCCTCGTGATCCATCTTCGCCAGAGTCTGTTGCCAATTCGCCTTGGTGTCACGGACCAGATCTTCACGTTCTTTTCGGCCGACGTCTCCCGCGGTCGGCGCGAGCTGCCCGAGAATCTGCTCGGCAACCTGCTTGGCGCAACCCTCAATGCCAACGGTCACGCGCTTGGTCAATCCAATGCGGTCGGCATTGATATCGACCTGGATGATCTTGGCTTCATTCGGCCAATAGTCGACACCGTAACAGGGGAGAGTCGAGAAGGGGTTCAGGCGAGTGCCCAAGGCGAGTATGACATCAGCCTGCGCGATCAACTCCATTGCGGCTTTTGAGCCGTTATAGCCCAATGGCCCGCAGGCGAGGGAATGGCTGCCCGGAAAGGCGTCATTATGCTGGTAGTTGCAGCAGACCGGAGCGCTCAACTTCTCGGCGAGCACCCGCGAGGCCGCTATGCCTCCCGCAAGGATCACGCCCGCACCGTTCAGGATGGCGGGAAATTTTGCGTCGGAAAGGAGTGCCGCAGCCTCTGAAATTGCTTTCTGGCCGCCGGCAGGGCGTTCGAAGCGAACCATCTGTGGCAGTTCAATGTCGATCACCTGAGTCCAGAAATCACGCGGCACGTTGATCTGTGCTGGTGCCGAACCGCGCCAGGCCTTGAGGATCACGCGGTTCAGTACTTCCGCGACGCGAGAGGGGTCGCGCACTTCTTCCTGGTAACACACGATGTCGCGGAACATCGCCATCTGCGAGACCTCTTGAAAGCCGCCCTGGCCAATCGTCTTATTGGCCGCTTGAGGGGTCACGAGCAGCATTGGCGTGTGGTTCCAATAAGCGGTCTTCATCGCCGTTACGAAGCCCGTGATACCGGGACCATTCTGGGCAATGGCCATGCCCATCTTTCCACCTGCCCGAGTAAATCCATCACAGATGATCCCGCCATTCGTCTCATGCGCGACGTCCCAAAACGTGATGCCGGCCTTCGGGAAGAGGTCCGAGATCGGCATGAAGGCGGAGCCGATGATGCCGAATGAGTGCTCGATGCCGTGCATCTGCAGAACCTTCACAAATGCTTCTTCGGTGGTCATCTTCATGATCGCGTTCTCCTGGCGGCGGGGTGGTGGCCGCGAGCGGATTGATTTTCCGCGGGTCTGTTTTCTTTCACTGATCACATGGGTCGGCAAATGCCCTGGGGTGCCCAGACGGCGAAATTGCAGACAGCCCATGATAGCCAGCGATGGATGAAAATCCTCTTTCTCGAGCCACGGGCAGCCGAGAACCCGCATACCCACTGTTGGAAGGAACCCCTTCCCGAGGTCTGCTGCGGCGCCTCGGATGGCCATCGATCCCGCTCATTCCGCATCCCTGGGGCAGAGCCAAAAACTCAGTTCTTCCGAGAACTTGATTCGATCAACGGCTTCCGAGGCCGATATTCGCGAGAGCGGCCGGCGTCGGCCCCTCCCGGAGCGGCCCGAGTTGCAAAGAGCCTCGATGCGGGCGCTCGAAGAGGGCAGAATTCCTGGCGCTCCCAAACCTCGTTGCCTTTGCTCACGGGCTTCGAGGATCATCCTCCGGGGATTCGGAGGCCAGCTCGCGTCGGGTGAAGGGCATCCTGACCGCAGAAAGTTTCCACTATTTACGAGAGCAGGTCACGAGAGCGGCTTACGAGAACGGCTTACGAGAGCGGGCTCCGGAATTTCGGATCATCCGTTTCGGAGCCGATTCCGGGGCGGGGGAAATTCCGGCGGGCGAATCTCCGGGGCTCCTTCATGGGGCCATATGGCGAAGGCAAGGACTTGCCCCGCGCTGCATGGATGCATGGGGAGTTCCTCTGCGCAGAGGCCAGGGGAGCCTGCTAGGGTCGCTCTCGATGGGGAGAACGTTTTATGGCTGGCGGATCGTAGGGATTGTATTTCTCGCGCAGGCGATCACCCTCGGTCTTACGATCATCCCCTTCAGTCTCTTCATTACGCCCCTGGTGGACGAATTCGGCTTAGCTGTCGCTCGCGTCCAGATCGGTATGGGATTGTTCACCCTTGTGATGATGGGTGCGGGAGCCGGCGTCGGCGCTCTTCTGGATCGATTCTCGATTCGTTGAATCATGGCGAGCGGGGCCCTCCTGATGGCGACCTCCTTCCTGCTGATGTCGCTGGCCCTTCACCCATGGCAACTGGCGATTCTATTCGGAGTCGGAGCGGCCGCCGGAGTCACGATGGCAGGCCCATTGGCCGGGGGGACCGTGATCACCCGATGGTTCGAGACGCAGCGGGGGTTGGCCATGGGAGTCGGCAATATGGGGCCACCCGTCGGGGGTCTTCTCCTGACGCCTGCCGCGGGCTGGCTGCTCGGAGAATTGGGCTGGCGAGGCGTCCTGCAGGTTTTTGCGGGCATCTCTTTTGCACTCGCCCCTCTCTGCCTCCTCATCGTCCGAAATTCGCCAGGGGATGTGGGCCAATTCGCGGACGGACGATCAGCCGCGGAAACGGGGCCGCATAATTCACCGAATTCAGAGGAATGGACCGTCCCGAAGATCCTACGCAGTCCCAACTTCTGGGCCCTCGCCCTGGCGCTGGGTCTCGTATTCAGCTTCGGGAGCGGATGGAATGCCAACGTGGCCCGCTTCGGCGAGGATCTTGGCTATAGCGGGCAGGAGATCTCCGTATTCATCGGGATCGGGGCGGGCCTGGGTATTCCGGGCACCCTCATTTTTGGAAGGCTGGCCGATCGTTTCGAGCAACGTCCTCTTCTCTGGATCTGTATCGGCTGCCACGCATCGGCGATCCTCATCCTCTGGACCCTGCCCGGCACACCACTCTTTGCGACGGCTCTCTTCCTTTTCGGATTTTCCGGAGCCGGGCTATTGCCCCTCTACGCGACATTCATTGATCGCCTTTTCGGGCCCGCGTCTTTTGGAAGGGTCATGGGGCTGGGCGGCATGGTCGCCCTGCCCTTCGGAGGCCTTTCGCCGATCCTCATCGGTGAGATACGCGATCGCTCAGGCAGCTATCAAGGTGCCCTTCTGCTGGTGGCCGTCGTGATGGCGGCCGCTGCGTTCTGCCTGATGTGGATCAGGAACACCGACCACGCTTCCGATCCCATGGGGCGATGACGCCTCTTCCCGGAAACTCGTAACCACGAACCCCCCAACCCCGACTTGCTCGAATTGCCGCCGGTGAGACCCGATGGATATTCGACGCGATCTTCCCTTTTGACTGGCGGAGTTTGAATTGGTGGAGTTTGAATTGGTGGAG
>CAYTAT010000005.1:104090-140264 GCA_964435795.1 uncultured Spirochaetaceae bacterium
GGAGTTTGAATTGGTGGAGTTTGAATTGGTGGAGAAGGACGAGCGCATTGCCACCCGCCAGGCTTGTCGTCCTCTTTCTGACAGACTCCCTGGCCCGGCCCCCTCCGCCGGGGAAGTGGTTCGGGATCGGTCTGAATTGCGACCCCTGGCTGGGAGAAGGGGCCTCGGGGTCTGGATTTTCGATTTCGGCTTTGAATGGGGGCAAAAGCAGATCGTCGCTTGAGCGGCGCGAATCCCCCACCCCAAGCTTTTTCGGCTATTGGCGTGAGCGCCAGCCTGGCTACCCTCCAAGCGGAAGAAAGCCACTGCAGAGGGGAGCCCCATATTGCGCATTCTCGCGGGAGTCGGATTGCTCCTGATGCTGCTGCTCGGCTTCGGATATCTCGTGGGCGAAGGGGTCTTCGGCATCACGCAAACCGCTGGCACGATCAGCCGGGCATCCCGGGATCACTCGGAAATCAAAGCCCGGCAGCAGCGAGTATCCACTGCATGGGAAGCCGTCGGAGCCCCGGGAGAAAAGCAGATCCTCTTTGGAGATCTCCATGTCCATACGACATTCTCCTTCGACGCATTCAGCATCAGCCTGCCGATGAACCAGGGCGAGGGATCCCACCCCCCCGCGGACGCCTGCGATTTCGCGCGCTTCTGCTCGGGTCTGGATTTCTGGTCCATCAACGATCACGCGGAATCCCTCACCCCTCAGCAATGGGAGGAAACGAGGAATAGCGTACGACAATGCAACGAAGTCGCCGGAAATCCCGCCAACCCGGATATGGTCACCTTCCTGGGATGGGAATGGACGCAGATCGGGCAGACCCCCGCTGACCACTACGGACATAAGAACGTCATCCTTCGCGACATCGCCGAAGACTCCGTGCCGACGCGCCCGATCGCCTCTCGCAAGCAACTCTTTCCGGGGGACGAGAATCCCTATGGCATCGTGATGCGACTCGGCCTGATCGCCGCCGGCGTCGGGGGAAAGGGGCGCCAGCCCTACCACGACTTCGCTCGTTTCCTGCGAAATCGCGCAAGTACACCCCAATGCGAGAAAGGCCCGGGTGTGCGCGAACTGCCCGAGGATTGCTCGGAAGGCGCCGCGACACCCGGCCAATTATTCGAAAAGCTGGACGAATGGAACTATCCCTATCTCGTGATTCCCCATGGCAATACCTGGGGCTTCTACACGCCGCCCCTCACCAGTTGGGACAAACAACTTCGGGAGCACGCGGATCCGGATTCGCATGAATTCCTGATCGAAGTCTTCTCGGGCCACGGCAATACGGAGCAGTACAGGAGCTGGCGAGCTCTGAAAGAAGATGAGGATGGAGGGCTCAGCTGCCCCGAACCCAGTTCGGGATATATCCCCGAGTGCTGGCAAGCTGGAGAAATCATCCGTACCCGATGCCTGGCCAGCGGGCAGAGCGCGGTCGAATGCGAGCGAAGGGCCGACGAGGCACGAAACCATCACGTCACCCTGGGCGGCAGCATTGGCTACCTCACAGTACCGGGTAGCGAGTTGGAGGACTGGCTGGACGCTGGACAATGCGACGACTGCTATATGCCCGCCTACAATTATCGGCCGGGCGGATCGGTTCAATACGCACTGGCGCTCCGGGATTTCGACGGTAAAACGCCGAAGAGATTCCGCTTCGGGATGATCGCTTCGAGCGATGTTCATACCGCCAGGCCCGGCACCGGATACAAGGAAATCCATCGACGCCTGATGACAGATGCGGCCCTCGGCCTGCTGGGACCCCCCGCGATCCTGCGTGTTGCGGAACCCGCAGCCGACTCCATTCCGCCGGAGGAAGTGACGGATTTCGGTCCCTATTTCGAGCGCTTCGCCTCCTTCTTTGGTGCGGGCGGCCTGGTAGCGGTCCATAGCGAAGGCCGCAGCCGGGAGGCCATCTGGCAGGCCCTGACGCGCAAGGAGGTATATGGCACCAGCGGCGATCGAATCCTCCTCTCTTTCGATCTGGTGGAAGACGGGGCGGACGGGGACGGTGAAGAAGGTCGGGCAGAGAATCCGATCCGATGGCCAATGGGCTCGGATGTCGCCCGCATGGAAGCGCCACACTTCGAGGTACGGGCCCTCGGCGCTTTTGAGCAGAAACCCGGTTGCCCCGCAGACTCGCTCGCGGGCCTCAGCCCCGAGCGACTCCAGCATCTCTGTCGTGGCGAATGCTACCACCCGGGCGAGAGAAGAAAGCGCATCGATCGCATCGAGGTAATACGGATCCGTCCCCAGATCGCGCCGGATGAGCCCGTCGATGAACTGATCGATGATCCATGGCAGGTGCATGCCTGCCCGGCCGATTCGGGGGGCTGCCGGGTGAGCTTCTCGGATTCGGAGTTCGCCGCAGAGAGACGCGATACGGTGTACTACGTTCGAGCCATCGAGGAAGCGAGTCCCACGCTCAATGGCGGAGGTCTGCGCTGTGCCCAGGATGAATTTGGCAGCTGCATCGCGATCAACCCCTGCCGGGCCGACGAGCGCACCGCCTACGAAGATGACTGTCTCGAATCCGTCGAGGAGAGGGCCTGGTCGTCGCCAATCTTCGTCGACTACCGCAGCCCTTTGCCGGGCGACTGAGGGCTGGCTCTCGCCATCGCCAAGATCCAGATCGCCCGCCAAGATCCAGCAGAAATCTAGACCCGGGCGGCGCTCCCATGGGGGCTCGTCGCCCTGCCCTCCCGGTAGCCATGCGGGCCAAGAGACTTCCTGAGATCAGCCTCGAGAGATCTCGATCGAGTAGCGGCAGACCTCCCCATGGCCCTCCACGAGATTGATATCCTCAAGCTCGCCGCCGCCGCATTCGATGATGCGCCGGGAGGCCAGATTCTCCGGGCTGCACGTAAGAAGAACTCGCGGGATCCCGAGAGAGAGTGCGAAGCCCTTGGCCTCGGCCAGGATTCTGTGGCCCAGGCCTCGCCTGCGCGCGCTGGGCCTCACGCTATATCCGATATGTCCTCCGAACTTCTCCAATCCCTCCGTCAGTCGGTGGCGAAAATTAAAAACGCCCAGCAACTCTCCATCGGCTTCCAGGAAGCGAGTCGTCGAGGGAACCCAGCCGTCAGTTCGCTCGCCCCTCGACCAGGCGGTGAATATTTCCACGGTATAGGCATGCGACCAGCCGGGCTTCGCAAAGAACGCGGGGATGGAATCTTCACCCGCTGCATCGAAGTCCGCTACAAAATCCCGGATCGCCGCCTCGTGGGAGAGCATCAGGGAGACGAACTTCATTCGAAACTCCTCATCGGGTGGGATCGGAAAACCAGACAAAATCCGGTCTGGTGGCAGGGATGCAGCCATGCCGAAACGCCTCAAGAAATTTGTAGCATCCGGGGGAACTGAAATCACTCCGCCCCGAATTCCCGAAGAGGAGCCGGACTCAGTTCCTACTCGGGCCACGAATTAAAAGACGGTCTATTCTTCCCGGCGGCCCTCGCCCACGACGGGAAGGGAATAGCCCATCGCCGCCGGAACCTTGAATTCTTCATCGTCATATCGGGCTTCAACGCGAGACTCTCGATGCCAGGAAAAAGAGGAAGAAGATCGATTTCGGACGATACTCGGCATAGGTCGGTATTCATTATTCCCTTGCTGGCCTGGGTGTTTCTTCTGGCTGGAACCTGCCCGGGCTGCCGGGATTCGGAAGCCACCAGACCATCAAGAATCATCTTCATCGTCGTAGACACACTCCGCGCGGATAAAAGCGCTGCATCCGGCGCCGCCAGCTTCACCCCCCATATGGATCGGCTGGCACGAGAGGGGCAGGAATTCCCCGAAGCCCGTTCGGCCTTTCATTTTACTTCGATGTCGATGGCTTCGATGTTCACGGGCCTGATTCCGAGTTTTGAAAGCGGCGAAGACAATGGATCCCTTCCCGCAACCAGCGAAACCTACTGCGGCATGGCCCGGTTCCGAACCCCGGAGGATTCCGCCTGCCTGCCGGACCAGTTGGAAACCCTGGCCGAAGCCATGCGCGAGGCGGGCTATTGGACACTGGGAGTCGTCGGCAATCCGCTGCTATTTGATCCCTACGGATTTTCCCAGGGTTTTGAGCAGTGGATCGAAGTGGGGACGATTCCGGGGGGGCTTTTTCGCACGGGCAGTCAGCCACATCATGCAGAAGAACGCGCAGGAGATCGGATCAACTCGGCGATCTACGCTGCCCTGGACCAACGGCCCTCGGATCATTTCTTTCTCTATGCCCACTACCTCGATGTGCATGATTGGCTGCTTCGGCGCCACGGTTATAAGCATGGGGTGGAAGTATTTGACGTCTTCCTCGGTGAACTCCTCTCCGACCTCGAGCGTCGGAAGCTTCTCGAAGGGAGCGTCATCATCCTCACTTCGGATCATGGAGAGGCCCTGGGGGAGATCCACGTTCGAGAGCCGCAGCCTCTCCATTTCGGGAACCCCTCTTACGATCCCGTACTTCGCGTCCCGCTGATCGTCCATCCCGCCCACTTCGAGGATTCGTCGCTGCCGATCCGGGGACGGGATATGAAAGGTCTGATCTTATCCCTGCTGGAACCGAGAGCGCGGGATGAGCGGATAGGGTTCGCATCCGAATCGGAGAACTTCTTCAGCGAACAGAAGTACCAGATTCTTCAACTCGGCCGCTGGAAGAGTTTCTGGAGCCGGGACGGAAGCCATCGTTTTCTAGTGGATCTGCAAAACAATCCCGCAGAAACCCGGGACGTGGCCGAGGCTCATCCCGAGATCCTGGCCGCACATCGGTCGAGAGTCGATGAACTGGCAGGAGAATTGTCGGCCGATCCGAGATCGCTCTTTCGGGATCTCTCCGAAGAAGACAGGGCCAGGCTCAGAATTCTAGGCTACCTGGACGGCGACACCTCCCACGACGATTGAGCGGGAGGGAATCCATGGGCCCCGCATTCGGAGCCATCCACGAGGCGAGGATACGACCCGAAGGTCGCCCGGGATCCGACCCCGATGAAGGCTGAGAACGACATAGGGGAGCGGCGCAGACCCGACCGATGACGGAATATTCGGCGGAATATGCCCTCCGATACGAGCGTTCAGAACCTTCCGGCCTTGAAATGATCCGATTCAGAGCGTCTCCTCGACTGATTTACCATCGAGGGATGAAATTCTCCCATTGACATCTGGCCCCGGCTTTGATGAAGAGGGATTGCAAAATACCGCATATAGGGGACGAGGCGTGGCGGATAACGGCCGAGAAAGCCGCGGGCGAGGACAGCAGATGCGAAAATCGGCAAAGAGCCGGCTTTACGTTCTCGATGGGCAAGCCAGGTCTTCTCCACTGGTGTCGGAAAAAAACCAGGATCAGGCCAGTCGCTTGGGTAGCCCTTGTGGCTGTCAGACCATCGCCCTGATCGCCCACGACGCAAAAAAAGACGAACTGCTCGCCTGGGCCCGCGCCAATGCCGTGACGCTGCGGAATCACCAGATCGTGGCGACGCAAACGACGGGAGAGATGCTGAAATCAGAACTTGCTCTCGACGCCAGGCTGGTCAATAGCGGCCCCCTCGGCGGAGATCAGGAAGTGGGCGCGCTGATTGCACGGGGTGAACTGGATATGCTGATCTTCTTCATCGATCCCCTCGGCGTCCACCCGCACGAGAGCGATATCCAGAGCCTGATCCGTCTCGCAATCCTTCGTGATGTCCCTACCGCCTTCAGCCCTTCCACGGCCAGCCTATTGGGTGAAAAGCTGGCACAGCCGCATGCGGTGGTCGCATAGGCTGCTTCCTCTCTCCGGGCCGAGCTTCCAATAGAGCGCAGAAAACCCCGATAGACCGACCCTCTATTCTCGGGAGATTGGAGTTCGCGGGAGTGGAAGATGGCGGGGTAGGGTCGAACGAAATAGCTGCAGAATTGCCACGGCTCGGGGTTGGCTCTTTCGCCGGACGAGTTCTAGCTGATCCCGTAGCGGTGTGAGATCCCGTCGAGGATATTCTCGACAGTCATGCGGTAGAAGTCTCCGAGATCGAAACAAGACATTCCTTTCAGAACCTGAACTTCTGGATAGGCCGCAGGCTTGGCCCCTTCGAGATCCTCCTGCAGTTGGTCCCAACTATCGTCCAGCATTTCCTGTGTAGCCCTGTGAAGGTCGGAACGACGGAGAAAATTCTGGATCATGAACCAGCTTTCCATGCATTCTTCGGGCGTCAGTCCCTCCCTCAGGAAAACCGTCATGAAATCATTCAGCCGACTCATCATCAGCCCATCGAAATCGCCCGAGGCATCGCCCCCAATACGAAAGAGCGAAACACCGCTGGGAAGTACTCGCGCAAAGGGGTAGTGATTTTTCTGGAGGAATTCTCGATAGCCGAGCAACACCGACCGCGTGTATTCGCGCCAGGGCAGGCTCCGATCCGAGAGCGGCACCATCTGGTTGATTTTCCTTGCGATGGCGATCGAGATCGAATGCTTGCTGGGGAAATAGTGATAGAGGGCTTGAGGGGAGACGCCCAAGGACTCGGCCAGGCGCCCCATGCTGAACTCCTCCTGGGGAATCCGGAGAGCCTCCTCGATGATCGATTCCTTCGTGAGGAATCCGGGGCGGCCGCGATGGGCCCCGTGGGCGGGGGAATCAGTCACTCGCCCCTCCACCCGACAACATTGGATCTGTCAGAACCATGGGGGTATGGCGGAAGAACACCAGACAATGACGCGAACTCCCTGAGCACATCAACCAAGGGTACCTCGCCCGCGCTCCCCGGACCAAATCACAGATTATTCTGATGTTATCGAAAACTCCGAAATGCTTTCTTCCGCCCGGCACCCCGGGGAATACACGTATTTGAGACCCTCTCGAGCGAATGGGACACTAAGCCACAGCGAGCCTCTTCGCTGAAGCCGGAAACTCTCTTTAGATCGCGGATCCGACTCCACCAGCAGGAAACCATCGGCATAGAACGCATCAAGGGAGTCGCCAAAGCGCTACACGACCCGGCAAGTACGGGACAATCCGATGCCTCGGCCTGTGGAAGGTCAGCTCCTGCTAGCACGGGGCCCCCGCAAGAATGGAATACATACCCCACTCGAACCCGGAACTCGGAATTTATTCGAACGTCCCGACTCGATGTCTGGCGTTGCCGATGCCCCGGGGCGCGGCCTCCAGCGACAGCGCTTTGCAGACGGCTGCGATCGCCGACTGCATGGCCACGATTGCCTTCGACCGATTGCCGCCTTCCATGAAGACGAAACCCACGATCGTCATCGAGATGCCGACGAGAGTGGGAAGTTCAAGGCCGCTCCCGGGCCACAGCCCCCATTCCGGAGCCCTCGGAGGAATCGAGAATGCAATACGACTCGCGCCAGGCGCCAGAAGGCAGTTTGAACTTCCGCTCCGCTCGGGGATGCCTTTAGCTGAATAGCCTATCTCGAGGAGGATAATGCCCTCAGCGCCTGCTCGCCGCCGATCGGAAGTTCGAGATAGCTGAAGTTTCCGGGGCCAGCCAATAGCGTCTGCTGGGCCACGTTGGCCTCGTCCTGCAGCGACCAGATGCCGGCTCGGTTTGGGTGGCTATGGTATTTGGGAAAGTCCGACGACGAAACGTCGAGCCGCAATCGGGAGCCCCGGGGCACGGTCCACTCGATGGGCCAGAAGGGAATTTCGAGTTCCACCCGCTCTCCGGGTCGATAGGGTCTCGGCGCGGGGGCGTTGCCCCGATGGGCAATGGTGGTGATTCCGTCTCGGATGTTCACAGCCCGACCATCGGGAAGGAGTTCCACCAATTTCGTGGTGAATGAGGTATCGGGCGCATCGGAAGCTACGCTCAGTTGGACACGGATCGTCCCCACGATGGGAAGAGGCGCAGTCATGGGCTCAGTCACGAAACTCAAGATGTCCGCGCGCGCGCATAGATCGCCCTGCCAGACGTTGGCCGCCTGCGCCCCTCCGAAGTCGGGGAGCACGAAGGCCAACATCCCGGCTCCGCCCCGGGTCGGGACCGGATCATCGGGGTCGTATCGGTAGCGCACCGACTGTTCCTGACTCGGCGGTTCCGCGCGCAAGCGACCCCCATCGCAGTTCCTGGCCTCGGCCAGGGAGTCGAGATAGAACCTCATGGCGTGGCTCGGTGGCGGCCAATTCTCCCGCTCCACCCAGCGATTTTCGCGCATCACATAGGTCGCCACACCAGGCCCGTTCTCCAGCGGCTCGCCCCGAAGATGGTGTCCCAGCCAGTCGAGCAGGATTTTCCACTGCATCAGACCGCCCCCGGCATCGGGCGTCTCCAGGCTATCACCCCCTTGGCCAATATGGTTCCACGGGCCGACGACGAAGCGACTCTTCGAGCGGGTCGCGAGACGCTGCCAATCCTTCATCTGGGGTCCGAAGAAGACGTCGTACCAGCCCCCGATCATCAGGACCGGGATGCTCAGCCTCTCGGGCGCGCTGATCATCCGCTCGTTCTCGGGAATGTGCCAGAGCGGAGACGACGGCGACGGGCTGCTGATCCAATCCCTATACCATTCGAGCCGCTGACCGAAAATCTTCTCGTCCACCTCGATATGCGGACGATGACGAATGGCCTTCTGGTACTTCTCCCCTGCCCCCTCGAGTTGCATTCCGCGGCTGGCCAGCGCCGCACTCCATGCCGTGAAGGTCTCATGCCGAAACATCCCATCCTGATAGAGCGCACCATGGAGATCTGCGCTGAAAACACTGGGGACGATGGTCCTGATGTCGGCGGGGAAGTCTGGCGCCACAGCCCACTGGACCGCGGCCAGATAGCTCGGGCCCACCAGCGCGAGACGACCATCCTGGAAGGGCTGCTTCGTGAGCCAATCGAGGGTATCGCGTCCGTCACGCCCCTCATTGACCAGTGGATTCCATTCTCCCTCCGATTCCCCCTGCCCACGAACGTCCTGGGAGACACAACCGAATCCGTATCGCACGAAGCGGCCACAGAAGATGTCGTTGAGCATCGGCGCCAATCGATCGTAGGGATTGCGAACCAGCACGGTGGGCCAGGGCCCCTCGCCCTCGGGCAGGAAGATCTGGGTGCCCAGTCGGATGCCGTCGCGCATGGCCACTCGCTCGCCATGATGCGGCCCCGCATCGTGGCTGAATGCGGGCAACCCCTCCCAGATCCGCATGATCTCGAAACGAGAGAAGAAGGCCGCAAGGGCTACGACACCCAGCAACGCGAGTGCCAGGGCGATGCCGCGCAGCCAGCGGAGGAGTCGGAATCGGCTGGGGGATGGGCTGGACAACGAATCGACCTCCTTGGAAGGCAGGGCCTCGAACTCCGATATCGGTCAGGCGGGGCAGCGCTCCAGTCTAGGATCCACGAGAGTTCTTCGCCCATCGAGACGTATGCTCACCCACCCCGCCGCGCTCCGGGCCCCGTGGGCGATCCCTCCGTTTCTTCCCGGCCAATTCTGGCCTTCAAGCCGTGCCAGCTGGCAGGAGCAAATTCGAAATAGCAGCGAATTGCGGTGGTTATTCACGATCTCGGCCGCCATAAGGCCAGGCATGAATATGAATCTCGAGAGAGATCTGGGTCCCAGGTGGAGAATACCCGGCACGTCGACCATTGGAGTGCATGAGTTCCCGAGTGCCCTCGATCAAAATGTGTTTTCTGTCATGGATCATGCTACGAGATCGATCAACTCGTGAATGCTCTTGACGATTCTATCCGGGACGACCTTACTTTCCCTGGGGAGTCCCCGTCCCAGGTAATCGTTCCAGATCGCATAAAAACCCAAACGCTGGGGGACGCGCACTTCCCACTCGAGGTTGTCACCCACGATCCAGGACTCCCTCTCGGACACTCCGAGTTCGCGGGTGAGATGCAGGTAGACGTCGGGATTCGGCTTCCCCTTCCCGAATTCGCCCTCGATCAATATGCAATCGAAGAAGCGGTCGAGTTGGTAGCTTTCGATCTTCCTTCTCTGGGTATCGGTCCCGCCGTTCGTGAGCAATGCCGTCCTGATCGGAGATTTCTTGAAGTATTCGAGTGTTTCAAGGGCGCCTTCGAAGGGAACCACCTCGGACTCGCGGCGCTCGTGATAGTGATTTGCCAGCTCGTTGGCGGCCCGATCATTGGGGCTCCCCAAGCTCCGAGCCGCCTCGCGAACGAATTTCTGGCGGGCCGCCCTCATATCCAAGCGTCCACGCCGATGCCGCTCCGGATCTCTCCAGAAGCGCTCCGAGATCAACTGAATCTCGTTGAAGAGATCTGGTGGTGCGAGCCCATCGAAACGGTGGCAATGCTCTTCGACGCAAGCACGCCATAGCTTCCGATAGTCACCTCCTTCGTAGCGAAGAATAGTATCATCGAGGTCGAAAAGAATGGCTGAAGGGCGCATGGCTACTCGCTTCATGGTGAATCAGTCGGAGCACTTCCGCAATCAGAGGTGAAGAAGTGCCGCAGCTACAGTGCCGAGAGCCGCACCTCCATGGCAGTCGGCTCAAAGCCTCATCCCGCAATCCCCGCAGAATTCGAATGCATAGTCCGACTCGGGCCCGGAGCCGATCCCCAGCTTGAACTCCCAACTCGGCGGGCAGCGGCTGCGGGGACTTGGAGTGGTCCTTCGGGAAATACCCGCTACCTGCTTGGAGGGAGCACGAGGAATGCGATTGCGATCACGAACGCCGAGAAGAGGATTCGCTTCATACTACACATCACCTCCTGCCCGCTTTCATGCGACCTCCAACCCGACGAGCTCTACCGGAGTTCGGAACTCGTGCGAAGCCACCACCACTCGACCACCCGATCCACGATCCGCCCCGAGATCCTGCGAGCGCGTTTCGGCTGAGCCCGTCGGGAAGAGCGCCTTTCCCCCGTGCTCCGGCCATGCTGCCCAAGGAATGCCCTTCGGCAGTCGGCAGGAGGGCTGGCGGAGAAGGGTCCTGCCGGCCCAGCAGGCCACCCGATGGCGAGCACTGCCGAAAAAAGGAATCGCTGCCAACGCCCCGTGCCCCTTATGCTGCGGGATGGCTCATATCAGATCCTATTCACAGCGCCCCAGGATTTCCCCCACCACCGCACTCTTCGCATCCGCATAGTGCTGAACATGCCTCCAGGTTCGAGCCGCGAGAACTCGCTTGGCTTCCGCGTAGAGCCGGCGGTCTCCTTCATCGAGACGTAGGCGGTCGCGAAAAGCCAGCATTCTGTCGATCTCCGAGCATGGCGAGGAGAATACGTGAAGATGTGCGTCCGGATCGATGAACTTCAGGAGACGGTGCTCGTGCCAGTCCGGCTCGCGAATTCTCAACGCGAAGCCGCGGGCCTCCAGGGCTGGGACGTAGGATGTTTCATCAGCTGAATCTGCTACCGCGAGCACCATATCAATGATCGGCTTCGCAGACAGACCCGGGACGGAAGTGGAACCCACGTGTTCCAGCAGGAGTACCTTCTGCGAGAGGGCCCCCTGAATTCGCTCGGCCAATTCCGAGAAATTCGTGGCCCATTCGCTTTCGTAGTCTGCGAGCTGAATTGTGCTGTTCAGGGGTTTTCGCTCGCCTACCGTAATCGAGGCCAGACGCTCCTCGGAAGTATGCGTGGCAGTCGGTACTCCGCGCGACCGCCCGTCCCTGCTCATCGCAATCTCCCCGGGAAAATCTTTCGCAGATGGTATGAAGTCGATCCATCCTGCCTTCAGGATCGGGCATCCGTTGCAACGGGCGCACTGATCGCCAACGATATATTCTCGAAGTCCGAATCGCGAGATGCTACCGAATTCAGGGACGGTCAGCCGTCCTCCTGCGCCGGCAAGACTCCTCTCTCGCCAACGGATCTCGGGTGGCATAGCGGCTCGCCGGGTGGCAGTTCCAGAAGAGCGGGCAGAATCTGCCTTGATTCCGATGCGCCTCGCATTCATCGCCCGCAAGAAGCCGGGCTGATGCCCGCAAGGCCAGTCCTCGAAAGTTCCACGCGCGGGGCAACGCCCCGACTCCAGGCCCCCAAAGCGCGGGCCTTCGAATATGCGGGCGAGATCTCCAGCTGGATTTTGGGCCAGAACGGCCCAGGCATTCCAAGCCGCTTTCGGTACTGTGTCGAGCCTGCCGAGGAGTAGGCGATGCATAAAGGCTGCGGGGATGGGCCGGATGGAGACGCGGGAGTCGCTGGCGCTCCCCGATTCAGTCGATTCCGCGAGATCGCATCCCGGGCTCGCTCCAGCCGCGGGTCGGCCCGACTGCATTTCTTGAAATGCAGGTACGATTCCAGACAACAACCGGGAGAGATGTTTTGAAATTGGTCACCAATTTGGTCGTGGATTCTCTGCAGGACGTCGCTGAACCGGCTAGAAGGATCGAAGAACTCGGCCTGGAAGCACTCTATATTTCCGAGCGCAAGCACAATCCCTTCATGCAGCTTGCAGTCGCAGCCACCTCCACCAGTCGCATCAAGTTGGGCCCCGAAATCGCGTTGGCCTTTCCACGAAATCCGATGGTGCTGGCCTACAGCTCCTGGGATTTACAGAACGCAAGCAACGGCCGTTTCGTGCTCGGTCTCGGAACACAGGTCAAGGCACATAACGAGCGCCGTTTCAGCCTGGACTGGAAATCGCCAGGCCCGAGATTGAAGGAATATATCCTTGCGATTCGGGCCATTTGGGATTGCTTTCAAAACGATTCGAGCCTGAATTTCCGGGGCGATTTCTTTCAATTCGACCTGATGACGCCAATGTTCAACCCGGGCCCCCTCGAGGTACCGCCACCTCCTATCTATGTAGGAGCGGTAAATGCATGGAATTGCCGCATGGCCGGCGAAGTGGCCGACGGCTTCCACTGCCACGGTTTTCATACTGCAAAAACCCTGCGAGAAAATGTGATCGACAACATCGATCGGGGACTCGAAGAATCCGGCCGAAGACGTAGCGACTTCACGATCACTGCACCCGTGATGGCCGTGATGGGGGATCGTGACGAAGAACTCGACGCGATGCGCGAGCGCGTACGAAGCATGATCGGTTTCTACGGCTCCACGAGTTTCTACAAGACCATGTTTGAAGCACATGATTGGGATGAGACTTTCATCCGCCTGAGAAATAAATCTCGAAATAACGAATGGGATAGCATGGCGGAAGAAATCACCGATGAAATGCTCGAGGAATTCGCTGTGACCGGTAAATATGAAGAAATCCCCGGGCTGCTCGAGCAGAAATATGGGGATATGCTGGACGAAGTCCTGATCTACTTCGGAGAACCGGAAAAAGGGGATCCAGAAACCTGGCGACGCCTCGTGAGTGCGTTCAATGCAGGCGACGCCCAGGAGCCGGAAGAAGGCTGAGCCAGGGGCTGAGCATCGACTTCGGAAACCTCCCACGAATACCCCGACAGGCTTCGGAGTTGTTGAGACTCATCGGCTCCGAGACAAGAAGAACCGCCTGTCAGTGGCTGAATCTTGCAGCCCGGGCTGGCCCGATCGGATCCCCCGGTCGATGAATCCGCATTTCGCGATGACCGCTCACGCGCGGAGCCGATGGCGCAACCCAAGAAATTGCTGAGTGCGGGCAAGCACCAGAATTGGACCTCTCCGAGTCGACGCGATTCAGTTCTGACGACTCGATCCCAGAACGCTCCCCTCCCCCATGCGACGGCGGGGAAAGGGGGCATGGGGCAGAAGATGGTCAGTCGGCGACGAGTTCCTTGAGCTTGGAGAGAACCCCCTCCGCCGTCAGCCCGTAGTGCTCGTATAATTCTGGAGTCGAGGCGACGAGGAGTTCCTCATCGGGCAGGCCGTGGACCAATAGATCTGCCCCAATTCGATGCCGGGCGAGTACATCTGCGACGGCGGCGCCCAGGCCGCCGACGACCCCATGTTCCTCGACCGTAAGCACGCGACCGGTATTCCGGGCCGCGGCGAGAATTGCCTCCTCGTCCAGGGGCTTCAAAAAGAGCGCATCCAGAACGGCGACCTCCAATCCATCTTCCTGCGCGCGCTCCGCCGCGGCGAGCGCACAGGCCACGCCCATTCCGGTCGCAATAATCGTAGCATCGCGGCCTTCCCTGACGCGAATGAACTTGCCGTACTCGACTTTCGGTGGCTCCGAATAAAGTCTCTCTTCTTCACCGGCCCCCAAGCGAAAGAAGACGGGCCCCGGATGATTCAATGTCGCGAGCATGAGGGCCTGGGCCGATAGCGGATCCGAGGGCCCGACTACCGTGAGATTGGTGATCGAGCGGGTGATTGCGATGTCCTCGACCGAGTGATGACTCGTTCCGAAATATCCCATGGAGAGCCCGGACCAGGCCGACAGAATGCGCACGGGCATCCGCGTGTAGGCCAGATCCGTACGGATCTGTTCAGCACATTTAAGTGCGCTGAATGCACCGATCTGCAATACGAAGGGCGTACAGCCAGAGGCGGCAAGCCCTGCCGCAATCGACACCGCGTTGCATTCCGCGATTCCGCAATCGATGACACGATCTGGGAAAAATTTGGCGAAATGCCCGACAATGGGTGCAGTGCCCAAATCGGGCGCGACGGCTACGATGCTGGAATCCTCTTTGCCGAGCTCCACAAGGGTCTCGCCGATCAACGTCCAGCCGCTGAACTCGCCCTCGTCCGCGGTAAAGGAAAATACCTCGCCTGGCCCCGCCATCACATCCGCTCCTTGATTTCCGTCACGGCCTGGACGCGATCCCTCTTTCCCATGAATCCAACATGCCATTTGCGAGGGGCGGCTTCCATGAATGAAACGCCCTTCCCCTTGAGCGTTCGCGCCACGATACACGTCGGATTCTCATCACGCGTATCCGGCAAGGCGTCGAGAGCAGCCAAAATGGATGGAATATGATGCCCATCGATTTCAACCGTCCGCCATCCGAACGCTTCGAAGCGCCCTGCCAATGGCTCAATATTCATCACCGTCGAGGTAGGGCCGGCGGCGCAGGAACCGTTTGCATCGACAATCGCCACCAGATTCCCGAGCTTGAAATGAGGGGCCGCCATGGCGGCCTCCCACACCTGCCCTTCGTGCAACTCGCCGTCTCCGAGCATGACAAAGGTGCGATAGTCCTTTCGCTGAAGCCGGGCGGCCAACGCCATGCCTATCCCCACCGATAGATTATGCCCGAGCGAGCCCGAACTGAAATCGATGCCCGGGGCGGAGTGCATATTGGGGTGGTCCTGCAGCCCTTCGCCCTTCTTTCCGAATCCCTCGAGCCACTGGAGCGGAAAGAAGCCCAGATCGGCCAGAATCGGCCAAAGCCCGACGGCGATATGCCCTTTCCCCAGGAGAAAGCGATCGCGATCCACCCAGGCTGGATCGCTCGGATCCAGGCGCATGCTATGTCGATAGAGCACTGTCAGGAGTTCTGCTGCCGAAAACGTGCTGGAATAGTGACCGAGTCCGGCGCGGTCGATCATCTCAATGACCTCGAGTCGGAGTTCCTCGGCCGCCCGGCGAAGGGCTTCGGAATTTGCCGGGCGGTTGCGCTGCAGGATGTCGCTTCTCGGTCGATCGGTCATTTCTCCTCCGGATCCAGATGGACGGCTCGGGTTTCGGGCCTTCGCAATCAGAGCTGCGAGGGAACGACGCCACCATCCACAATGATGTGCTCTGCCGTAATAAAGCTCGCTTCATTCGACATCAGGAATCGCACAACGCTTCCGATTTCCTCCGCTTTGCCCATACGGCCGAGCATGCATTGTCGTTCATAAGCCTTTTCCAGCCCGGGCACGTTGGCGAGTGGCTCATCCTGCATAGGGGTACGGATATATCCCGGACAGATTGCGTTCACGCGAATGCCATCGCCTGCCAGCCGGTCGGCAAGAGAGCGAGTCAGAGCAAGCAGCCCCGCCTTCGAAGCGCCGTAGGCCGGATTGGCCCCATTTCCCAGGATCGCGTTGATCGAGGCAATGCCGACGATCGCAGAACCGGGATGGCTCCTGAAATCCGCCAGCAGGGCCCTTACGAGCAGGGCATGCGCCCGCAGGTTGACGTTGAGAACGAGATCCCAGCTCTCCTCATCGAGTTCCTCCACGGGTACCGGATGAGAAACGCCCGCCGAATGAACCAGCCCACCGATCGTGCCCAGATCTTTGCGAGCGGCGCTGATCGTCGCAGGAAAGTTCTCGGTCTCCCGCACATCGAGCCCCGCAGCAGATGTGGGCACGCCATACTCATCGGCAATCTTCCTCGCAACGGAAATGGCACGCTCCGTCTCGACATCCCAGATTGCAACCGGCCTGCCGACTTCTGCGAGCGCCTTCGCGGCAGCACGGCCAATGCCGGATGCCCCACCCGTAATCACCACGCCGGTATTCGGCCGCATCAAGCCTTCCATCATATTTCTCCTTATTTCTCCTTCGGGCCAGTGGAATCGGTCGGAGTCAAGCTCGGTTCATGGGAATCGCGGCCCTCTTTGGGGGAACTATCGATCTTTCGCTCCCCGAACGAGTGAGCGGGGCAGCGCGATGGCTAGCCCGGGCTCGGACTCCGCCCGAGAAGCGTCGGCTGATATCAATACAGATGCCTCGCCCAGCGTAACACGGGTTCTTGAGTGGGGGCTGCACCGGCAGGCAAGTCGATGCTACCTCTCCGGCCTGCGAGCAACCGGCCCGCATCAGCGAGTGATCGGGTCGATTCCCTGGCGACTCCCCCTTGCAAAGAAGAGGGGGGGGATCATCGCGTACTCGTCGACCGCATCGAGGGAGAAAGGATCGGGTCGAGAATCGACTCGAATAGGGTCAAGGCGTCCGCGGACCATCGCGCCAAGGGCTCGGAGCGCGGCTGCTAGCGGGTTCCGGAGCCCTCGGCAGAATTCCCCGACTCGAAAGACAGCGGCCGCAGCGACCGGCTTTGGAATGCAGCGACGAATAGCATATGGCACTATTGCTGCCATTATAATGGAATCCCTTGAAGCGAGGCCTCTCGAAGATGACAATCGAATCCCCCTATATCCTCTACGGTTCCCACGCCTCATACGCGACCGCCAAGTCCAGGAGCTACCTGCGCAAGAAGGGCATCCCCTTCGTCGAGCGCTTGCCTTCGTCACCCCGCTTTCGGGAGCACGTGCGCCCCACGAGTGAAAACCACCGGATCCCGCAACTCGAAGCACCGGACGGCAGCGTCATCCAGGACACGACGGCCATCTACGACTATCTCGAGGAGCGCTTCCCGGATCCGCCCGCCTACCCCCCCGGACCCCGCCAACAACTCATCACCCGACTCTTCGAAGTCCTGCTCGATAACGAACTCGGACGCGTCGCCTGGCATTATCGCTGGAACTACATGGAAGAGAACTATCGCTTCGTGGGCCGCGAGTTCGGGCGTTCTTTTCGTCCCCAGGGCAGCGACGAAGAACTCGACCACTACGGCGGAGTCATCGCCGAGCGCATGGAGGGCAAGCGCGCCGCTCTTGGCGATAGCGAAGCCGCCCGCCCCGGCCTCGAAGCCATCTATCTCGAGGTCCTCACCATCCTGGAGACCCATTTCACCACCCATCCCTATTTCTTCGGCGGCCTTCCCAGCATCGCCGACCACGTACTCATGGGTTCGCTCTTCGGGCACCTGGCTCGGGACCCCGAGCCCTCCCGCATCATGAAGCTTCACGCGCCGCGGGTCTTTCGCTGGACCGAGCATATGAATACACCCGAGATCCAATCACCCGAATTCGCGGACAGGCCCCCCAGCTTCCTGCCGGACGATGTCGTTCCCGAATCGATCGTCGCGCTCCTGGGGCTTTGCGTGGCTGACATTGGCCCCTGCATGCCCCGAACGGCCGAGCTCTACAATGAGTGGGTCCCGGTCCACGCCGCGGATCGACCGCCCCTCTCCCTGGTCTCCTCGGAAGGAGTCGACGAACCCAGCGTGGGCCATTTCGAGCACTCATTGCGAGGCGTCCCCATACCCGTCGGCGCCTCGGTCTACTCCCTATGGGTTCTGCAGCGGGGACTCGACTGGTACGCGAGCCAGAGCGAAGCCGGGCGCAGGGCGGGCCGGGAACTTCTCGAAAAAGTCGGGGGGGGCGCACTGCTGGACATCCAGCTGAGCCGAAGACTTACCCGGGTTGGCAGCCGAATGGCTTTCGAGTAGGACCGCCTGAACGACGACGGCGATTCGGCAACTCGAGACCCCGGAGTCCGGGCCTCCCCCGAACGGGGAGGAGGAACCCCCGCGGCCCGTAACATGAGGAAATCTGGATGCCCACGTGGAAATCCATGATCCGGAGCCGCGCATCGATCACGAAGCAGATATGTACGCCCCCGGATCTTCATGCCCTTTGACTCGTAGAGATCCCCGGCGACCCGAACTCCCGATGACCCGAGGCGCGCGATCCCTAGGCCCCCTGGGCCGATAGCAGCGGCCCGCCGATTCCAGCTTCCCGATCGGATCCAGGGCTGAAACGCTTCCTATTCCCTCTATCTATGGATACTTCCTGCAGACGAATGTCTCCGACGCCGAAAGGACTGACCGACGAGATCGACTCGATCGTCATGCTCGCCCGGGCGGGGGCACTCTTCCGAGGCAAGGAGCAGCCCCATGTGACTGACGAGCGTCAAATAAGGCTGCCCGAGAGGCCGAATTCGACGCAACATATACGCCCGGGCTCCTTCGAGTTCCAGTCTGCGAAGTCCCCGGGGACTCGCTGACAAGGGGACTCGCCTCGTGGTGGCAGATCGCGACCTCCTTGCCCCGACCCTCTCCCAAATCCTGCCTCCGGACTTTGGGCGAGCCGCCATCAGCCGATGGATCCTCCGATCCACCGCCGTGCAAGCGAGGTCATGGCGTCGATCCTGCTGCCGAGAGGTTCGGGATCCGGATTCCTGGGAGACCACGGAATCACCACCAGGCCCGTGACTCCCAACGCTTCCAGGTCGGCCATATATCGGTCAGATAATTCTTCGCTGGCAATCACATATTTTCTCGCCCGCCCACCCGAAAGCTCATCCAATTCGCCCAGCAGACTCTTCAACTCTTCAACGGGCTGATTCATGCCAATCCAACCCCTATGCTGGGCCGCACGCTCTATCGATCGTTTCGAATCGCCTCCGATCAGGATTTCTGGCGGAATTTCCGGCCGCGGAGAGATCCCGACGTCCTCGAATAGATAGTATTCGCCGCGATAGCTGAAAAGGTCATTGCTCCACAGCCCCTCGATAACTTCCAGGGACTCCACGAAACGACGGCCCCGGGTCGCCGGATCGTGGCCCAGAATCGCCATCTCCTCCTTCAACCATCCCGGCGTAATCCCGAGTGCAAAGCGATTCTGCGTCAGGTCGGCCAGGGCGCCGGTCTGTTTCGCCACGCTAAAGGGCTCGCGCATGCCCATCACGTAGGCATAGGTCATGAATTGGAGATTCTCGGTAACGGCAGCCATCGTCGCGATCGCCGTGATGGGCTCGGTATAGAACGAGAGCGGGTCGTAGGTCACCTTCTGCAATGGGTGCAGGCTCCGCTGAACCTTGGGCAGAGCCACGTGGTCCGAAAGAGCCATACCGAAATACCCCGATTCCTCGGCTGCCTGGGCGATGAACTTCACCTCGGCGCCCAGGTGGTTATCACCAAACCATGCGAGCCAAATTTCCATTCAGTCCACCTCTTTCGTAAAATCCACCGCGGATAAAACCCCCTGCCAGCCTGCCCTCCCGTGCACTATACCGTGCGGAGCCGGCCTCAACCCGCCAGCAGTTGCTGGGAAGATTCCACGACAGGACCCGGGGCCTGAGGCCCGAGGGGAGCAGAGAGCGCCCTGCTCGGAAGCTGAATAAACCCGCATGATGAGATGGCGACAGATCATTCAGTCCAAAGCCTATCTCGTAAAGCGGGCATGCACTCCCTGCGGTCTCCAGACAGTCTGATTCATCGAGCCTCCCAGCTGCCCTGAACTCCGGATTGCCCAGATCGAAATCCTCTGGACCGAACAAGCTGATGGCAAAGCGAGTGTCGCGTCCATACGCAATCGCAAAATCCGACTTTCCCGGCGAAAACAAGACCCCGAGGATCCGTGCATCGAGAAATTCTTTCTGACCTTAAAAGCCGCTACTCGAAGGCGAATTCCCAAATCAGCAGCGATCCCATCACGTGAGTCCAGGCACCACATCCAGTCGTCACCACGGGCCTCGGGCAATGAAGAGAGTTACCATGAAGCCGCCTGCATTCCAGCGACGGATGATGCCGCAGCCCCGTCAAGGGGAGAAATACGCCGACTGCAGATGGGCGCCCTCGACGAGCGGGTATTGGAAGAATCAGAACCCGCTTTAATTATGCAAGAAAGAATAATCCAAGAGGGAGAAGCCGCATGAAATTCTGTATGGAATGTGGAAGCTCGAACATCCTATTTGAGATCCCCGACGGAGATAATCGAGCCCGACACAATTGCAGCGAATGCAATTTCATACTTTATCGCAACCCCAGAATCATCGTGGGATGCCTTGTGGAGGAGAAAGGAAGGGTTCTGCTGGCGCAGAGAGCCATAGAGCCCGCTTATGGCAAATGGAATCTTCCGGCCGGCTTCCTGGAAGAAGATGAAGATGTGGCAAGCGGCGCCGCTCGCGAGACCAGGGAAGAAACGGGGTTTGACATAGAAATAGGCCACCTGCATTGCGTCTATTCGGTACCAGACGACTCTCATGTCTTCGTGATTTTCAAAGCCACGACCCTGGAGCGTATTTCCGATCATACTCCAGAGAGCCTGGAGGTCCGGCTCTTTGATCCGGAAGAAATTCCCTGGCTAGAAATCGCTTTTCCCTCCAACACCTACGCTCTGAAGAAATACCTTCAGAATAGGGACGAGATCAAGGGGACACACGTAGGCTATGGAAACTGATGCGCCGGATGTTGCCGCAGATATCGCGTATTCGGCGTGATGTGTACCGGCATACGGATGGACAGAAAGCATACGAATTATCGGTTGGCCTTCGAAAAAAGCAGTTCGTGGAATACAGAAATGGGCAATACGATCAGGCTAAAGCAGGGTCATCGACCTGAACAACTCTGCTTCTCATACTCCGCCCTGGGGACGTACCCTATGCGATTCCGTGCCCTGAAAGCGGCAGTCCAATCCCTGGAGTCGATTACGTAATCCTGCCTGGGCGAGAGCCCAGATGGAGCTTGAACTCACTGCTTTCACTCGTGGAGTGATGAATCGATAGAACACGATCATCCCCCGCATTCAGCGCGACAATGGCTTCACTCCCCTCTCTGGTCGCACTAGAGGCTGGAGGATGCCGCGACGTTGACGTGATCGCTGCGGCCTGACTTCGGCCTCTCGGAAGAGAGAGAGAAGTTCGATACCTTCGGTGGCGCCTCTCCCTCAAACAGGCGCTCCAGAATTTCTCGCAAGGTCTGAGATCGAAACGGCTTCTGGAGAAAGAGAGTCCGCTTGTCATCCAATTTATCCAACTCTTCAATTCGCTCGCTGTAGCCACTGCAGAGAATGGCTCGAAGATCCGGTCGAATCTCCCGCATCGCCGTCAATGCCCGAAGCCCATCCATTCTGGGCATCGTCAGATCGGATAATAGAGCGACGAAACGGTCGGGCTCCCGGGAGAACTGCCATACTGCGGAGTCCCCGTCATTCGCCAGGACGACCTCAAAACCGAGGCTCTCGAGCATCCTCTTGGTCACCATCTGTACAGTGGGCTCATCCTCTGCCAGGAGGATGGCCCCTCCGGAATGCCGCCAACTCGAATCGGGCCTGATCTCCGCGTGCCTCTTGCGTGCAGGAATGTGGCCTAGGGCTGGAAAGCTTATGCGGATCAAGGTGTGGCTACCCGGTTCGCTCTCAATATGAATCGCGCCTTGATGGGAGCGGACGATTCCTTGCACAGCCGCAAGGCCTAATCCACGCCCTGTGAACTTGGTGGTAAAGAATGGATCAAAAATCTTCTTGAGCGTCTCTGGATCCATGCCCATTCCGTCGTCATAGACTTCGAAATAGACCCCTGAAGATTTTTGTCGCTCACACCAATCACTGCCGAATTCGCAGGCGCCTCGCGTGAGTCTGAGTGCGCAGCTATTACACGCCGTCGGTCCGAAGAAGGCATCACCCTCCCCTGTACGAATCCGAATCGTACCACCCTCTTCTCCGATGGCCTCGGAGGCGTTCGTGATCAGGTTCAGTACGACCTGGCTCAGCTGCACGGAGTCCGCTTCGATGAGCGGCAGGTTCCGGCTCAGATCGGTGTCTAATGTGCAGTTTGGCGCGAGACTGGCACTCAGAAGTCGACCGTTTTCTTCGAGCAATACGTTCAGGTTCAATGGCTGGTGATCTTTCAAGGATGACTTTCCAGTATAGGTGAGCATCTGGCTGCATAAGTCGGCGGCACGATTCGCCGCCAACTCGACTTCGTCGAGGATCAGGTGACTCTCAGCATCCTCGCCCGAACGCTCCCTCAGGGTTTCGGAATTGGCGACGATTGGCACCAGTAAATTGTTGAAGTCATGGGCGATTCCTCCGATCATCATATTGAAACTCTCAAGCTTCTGTGCACGCTGGATCTGACCCTCGAGATGGCGGGTCTCCTGCTCGGCCAGTTCTCGCTCTGTGATCGCTCCGCGAAGTTTTTCGCTCTGATCCTGGTAACGTCTTGCCTCGTGGGACGCCAATCGGCCGTACTTTCGGGAGGAATAGACGGAGAGTCCAGAGATGCCGATAAAGAACACGCTAAGCAACATAAAGACACCTGCAACGCTAGATATCCGCTCATCAGCGGCCACCAACTGGCGATCAAGGGGGAGAGATATTTCCAGGACGCCTCGCATATCGCCAACTCGCCAATCAGTCCGAGGCGACCCCGGGTAATTATTATGACATCCGACGCAGGATTCAGTCATGAGATCGGATGTCGCATAGCGCAAGAACATGCGACCGTCTCTGGACTCAAAAGCCTGCACCGCTTTTCCTGGGTTGGCGGAAAGCTCAGCCCAGGCCCTCCTGGCGAAATCATCGGGAAGCCCTGAACGCTCGCTCCACTCGAAGACATTGGGGCTGTAGAGTTGCGCTCTCGATTCCAGGTCGGTCCCGCCAATCACATTGACGAGGTCGAGGCTGCGATTGAGAGTCCGGGTGAAGGAGGCCCGAGACCTGCCCTCCTGATGACTGATGCCAAATTCGTTGGCTCTGGATTTGGCGACGACTTCGTCGGTATAGACTTCGCGGAAGGTGCGGACGGAACGCGCCAGCATCATCGCATTCTGGATCGCAGCGGCCCGGCGCGCCTCCTCAGCCACATTCGATACGCTCCGGACAGTCAGAATCAGTCCCAGTGCCGCAATCAAAAGAAGTGCCCACGACTGAGTCCCCGCCCACTTCCTTTTCAGGTCTGTCAAATCTCTCTGGAGCCACATCCTCATTTTTTGATCCCTTGGTCTCGCTATGAAAAACAGCGCCCGATTAAGTATTTCTGCATTGTAATCGCAACTATCGGGCCAAACGGGGGGAACCCTAAATTTCATTTAAAAGCAGCTATTTACAAAGACAGATTTCCCCCCTGGCGCGCCCGCGATGCGGCCGATTTCGACCTGAGGTGGTCAATTTGGGCCCCTTCAGAGCGCTCGCGAATAAGATCTGGGCTGCTGCACTCGGAGATCCATCGGGGAAGGCAGACTTTCCGCGACGGGAGCGGTAAATCCACCCCATGCCTTCGGTTGGCCGGGAGCGCGTCTGCGGAGGGGATAGCAGTCGAGTGTCCCGCCTGGAGCCTCCCCGAGGACCCGGTCTAGCTGGGCTACCCGCTACAACTGGCCGGGGCACGAACGCGCCTCAGGCCGAAACAAGCCGAGGCCCTCATTATTCCGTGCCTCCGCGACCCCATATACGAGGGGCGCTGGCAGCGAGTCTCACGCTGCTTTTTCAGCCTCGACCCGCTTGACACTCGGATGTTCGGCCATGTGGGCCATCACAGCCTGGATCCTGGGGTGGTCGGCGAGGAGATCGTCACCGAAGATTGCCTGCGTGATGCCTCCCGAGAGACCAAAGGTGTAAAAGGTGTAGAAATCGGCCAGGCTCAACTCGGAGCCCGCCGCATAGGGGCCCCCCACGAAGATTCGGTCGACCGCCGCCATGCCCTTGGCCAGGTCCGCTTTCGTACTCTCTTTTGTTTCATCACTTACCTTGCCACCGAAGAATGCCTCCGGCAAGCAGCGACGGGCCACCAATTCTACGTCGAGTTTGAGATGACAAACCAATTCGATCACCTTGCCCACGGAAAAAGGGTCTGCGGGAAGGAGTGCCGGTTCGGGCTGAATGCGATCGAGATAGGCCGCGATGGCGAGTGACTCCGACATATATCTACCATCCACCCCGATCGACGGCATCTTTCCCATCGGGGTACGGGCGAGGTTATCTTCTTTCTGGGTTGGCGGGGCCTTGACCTCATCAAATTCGAGATTCTTTTCTATCAGTAGAGCCTTCACCAGGCTGTAGTAGTTGCTCATTCTCAAACCATAGAGTTCGATCATTTCACTCGCCCTTCGCTGTCTGGTTTCATCGGCTCAAGGAGCCTAGCGCAGACATATTGGGGTGCTCGCTGCCGACCTGCCGGAATCCATCCGATCCTCTTCTTCACCATGTCTGCAATCGGTGGGACAGACCCCAAGACAACTCATGGACCTGCTTGAGCAGTCGGAGTGGAAAGAACATCGGATCTGGTCTTGCAAGCGCCGGGATGCCGCGCGCAGGAGTCTCCCGCTCGGCCACGAGGGGGCCTGCGTACTCCCTCTCCTGGACATTGCGGATTTCCTCGACTGCCCGAATTGATCCGACTTCGACGCTGGCTTCCTCAATCGGGCCTCTTCAGCAACACGATCGCGACCGGAGACATATCGGGGAAGGGCAACGACGATCTGATCGTCGCAGAACCATACAAGGAGCATTCGTCAGCACTCCACGGCGGCAGAACTCGCGCTTTTATCATCGCCGGGATTCTGGTTCCCATAACCCGCGAGCCGGATTTGATTCCCGACATCATGATTCTCAGATTCGGAGGATTGAAGGGGCCTGAGAATACCTCCACGGAAAGTATACGTTTCCCGATTTCTCCTTTATCCGTGTGACTGACGAATCGCCTTCCCTATGTATGAACGTCCTCGGTTCCCGGAATGGATTCGCCTCAGGCATGACTGGTCGCCCGACCGAAAGCGAGAGTCGAACGGGATATCCTATTCTCTGCCAGCCGAGCGAATCCAAGAGCCTTCCCTGCTACCTCCCTCGGCTGCAGCAGGACATGAAAATATAGAGCCGCGGGGATGGAGGAAGCGTGGGGAGAGTAGAAGGAAAAGTGGCCGTCGTAACGGGTGCCGCATCGGGGCTCGGCGAAGCCGACGCCCGCATGCTTGCCGCCGAAGGTGCTTCAGTCATCATGACGGATATCGACCAGTGGGCGGGATAGAGAGCCGCCCGGGAAATCGGGGCAGACTTCGTATGCCAGGATGTTTCGCAAGAAGAAAGCTGGCCTGCCCTCATGGAGCGAGTGATGGATCGCCACGGTCGCTTGGATATCCTGGTCAACCACGCGGGAATAGCAGCCATTGCCGACGTCCTCCGAACCACGACTGAAATCTGGCGGCGCACCCTGGCCGTCCACCTCGATGACACATTCTTCGGCTGTCGCCACGCAATTCCCACCATGGAGCGAGGCGGCGGGGGCTCCATCATCAACATATCGCCCACTGCCGCCCGGATGGGAATCTCTCCTTATTTTGCCTACTCGGCGACAAAGGGGGCAATCCACTCATTGACAAAATCGGTCGCCGTCTGCTGCCGCGAGGGCGAAAATGGAATCCGCTGCAACTCCGTTCACCCGGGTAGCATCGATACTCCAATGGTCGAGATCGCCCTCGAGGAATTGAGGGACATCAAGCTGCCCGAGCATCAGGATCGTCAGTCGGCCCGGGCCGCCATCGGGCTGGGAGAGCCCAACGACGTCGCCTATAGGGTGCTCTTCCTGACCTCAAATGAGTCGAAGCACGTGACAGGTGCCGAACCGGTCGTCGATCATGGCAATATCGTGGCCTGAGGACTATCGCATAGCAGAGGAAATTGGAATGAACATCAAGGGCTTGGTTCACGTAAACATCAATTGCAGCGATTTCCAGGTCTCGCGTCAATTCTATGAAAGACTTGGTTTCGAGCTCTTCCTCGAGGTTCCGGAATACAATACGCCGGAAGTGGCTGGAGCGGTTGGATTCAGCGAGTACAACCTTCGCGGTGGCCTGATGAGGCTGCGAGACGCCCGCTCTCGGTTTGTGATCGACCTGCTGGAATGGAGAAACCCAAGGGATGCCGAAGCTCCCTACTCGAAGCTCAACCATCTTGGAATCGCCCGCATCGCCCTCTTCAGTTCCGATCTCGAAGCCGATCTGGCTGAGCTTCGTGGTCACGGGGTGGAAATCGTAGGAGAACCGGCGACTGTCGTCTGGGAAGGCCGGCCGAGTTCTCGCTTCGTCTGTTTCAGAGACCCCGACGGCACGATTCTCGAATTGGTCGAAGATCTATCCTGATCCGAATCAGTGGACAAGGACGTGCGCGAAATCACGCGAACACAGCGAAGCGCCCGGCAAGGCCGGGATGGATCTCGTTTTCCGCATTCGCATTCGAATACCGGGCAGGAAGATCGGCACGAACGTCAGCATACCGATCAACGCGTCGGAAATCCGGGAATCATATACGCCCCGATTCAGGGATCGGGCTCCGACTCGACCCTCTTCACGAGATTCGCGCGCCTCCCTCGAGCCAGAGGCTGAAAGGTTGCCTGCTTTTCCAATCCGATCGATCAAGGCCAGGGAGGGGATCGGTAGAGGATCAGTCGGGGCCACTCAATCCGCTTCAATACGCCATGATTCCGCCATCGACCCGGAATTTTCTCATCGAAGTTAGTTGGGCCAGTAGATGTACTCGTCACCCGGTTGGAAACGTTCAGCCAGCGTTTTATCGATTGCAACGGGCATCTCGGCGACGAAGGGGTAGAGGGGCGAACGCGCCGTCGCCCGATGGGCGTCCAGCAGAGCCTTCAGTTCATTCAGCTTATCCGGACGCGACTCGACCAGGTTATTCCGCTCCGTCGGATCATCCTTGAGATTATAGAGCCAAGCCTTGCTGGGATTGTCGGAGACCTGCAACTTCCAGTCTCCGTGTCGCACGACGCGGTAGTAGCCGCTCTGCCAGAACAAGGTGTCGCGAGACCAGGATTCGGCGCCTTTCCCCGTAGCCAGAGGCAGCAGGTCGCGGCCATCGATCGTAACGGCCTTCGGAGGTGCGGCCTGTGCTGCCGCGACAAGCGTCGGCATGATGTCGATATGCGCAACCGGTTCGCTCAGCCTCTTGCCCGCCGCAATATGCGACGGCCATTTGATGAACATCGGCACCCGTAGCCCGCCCTCGAAGTTCGTGATCTTCCAGCCTCGAAAGGGTTCGTTGATATCGGGCAAGCCGATATAACCCGGGCCACCATTATCGCTGGAAAACATCAGAATCGTATTTTCCGAAAGACCTTCTTCTTCCAAGGCCGTCATGATCCGTCCGACACTGCGATCCAATGCACGGATCATCGCCGCGTAAACCCGCAGTCGATGGGGTTTGATATCGCCCACCGCCTCGTAGTCCTCGCGGGTCGCTTGCAGGGGAGTATGCGTGCCCCAATGAGCCAGGTAGAGGAAGAATGGGCGATTGCGGTTGGCCTTGATCACCTGGATCGACTCGTCGGTCCAATAATCCGTCAGATAGCCACCCGGCTCAAATCGCTCATCGCCGCCATTATTGAATGAGGCGGCAAAAGTCATACGCGCCCAGAGGAATTGATCGATCGGATCGAAGTCCAATCTGGCATTGACGACATGGGGATCGTCTTCGGGCAGGTAGAAACCGCCAGCCATCAGCAGACTCTCGTCGAAGCCCTGATCCAATGGCTGAAAGCCCTCGCCCCTGCCCAGATGCCACTTTCCGATATGTGCCGTGTGGTAGCCCTTATCCCGCAGAATCTCTGCGATCGTCACCTCTGAACTCGGCAGGCCCTGCGCCTCAAAGGGCAAGGCATCCGCAGATCTATCGTCGTTGAATCGGCCTGGGGGCAAGCCGTTGTCCAGGCTATTGCCGATCATGGAAACCAGCGGACCCATACCGGAGGGTGTAGGGGTAAATTCAAAGCCGGTCCGGGTGGGATAACGGCCCGTCATGATCATGGCGCGCGAAGGTGCGCAGGTGGCGTTCCCCGCATAAGCCTGTTCGAATACGGCGCCCTGGGCAGCCAGTCGATCGATATGTGGAGTCTGCACCCGGCCACCGGCAACCCCGCCGCCGAAAGTCGAGATGTCGTTGTAGCCCAGGTCGTCGGCCAGGATCAGAATGATATTCGGGGGTCGATCACCTGCCACTATTTCCCGTGGCCCCTGCTCCCAGAAAATTTCACGATTTTCCGCGACCTCGTACTCGCTTTCAGATCGGAATTTGACCAGGGCCAACATCAGGTCGATGCGCTTGAACCAGGCCGCCATGCCCACCAGGCCTGCGATGACTATGAGAACGATTGCTCTGCGCATTGGTGAATCCCTTTGCATCGAATTGCGACGACGCTGAAGCCGCGAGCCGACGCGGACGGAATCAATCTATTTATATTGGCATATATAATGCCATTATATCGAATTCAAGTAAAGGAGGGTTGAGGATTTCATGCGATCGTCGGGCGTACTTCTTCCTTTTTCTTTTCCTTTTTCTTTTTTGGGGGGGGTGCCGGGGCCGCCATTGCCTTCCCGACGCGGGCAGAGAGTTGTCGCCAGGCTCCGCCCCGGGGCGGAAGGCGCCACTCCACGCACGGGTCCGGGAAATTCATCCCCCTGGATCTGGCCCTCAGCCTCTCGAAGATGCGGTCAGCGCAGCGCGACTCGTGTCGAGGCCACCATGCCCATAGCGGGCTAGCGAGGCGAAGTCGAGGTCCGCCTCGATTTCCCGGACTTCTCCAATGCCGGGATACGCGCAAAGAGGAGAGCCGAGAAGAGAAAAGCTGCGGCCAGGAAGACGAGACCGATGGGAGAGAGACCGGGCGTGGGCACGGGGATGGAGAGGACGGCTGCGTGGGCGTCGATCCTCCCATGGCCGAAGGTGTGGTTGGGAATGTCCGTGGGGCCGTCTCCCCCGCATCCCTCGCTGGTGGTGAGTGGCAATGCGCTCGCCTCGATGATCGACTCGAGAGAATTGATCTCGCCTGCGAGCTCAGGGGAAGCCGAGATCAGCAGGGCGACCAGACCCGCTACATGCGGCCCCGCCATGCTGGTTCCACTCAGCTTCGAATACGCACCACCCCGGATGCTCGAGCGAATGCTCACGCCTGGAGCACTGATGTCGGGCTTGGCGGGACCGCCACCCACCGTTACGGGGCCACGACTGCTGAAATTGGCGATATCGTCCGAGTTCTTTGTAGCGGCGACGGTGAAGCTTCCTTCGTAAATTGCTGGCGGCTCGACGATGGTATTGCAGCTGGGTCCGTCATTTGTTGCGCTGACCGCGAGGAAGATTCCCGAGCTGCGCACGTTATTCACGACGGTCTCCAGGATGAGCGGATCCACGCATCCCTCGAAATCGGGGCAGCTCCACGAGTTGTTGATGACATGGGGGGCCTTGCTCACATCCGGGTTGAGTCCGTTCTCGTCGGTCGGTGCCATGAACCACTGGAAGCACTCGGTATAGGTGGCGGGAGTCCCAAAGCCGACATCCATATTTCGGCAGCCGATCCAGCGAGCGCCCGGCGCCATCCCGATCTGGTTGCCGCCACCGTCATCACCAACCATGATGCCCATGGTATGGGTCCCGTGGTTATGATCGTCGCAGGGAACGCTCGAGTCTGCGCCGCAACTCCCGCCTCCCGAATGGATTGCGTCATGCCAGTTGTAGGCATGATCCACCGTGGATCCATCCCAGCCACGATATTGGTTCTTGAGAGCGGGATGATCCCATTCGTAGCCCGTATCCTGTCCTCCGATCACTACCCCCTCTCCACTAATTCCCAGGCTCCAGACCTGGGGGGCTCCGACAAGAGATAGATTGGATTCGATGCCCGCGATTCCCGACGGCAAGCGATCACTCGAGGGTTGGGGGGGCAGGGAGAACTGCACCCTGGGATTGGCCATGACCCGTGCAACCGCGGGATCAAGGGCCAGCTCTCGCATCAGCGTCCCACTCCCGCGAACCCAGATCATATTCGCCGCCCAGAAACTTCGGAACTCCGGGAGTCCGCTCTCGATTGCGAGAGATCGAGCGCGTGCGAGCCCATCCACGAGGCTCGACTGGGAGACTGCCGCCAGCTTCTGCAATCGAGCAACGGCCGCGGCGCCCTTCTCGACACGCGAGAGTTTCGACCGGCGGCCATCCTTTTCCAGAGCGCCGAGATCCGAGAGATCCGCTTGTTCATGCAGGAAGAGAAGGAACTCGACGCTCCCCGTCTGCGACGAACTCTTCAACAACGAACCATCCACTTTCGCCCGCCAATCGGGCGTGGGGGAGGAGAGTTCCGAAGCGGCGACCCGTGGAATCGACCCCAAGGAAAGAAGAGCGATTAGGATCACGCCGATACGGATGAATATTTCTACTCGTAATAAAATCAGGCCATTCCCCATTGACTAGAAGCTAGTCCGAATCGCTCGCGAGCACCCCCCTGCAACTCATGCTCGCCTGGCAGTCGAAGATGCGGATGAGCGCGCGCCGGCGGACGAGCCGCCATCAGGAATGAATATTGTCGGCCGGATCTCCTCGCAATCGCAACCGATTCGTTCGGCCCACTGCCGTGCCCCGGAGTCGGAAGAATATCGTATCGGGATGCATCGAAAGGGGATTCCCAGGTCGGTAGCGAGAGGCCCCGATCCCGACACGCAATTACCAGGCGCAGTAGGGCTGAACACCGCGGATAATGGGCTGCTACTCGCGACTCCCCGGATGGGCGCGAAGGGGCCTTCCCGGCGCCACCTCCTCTATCAACTCACCGTCGCGAACGACGAAAACTCCGTCCACGAGCACATGGGGGATGCCTTCAGAAGCCTGATGGGGGCGTTCGAAGGTGGCTCGATCGCGAACGCGGGCCGGATCGAAGACAACCAGGTCGGCGTCGGCACCGATGCGAATTCGCCCCTTCTTTCGCATGGCGGGAAGAAATGCCTCCAGCCGCTCTGCCGGAGCCAACGACATCTTCCGCAGCGCTGACATCAGGTCCAGATCTCCGCGCTCGCGAACATATTCGGCCAGCACCCTCGCACGTGTACCGGCTCCGCGTGGGTGCGGGCTCGCATCCGACATCGGCATGCCATCGGAGGCGATGAGGGAGAGCGGGTGGGTAATGGCGGTCGCCACATTCTCGGCTTTCATGAAATGCAGGATCACGGTGCCACCCTGCTTGCGATAGCGGGAAAAGCTCTCCGCCGTAAGGCGCTCCCCTGTGGCAGCCCATTGCAGATCTCCATAGTCCATGCCACGCCGCTCGCCCCAACCTTCATCAAAGAGAGCCGTTTCGATCAACGTCGAACCGGCCGTGTAGGGATAGGCCTCCGTGCTGATGTCGAGTCCTTCCTCTCGCGCGGATTCTATCAGGTTCAGGTAAGCGCCCACGGCGTCCTGGCTGGAACTGTTGATGTGCACCACGTGGAGTGCGGCTCCTGCCTCTCGCGCAAAACCAATGACTACTTCAAGAGGCTCCATATCGTTCGGACCCGCCTGGGCGGGAAGGTGGACAAAACACGGCACTCCGTAGTCGGCGGCCAGATCGAAGATCGACTGGATTTCGCGAGCGTCGGCCCCCGGCGTATAGGCGAGCCCCATGCCGATTCCTATTGCTCCCCGATCCAATTCGTTCATGAGTGCAGTCCGTATTCTCGATTGTTCCGACGGGCTGGCCCGGCCCCTTCCCCATCGGCTCTCACCCTGGAGCCAACTTCGAAATCCCGTCCAGAGGAGTCGCCATCGGCTTTCCATATTCCGGGCGGTGAGAAGATGTTCCAGGCCAATACCATCCAATACGAAGGCCCTGGCCGGAATGTGGCCCGCCGATGCACCAAAATGAATGCGGGTCCTGCCTTCGCGCCGATCCAGAAAACCGTCGAGATCATGGACGCCGGCTTCGAGTTCGAGTGCTGAGGTGACACCGTCACGGGCGAGAAAATCGTAGCTCTGCGGATCCTGTCCATGAACATGGAGGTCTATGAAACCCGGCGCGAGCACATGGTCGCTTGCATCGAGCGTCTCTGCACCCTCGATGGGGCTCTCGGAAATCGCAGCGATCCGACCGTCGCGAATCCCCACCCAGCGCACGCCATCCAGGCCAGACTCCGGGTCCATGACGCGAGCGCCGGCGATAACGAGATCCCATGCTGGCGATGCAGCCGAGGCGGCCAGCGCCATCGAAACCAACAATGCGAAGCAGAGGATCGAAACCCCGACCAAAAGGCGATACATGATTTGGGGCTACCTCCTCTTGACCTTCACAGACCGAAGGTAGGAGTCTATCAGCCGGGACGACCGATGACAGCTAAGAGCACTGCTCAGGAGAGCTCCAGCACGAAAGAGAATGAGGCCGGCTTCCCGATATTCCGATCTCTTCCGCGATCCGGCAGGAGTCGGATCGCCCAGCCCATTCGGGCCAGGAGACAACGAAGTGCGGACGATCATGCCCGATGTCGATACCATTCGCGCCCAATTTCCACCCGGCTCCGATCAGCGCCTGGATCCCGAGCAAGCGCCGCCGACTCTCGAGCTTTGCGCCACTGGCGAACCTCTGATATTCCGGATGCTAGACCCTGCTGCCTCGACCGGGGGGAGCCGATCCGGGCCCGCATCCGTGCGAAGCTTCCTCAGCCCCATGGGCCGCGTTGCTGCACAACGTCCTGCAAAACGCTCAAGGCAGAAATCCAATGGGATGGGATCACGGAATATCCCCTCTCGCGGCCTTCCCAGGCCTGGGCTCACTCTCCGGAGTGGCAGAAGCGAGCTTGCTGCGAAGGCGGGGCTGTAGACGCGGCGCCTGATCCTGGCGGAGTCAGAACTCGTCGGTCTTTACGCTTCCCGAATCACACCGCCTTCGAGAGAGGGTGAGCCGCCGCCGCATGCAAAACCCACAAGAACCTTCGGACTCATTCGCATCGAGTGCAGGAGCAGCCCCGGGCCCCTCTCAGAACCGAAATGCAACTAGGGAGAGGGGGTGAGATAGCCGAGAAAGCCAGGCAACCAGAGGCTGATTCCGGGAACGGCCACCACCAGGCCCAGCACCAGGAGCATGGCGAGATACATCGGAAGAAGTGGCTTCATCACCTCGCCGAGACCCGTCCCAGCCACTCCACAACCCACGAATAATACGGTCCCGACCGGAGGGGTGCAGAGACCTATACAGAGGTTGAGAACCATCATGATGCCAAAGTGAATCGGGTCGATTCCCAGGCCCACGGCTACGGGAAGAAAGATGGGCGCAAAGATCAGGATCGCCGGGGTCATGTCCATGAATGTTCCCACGCTGAGAAGAAGAAGGTTGATGGCCAGCAATAGAATGATGGGATTTTCGATGCCCGCCATCAGGTTCTCCGCCAGGAGCTGGGGGATTCTCTCAAATGCGAGCAGCCATGAGAGTGCCATCGATGTCGCGACCAGCAGAACCACGACCCCGGTCGTGATGGCGGCGTCGGAGAGCACGCCGGGCAGATCCGCAAGAGATAAGCTCCCGTATGCGAGGCATAGCGAAAGGGCGTAGAAAACGGCGATTGCCGACGCCTCGGTGGGTGTGAAGATACCCGCCACGATCCCGCCCATCACGAGTACGGGAAGTCCCAGGGAGGGAAACGCCTCCAGGAATGTGCGCCTGAAATCGGATCCGCCGGGGATCTCGACCGCTGGAGCAGGTACGCTCAGCTGCACCGCCAGGGCGAGCGCAAGCCCCACCAGCAACCCGGGGACGTAGCCGGCAACGAAGAGAGCCGTGATGGAGACTCCACCGCTGGCCAGCGAGTAGATGATGAGCACATTACTCGGCGGAATCAACAAGCCCGTTGTAGCTGAGCTGATATTGACCGCAGCGGCCGTGCCCCGCGAGTAGCCCTCCTCGCGCATTCGGGGCGCCATCACCCCCCCCACGGCACTGGCCGCAGCCACGGCGGAACCCGAGAGAGAACCGAAGAGCATCGAGGCGAGAATGTGGACATGCGCCAGCCCCTTGGGAAGACGGGCCAGCATCGCACGAGCCAGGTGGATCAACCTCTCGGCGATTCCCCCGCGGCTCATCAACTCGCCTGCCAGGATGAAAAGGGGAATCGCCAGCAACGTGAACGAATCGAGACTCGTCGCGATCCGCTGGGCCGTGGTGGTCAGCGTCACATCGAGGGGGAGGCTACGAGCGAGAACCAGAACGGTAGAAATTCCGATCGCGATGGCAACGGGAACCCGGATTCCGAGCAGAAGACCCAGCGACAGCAGGAGCAGGGGCCATTCAGACATCGGAGGAGTCTCGCCCGGGCCCTGCGCGAAGCATCAGGGAGCGCAGGCAATACGAAAGCATCAGGCCTCCCGCGATCGGAATCACGACGTAGACAGCGCCCATGGGGATACCCATCGCGGGAGAATACTGTCCGAGATCGAAACTCATCTTCACCAGACGTGAGCCACCGAAAATCAGTACACCCACGGAAAAACTCCCCACCAGCAGATCGACTCCAACATCGAGAGGAAGCAGCAACTTTCTTGGGAGTTTCTTGGGCAGCAGGTCTATAGCGAGATGGGCATTCCGTCCCAACGCGGCCGCGGATCCGAGAATTCCGAACCATATAAGGAGATAGCGGGCCAGTTCGTCCGTCCAGGGGCTTGGATCACCCAATCCATAGCGCGACATGATCTGCCAGAGAACGTTGAGAACGGCCCCCGCCATGAGAAGGGCCAGCAACGCCAAGAGCATACGGTCGAGAATGGCAGACAGTTCGAGCATGCCGGCCCGAAACCCCCTACGAGCCCGCATCGTGGATACTCCTCAGCAGAGCGCGAAGTGATTCCGAATCCGGAAGCGTCGACACGACATCATCCGCCCTCTGCATGAATAGAGATTTATCGGGACGAATAATCGTCACGCCGGCAGCCTCAACGGCCGCCAGGGCCAAATCCCTATTCTTGCGCCAGAGGGTGCGCTGCAGGGTAATCGAATCCTCCACGGCTCCACGCAGCCATTCGCGTTCAGCATCCGTGAGCCTCCCCCAGGTGGCGGTGGCGATCATCAGAACATCGGGCACGCTCGTATGCTCATCCAGGGTCAGATATCGTGCCACCTCGAAATGGCCCGAGAGATGAAACGATGCCGGATTATTCTCGGCACCATCCACCACGCCCTGCTGAAGCGCGGAGTAGAGTTCCCCCCAGGCCAGGGGAGCGGGCGATCCACCCAGAGCCCTGACGAGGGCCATCGCCGTTGGGCTCTCCTGGGTTCGGATCTTGAGCCCCTCCAGATCCTCCGGCCTCCTGATGGGTGTATTACGGGTATAGAAACTCCGGCTTCCGGCATCGTAGAAGGCAAGTCCGAGAAGCCGTTTCGGTCTGGCTTCCTCGAGCAGCTGCCGACCGATTTCTCCCTCCAGCACTGCACGCTCATGCGCCGAATCTCGGAAGAGATAGGGCAATCCGAGAACCCGAAAGCCCGGTGCGAAATTTTCCATCACCGAGGCTGAGACCTTCGTCATGTCCAGACTTCCGATCTGCAAGAGCTCCAGGCATTCCCGCTCGCTGCAGAGTTGCTCGGCGGGATAGATTTCGACCATCAACCGGCCAGCCGAGCGAAGACGCGTGCGCTCAGCCATATACTCCAAAGCGATATGCACGGGGTGTGAAGTCCCCAGCCCATGCGCGAGACGAATGAGCCGATCCCCGCGGTCGGAGCCGCAACCTCCGAGGGTCGAGAGCAGAACCAAAGCCAGGCCGAGCCGCGAAATGAAGCCGATCGCGGTCTTCAGCATGACGCGTCCCCATCCCGATCCGGCGGATAGAGCCCATGCAGACGCTTGCGCGCCTCGCGTTGCATAGGGCTTCGAGAGGAGCCGCGGCAAATCGATTCGCTCGTCGTCATCTGATTGGAAGCCACGCCGGTCGCTGCCGAGAGGACCTCCGGAGATGGGGTGCCGGCATGCTGGGAGAAAGTCAAGATCCCATTATGCATCCGCAAATCTTCACGTCGGAACTCGTCTTCGGAAAACCCGCGCAGCCGGGGCGGAAGCCGGATCCCGCCTGCGGCCCAGGGTCTTCCGCGGCTGGATGCGCGGCTGGATGCGCGGCT
>CAYTAT010000005.1:140364-165978 GCA_964435795.1 uncultured Spirochaetaceae bacterium
CGCGGCTGGATGCGCGGCTGGATGCGCGGCTAGAGAGAAGGAGCGAAGGCCCTTCGTTCTCACGAATTGCGAGCCAAGTGGAAGATCGCCCCTCCCCCCTCGGCATCTTCCACTTCGGGGAAATCGCTCACGATATCGGGATAGTCGGGTCGATACTTATCGAGGTATGCCTCGTAGATCGGCTGCCAGCCTTCGCTCATGGGGATGGCTCTGAGCGAGTAGAGATCATCCCCGAGGCGCATTTCGACGGGACTCCCCTGCCCTATCATCGACACCCATACGCTGTCTTCGGCGCCGATGACATAAAGCTCGTTGTCGACCTCGATGACCCAGATAGTGACGACCCTGGCTACCGTTCCCGGTACGCGAAGTCTGATCTCGTGAACGGCCGAAGTATCCTGCCATTGTGCCGGCACCTCAGTCAGCGTTCCCCCAATGAATATCCCCGGCAATGGCCCCAAGGGCGCCAGGACGACCAATAGGGCCAGGATCGCCAGGATCACCCCCGCACCGATCTTGATCACTTTCATTTAATACTCCTCCCCCGGGACCAATATTCGACTTTTATATCCAGAGCATATCCGGCGCCAGAACGCCACATCGAGGCAGATCCGCTTCCAGGCCCCGGCGGATCAGAGGAATAGGAAGAGCAGATCCCAATCGCATGATCGTGGATATACACGATTTCAACAGCTTCGGAAACTCTGGCTCCCAAAGCCCTCCAGCCGTTGGAAGCCGTCAGGGCCTCGGGTGCGGAATATGCTGCGATCGATCCGCGCCAGGCCCTCCCACCGCGCTCCTTTCCGAGTCTGCTACGCAGTGCTACCCAGGGAACGATCCCCAGCCGACCCGGCTGTCTGGGGGAACGCAGGAACATCTGATGTATATCGTCGTTGCGATCCTGATCGGAAGCATATGCTTCTTCCTCTACGAGCGCGGCCATAGGCGCACGCATCCCATGACGGGGGGGCTCCACGATCAAATCGACCTCCCGCATGACCAGGAGTGGGAGATCTACCAGAACCTGCTCTCGATATGCTCCAAGAAATTGCGTGTGTGCATGGCCGAGCTCGAACTCCCCCATCAGAGCCATCATATCGAGCTGATCGAAACGGGCTTCTATGAGAATCTGAGCCGCTCTTTCCTGAAGGTCAACCCCGGGTTCACGGTCCCCGTTCTCGTTCATCACGGTCATCCTATCTACGAGTCGCACGAGCAGATCCTCTACGCCGCAGAGCATGCCGGAGCCAAGGGGGCCGAGATGCTCGGCGATACCCCAGAACTGCGAGCCGAGGTGGAGCGCTGGGTCGATCTGGCGGGCCTGAAGGGAGACCTTCTCGGGAAATTCGAGACCACACCGGGGAATGTCATGCCCGGATTTACGATTCCGATCTTCACGACGATGCTGCAATACATCCCCTGGTGGCGCCTGGCCGAGGGGCTGCTCTTCCACGGGGATCGGCGCCGACCCCTGCTCTTCTCGGCCCTGAAGCTCCGCGGCATCCACAGGCTGCCGCCACCCGCGAGGGCGGCGATTCGCAAGTCCCGCCGCGCCATGGAGGCACACCTCGATCATATGGAAGAACTGCTCGACGATGGACGCACCTGGATCTGCGGGGAGACGTTCACGCTCGCCGACGTGAGTTGGATGGCGATCTTCGAAAGGCTCGACGAAGTGGACTGGACCGAACTCTTCCTCGGCGACGGAAAGCGGCCCCGCATAGAGGGCTACTTCAAGCGCCTGAAGGCCCGCCCCAGCTACGAATCCGCACTCGGCCGGCGAAGCGACATCCACATTCGTGCATTGCAGGATCTGAGGGAAGCGAAGCGTTCATCCCCCGAACTGCGAGAGATCCTCGAGGCGAATTGATCTACTCGCCCGCAGCGTGTCGGCGGCAGTGCCCCTCCGGCCCCAAAGGCATCTCACTCGGGCAGTCGGGGGCGCGTGTCCGGGCGCTGTGGCGCCTGCGGTTCAGGGGAAGATGACTCGAACAACCCGGCGGCCCTTCGCGGACGTTTCCAACCTCCTTCATGCGCTTGCCAGCCCGACCTCCTCTGGTGGATCTCCCGTGTCGTGGCCTGCACGGCCCTGGAGCCGCTCCCCCCTCTCGATATCGCGAGCGAAAAGCAATCTCTTCCGGCCATGCCCGAATGGAGATCGGATGGATCCGTCCCGAACGATCCGACCGGAAAAGGCATAATAAAGCCGCTCGGATTCCCCTACTGAAGCAAGCCTCCACGACGCGAATCCCGTAGGGGTCGGCCGAAAACTCGAGCCCTTCCCAATACCGCTGCAGCTGCGGACGTGGCCAGAGTTCAGGGCCCGGGCGGGGAATGGATATCACGGCCATACTCGAGCGCCGATACCAGACGCCTTCTGAATTCAGACTCTCTCACTCATTCAGAACTGCTGAAACGATGGCGCGGAATGCCGCGTTGCGCTCACGATCTTCAATCTCCCCGGGAAATTGTGCGGAAAACTGGGCGACGACCACATCTCGCTGCGTATCGACCCAGAGGTATTGTCCAAAGGCCCCCGCTGCGTAGAATTCCCCATCGTAGCCCTGGGGCACCCAGAACTGCATCCCATAACCGGACGAAGCGTCGCTGGGCTCCTGGAAGGCTGCATTCGGCGCTCCAACCATCGCGACCCAGCCCTCTGGGACGAGTCGACGGCCGCGCCACACTCCGTCCCGGAGATGAAACTCTCCAAGGAGTGCGAAATCGATCAGTCGCGCCGCAAGGCAACAATGCCCGAAGCTCACGCCTTCGGGCCCTGGGACGTTCTGGGACCAGAGCGCATCGCCACCCATTCCCAATTCGTTCCAGATTTTCTCCTGGACGATTGCCAGAAAGGGTCGGCCATAGGCATGGCGAAGAACGGCGGAAAGCACGTGGGTATCGGTCGCCAGGTAGTTGAAATCGCTACCAGCGGGTACGCGCCTGCCCAACTCCGCAGAAAAATCGTCGAGATCGTGCTGTAGCCGAAAGATTCTCAGATACATCCAATTGCGTTCGGGGAAGCCCTGGAAATGGAAGAAGTCCACTCCCGACGACATCATCATCACGTGTCGGATGGATGCCTCTCCGTAGGCGGTCCCCGCAAATTGCGATGCGTATTTTGCGACCGGATCATCGAGGCTCTCGATGATCCCCTCGTGAAGCGCCATTCCAATCAGCGTACCCGTAAAACTCTTCGACGCGGACCATAGATGGTATCGACTCTCGGATGTGGTCCCGCCGTGATACTCCTCGAAGACGACTTCACCCCCGTGCAATGCGAGGATCCCCTGCACACTCGCCCGCTCGAGATACTCCGAAAGCGGATGGGATTCACCATCCAATTCGTAGCGAATATCCAGGGGGCGAAGCGAGCGATGGAATTCATGCGCAGTCGGTGCCTCCCTCAACACACCGAAGGGCGGCCCCTCATGCCAGTTTCGAAAGATCTCCGCCAGGGGTTCGCGATCCTCGCTACCCAGGATGCGGATGAGGGTGGCCCGGACGTGGGTGCGCATCGGCCGATGATCGGAAGAGGGCTGGAGAATCCAGAGAATGAAGCCAGCCATTGCGACAATCACGAGCAGGATCCCGGCGAATATGGCTCGCATCCACCTCATCCACTCCCCTCCCCATCGGCTCGCTCCGTCGACTTCGCCTCGGTGACCAGGACCCAGCTTCGCACAGCGGGAATCGAGAGCGGAAGCAAGACCAGGGCCACCAATCCGACTCCAACTGCCAGTGACACCAGCGGGCCCCAGCTCAAAATCGAGGTTCCCAGCAGGGAATAAACGCCCGCCCGCAGGGGGGCCGCCAGGCTGACGGCGAGCGTGAACTCCCAGGCGGGCAGACTGACGAGGCCCGCCGCGAGGTTGGTCGGTGTCATGGGCCCAGCGGGATGGGCCCCGACCACGAAGACCAGAGCGGATCCCAGGGATCGAATGCGCTCTCGTAGAGTCTCGTATCCGTCCCGCAAGCGCGAGCGCACCCAGTCTTCACCGAAAATGCGAGCGGCGGTGAATTGCAGGAGCGCGGAAAAGATCAGGCCGATGGCGCCCCATAGCGTGCCTCCCCATGCACCGAAGACAAGACCCCCCAGGATGAGCACCACGTGGGAGGATAGGAATAGAAAGAGCCGGAAGGTGACCAGGCCGACAAATACGGCGGGGCCGAGCCATCCGAGGCCGTCGATCCATTCTCGCAGCGCCGCCAGCCCCTCGATCGAGAATGTGGATCCGAGTCTCTCATGCGCCTCGGATCCAAGGCCGAAGGCCAGCCCGACGAGCGATGCAATAATGACCGATGGAAGCCACTTCCTCAGCAGATGCCTGATCCTCCGCTCTTTCGACCCGCCCTATCACCAGTCTTCAGGAACTGAGCCCATTGCCTTGATTCAAAATATGCCGAATCACGTAGGGCTGCCGGGTAAAATAGCCGCCCCTCGCCTCCTTGGGTTGTACCGCCTCCACCCGACTTCCGGGTAGATTGCACCATAGCCGCAGCATCAGGCGTGCTTTTTCGGGGTCCGGATCGTCGGTAAAACTCGAACGCTTATGCAAACAGACAAAATTATGTACAAGCAGCATATCACCGGGCTGAAGTTTGACAGTCAGCTTATGCTCGGGACGCTCGGCAATCTCCTCCAATGCATCCATAGCCGCACGTTCATCAGCCGGCATCAGCTTCCCCGCCGCCTCGAAGGGAAGCTCCATCAGCCTGAGATTGATCCAGCAGAGGATATGATCCTCCTGGGGAAAGAAGACCGGGCGCCGTGGCAACTCACGGCCTGCCAGGTCGCCCTCTTTTCGCATATACATATGCAATCCACGGTAAAGGGTTGCCAGATGTTCCGGACATTCTCGAATCATCGTATTATGGATTGAAACCATGCTGACCAGGGAACTGAATCCGCCCTCGGGAGCCTGCCGAACGCATAGCAACGTCACGACATCGCCTCCGTCACAATGGAAGCGCAACTCGGCATTCGACACATAACCGCGGGTATCGAGACCATTATCATCGGCATCCACCACGGCTTGCACCGCACCGATCACTTCACCGTTGGTATTTTGAGCGATCACCTTTCCCAGCCCCAGCGCCAGGACCCAATTCACTCGATACGCGTAGCCCTCATCGCTCGCTGGCAAGTCGATGCCCCGCAACAAGGCAAATCCACGCCCCTCTTCGAGTTCTGCCCTGATCGAATCAAAACGCGGTTCGAGCGAGGGAAGGGAAAGCTCGTCGCGGGACATCCGCAGCCAACTGCTTTCATCGTCGGGCAGGGCAGAAGCGCAATTCGCCAGCTCCCGCTTCTGCTCGGGAGTCAAGAAGTCGATCCAATCACCATCGTTATGATCGGATGCACGCCAGGCCGCAGGGCCCTCGAATGTCCTGAACTCAGTTTGCACGGATTTCCCCTTTTCTTCAGTCATGGCCGTGAATCCTCCTTCGCTTCCCCTTCCGACGCGTCGGCGACGGGCATGAGTTCTGGCAAGTACTCTCGTGGGACGAGGGCGCGTGCCGCGAGAAATTGAACTACCGGATCGGGATGCTCGAGCAGCCGCCGCGCAGCCGCGCCGATCAGCCGCGCCGCCGCAGTATCGCACCAGAACCAATCGCGCAGGGCGGTCGCCGAACCTCGGCCCGGCTGCCCCTGGGCCGCCTCCAGGTACCAGGTTCGGAGGTCATCGCAGCCAAGGCGAAGCCATTCCTGGATCGGCCCGTCGACCTCCACCTCCGGAGACGTCTCGCCAGCCATGAACTGGCCCAGAATCTTCACCACCCGCTCCCGATCGAGTCCACTCGCCGACACCGCCACCATGCCGCGTCGCTGGGAGTAGATCTCATGCCAGGGGGCAAGTCGCTCGATCTCTTCGAGCGTTGCAGTGACCAGGTCGGCAAGCTTTTCCGCCGGCGGATGGAATGAAATCGGGCAGGCCCAGATCGCCTCCTCTTCGTCATTCGCAGTAGAGTCGGGGGCGTCGTCGGGAAAGTCGGCGAGCACCACCGGACCATCATGCCCTTCGAAGAGTTCGAGTGCAGAGCGGAGAACGCGACGCTGGAAGTCGGGCTCGTTGCTCGCGCCGAAGGGTCGGCCCAATGCGAAGGGAACCCAGAGGAAACGCGGCAGTTGCATCTGGAGGGTATGCTCGCGCACGAGGCTGATGCCGGTCGTGGGCAAGCCCTCGGATTCGAGATAGTGACTGGCCGCGCCGACCGCGCGGGTACAGTTGGGTCAGACGGGGACAAGGCAGACGGCATCGACCGCATCCTCTCGGAGCAGGCGGGCGAGTTCCCGCATCGTGGGCTCTATCTGATGGGGGAGCCAACCCGCCCCCATCAGGGAGTAGTGATAGTCGGCGACCGAACCGATCACACCCTCGTCTTCGAGTTCGCGTAGACGATCGATCGGGAAGACGATATTGACATCCTCCCGGAACCCGACGCGGTCGAAATGCAGCGAGGAGTGGGTCATGGTGAGATCGTCCGCCCGGATATTCCCCGGGATCACTCGGTAGCTGAGATCCACCACCGAGAAGGCCCGATCTCCCACCCGGTGGAGCCCGGCCGACGTCATGATCGCGACCCGCCGCTCGGCGAGCGCTGGCCCCACTGCCCAGGGCCTCGAGTCGAAGGGAGTGCAATCCTTCGCGAGAAGATGTTCTCTCTCGACCTCGGGAATGTCGGCTAATCGAACCATGAAGGACTCGTCGGATTCATATCCGAGAGCTTCTCATGAATGCGCTCCGGATGGAATGCCCCGGGGTCCCCAATTCATACGAATTCGTACCACTCCTGACCAGGGGTCGGGGAGCGGCCATCGAAGCTTTCCCGGAAGTGTCGCCCCGGCGAATGACCAGCGAGAGTGGCAACGGGCGCTTCAGCCCTCCTCCTCATCGCAGAGTTCGCGAATCAGCAGGCGCTTCAGGACTTCCAGGTCCCGTGCCAGAGAGTCGGCGGGATCCCCCGAGAGGAAGAGCAGGCCTGCGAGCCCGGAGAGTGTGGCGAGGCTGTAGCGAGCCATCAGGGCGTGGCGCTTTCCGGAGATCGCTACGTCGTGAAATATCGTGCGCCAGATCTCATTCCACGCCTTCGCCATGATGGCCGACCACTCGGGTGCCTCTTCGACGTCATCCCGCGTACGAAAATGCAGCAGGATCTCGTAGGTGGTCCGGTAGTGGGCACTCGAATAATGCTCCCATGCTCTGTCGACGAATAGGGATACCCGCTTTTCGAGTTGCCCGTCGCGGGGCACACTCTCGACCCGCTCGACGAAACGGTTGAACGAGTCCTCGAGAACCGCAGCCAGCATGCCGTCCTTGCCCCCGAAATGGTGCTGGACCGCGCCCCAGGTCACACCCGCCCGGCGCGCGATCTCGGCGGCCGTCGTGCGCTTGAATCCGACCTCGACCACGCTCTCGCTCACCGCTTCCAGGATCGCGGCGCGGGTCTCGGCACTGCGTTCGGCGTGGGAGCGGGGTCGGGCTGCGGGCACCGGAAAACGGATACGGTGCGGTAGGTTGGCCATTCGGAGAAAATAATACATTTTACATTGCACGCAATATGCAAAATGTATTAGAGTGGGTTCGTGGACTCTTTCATGGGTCCGAATACGTCGGGATCGGGGAGACCAGGAGGCCTCTCTCCCATGGGCACTTCCCCCATGGATCCGAGCCCACGACGGCCAAAGCCCATCGGGGTGGAGACATCGAGGTCGCAGCCCTGGAACGCCGCCCTCCAGCCCGGACCGCCCTCCAAACTGAATCAAGGAGATCGAAATGGAACTCTTCGTCATCCTCATCGCCGGATATAGCGCTGGCTTTCTGACGTTCGGAGCCCTGAAGCGCGCCTTCCATTCCGAGACGATGAAGGACTACATCATCAGCCCCGATCCCGAACGCGCCGTCGGCACTGCGGCCCTGCACCGCTCCGTCAAGCTCAACTCCGCAGTCTCATTGGCCTTCATGTTCACTTCCTCCTTCCTCTTCAAGGACTTCCTCATCGATTCCGGGCATGTCGCATTCTGGAAGATTCCCCTGGAGATCGTGATGGTGATCATCCTCTACGATTTCCTCTATTACGCCGTTCATCGCTATCCCTTTCACGAATGGAAGATGCTCCGCAGCGTTCACGAAGTTCACCACCGGACGAGACATCCGCGCGGCATTGACAGCCTGCTCCTGCATCCGGCGGAGACCTGCATCGGGCTCGGGGCATTCCTGGTCGCCGTTGCGCTGGTGGGAGGTGTTCACTTCATCAGCTTCGCAGTACTCTTCATCGGCTATACGACGCTCAACGTCATCAACCACGCCGGTCTGAATTTTGGACGCTTTCCGCTTAGAATTCTGGGAATGCTGGCCGTAAAACACGATAAGCATCACCGAAGAGATCTGGCGGGAAACTACGCCTTCCTCACCACGATTCCGGACACTCTCTTCGGAACCGCCGAGTAGGCGATGGCGAAAGAGAGAATCCGTCTCTCACGAATCTCGAAGTCATGACGAAGAGCCTCGCCCGTCGCGAGCCAGATCCCTGAGAGTGATCAGCCCGCATCCCTGCGAACGAAACTCGAGTCATGGGTTCGGTCGCATCCGCGAATGCAGGAGGCGATGCGGGAAAGGGGAAATTGCCCGAGCGCTTCCGCAGCGGGCTGCCCCGACAACGCCCGCGGCCGGGCTCGACTTCCGATTTCAGAGTTCTCGGATCAAGTCGATGGCGTTCAGATCGACGATGGCGCGGCAAGAACGGCTCAGACCTGAAATTACGACTCTTTCGGGTTGAAAATTACTGGGAGCCGTCACGATGCCAGCCACCCAGGCGTATACGCTCTGCAGGCGATACTGCCGCCAGGCCAGATCGAAATCGAAGACAATGCCGCATTCGATCAGAGTCGACAGATAGTGGCGGATCAAGACCTCCTGATGTGCGAGGCGAAACTCTGTATCCATCGAGTTGATCAGAAAATAGGCGACATCCCGCATACCCTGTCCGCGTTGATTGACCTGCCAGTCCAGAAAACCCGCCTGGCCGTCCTGAAAATACATATTTCCGAGATGGGCATCGCCATGCAGGAGGGTCCGAGGCTCCTCTGCCCATTGTTCTTCGAGCCGACGATAGTTGTTCATCAGATGCGGTATGACTTCGCGGACACTCCTGGGCAGTACATGGGCGTATTTCTTGTAGGCAATCGGAACACTCAACTGCCTCACCAGATTAAGGAGTCGAAAATCACGATTCGTCTCGAAACAATTGACCCAGGCGAGATCTGTCTCAAAGCGTTCGCTCTGCCAGAATTCCGCATGCAGCCGGGCCAAGGCCGAGATGATGCTCTTCGCCTCTTCGATCGAACACTCAGAGGCCAGGTCGCGAAAGTGGCAGTCTTTATACGTGAGGTCTTCCATCAGAATCGCGTAGTTCTTGGAGTCCCCTTCGGAATGGAAGATCTGGGGTGATTTTATGGGCAGATCCGATCTGATTCGCTGGTAGAAGGCAACCTCATTGCCACCCAGATCGAAGAGAATTCCAAAGAGCACGGATCCGAAATCCGGTGCCCTGGATTTTATGAAGAGCGAATCGGGCCCCGGCGCTGGCCCTTCGTATGCACTGTATTGAATCTTCAAGCGCGATCGAGTGGCCGTTCCGCTATGGACCTCCTCGATGCTCGCATGATCGATCAGGCGCGGCTCGACGTCCAATTTCCGGGCGAGCCAATGCACGGAGGTGAATTTTTGGAGTTGAGCGTCCGGCCTGAAAAATATTTGTCCCAGCAATACCTGGCAACCGGCCTTGAGGAGCCGGGGGAATAGAATCAAGGCGTCCCTGATAATTTCGAAGTAGGCGGGTTTCATGTTTGGATACCCCCGGGAGCAACTCTTCCCACTGCGACTCCCTCAAGGCCAGAGACGAGATAAGGCCCAGGCCGAGCGCTAGCGGGGGGCTCCCCTCGAACGAATTCCACAGGAAAAGGATCCAAGATGCAAGGCCTACCGCCCGCAGCGGATTCCGGTCGCAGGCCCCCGGAAATGCTAGCCGCCACCGGAACGTGCCGATCAGACGATCGGCCGGCGAATTGCCCTGCCCTGCTTCGGTCTGGCTGGGTCAGATTTCAAATCCTGCGCCGGGAGCTACGCTATCGGCTCCTGACCGCCTTTCTTCTCGCATAGAAAAGGGGACTCCCATGATCGAAGGGCAATGCTTATGTGGCAAAGTCAAATACCAGATCGAGGGCCGAATCTCTCGAATCTGGCTATGCCATTGCTCGAAATGTCGGCGTGCCACGGGCTCGGCATTCCATGCGAGTGCGGTCTGTCGCAAGAAGCAATTTCGCTGGATGAGTGGAAACGAAAACATCCAGGAGTACGCCGAGACGCCCGGCTACAAGGTGCGATTCTGCATCACCTGCGGCTCACCCGTGCCGTCGGATCTCGCCGACAGGGATATGGTCTTCCTGCACGCCGGCGCCTTGGACGGCGATCCCGGCTCCCGAATCGGCCACCATATCTTCGTCGACTCAAAGGCAGCCTGGTACGAGATCCTCGACGGAATTCCGGCATACGACGAGCACGTACCAGCAGCCGAGGAAGACGCCTGACTCCTTTTGTACTCGCCGGTATCGGGTCCACTTCCCGATTCTGGCGCGAGCGGGCCAACTCAGGCGAGTAACTGGCCGCGGGATTCGATTCGTTTCGGGATGCCCGGATTCCGCATCCGGCCCCTCGCCTCGCCCTTATTCTTATCGGGACATCTCTCGTCAGGACATCGAACTTTCAGGGAGCTCTTCTGAGGCTCCTGGGACCGCCCCCTGGGACGCAGCCCGGGGTGAAGCTGGCGCATTCGACTCCGGGTGCTGCGATGAATTGTCACTTTCGGATCAGCAGTCGTGAATACCCACTCTCTCAATACTAAGAATCTTGCAATTCGAGCCCTGGAACGATCAGAGGGGCCATGCCGTGCAACCGATTCGAATAAAAGAATTGATGGATGCCATTTAAGTGTGTCATGATGAGCTGGCTAAAATGCCATAAGAGAATCAGGGGAAAACATGATACTGGGGCCATCAAAATCTGACCCGATGGGAGAAGACGAGAACTCCCGAGCGCGGATCACGAGCGGAGGTCGGAATGCTCTTTGGGCGCGCCGCATCCCCCGATGCAGACTCGCACCCCTGAGATCGGCTCTGGTACTTCTCTTCGCCGTACTCCCACTCTTTTCGGCCTCGGGAGCGGTACTTTTCCTGAACGAGTACAACGCGGTATCGAGTACCAAATGGCTGAATGGTGGAGACGCTTCGGCGGACTCCGCCGGCGGCCAGGCTTCCGATATCACTTTGGGCCGGATCCAGGGCAACGGAGGGGATTGGTTCGAATTGGTTCTCACCGAATCCGCAATCGATCTGCGCGGATGGCAACTCGACATCTACGTCTTGGGAGTTCTGGACACGACCCTGGTCCTGAGCCAGGACGTATTGTGGACACAACTCGAGGCGGGCACGATCATCACCGTCGCGGAAACTCAGCCCGAAGACGTGAGCTACGACCCACTGGCGGGCGATTGGGTGATCAACGTCCAGGCGAGTGCCGCATCCAGTGGAACCTATATCACGGCATCCTCCTTTCCGGTCAATAATGAAGACTGGCAACTCTTAATTCGAGATGCAGCGGGTGTCGTCCAATTCGGCCCCTCGGGCGAAGGCATCGTGGCAACGGGCGGCGTCTCCAGCACGGAGATCTGGCGCCTCGAAGAAAATCCCTCGGCCTTCATCGTTGAAAGTTCTCTCTGCTTCGACGATGCGGATACGTACAGCACTTTCGGCCTGCCCAATAGGTGGGCGACGGGAACCAAGGTCCAGGATCTGACACCCCTACGAGCTGGAACTGCACCCACCACTCAGTGCAATGATAGTGACTTGACGCCAATGGCCTTCGATCCCGATCGGATCATTCAGGTGGATGTGGTGATGGACCCCGCCGACTACGAGGTCTTGCGCCGCCAGCAACGCAATCTGATGGAGGTCTTTTCCGGGCGCTGCGGCGACCAGCCGGCCCCGGATCCCTATACCTTCTTCCCAGCTGATGTGACCGTCGATGGTACAACCATCGTGAATGCGGGCATTCGAAAGAAGGGTTTTTTTGGTTCGATCGATCGTCTCAAACCCTCTTTCAAGATCGACTTCGGTGAATTCGGGAATGAGATGCAGATATATGGAATGGATCGCCTGACCCTGAACAACGGGCGCCAGGATCCCTCCCTGATCGACGCCTGTCTAGGCTACGACCTCTATCGAGCGGCGGGTCTCGTCGCGTCTCGCTGCAGTTTCGCTCACGTCATATTGAACGGAGAAGACCTCGGAATCTACGTCAACGTCGAGGCCATCAAGAACCCATTTCTCGTCCGGAATTACGGCGATTCCACCGGGAACCTCTACGAGGGCAGCCTGGCGGATTTCCGGGAAAACTGGATCGGCGTCTTCGAGAAGAAGAACAATGTCGACGGTACGGATCTGGATGCCGTGGCCGCTGCCCTGCTGATCGAGGATGACGCCCAGGCCCTGGCGGCCATATCCGCCCTCGTTGACTTCGATAAATTCCTCACCTTCTGGGCCATGGATGGTCTGATCGGAAATTGGGATGGCTACACGGCAGGTGCCAACAATTTCTGGCTCTACAACAACCCCAGCACCGGGCTCTTCGAGTTCTTCCCCTGGAGCCTCGACGACATTTTCGGGCGTGACAATCCATTCATCAACTTGGATCCCAATTCGGTATCCCGCACTATCTTCGATACTGCAGCCCTTTCCAATCGGCTGTGGCAGATCGCTTCCGTGCGGCAACAATATGAAATACGGATCAACGAATTGATCGCTACGGTATGGGATGAGACGGCACTCCTGGCCGAAATTGATCGCATGGAGGCGTTGATCACGCCAATCGCAGGCGACCTATCGCTCCCCATCGCCGAAACGCGTTCGTGGATTTCGACACGCGCGGCAAAAGTGGCTTCCGATTTTTCGAGTGGGCCCCCCGACATCCAGAACACACTTTCGGGCAAGAACTGCCTTCAGATCCAGGGAGAGATCCGTGGCGACTTCGTGGCCGAATTCGAGGACCCGCTGGTCGATGGGATCCCCCAGGCCAGCTCATTTACTCCGACTCTATTCAACTACTCCGGGAGCACGACCCTTAGTGGCCTCGGTACGGCTTTTGGCATCGCCCCGCTGATGGGCCCCGGAAAGTTCGTGCTGCGGCCGATCGGCCTCATGAGCTTTCCGTCCGGCCTCATGTTCAATATATCGATCGACCAGGAGGATGCGGTGGTCAATTCTCCCGAGCCCATTCCCATTTCAGATTCGATCGCATCTCTATTGCTCTCCCTGAACCTGAGCGGTCTCAGCTACTCCGTCGTCGGCCAAGTTGTCACGACGTCCCTGGAACTCACCCAGGCGGATTGGACGCCTGGTGGCGTTGTTTCAGGATCCTTCAGCAGCTACCTGGCCAACTGGATTCCGCATCCCTCGGGAGTCGCCGATTCGGATGGAGACCTCTTCGATGATTCGGTGGATAATTGCATCTACATACCGAACCCCACTCAGGCCAACCTGGATGGTGACCTCCTGGGTGACATCTGCGATGACGATCGGGATGGAGATTCCGTTCCCAACATCGACGATGTCTTCCCCGACGACTCCACCGAGAGCGTGGACACGGACGGCGACGGAATTGGCAACAACGCCGACAGTGACGACGACGCTGACCTGCTGGATGATTCCGATGAGCTTGCCCTGGGGACCGACCCCCTGAACCCCGATTCGGATGGAGACGGAATCAATGACGGAGCCGAGGTGAGCGCTGGCTCCGACCCCAACGATCCGAACGATCCCGTCATGAACACCGTTCCGAGCCTTACGTCCATCGGATTGTCGCTGCTGATTCTATCGATAGCCGGCCTCGGATATTGGCGCTTCCGCCTGGCGTGACTCGCGCCTCGAATCAAGAACACAGAACGACCGCGCGATTCATCGTCTTCAAGGCTCGCCTTCGACCGCAGAGGCATTGACCGAGTCGGGCTTCCAGACCGGCGTGGAGTCAGCACCGGCGACCGACCCGCATCCGAGGAGGAAATAGGGCTCCTTCGGCCATAAACAATCCGAAGATGATGCGAAGAATGCGAGCCAGACGTCGCATCTCCGCCCGCGCGAAAGAGAGTGGAGACGAATCGCCCAGCGCCAGGCAAGGAAAAGGCCACCGATCTCCGATGGGGGAAGCCTCGCTGACCCGCTCGGCGTCGGCACCGAAATCGAATGCTCAATGACAGCACTCGAGCATCGGGTCCTCCGATGGCCGTCATTTCCGGACGGAGCAATGAGTCTGGATGGACTCAGCGCCAACCAGAAGGAATCCCGATCAAAGAATTGCCACCGACGCAAATATCGGACTCACCGTGAAACGCGCGTGGCAAAACTGCATCTGATTCGGGTCCAGACCTTTATCGAGCAGAATGAGAATCGCCTATTTCTTCCTGTCTCTGGGAAGGCGGACCCTCATCCCAATGGATAGGCGCCGCATGGACAAAAGGCCAAGGTGCCATCGTTTGACCCGCCCACCGACGAGAATCGGCCCGATCGTCACGTCACATGAATGGCTTTCTTGGCTGCAGAGGGTGGAGTTTGGAGAAGAAGACGTCGATTTCTACGGGAAGACGACAGGGGCTTCCTGGTCGCGAGCTGGCCCACTCGGGAATCCGATCGTCCGACTTCCGGATCAGCACTTCGGAAACTCCGGCTGCCGACGCTCGATTCAGCGGAAATCCCTCGAAGCCCCTATCGCGATGCTGGATTGGAGAAGATTTCTGAAATCATCTTCTCTCGAATCCGATTCCACCCGGATTCATTCCAGCAGGAATTCGCAGCACTCCTGCCCCTCAGATTTTCGGTGAGCCTAGAATGCCGAAGAGGTCGCTATAGTCGTCTGTCCAGAGCGGGCCCGACTTCGATTGAAGACGAGTCGGGATTGCTACCCCCAGATGGTTCTGCGGCAGTCGTAGCGCACGACTCGCAGAAGCGACGGAAGAAAGCAATGCTTCGAGATGCTCGGATTGGCGTGCGATCACCACCCAACGCGAACGCAGAGTTGTCAACTGCGGGACGGAGGCGGTACTCAGCTCCGCTGCGACCAGACCATTGGAATTCGCCAACCTGAAAGAGAGATCACTGAGTGCCAGATGCCGATTCGAGACATGCACGACGATCACCCCTCCCGGAGCCAGTCGGCGCGCGTAGAGGCCAAACGCCTCGCGGGTAAAGAGATGCACCGGAACGCTGTCGCTGCTGAAGGCATCGACAACCAGGACGTCCCAACCGGGCTCATTTCTTCGCTCTTCATCTTCGAGGGCCAACCGACCGTCCGCCTCGACGACTTCGGTCTTGGCTTTGCTATCCGCTAGAAAGCTGAAGTACTCCGAGTTCCGAGAAAGGGAAATCACCGCGGGGTCAATTTCATAGAAACGATAGAAATCACCTTCCCGTCCGTAGGCAGCCAGGGTTCCCACACCCAGACCAACCACTCCGACTCGAATCGGCGAGCCAGATGCGAAACCCTGGAGCGTCAGGCCAACACCTCCGGCGAAACCATAGTAGGCCGTGGGAAGTAGTCTGAGATTGGCTTCCGTGAATTGAAGGCCATGCAAGGTCGTTCCATGCCGGAGGACGTGTGCCGGAGCCTTTTCATCATCGGCGCTCAACACCCTCAAGACGCCGAAGAAGCTCCGTTCCTGATGAATGACATCCGTTGAGCGAAAGCGCTCACTCCAGAGCATCGAGAGAATCGCCAATGCAGCAATTGAGAAGACTCCAAGCCTGCGCCAGAAAGGCGTCCCCGGACTGAGCCTGCTCGCGCGATCGCGCATCGCCAGGCCGAGCATGAGTACCCACCAGATTGTCAATGCCCACGGAACCTCGTAATAGTCCGCAAAGAATCTTTCGGCCACAACAGCAACGAAGATGCCGCCGAGGGCCCCGCCGGCCGAAATCCAGAGATAATAGGATGTCAGTAGTTGGACGGCTGGGCGTCGGCGATAGAGTTCCCCGTGCAGCGCCATGCAGGAAGCGAATAGCAGCAGAAGGTGGAGGCCAATGGCAACGGGATGCGACTGAAATCCGGTGAAGGATTGCGCGTTGTTGAAGGCGGGTTCCGAAAAAGGCAATAGGATCGATGCAGAGGCAACGAGAAATATGAGCGGACCCCGCCGATAAAAGCTTTCGGATGTAAAGCAAAGAATGAAAGTCACGAGATAGACGGCCAGGGGCAAGATCCAGAGAAAGGGAACGCTGGCGATGTCGAGGCAAAGCTGGTTGGTGATTCCCATCAGGAGGACAACCGCCACACCGGATAACGCCGCCCACAGGATTGCGTCAGACAAGGCGGATTTGCTGGACTTGCAGGGTGGGCCCGGATCTCCCGAACGGCCTTGCTCTTCATTCCTCGATCCGGCGAATGCACCGCATGCGAGAATTGCGGCTCCAACGACCGCAAATCCGAAGGACCAGCCCGAACCGGTTTCTGAAAGACCGACATTCGGTTCGAAGAAGAAGGGATATGCGAAGAGAGCCAGGAGAGATCCACCGTTCGAGAGTGCATAGAGGAAATAGGGCGATCGCCGGGAACCCGTGCCGGCGAACCAGGCTTGGACGAGCGGTCCTGTCGCCGCGAGGAAGAGGAAGGGAAGCGCCACACTTGCCAAGAGGGCCGAGAAGATTCCAAGAGTGGCATCAGCACCGGCCTCCGGCCGGAAGCTTTCGCCGGGAAGAACAGGGAGCGCCCACAGAGCGGCAATGAAGACGAGAGCGTGTAGACCGACCTGAAGTTGAACTCGGGCCAGTCGAATCAAGAGGTGTGCATAGGCGTAGCCCGCAAAGAGGGTCGCCTGGTAGAAGCCCAGGCAGAGCGCCCAGACCCCGGGGGCCCCTCCATACCAGGGCAGGAGGCGCTTACCCACCATGGGCTGCACGAGGAAGATCAGGAAAGCCGAGCAGGCGACGGCCAGCCCGAAGAGGAGACGATCGATCCGAGGTCGCCGCTCATTCTCGGCGATTTTCACGGCGCGACCCGAGCCGCGTTGACGGGAAGCCTTAAACTCTTTGCCGTGGCACACATGCCTCGCTCCAGTCAGGGAGAAATGGCCCCGAGCAGCCTCGGCCCAAGCCCGGGATCCCCCTCCTGGTGTCCATCGGCAGGCGGGCGCAGAACGCTGAGCGCAATTGAATTCAACTGAGGATGAAGCCCTGGGATCGCATTCCCTAGACGATGGATTTCAGACACATATCAAGGGCTCTCCTCTCCCCAAAGGATATGAGCGCAGGAAATCCGGATCGGCCGCTACACGGAAGCTCGGATTCGACCCCCTTGGATAGCTCCGGGGATAGGGAGCGCATACCCCTTACGGATCGCGATCTTCAGAGTCGATCAGAAGTCAGAAGATTGCAGAGTCAGAGTTTCAGCGGGAAGCCCGCTGCATCGGGGCCCTGGCGCGGTTGACGCGGATCATCACGCCCCCCGGCGGATCAAGAATGGCCGAGCAGCCACTCGTAGCCCTGCATCAGCGCTTCGCGACCGTTGGACTCAACCACGTCTCCATGCGCGACGATCACGCGATCGAACGGCCACTCGAAAAGCGCCTTGAGTGACGCGCGGAATGCCGCTCGATCCCGGATCAACAGGCGCTCCATCGGCGTCGGCGCGAGCCGACCGAGTCCGCCGCTGAGGCGAATGATCAGGCGGGTCATCGTCGGGCAATCCTCACCGAAGTTGAACGCGAGGTCTGAGATGATCAGCGTGGCACTCGGCCGATGGAAGAAGACGTACTCGTTCGCCAGAGGGAATCCATTTATCGGCAGGGCGTCAAGCACGCCTGCCCATTCCTCGGATGCCTTCGAGGATAGCGTCTCGGCATCGGAGAGATCCGGCCGCTTGTCGGCCAGGCCCGGCGCCATCAGCATGACCGACCTCGGAAATACATCATACCATTCAGATACATAGAGATGATGGAGGCGATTCGGTGCCACGACCCAATCGACAGACCCGAGCTTTTCAATGGCGCCGCCAAGCTCCGGCGAGTATTGGATCGGTGAGTGGAGAACCAGACGATCGTCATGGAGTCGCAAAACTGTCATGCGCGCGCCTACTTCGAGGCCGAGAAAGCGAAGCGGCTGTTCGACGATCCAAAGATCCCGATCGAGTTCTTGAAGCATGATGACAGTCTCCATCCCCGCGACATGATGCTCGGCGCGAATACTCTCTACCCTCCCACGAGGGGCTCGGCCTCCCTCTAGCAGCAGTAGTAGCCCAGATCCCGCTCAACTCATACCGCCGGGGATCTCCCCCCATCAACCTCCGGCCCGAGCAGTCTGCATCCCCCTCGTCGTGAATCCTTTTGGCGGCACTTCCCGCAACCGCTGCCTGCCATATCTCGAAGTCAGGGCGAAACGGATTCGCTGATTCCGAACAATTCCCCCTACGCCGCATCCCGAAGTTTGATGAGCCACCCGCTCGGACCGAAACCTCATGCCGACGTCCTGCGCTGCAACTCCCCTTGGAGGTAGAGAGCTTCGATAGCATAAACTCTCAACTCAGGTAGGCAATGCTGCAACTGCCGTCCCACTAAAGCAAATCACCCGGCCGACCGATGAATGGACGAGAAAGCGAGGCCCACGACATCATCAGAATCGATTCGCCTGCCCCGGAGGATTCACGACCTCTATTCCTGATCCGGACGATTCGAATTCGAATTCCGGGCGGGACATCAGTCCACCCACCCTACTGCGAAAGCCATTTTCCTGCTTGAATTCCAACGATAGAGGCTTCTATATCAATTCCGAAATTCCATCAAAGAATCATTCGCTTCACCGGAGGTTTGCATATGGAATACGGATCCCCGAAACCAATTTTCTCCGAGCAAGGATCGAGATGTCCAGATTCGGGAACTCTTCGCGATGACGTATGCTGATCGCGAAGTGCATGGCCCAATCATCGCAGCGCTCATCATTCTCCTCACGCCGCTGACCGGCAATTCGCTGACACCCGAAAGCGGAGCCGCCTGGCCACCCAAAACGGCGGAAGAAGTTTTTACCCATTTCGGAAACAACACCCGGGATACTCTTCAGAAGAAGGGTGTCGTGCTGCTGGATCAGGGGAGAGAGGATGGGATGACCGAAGGCCTCATACTCTTCGATCAGCCGATGGATCGCATTTGGCACTTATTGAGCCAGGGCGAACGACAGACCGAGTATCGGCCCGAGCTGAAAAACGTACACGTCATCGAGAAGAGTCCGGGCTACTCACTCGATGAACACGAGCTCCGCATCATGTTCATCAGCCTTGTCTATCGGCTGCGATTCGACTTTGATCGTGGCCAGAGTCGGATCGCATGGTCTCTCGATCCCGATTTCGAAAACGATGTGGATCACATCTCTGGGAATTGGTATCTCTTTCCGATAGAAGATGGGCGAACGCTGGGACTCTTTGGAACCCGAGTTCGAGTCGGTCCAGCCCTCCCCGGATGGCTGCAGAATAGTGTCAGCCGCAAGAAGATTCCCGAAACACTCAAACGCTGCCGCATCTGGGCGGAATCGAATAAAGAAACGGGTCACTGACGCGTGGAAACAATTTCAAAGACTTTTCTCGAGCGCATCCTCGGAGCGTCTCTGCTCGACGCGAACTGCTACGAGGAAGTCGAGGCGGACACTTCGGCCAATGGCCAGGCCTTTTCGATCGTCTTCCTCTCGGCCATCGCGACTGGAATCGGAAGCCTCGACAATAGCGGCCCGATCGGCATCCTCTGGCATACCCTCGCCGGCATCACCCTCTGGTATGTCTGGGCCTACATCACATACTTCATCGGCACGCGTCTTCTGCCCACGAGCGATACCGTAGCCGACCATGGCGAACTACTTCGAACCATCGGATTTTCGAGTGCACCCGGTATCCTGAGATTCTTCATGCTGATCCCTCAGCTCGCACTTCCCATCTTCCTGCTAACGACGCTCTGGATGCTCGTATCGATGGTGGTCGCCGTGCGTCAGGCCCTGGACTATACCTCCACACTGCGCGCAGCCGCGGTCTGCGTGATCGGCTTTCCCTTCTATGCTCTCGGCCTGATCGTCCAGATCATCTGGCTGGGTGCGTGGCCCGTTTGAGAAGGTTCCAAGGATCTCCTCAAGCGACTCCAGGCCTCCTGTCGAAGGCCATCGGAACAGGCGGATTCCTGGCCCCCGCGCATTGCCAGCGGATCAGCGCGCAAGAGAGCGTTTCGGAGCATTCGCCATTCTCTTCCGAATCCGAAGACTCTCCGACGCCATATGCTCGATCAGGGCCTCAATCTCATCGTCCTCCAGGCGAAGATTCGGCATTGCGATCTCGTTGTAACGCTGGAAGAGCTGCGTCGCAATCGAATCCCCTTCCCTCAACATCTTATCGGGCTCCTTGAGCCAACGGCTGAGCCACTTCCGATCGCGAATATCCGTGACACCAAGGAGGTCAGGTCCCAGGGGATCCTCTCCGCTGCCAATCGAGTGACACGAGCTGCAGCGCGTTCTAAAGAGGTACTCACCTTTCGAATATTCCGGCACTGAAGGCGCATCGGCGTAGCTCTTCGCATTCTTCTTCAGGATCTGGCCGCCAAAGAGATCGTGGCCAATCAGATTAGCCAGAATCTTCGGATTATCGAAAGGTGAACGCTTGATCCACTTTCCCGTTCGGTCATTGCCAACGATGAACGTGATATTATGGTCTCCCGAGTCATCCTGGATCTCCTCCATATAGAGTCCAAGCTTTTTCCGCAGGAGAATGATGTCTTCTTCCTTGCCCGTGAGAAAAGTCCAACCCCGTTTGATTCCAAATTTCGCCCGATAGGATTTGAGCACTTCCGGCGTATCGTATTCCGGGTCAATTGAAATGGAATACATGAAGATGTCTTCACCAACCCGTTCCCCAAGTTCATTCTGCACTCGTACCAATTTTGCAGTTTCAGCAGGGCAGGAATCGGGGCAACTGGTAAAGATGAAGTTGATTGCGACCACCTTTCCCTTCACCAGATCATCATAGAAGAGGACCTTTTCACCTTCGTGCGTAATCAAGGGAACGTTCGGAAAGTACCCCTCACCGAAGCCCTGGGAAGCTGCGGAAAAGCTCCCCAGGGCCATTGGGATCATAAAAGCCGGAATCAGCCAGCCGAGAACGAACCCTCGTATAGACGCTACGAAGGATGTCACTTCGGCATTCCGTTCACTTCTAGAATCATCTCGGGTTTCCTCGAGTCTCTTGCCTAATGGCGTCGGCGGCCAGAACGGCGGGTCTTATGATTCTCAGGCGAATCGTTCTCGAGACGGGCCTGTTCTCGGGCTTCCTTTCGGGCTCTTCTTTCGGCCTTCTTGGCGGCCTTTTGGGCCTCCTTTTCAGCACGCCTCTCGGCTCGCGCCTCATGGCTGTTATCGTCCCCATCAGGAGAGTCATCGTCGTTGGTCGACACATCTCCCGCACCGCCATCACTGCCCGCTACACATTCCTCGACAGCCCCAGCGGTGCAGAGGAACGATCTCGCGCTCCCATCTTTGTCGAAATCTTCTTTCGCCTTCACGTCGCCAATGAGTTCGTCAGGCCGGTCGAAGCCATTCTCCTGAGTTCTTGCCGTCTCGAGGTCAAAGCTCTCTGTGTAGCCACAGCCATTCCACTGGGGTTCGGGAGTCAGGAATGGCTTCAGCTGACCCGGATTCTCGATATCCCAACGAAGCAGCATGGCATGATCTTCATGCTGCGTGTTATGGCAATGCTCCATGTAAGCACCCCCGAATTCTCGGAAACGCAGGGCAACCGTCAGATCACTACCACTATCATCCATCCGACCCACTCGGTAGACATCCTTGCGACTCCACTTCTCCCAATCCGGCGGCGCCTTTCCGTCGCGCCTGAGGATTCTGCCTTCTTCGAAGTGAACATGGACGTTATGACTCCAGCCACCTCCGCCATTCACGATATGCCAGACTTCGAGATCACCCAGCCTGGGTGCGGCGGATGTACGATGCATATCGGCATTCAGCATCTTACCGCCGTCTGTTTTGACGCCCCATGGCAAATCAGCAACGACTGGAAGAGTTTCGTGCTCATGGAGGTTCACCGATTCGCCGTTTACCTCATAGATGAAGGCATCGGACGAAACCGGAACTCGGCTGGGGGCCGCACTATTCGTGCCCTGAGCTTCGGTGATGGTCTTCGGCTCACTATCCGTGGCACCGCCCCTGCCAAAAACGAAGGTGCGATGATGAGCGTTCTCCAACTCCTCAGTGGTGATCCTGGGCATCGGAATCATCGTGAGCTCAGTTTCTCCGGGCCCATTGGTATTGCCTTCGACGTATAGACCAGGATCCATACTTCGATCCTGCTGAGAGGAAAGGGCCTCGCCGCCAACCTGGCAGTTGGCTGCAGGAGAACCGTCGGCCTTTGTGCAGGGCTGGATTCGCACTTCCAGGAACTTCCCGACGACCGTATCGCAGGCCGTGTCTACACCATCACCTGCGTACTCGCCCGAAAGAACCTCTTCAAGGGGAATGGCACGATGGGGTCGTTTCCCATTCTTATGCTCAAGCAGCTGAACCCAGTAGAGCGTGTCCCCCGGACTCAGATTTGCAGGATTGTTCTCACTGAAATCCACCACGAGATCCCAGCGCTCCGCGATCGCCTGGGTTGGAAGAATTGCGTTGTGTTCCTGGATGTCGCCGTCTCCATCAAGATCCTTCGATCCATCAAAAGCGATGGAATATTGCATGATATTGCCATCGTTTGCGACAAGGTGGAAGGGAACACGGTCATATGAAATGCCCGGGGATTCCCCAGGAAACTCACCAGAATTGTCATTCCTCTGTACCACCAATGCATTTCTGAGAAATCGTGAGATATGACCATTGAGCATGCGAATACGATAGCGACGCGCCCTCACATCCATGTACGGATCGTAGAGCCAGTTGACCGTCATTCGATCTCCCATGAATCCATCCGTGTTGAATGTGGCGAACCACAGCTGCCCCTGCATCAAGTTCTCCACCGGATCTTCACCCGTAGGATTACCGCTTGCCATCGAGCCCTTATATCTCGACGTATCCTGCCCCCAGGCCTTGCCGCCCAGTACCAGGTTCACGTCGTAATCACGATTGCCCCATTTCTGGGACGAGCCACTCGGAAGGCAGAGGTTGACGTTATTTTCCGGATCGTCCTGATGACACTTCCATCCCTCACGACCCGGATCGGGGCCGCTATACATATTCATCATGGCGGCGTTGCCCTTATAGACATTCTGCGCCGTGTAGTCGAGCATGTGGTCGTGGAACCAAAGGGTGCTCATGGTTTCACGCCAGTCTCCAGGAATCTGAATTCGACCATTTTCGTCACAAGTCTCCGGGACCGCCCTCCAGCCGCAGGCGTCGCCGTCGGCGTAGGCATTTCCATCCCATGAAAGATTCTCGGCCAACTGCTGCGCTCGGGTGCAGCTCGCACCCTCAGAATCCGTGAGCGGTGAGGGATAGCTCACCACTATCTGCTCCCCGGTGCTTTCATCACAGGGGGTAGAGGCCCGTTTCTCGGTCGCCTTCGGATTGTTGGTCGGGTTGCCTGGCCTCGGATCATGACCCGCCAGGATCATCGGCCAATGGTAGTCATAGAACTGGCCAGGAAGGAAGAAGGCCTGGGCGAAACCGTCACTTTCCGCCGGATTATGGCCATTGTGATGATGAGTACTGATGAAGTGATTTCCGAATCCCCGATTGGATTCGAATTTGATCGGAAGTGCATTGTAGTGGCGGAAGAGAACGGCCTCCATGTAACGGGTCAACTCCAGCTTGGGAGGCAGCGTGCCATCAAAGGTTCTAAGTGCTTGATGATCCTGCACAGGCATCAGCGGGTGAAAGCGCACGGGAATGCCGACCGTAGTGCCATCGAATATACCCGTGCACGATTCTTCCAGTGCATTCCATTTGCACATCTTGTCCAGATGGTCGTGCACTGCCGGATTCGCGACAGCCAGGCAAGCCGACTCATTCGCCGAAGCACTGGCCGTCAAATCGGTGGAAGCAGCGCAGGCCGCAGCCTTCATACCGTGTACCGTGTTGTGATGAAGGCCGCCGGGGGCAAATTCTCCGAGCGAGTATCCGTGACTCTGCTCCGAGTCACGAAATCCGCCATTATTCCTGACTCCCGCCTGAACAGTCTGGGTGTAGACTTTCGGAAAGAATTCCTGCCAGCGCTGATGCGCAAATTGCGGTCCTGGGGGGCGGCCATCGGCCACTGTATTGAAGGGAGACCCGGCAATCAGGGGCTCCATGGGACCTGTATGCTCCTCAACGATCGCCTGCTCCCAAGGATTGGGCCAGTTCATATTGGCCTCTTCCGTGGGGTAGGGGAATAGGGGCTGAGCAAGGAACGAGTCAAATAGGCCATCCGCTGGACGGCCGTAGGCACTAAAGTTCCCGTTTTCAGATGATCCACCCAGGGTCGGGGAAGGCATGTCCATGCAGTAGTGCTCACCCGCCCGATCATAGTTCTGCTTGCAGTAGGCATATTCTTCGGCCGGAAGTGGACGCGACCCGAACTCTTCGAAGCGGAGCACGGACTGGGTAAAGGGTTTCGCACCAAATAGCGGGCTGTGGGCCGCGTCGGTCGGAATGTTGCAGCCTCCCCCGTCCGATTCGCCGCCTTTCAAACCCGCCGAATTCGCCGGATTCGTCGGGTCACCGTCCGGATGAACCTGGCGAGTCGCTTCACCCATGGGCATCCCCTGCCCGTGGACTGGAAGAGCGAGTCCGATACCGAGCCCTCCGATCAAGAGTAGCAACGCCTTGGCTGACCTCTCGCCGATCACGGCCATCCTGGCAAGGCCGTTTCGAGAGCATTTCTCGCCGAGTTTCAATTCTTTCATTTTTCTTGTCTTCCCTTCGATCGCCTTAATATCTGATTCATGACGCGTTCGACTTGCGTCTGGCTTTCTGATCCGCACCACTGCCGTGATCTTTTTTGGTTCTGAGGATCAGGACAGGGAAAGAAAGCGTCTCCAATCAGATTTGGCGGGTTCAATCTTTCGTGCAATCGACGGGGTCAAGCTACCCAAACCCTTCTTAAGGGATCCTGAAGACGGGATAGAAATCGAGATCTCACGCTTTTTATTGTGGTAAAAACACCCACTTGATTGTGGTCAAATTACCATTGGGTTCTCAAAGTAAGACTTTTCTTCGCACGACCCAAGGCCTCAGACGTCCCTGTCTTCCAGATGTTAAGAAACAAATTGCACACTGCGGGAACCCGGCAACCCGGAATTCACTGAGGACGACTCTGCAATTAAGATTTTCTTTATCGCAATCACGCAAAATTCAGCCCCATCGATCACAGGTTTTTGGGAGATGTAGCCTCGTTCATGCACGGAATCTTCTTATCTATTTCGACTCAGCCGACAGTCAGAAGGAGCATGAGAATCCAATTTTGTTCACAAAGAATGCGGCGAGCCCAATGAAACGAGTCCAGTCTCGAGGTTGGGATCTTGGCATGAAGATCATGCCGCTTCCCTCTGCTCCCGCCCCACGCCCGC
>CAYTAT010000006.1:0-1689 GCA_964435795.1 uncultured Spirochaetaceae bacterium
TGGAGTCGGCGCTGGAGTCGGCGGAGAGATCCTCGAAGCCCGTCAGGGAATCGATCTCGGCGTCGAGACGCTTCACCAGCACCCGTTTGTTATCCCAATAGTGGGTCCGGATCGGCACGAAGTGCTCCTTCTCCACGTGTAGGATCCACTTCGAGTAGTCGGATTCGGTGTCGGGCAGGGGCACCACGGCCACCACGAAGGTGGGCCTGCCCTCGACCTCGCCATCGGGCAAGCGGTAGTGGCGGCCATCCTCGAATTCCGCGGGCACGACATCCTCGAAGGAAAAATCGGTGCCCGTAATCGATTCACTGCGCACGTTGATGCGGCGCACCTTGCGGGAACTCGGACGATAGATGAATTGATCGTCCGGACCGCTCTTCTTGTTGATCACGAGGTAGCCGAGATGTCGCACATCCGGCGGTGAGAAGTATTTCGCGATGGTCTTCGAGAGCACGCGCTTGCTCTTGCTGCGAAAATTCTTGTATCGCAGGCGCAACTGTACGTCCTGGAAATGCCCGGCGGCATCCCCCGAGCGGAGTTTCAGGTCCTGGTCGTAGGATTGGAAACGGTTGTCGAGCATTCGCTGGTAGATGTCATCACCCGACAATCCATCCTCGGCCAGGTACTCGTCGATGGGCAGGAATTCCTCGCCCAGAGCCGGATCCGCCAAAAGCCCCGAGAGGGCGAGGCCGATCAGGGCCAGGGGGATTCGAATGCTCTCGAAGCGAGGGCGTACTTCACGGTCGGCACGCAATGGCTCAGCCCTGGCCTTCTTTCGAATCCGAATTCTCCGCCTCGGCGAGTTGCTCGCGTGTCGTCTCTTCCACGTAGCGCTCGAAGAGATCGTAATTCTTGCGCGAACCCTCGAGGAATTCAATTCCGAAGCCCGGCAGGCGCGGATCGTCGGCCGTCGGGGGGCGGGCGCGCGCCCAGCAGACCCGGCCCAGGGTCGCAACTTCCTCCCCGTCGGGAAGATCGATCTCGAGCAGGATGCGCTCGCCCTGGGGCAGGGGCTCGCGGGTCATGACGAAAGCGCCCGAGGGCGAGATATTCTCACAGAGCTCCTCCGAAGCCCGGTAGAAACTCTTGCCCGTCGCCGGATCCAGGAGGGGGGAAACGGTGGTGATGCGGGCGGGCAAGCTGACGTTGGTTCGGATCTCCCGCTTGCTGTCATCGCCCGGGCCGGGGTCGCTCACGGACTCGCCGTCTGCCATCGGTTTCTTCCTCGCAGTTGCAAGCCGGTCTCGGCGATTCCGATCGCCCAAGGCCAAGCTTCCGGTTGCCGACCAGTGTACGGGATGACGGCGCCGATGAAATGCCATGAATCCGACAAAAGTGCGACATCCCCGTTCTTTCGAGCCCGCGCGAAGAAGAATGCGGGAATGCGGCGGTGGGGCGGGTGGGCGGAGAGAGCGGCGGCGTCCTGTCTCCGCTCGCCAGCCCTGCCGCCGCCCGCCCCTGTCTCCGCCCGCCAGGGGCAAGCGGTCGCTTCCGATCCCCGGAGCGAGCCGCAGGCCACACATCGGGATTCGCTCCCGGAACCGGCCCATCCGGGCGCATCTCGAAGGGGTCGCGCGCGAACCCCTCGTCGCGGGTCGGCGGGGAGCCCTCCGCGCGTCGCGGGATCGACCGGCGCCGATCCCGTTCGCAGGTGCCGATCCCGTTCGCAGGTGCCGATCCCGTTCGCAG
>CAYTAT010000006.1:1789-4657 GCA_964435795.1 uncultured Spirochaetaceae bacterium
GGGCTCAAGGTGAAGGGCTCAAGGTCCAGGGCTCAAGGTCCAGGCCTTGAGGCCCGGGGGATCGACGCGCCCGAGCACACGGGCGGAGCGCCGGTCACGCATGCGAACGCAGAGCTGCGCCCCCCCGATGGCAGAGAAAGAGCCCGCTAGAGGCTCGACGGAACTCTGTAGGGGAATCGGATCTGCTCGCCCGGATCGTTTTCCTCGTTCTCGCCGCTTGCTCCGCTCTCGCTGCTCTCGTAAAGGGGCGAGACCTTGGCCATCCTTCCGTTCTTCTTATGAGCGGAGGATCGGCGCCCGGAGTTCTGGCTATTCCGCGCACTGCTCTTGGCCAGATCATTCGGCGCGAAGGGCCGGACCCCGGCCGCCTCAGCGCGCTTCTCACATAATTCGGCCACGGACGCTGCGTTCATGCGCTTCACTTCCACGGCATTCGCGCGACCGACCGGGCAGAAGAGGGCCCCCGCCTCGCGGCCCCGAAACATCAGCCAGTCCTCAAGGGATATCAGTTGATCGTTCTCGAGGGGGATTCGGCGTGCTCGCTTGGCTCCGGGCGCCTTGACACCGATGGTGACCTGGCCGTTCTTGCCATTGAAACGCAGGTCTTCCAGGTTGAGGTGCACGAGATCGACGGTCCTGAGGCCCTCCGCGTACGCGAGGCCGATCATCAGCGAGTCCCGGGCATCCCCGGCGCCGTCGCTCATTTCACAGACCGCCAGCAGGGCCCGAACCTCGCCCGCGCTGACCAGGCGCTGATGGTTGCCACGGCTGCCGTTCTTCTTTTCGCCACGCAATTGCGCGAGTTCGTATGCCTCATCGTCCATGAAGCCCAGATTCCAGGCTTCTTCGACCACCCGCTGAAGTGCGCTGCGGATCCTCGCGATCTGCTTGCGCGAGTAGTTATCCGGTACCTGCTGGTATTTCCGGGTATCGTCGCGTCGGCAGAGCAGCGCCTCCAGCTGCCCGGGTGCTCCGGGCTCGCGGATGATCGACAGCGCCAGAGCGCCGTGGTAGCCCCGGATCTGATGCCAGGGGAAAGCGTGGGTCTCGCAGATTCCGCCGCTGAGAACCGCTGCCAGCGTTCCCAATGCCACTTCTCCTTCTCGCTGAGCCTCTCCGGGTCTCAGGCTGTTCAGGTAGGCTTCGGCGACCTGCAGGCCTCTGTTTACTTCCTGGGGGGATAGAGAGAAATCGGCCGACTCGGGGGTGCCGACCGCACCAGCACCCAGAACATCCGCGGACACTTCATTGCCTCCGATCTGTTTGAAAAAGGTTGGTTTCCTGGGGTCTCAAGAGGATCTCAAACGATGAATTCCAAAGTCGTTCGAGACTGGAACGAATTTCTATATCGCCACTTTTTGAGGCGCTTGTCAAGTCGGGGCGTGGAGTCTCGATTTGCAAAATGCTTGTAAGTATTTAGAAAATATAATCTTTGTTTCTTCTCGGAAGTTGCCGTTTTCCCCGTTCAGGGGATCGAGAACCACGGCTTTCAAAATGCATCGGTTCTTTTCGGCCAACTGGATCGGATCGGCATGCCGTGGATCGGCGGGATTGGCGGGTTTGCGGACCTCGTCGGATGACCCTTGGACGATAGCTCATTCCGCTAATAGTTGATCGGTTTTGGGTATTTTATCCGTCCCTGGCGATCCAAAAATTTCAGGGGTGATGCGCGTCGGCTCGCTCTGGCAAAACTGACGTCGCGAGAGCGTTCGAGGTTCGCTCTCGAGGGGCAAATCCTGGCCTGCGACCCCGCCCGGGTCGAAAGATTTTCGATTTTCCCGGCATTCCCAGGGATCCGCACTGCTGCGGCGAGGGAGGTCGGCTACAGATCTCGGCTGGAGATCCGAGACCCAAGATCCCGGGGAGATCGGGGAGGCGATTGAGCGACGCGAGGGCGATGAAATTTTTCGAGGGCTTTGCCTGGCCGGTGCCCCGGGCTTTTGCGGCCGCCATCGCTTCTTGCCGTTTTGAGCAGGGCGACCTCCTGTACAGTGATCGCGTCGCCTACGGGGCCCGATCGAAGACTTCTGCGAAAGTCTCCTATTCGATCCAGGTTCTGAATCCACCCAGGAGCACCCGGGCACTCAAAGCGGGCGCCGAAGGCGGGCGTTTCGAGGCCAACTGGGATTCCGATCTGGAACTCAGCCTCACGGCTCACGAGGCCGGTCGCAAAGAGATCCACTCCACGACCCAGGGCCGCCTCTTCCGCTGCCTGTGGCTGGGGGATCCCGCGCAAGTCTCCAGCGAGGCCCCCGCCCCCGAAGTGCCGGGGGGCCAGCGGGAATTGCATCGCCGCCTCGGCGAGGCCCGTGCCAGTTGTGCCGAGCACTTTCGCCGCGGCTCCGACCCCTTCTGGCTCTTCCTCAGCGCCTTCGACGAGGCGAGTGATTCGGCCAGGTTGAAGGCCCGGGCCATCGAGGCCGTGCTCACGGAATCCTTCGAGTCGTCGGCCGATCTGCTCTGGCCCGCGCAGGTCGGTCTCTGCGAGGCCGAGCGGATGGGCCCAACGCTGCGAATTCTGGGCATCGCGTTGCGGGCCGCGGGAGATCCTTCGTCGACCGAGAAGAAGATCGAGGAAAAATTGAGGGGACTTCTCTTCGCAGGGGATAGTGAATCGGGTCGCTTCTCCCTGGCACGGCACGGTCTCCTCGTCCACGTCCCCTAGCGGCTCCCGGCAGGATGTCGGAGCCGGTGAAGCGCTGGCGAGTCCCGGGCGATCGGAAGTCGCGGGCGAGCGATCGGCCGACAGGCCCCATGCGATTGCTGGCCGCTTCGTCGCATTCGAGTCACGTCACGGGCTGAGCCCCCGCCCGCTCGCTCGGCCCCCTGAGCCGCGAATGCCACGCGGCGCGCCGGCTCTCAATGCAG
>CAYTAT010000006.1:4757-9702 GCA_964435795.1 uncultured Spirochaetaceae bacterium
TCTCAATGCAGGGCGCCGGCGCCGGCCGATGCCTCCGGGACGTCCTCGGCCAGTTGGCCCGCCTGGTGGAAGGCCATCCGCCAGGCCCCACCCTCCCAGATCAATATGTTCGTAGCCGCGAGCCGGGTCTCGCCGATGACTTCCGTGCAGGTGATGAAGGCCAGTCCGCGCACCATCGCGACCTGCGCTCCCGTCGCCGAGATGCGGGGGGGGGAGCGAAGCATCTGGCGCCAACTCCCCATGACGGCGTCTCGCCCGTGCAGGGGCGGAGCGCCCGGATGGCCGCAGATCACCGGGCCCGCCGTGGCCCAGAGTGAATCCATCGCCGCCACGTCTCCCTCGCCCAGCGCCCGGTAGAAGGCCGCATTCAGCGCCAGCGCGGCGCGGATTTCCGTTTCCTCCGACATGGCCTCCGATCTCCCAACTTAGCGGTCCCGGCCGCATTCTCCGAGGCCCCGGATCCCGGGTCCGGGCGGAATTCGGGAAACAGACCCCCGCTCGCCGCCAACCCGGTCGTCCCGGGCTACTCGACGAGAATCGTGGCCTTTTCGATCAGGAGCGGCTCACGGGTCGCGCCGCGAGGGGTCCCGAGCTTTTCCATCTGGGTGAGAACCTCCCCGCCCCCCACGAGTTTGCCGAAGAGGGTGTGCTTGTCGTCGAGATGGGGGGTGCGAGTAAAGGTGATGAAGAACTGGCTGCCGTCCGTGCCGGGGCCCGCATTCGCCATGCTGAGCAGGCCCCTGCCGTTATGGCGCACGTTCGGGGAGAACTCGCCCGCGTATTGGTAGCCCGGTCCGCCGCGGCCATTGCCGAGGGGGTCCCCGCCCTGAGCCATGAAGCCCTGAATCACCCGGTGAAATTTCACGTCATCGTAGAAGCCGAGTTTCGTGAGGTAGATCGTGCTGCTCACGTGCATGGGAGCCACCTCGGGCATCAGCTTGAGCTTGAGGTCGCCCAGATTGGTCGTGAGAACCCAAAAGTATTCCGCGTCCCCGGAGAACTCAGCCCGGGGGGGTTTGGGAAGTTCGGTCTTCCAATTCGGCCGACTGGTGTCGATGTCCTGGGCTTTGATGAACGCATCGAGGGTCGCGATGGGGTCGGCGGCCGGGCCGCGATTCCCCCCGCTGCTCGGGGCCGCGGTCTCGGCGTTGGAAGCCGCCCGGGTGTCGGCCGTCTCCTGGGAGCAACTCTGCAGGGCGAGGCCCAGGGCCAGGCTCAGGACGAGGATCGTCGGGTGAATGTTCGGGCGCGCCATGCTTCTTTTCCTCCGAGGATTCAAGGGGGGCAGGGCCAAGGGTACCGCCGGATCGAGAGTTGACCAGCACCCGTTGCGTTCACCCCCTCCTGGTGCCTCCACTCTCGCAGAGTCCCATCGCGATCATCTGCCGCCGCACTTCGCCCTTCCAGTCCCGGTTGGCCCGGGGGTTGGCCGGGCTGGGGTGAAGGATCTGCCCGAAGCGCAGCTTGCGGCCGGACAGGCTCTCCTGGGCCCGCTTGGCGGCGAATCCTCCGATGCCGATCACCCATTCCGGCTGCAGGATTCGAACCAGGTCGGCGAGGTATTGGTCGCAGGCGGCGAAGAGGGGCGCGCGCTCGGCCGCGGGCAGCCGATCGGGGGTGCAGTTGCGGCCGCTGGACTCCATGAAGACCAGGGGGCAATAGTTGGCGACGAAGTGGTGGGCGAAAAAGCGCTCGGGGCGCCGGTAGTATGCCTCAAGGGCTCCCCAGAGTCGCGCGCCGCTCACCTCGCTGCGCGCGCATTCGAAACCCTGGACGGGGCGCTTCGGATGTTCCCGCTCCGGCCGCCGCACCGGGGCTTCGATTCCCAGCCAGTCGCGTACGCATCTCACCTCTCCGAAGGGAACGCCGGTCTGGGCCATTCCGAATGGCCCCGGATTCATGCCCAGGAAGATGATTCGTTTCGGGCCCGCGGCGTAGCGCCGGAGGTAGGCGTGGTGGGGCCGCATCGCGTATTCGATCGGATTGTAGACATGGCTGATCGGGTCGCCGAAGTCGAGATCCTTCACCCGCCTTCGCAGCCGCTGCGTCGCATCGATCATTCGTCGGGCGGTTCCCATGGAGCCCTTCCTCCCCCTGGTGGGCTTCGGAAAGGCGCCAGGGTAGGGGGCGGGACGAGGGGGCCGCCACTCTCTGCTGCTGCTCCCACCTTACCCCCACCTTCCACCTCCCCCTTCTCTCCCCCTCCCCCCCCACCTTGCTTCTCCTGCTCCCGCCACTTGCTCGCCGCGGAACTCCTCACCCCGATCAGGGGCTCTTCCCGCGCCGTGCCGCCGCCACCTCGATTCGCTCCTTTCGCTCTTCCCGGGTCGGGATTTTCTTTCCATCCTCGGCCCGAATTTCCGCCACCCGGGCATCGGTCGTGTACTCTCGCGCCCGTCCCGGACGACGCGATGTGGAGCCCGACACGATGTCCAGCAGTGATTCACAGAGCGCGCCGCCGCCGGTCCTCCCGCCCGTCCCGCCCGTCCCGCCCAGCGACTTTCCGAATCGGGCCTTTCGCCCCTTTGCGGGCAATGTCGGCAGTTGGTTCGGGGCCTGGGGGATGCAGCAGGTGCTCTTCAGCTGGATCGTCGTCGGAGAACTGCGGGCCAGTGCCGAGTGGGTGGGCATCACCCAGACGGCCACGATGCTTCCCGGTCTCTTCCTGCTTCCGGTGGGCGGTGCCCTGGCGGATCGCTGGGATCCCCGACGGCTGCTGATCGTTCTGCATGGCGTGGCAGCACTTCTGGTGATTGCGCTCGCGGTACTCAGTGGTCTCGGCCGGGTGAATATCCCCGAATTGATCGTCTTCGGCCTGAGTATTGGCAGCGTTCAGGCCTTCTCGATGCCGGCCCGAGACAGCCTGCTATCCCGCGTGGCGGGACGCGACATGATGGCGGCCGTCACCGCGATGACGGCCGTTCAATTCGGGGGCCAGGCCCTGGGAACGCTGGCCGCCGCCCTGGCGCGCGTCACCGGCAGCGCAACCATGCTCCTCGCCCAGGCGGCGGTGCTTCTCGTGGGCTCGGGGCTGGCACGGAAACTGCCGGCCGCCCGACCGGCGAGCCGGGTGCGAGGCCGAGTTCGACTCGGCGAGATCGCGGGAGGGCTCGCCGAAGTGGCCAGAACGGCGTCTTTGCGGGGCCCCACGATCCTCGTCATCGCCGTCGGGATCTTCTTCGTGGGCCCCTATACGGTGATCTTCCCCTTGCTGGTGCGCGATCACTATCACGCGGGCGTCGATGCCCTCTCGCTGGTTCTGATGATGTTTCCACTGGGGACGATCCTCGGCTCCCTGGTGCTGCGAAGGCGGGGCGTGGAGCGCAAGGGAAGGGCCGCCCTGATGGCCCTCGGCCTCGGGCTCTCGATGGAACTCGTCATTGCCAGTGAGATTCCCTTCGCCTGGATGGCGGCCTGTTCGCTGGTCTGGGGCCTGGGCGGATCGGTCTTCATCAACTGCAGCCGCACCCTCTTCCAGGTTGCCGCACCCGAGGCACAGAGGGGCCGGGTACTGGCGGTTTATCAACTCGGATTCGTGGGGGGGGGACCCATTGGCGCCCTGCTGGCGGGCTTCTCGGCCGATGCCCTGGGCCTGCACTTGACCCTGGTCGTCTTCGCCCTGGCGATGGCTTGCCTGGTGGTTTCAATGGCGCTCTGGAGTGATGTCGCCCGCCTGCGTTAGCCGGCTCGCGGGTTTCCGTGTGGGGCTCTGCGCTCGTTCACTCGACTCTCCGGCTCGGCCCGACCGAGGTATTCTCGCGAATCGATGCGGGGTAGATTATTTCCGGGGCTGCGAGGAATCGCATCCGGCCGGATACCAGGAGGGTGAAGAGTTGGACAAGCAGGTCGTGCGGGAGTTCACAGGGCGCTTCATGGAGATGACCACCGGGGCCGCTGTCCTGGCCGTGGTCGCCGTGGCGGATCGCATCGGGCTTTTTCAGCAGCTGGCGGGGCAGGGGCCCCTGAGCCTGGAGGAGATCGTGGAACGCAGCGGCTTGGAGAGGCGCTATCTCGAGGAGATTCTCGCGACCCTCAGTGCGGCCGATCTGCTCGAATACGATGCCGCCAACGAGAGCTTTCAACTCTCGGACGAGCGGGCGGCCTGTCTGGCCGATGAGTCGAGTCCGTACTTCCTGGCGGGTTGGAGCCAGATGGTTCCGGCCCTCTACGGCGCGATTCCCGGCGTGGCCGAGGCCTGTCGCCGGGGCGGCGGCGTGCCCTTCAGCGCATTCGGCGCCGAGATGGTAGAGGGCATCGCCCGTTCCAACGGTCCGGGGACCCGTCTGCTGCTGACGCGCAAATGGCTGCCCGCCCTGCCCGAGGGCGTGGCCCGTCTCGAGGCGGGCTGTCGCGTTGCGGACGTCGGATGTGGGAGCGGGGCCGCGGCCCTCGCGATGGCGCGCGCCTATCCGAAGTCTGAGATCATCGGCTACGACGTCGATGCGCACTCGGTCGAATGTGCACGCCGGGCCGGGGAGGAGGAGGGGCTCGCCAACGCGCGCTTCGAAGTACTGAGCGGCGAGGCCATTCCCACCGAGCCCGGCTTTGATCTGATCACGACTTTCGACGTCATTCACGACGTCGTCGATCCCCTGGGCGTGCTCGGGCAGATCCGAGCGGCCCTGCGTTCGGGGGGGCTCTACCTGATGGTGGAACCCGACGCGGGGGATGGTCTGGGGGAAAATCTGCATCCCGCCGGCGCCCTCACCTACGCGATGAGTACTCTGCACTGCATGACCCAATCCCTGGCCCAGGGAGGCGAGGGCCTGGGAGCGGCCTGGGGACCGCGACGGGCCGAGGAATTCTGTCGCCAGGCCGGCTTCGGGAGTTTCGAGCGCCTGGACGTTCCCAATCCCTTCAACGCATTCTACCGGGTCTCGGCCTGATTCCGTCGGTCGCCTGGCGATCTCCCGTCCAGGCGCTGAATCGGGCGCTGAATCGGGCG
>CAYTAT010000006.1:9802-16837 GCA_964435795.1 uncultured Spirochaetaceae bacterium
GAATCGGGCGCTGAATCGGGCGTGGAAGGAGGCGTGGAAGGCTCCCGGAGCGGCGTTCGGAAGGGACCTCACGATCCTCCGTGCAATTGCCTTCGCGGGGGCATCGAAACGGAGAGCCGAATAGAGCCGAATGTGGTGCGGGCCACGGCAGATGTGGTAGATGTGGTAGATGTCGTAGATGAAGATGTGGTAGACGAAGATGAAGATGTGGTAGATGTCGCAGTTCCAGTCGATGTCGTGGGCCTGATCGACATGAGCGACGTGGTCAAGCCACGCGGATCGAGTCCTCCGGAGAAGCGGGAAAAATATGACGGAAGCAGTTCCCTGGATCTTTGCCGGCATGGGAGCCCTGGCGGCTTTCTTTTTTTCGCTGCGGGCCCAGAATGCGGCCCGCGAGTTGGAGTCCGCTCGCAGCCAAGGCGAGACGCTCGCGGCGGATCTGGCGACGGCCCGTGAATCCCTGGCCGAAGCGTCGAATAAGCTCGGGAATCACAATCGGGAAGTGGCGGAACTGCGCAAGCGGATCGAAAAGGCCAAGCGAAGAGCCGCCCAGGGGAAGTCGCACGCCCCCAATAGCAGTGCATCGGAAACCCAGGCCCTCGAGTTGGAACTCGAACAGGTTCGACAGACGCGGGATGCCGCGCGCGATGAGGCCGGCGCTCTTTCAGCCGAACTCAGCCGCCTGCGCGCGGAATTGAGTCGCAGCCGCGCCGAGACCGAGCAGCCCCTGCTCGATAACGCGGCCATTGAATCGCTGCGGGAACGCTTCTCGGGTCTGGAAGCCGAGGTCGCGAAGGGGCGGGAGGGCCTCGCTGCCGCCCGCAAATCCGAAGCGCGGCTCAAGAAGAAGTTGAGCACCCAGGAACTGCTCTACGTCTCGATTCGCAATGAGTTGGCGGCCAAGAAGGATCGCCTGCGCACTCAGCAGGAGGAGGTCGAGCGCTTGCGGGCCCTGCGGGTGGCTTTCCTCGATACCCCCTCCGAAACGGATTCCAGCGACGCTGGGGAATCGGCCAGCGAGAATCCGGCTTAGCTCTTCTTGACCTTTTCGTAGGCCCAATCCAACCACGGCAGCAGGGCCTCGACGTCCTCGTTCTCGACCGTGGCACCGCCCCAGATGCGAAGCCCCGGAGGCGCTTCCTTGTAGGAGTTGATGTCGAAGGCCACGCCCTCGCTATCGAGTAGCGAGCCGATCTTCTTGGCCGCGGCCGCTCGTTCTTCCTGTGCCAGGGCGAGGAAAAAGTCGTCGACGATCTGCAGGCAGATCGACGTGCAGGAACGAGTTGCGGGTTCCCGGGCCAGAAAATCGACCCAGGGCGAGGCCTCGACCCAACTCGCGACCGTGGCCAGATTCGCCTCGGAGCGGGCGATCAACGCCGGCAGGCCCCCGATCTCTTCGGCCCAGCCCAATGCGTCGAGGGCGTCCTCCACGGCGAGCATCGACGGCGTATTGATGGTGGCCGCCGCGAAGAGACCCTCGATCAGTTCGCCGCCCTTGGTCATCCGGAAGATCTTGGGCAGGGGGCGGGGGGGAGTGAATGTCTCCAGCCGCTCGACTGCCCGAGGCGAAAGGGCGAGCATGCCGTGGGCGGCTTCTCCGCCCAGGACCTTCTGCCAGGACCAGGTCACCACGTCGAGCTTTTCGAAGGGGACGTGCATGGCGAAGACGGCGGAAGTGGCATCGCAGATCGCGAGGCCCGTCCGTTCGTCGGGAATCCAGTCGCCGTCCGGAACTCGCACGCCGGAGGTGGTTCCATTCCAGGTGAAGACGACGTCGCGTTCGAAGTCGGCCTGGGCGAGGTCGGGCAGTTCGCCGTAGTCGGCCGTCAGGGCGCGCAGATCCTCCAGGCCGAGTTGTTTTTCCGCGTCCCCCAGCCAGCCCTGGCCGAAACTCTCCCAGGCGAGGATGTCCACGCCCCTCGCGCCGAGCAGGGACCAGAGAGCCATCTCGACGGCGCCGGTATCCGAGGCCGGCACGATCCCGAGACGGTAATCCTCGGGAATGCCCAGCAGCGAACGCGACCTGTCGATGACGGATTGCAGGCGCGCTTTGGCGGGGCTCGAACGATGGGAGCGACCGACCATGGCCCCCGCCAGGTGATCGAGGGTCCAGCCGGGTCTCTTCGCACAGGGACCGGAAGAGAATTGGGGCCTTTGGGGTCGTCTTTCGGGTTTCATGGTTCCACTGGCCTTCCTGGGCATCGCTGGCCCGGTGGGAGGCGGCGGCCCCCGCCCACCGAGACGCTCATCGATTGGGTGGCGATTCTTCACCGCACGCCACCGGCCGCGGAGTCTATCGTGCGAGCGGCTGCGGGCCAGTCGGGGTAGGCTCGTTCGCCGCACATCGGCGGTCCCGGGGAAGTTTCTCCAGGGGCATGCTGCCCCCCTTCAGATGCGAGGGGTCGCTCCGGGCCAGGGGGGAACTCCGCGAGACGGCTGGGCGTTCGCAACCGACGAATGAATCCGCAAAATGGAAAGTGCGAACGGAAGATGAGGATGGAACCGATCCAGCGAGGTGACGGGCATTTGGAGCTTCGGGCTTCGGCGTCCGTGCGGCGGCCAGGGGATGCCATCCTCGTCCCGCTGCTCGCTTCGGCCCTGCTCGCGGCTCTCGTCGCCTGCGCGCCCATGCAGGTGGTCGAACTCCGGATGCAGCCGGCGCCCGTGGTGCTCTTCGTGGACGGTGAGTTGCGGGAGCAGGCCGGCAGTGGGGAGATTCGGTTGCGTGCGGATCGCAGTCATATCCTGCATTTCGAGCGGCCGGGGTATCGCCCCCAGCAGGTGCTGGTGCGGAGCCTGGAAGAGGCGGGAGAGCTTCGGCTGCGCCCGAGGCGGGTTTCCGTCCGCCTCCAGCCGATAGAACATCGCCATCGCCAACTCGAAGTCGAATTGGAAACCGTCCGGGAGAACGAAACCAAGTGAGCGAGTCCACAGGGCCCTACCATTCCCTCGAGGTCATGCGCATCATCGAGGAGACCCCCGATACCCGATCGGTCGTCCTCGGGATCCCCGAAGCCCTGGCCGCGACATTCGCCTACCGGGCGGGGCAATTCCTGAGCTTCGGGGTGGTCCTCGACGGCCACCAGTTGGTGCGCTGTTATTCCCTGGCCAGCAGCCCCGATAGCGAGCGCGAGTACAAGGTGACGATCAAGCGCGTGCCCGACGGACGCGTCTCGAATTGGTTCCACGATCACGTCGCGGTGGGCCAGGCCCTGCACGTCATGAAACCGAGCGGTCATTTCTGCCTGCAGGCCAGGCAGAGCCCGCTGATGCTCTTCGCCGCCGGCAGCGGGATCACGCCTGTGATTTCACTTCTGAAGAGCGCCCTCATTCGTGGCAAGAGGTCGATTCGGCTCCTCTACGCCAACCGCGACGAGGAATCGATCATCTTTCGCGATGAACTCGAGGCCCTGGCGAGCGCGCATCCCGATCGCCTCGAAGTGACGCATCGCCTGGATGGGGTCGAGGGCTTTCTCGATCTCGCGGCGGCGCGTAGCAGCGTCGCCGCTCAGCCCGGAGCGGATTTCTATCTCTGTGGTCCGGCACCTTTCATGGACGTCGTCGAGGCGGCTCTCGAAGCCGAATCGATCCCGCAGGAGCAGGTCTTCATCGAGCGTTTCGTTCTCTCCGAAGCCCAGGTTGCGGAGGAGGGCGCGCCGCCGCAGCCCGGAGCGGAACTTCCCAGCCTGACGGTCTACCTCGATGGCCGGCTGCACGAAGTCGCCGTGCGAGGGGAGGAGACGATCCTGGCCGCCTGCAACCGCGCGGGTCTCGACGCCCCCTGTGCGTGTACCGAGGGCTATTGTGGTGCCTGCATGGCCCTGGTGAAGGAGGGCGAGGTCGAGATGCAGCTGAACGACGGAGGCCTCGATGCCGAGCAGGTTCGCAAGGGCTGGGTGCTCACTTGCCAATCGCTCGCCCGCTCGTCCGGCGTCCGCATCGATTACCCGGACCCCGATTAGAGCAGATCGATCCCCAATACGGCGGAGAGTTCGCCCAATGCCTGGGCGGGGGTGTCGACCTTGATGGTCGTCATGCCGAGGGCCCGGGCGGATTTCAGGTTGCTCCCGATGTCATCGAGAAAAGCCGCCTCGTCGGGCGCGATCTGCAGGCGCTCGCAGGTCAGTTCGTAGATGCGTGGGTCCGGCTTGCGAAGACCCTCGACGCTGGATTCCACGAAGACGTCGAAATTTTCCCGCAGCGCGCGCGTCCCGTCATCCGCCGCCACTTCCCCGCCTTCCGTCGCCTCGTCTTCGGCGTGGGCCCAATTATTCGTGAGAGCACCGACCCTCAAGTGATTTTCGCGTAGCCGGGCAATTGCGCGCAACATCTCGGGCCTGGGCTGAGCGGCGACCGACATGCGTTGGAACATCTCCCGGGCCGAGATTTCCCAGCCGGCGTCGCGACAATCCTGTTCGAAGTCGTCATAGAAGGTTCCCATGGCAATCTCGCCCCGCTCGAGTCGCGACCAGGCGCCGTCGGGCGCTGTGTCGGCGACGACCCGGTTCACGAAATTGCCGGGCAGGCCAATTTCCCGCTCGTAGTCCGCAATGGCGTGGAGGGGGGAGCCCAGCACGACGCCGCCGAGATCGAAGATGACCGCACGTAGTTTCATGGAGCGCCGATTCTAACGGCGCCACTGCCCTGGGGCTCGGCATCTTTGCGCAGATCGGCGAGAATCTTCTCGATTTCCCGGTAGCCCTCGAGTTCGCCCGCCACCACATGCCGCGAGCCGAGCAGCGCCGCCAGCCCGCCGCCGAGCCCGAGGCTCGCCAGGGTGGAAGTGAGGGCGGAGAGAAAACGCCGACGGCTGCGCCGGATCCGCCAAGCCGCGCCGCCCAGGAGCAGGCCGGTGGCGATTGCGGGCGTGGCCAGACTCGACTCCCGCTGCCGTCGCTCGACGGCGAGGGCGCGTCCCGCCGCGAGTTCGACCTCCGCGAGTTCCAGCGCCCGGGGATCCAGGGGCGGCCCCGGGAGCGTTCCGGCCGCCAGGGGATCGCTTGCGATTTCCAATTCGGCGAATACCCCGGCATGATCCGAATAGCTGCCGGCCGCACCCTCGAAGTCGAGGGTCTCGTCGAAGCGTCGCTCGATGGCCTGCTCTCGGATGCCGAGGCCGCGCCCACGCCGGCTCAGGATCAGATCGATGCGCTCGGCTTCGGCATCTGCCTGCCGGTAGGGGTGGGGGGCCATGCAGGTCGCCTGCCGCCGGTCGAGTTCGACCGCGAGATCGCGAAGGCCCGAGAGCCCCAGCAGGATTTCATAGGCGGCTTCGCCCTCCCGGGTGTTGAAGTCGCCGAGCGCCACGACCGGCGTGTCGAGGCCGTGGATGTGGGCGGCCAATTCCACGACCTGCGCGGCACGAATTCCGATGTACTCATCCTCTTCGATGCGGGGGCTGTAGTTGGCGTGGAGGTGACTCGTGATCAGGCTGACGGGGCCGAGGGGGGTGTCGAGGTCGAGGCTCGCAAAGCCCTTGCCGCCGTAGTAGTCGGCGTGCTGGATTCGCTGGGGGAGTCCGGCGAGGCGGTATTGCGTGAAGTCGGCGCGCAGGATCGGCAGCCGACTCATGACCAGGAGTCCGCTGCCCCCGAAAGCCGCCTCGCGATGCCAGAGCGAGTTGTAGCCGGCCCGCCGACCCGCGGCGACCAGGATCTGACGGGCGCCTCGGGTCCAGACTTCCTGCAGGGCGATGACGTCGGGCGAGGAGTCGTCTTCGGCGCTGGCGATGAAGCGCTCGCCGATGGCCCGCATGCGGATCTCCCGATGACGGGCCAATCCCGGCGGGAGTCCCCAGACATTGAGCGTCAGAACACGGAGGCGCATGGGCCAGGAAATCCTAGCATTTTGCCGAGCAACCCCGAAGCGAGGCCGGCGCGGGGAATCGCGTCCGGAGCCAGGCGCTGAGGCGTGGCCGTTCCGGCGCGCGGCCACGCCTCGCGTCGCGCCGGGAGCCGTCTTCATGCCGACCGATCGCCGAGATGGAATCGTGAAGGGGTCCGCCAGGCGGGCTAAGCTTCGCCGCCAAACCCCATATCCCGTGAGGACGCGCCCCCATGTACGAACAGATCATCTACGAGGTCGAGGATCCCATTGCAACCATCAAGCTGAACCGCCCCGAGCAACTCAACGCCTGGACGGATCAGATGGGTGCGGAGGTGAAGCACGCCTTTGCCCAGGCCGAAAAGGATAAGCGCGTGGTGGTCATCGTACTCACCGGCGAGGGCCGGGGATTCTGCGCCGGTGCGGACCTCAACGGTTTGAGCAACCTGAGCCAGGGCAAGTCCGAGGGCGCGCGGTCGGGTGAAGGACTCGAGGCCAGTCCGGGTGATCCCGAGATGGATGAATCCTTTCACGGGCATTACTCCTATCCGATGTCGATCCGCAAGCCGGTCATCGCGGCCATCAATGGGCCCTGCGCGGGGATGGCGGTGCCGATCTCGCTCTGCTGTGACCTGCGCTTCGCCTCCTCGCGGGCCGTCTTCACGACGGCCTTCGCCCAGCGCGGACTGATCGCCGAATGGGGGATCAGTTGGACGTTGACGCGGGTGGTGGGCCCCGCGCATGCCATGGATCTGACACTTTCCGCCAGAAAGATCGATGCCGCCGAGGCCGAGCGGATCGGATTGGTCAATCGAGTCGTGGCGCACGACGAATTGATGACCGTGGTCTACGACTATGCGCGGGAAATGGCGACGCGTTGTTCCCCTGCCTCGATGGCGATTATGAAGCGGCAGATCTACGAGGATATGACCGAGACCCTCGGGCATGCGAATAAGAAATCGCTGACGAAGATGATCGAGAGCTTCGATCGCCCGGATTTCAAGGAGGGCGTGCGTTCGTTCATGGAGAAGCGGGCGCCGCAATTCGATCGCATCTGAGGGATTCGGAGGGTCTGCTGGGTCTTCGCATGCGACGGGTGCGCCCAGGGCGCGCGGGATCCGGTCCAGAATCCCTCTCGCTCGCTCGAACTTCGGGTCGCGTTTTTCCTCCTGCAGGAACTCCTATTCTCGCTCCGATTCGCCCCCGATGCGG
>CAYTAT010000006.1:16937-57450 GCA_964435795.1 uncultured Spirochaetaceae bacterium
CCGAATCGTGGCGTGGGGCCGAATCGTGGCGTGGGGCCGAAGCGTGGCGTGGGGCGGCCCGCCGAAGTGGCTCTGGGCCAGCGCGCGGGACCTCGCTCCCGGGAAGAGAATTCGGCTCCGCTGGGTTCGCGCATCCCTTCGCGATGCCGCCGCCGGGGAGGACGCCCGGATCGAATCGGGGCTAGCGGGCGAGGGATTCGCGCAGCTTGGGTATCTGATTCGAGAAGAGGAGGGCGGGGCGAGCCGCCGCGGAGGGGGGGGCCAGGGGGAAGAGGCGCTCGGCTTCTCCCAGGCTCCGGGCCAGGGCTTCCCAACTCGGCCAGGGCGAAGGGGTGTCGAGGGCGAAAAAGAAGCCCAGGCGCTCGCCGGGCTCGACCGCCAGGGCGTCGGGCCGCCCCGCGAGGATGCGTCGGATCAATCCCACGACGATCACGCCCACGGTGAAGCGCGCATTGAATTCGACCACCGGACGCAGGACGAATCCGGAGGCGCTCTTTGCAACTTCGTTCTCTGGGCCGCGAAAGAGCAGTGAATCGAGTCCGCAGGGCCCCCAGAAGCCCCGTTCCCGGGCGTGCCCGGCCAGCGCCACGGCGGCCTCGCGCAGGAGTTCCTGCTCGGGGCCGGTGGCGAATACTCGGCCCCGGGAGTCGATTTCGCCGGCGTGACCCAGGTAGACGCCCGCGGGTGTCACGAGACTCTCCAGTCCGCCCAGGATCGTGATGGGCGGCCCGGATGTTCTCGTAGGGGCGATGTGGAGAACCACCGAGAGGTCCCCATGACGCTCCAGCCAGGGTTCGAGGATGGCTCCACCGCGCTCGGCCAGGCGACCCAGGGAGGCCCTGAGGCGAGGGCGGTCCAGGGCGTCGGCCCGGCCTCCGACCCGGCCGCGCCCACTGCTGCCCATGCGGGGTTTCAGGGTAAAGCGTCCCCGCGGCCAGTCGGGCCAGGCCCCGAGCCGCTGCTCGAGATCGGCCAAGAAGGGTTCCGGGCGCCTCAATGCCTCGGGCGAGTAGGCGTGGAGCAGGCCGTCGAGACAGGCCGGCGTCAGATCGAGGGTCTCGGCACCGCGCAGGGCGAAGGCCTTGTCGTGCACCGCTTCGACGACATCGGGATCCGGGGCCGGCCCGGCGCCGGCGGCTTCCTCGCCGGCGGTCCGGGCCGCGCCATCTGCGAGCCAGCAGTGCAGCCCCGGCGCCTCGAGCCATTCGAAGGCGGCACGGCGGGGCCGCTCGCCCAGGCAGTCGGGCCAGGCCTCTGCGGCCTCGGGAAGCCCGGCGGCCAGTTCGTGGGCCGCGGGAAAGAGGTGGCGCCAGAGCATCGCCGTGGCGGCGACGGCGGGCAGTCCAGCGCGGCGGGGCCACTCGTCTCCCTCTTCGGCGCCGAGATTCGGCCGCAGAATATGGGTCGGGGGGGAGGGGGGAGTGGCGGGGGGAGTGGAGGGAAGAGTGGAGGGAAGAGTGGGGTGCGGATTCCGGGGCATGCAATCGAGTCCCGGGCCTACGAGGAGTCTCGCCGCAGCGTCGATTTCCCGGCGAGTTCCTGGCTGGAGCGAGCGCTTCGCACGTATTCGATCAGCGATTCGGAAAGTCCGGCCGCCCGGCGGCCGGAAAGGTCGAAACGGCGCCCCTTGGCGCGGTGTGCGGCCAGGGGAAAGGGGACGCTGGCCTCGTAGGCGGCGATCTGATCTCCCGCGTATTCCGGCGACAGACGCATCAGCCAATCCCTCGCCAGGGCCACGTGGCGCACCTCATCGTCGTAGACCCGTTGCAGGGCCGCGGCGCTGGCGCCGTCTCCCGCCACCCGGAAGGCGTCGCGGTAGAGCAGGGCGAAATCCAGGTTGGCCTGCTCGAGGGTCATTCCCATGGCGGCGAGAAAGGCCCGGGGACCCCCCGCCGAGGCCGCGATGGCGGGCACGTGTTTCCAGAAATAATCGGAGAGAAGATGCTCTTCGAGCCGGGATCCGTGGGCCTCCAGGCGACCCAGATAGAGGCGACAGTGCATCTGCTCCTCGCCCAGGGCCTGCAGCCAGCCCCGCTTCAACTCCTCATCCACCCCGGGCCAGCGCAGGATCGCCCAGGCGAAGAGTTCCACCGCCATCAACTCGTGGTGGGCGAAACGCGCCAGACAGCGGGCCCGGGCCCGGGGGTCGCCGAGCGCGCCCGGTCGCGGCAGGGGCCCGGCTCCGGTGCGCATGCGCAGGCCCGCGTCCCGGGTCGGATAGTCGGGAGCCGCCTTCTGGGGCAGGACACTTCGGGCCGCATCCACGTCGGCGAAGTCCGGCGCCGCCTGGAGTTTCGAGGCGAGATCTCCGCTCTCGAGGATCTGCGAGCAGAATGAGGCGGGATCGCTGGCTGCGGGCATGACGGGAAGGCTACTCGAGACTGATCCCGGCGCTATCGGCTTTTTCGTGGCGATCCCCCGTGGAGCGGAAAATTGCGAAGGGCGGGATTCGAAGCCTATTTCCTTTGCGAGTGAAACGTGTTTCAATGGGTCGCCATGCGGGATGAGATGGAGGAGCGGGCTCGGCGGATCGTGGAAACTGCGGTCGAATTGGCGGAAAAAGGCGGTTTCGAGGCGGTTCGATTGCGCGACGTCGCCGCGGATGCGGGTGTCGCCCTCGGCACGCTTTATCGACGCTTTCGCAGCAAGGAGGATCTGCTGATGGCGGCCCTGGCAATCGAGACCGAGAATCTCGAACGCCGTTTCGCCGAACACCCGCCCGCGGGAGCCGCTGAACTCGATCGGGTGATGGGATTCTTTGCGCTCGTGGCCCGCGGCCTCTTGCGACGTCAGAATCTGGCTCGGGCGCTCCTGAAGGCAGCCGCTTCGGGAGATCGCGACCTGACCCAGAAGATGGCGGCCTACCACGAGCATATCGAGAGGATGCTCGTGATGGCCCTGCGAGACGAAGTCGTGAGCCAGGATGGCGGACTCGCGGATCCCCGGCCGAGTTTGCGGGAGAAGCAGTTGGCCGAGACCTTGAACCAGATCTGGTTCGCTCTATTGATCGGCTGGACGGGTGGGGTGCACGGACAATCCGCCATCCTCGAAAAGATGCGCCGGTCCGCAGAACTCGTTCTGCGCGGCTCGGCCGAGACCCGCTAAGGCAGGGTGAGGGAGAAGAGATATGGCGCTCTCGGGAAGGGAACGCGAAGCATTCGAAAAGAAACTCGAGGCCTATGTGGGCATCGATATCGGAGTCGAGGACGTCGGCCGCAATCCGGTGAACGAGGCGATGATTCGCCAATGGTGCGAGGCCATGGGCGATCGCGGGGCCGCCTATCTGGATGCCGAGTCCGCGGCGTCTTCAGTCCATGGGGAAATCGTCGCGCCGCCGGCCATGTTGCAGGCGTGGATCCTGGGTGGCGTCGCCATGGCGACGGAAGAAGCGGATCCGCGGGATAAGCAGAAGGAGTTGCATCGACTCTTCGATGCCCACGGCTTCACGGGGGTGGTCGCGACCAATACCGACCAGCAATACGACCGCTACCTGAAGGTCGGAGATCGGATCCGGGCTCAGACCCGCATCGAGTCGATTTCTGAACAGAAGGCCACGGGCCTCGGGGTGGGGTACTTCATCAATACGCGCACCACCTTCTTCGATCAGAACGACGAGGAGGCGGGTTCGCTGACCTTCCGGGTTCTGAAATTCGAAGCGGGGGAATCCTCCGCGGCCGCCGAGGGTTCTGAGGACGCGGTGCCCGCCAGGCCCCAACGCCTCAAGCCCGCGCTTGGCCACGACAACGCCTGGTGGTGGGATTGTATCGAGCAGGGCGAATTGGCGATCCAGAAGTGCGCGGAGTGCGGCGTGCTGCGCCATCCGCCGAGGCCGATGTGCGGCGAGTGCCAGTCGAGCGAATGGGAATATATCTTTTCGAAGGGTCGCGGGAGCATCTACAGCTATGTCGTGATCCGCCACCCCGAGATTCCCGGCTATAGCTATCCCCTGGTGGTCGCGGTGATCGAATTGGAGGAGGGCGTGCGCTACGTCGGGAACGTGGTGGACATCCCGAGTGATGAGGTCGAGATCGGCATGCCGGTCGAGGCCTCCATCGAATTGGTCGATGACGAGATGAAGCTGCCCCTATTTCGGGTGGTCGAGGGTTGACCCTGAAAGGAATGCAGGGAGGAATGAATCGATGAGCACGGATAGTTTGCTCTATAAGGACGTCCAATTGGGGGATGCGATCGAGCCTCTGCCGATTGACCTGACGACGAGCCTGATCGTGGCCGGGGCCGTGGCCTCCCAGGACTACACCCCGGTTCACCACGACCAGCAGGCCGCTCGCGAAGCGGGCATGCAGGACGTCTTCATGAATATCCTGACCACGAATGGGTTGGTCAGCCGCTATGTGACGGATTGGGCGGGGGTCGATTCGCGAATCACCAATCTCTCGGTCAAATTGGGCACGCCGAATCTGCCCGGGGATACGATGACCCTGACGGGTTCGGTGACGGAGAAGGACGATTCGGCCGGGGCGGTCACAATCGAAATCACGGGCAAGAATGCCTGGGGGAACCACGTCACGGGCCATGTGAAGCTGGTTCTTCCGATGGGAGCTTGAAGCCATGCCGACCACTCTGAAAGACCAGGCGGCCATCGTAGGTGTCGGAGAGACCGAATATTCCAAGAATTCGGGTCGTTCGGAATTATCCCTGGCCAGTGAAGCCTGTCGGGCCGCCATTCGGGACGCCGGACTCACTCCGGACGACATCGACGGCATGACGACCTTTACGATGGATACGAGCGATGAAATCGAGGTCGCCCGGGCCGTTGGGATCAAGGATCTCACTTTTTTCAGCCGCGTTCCCCATGGCGGCGGGGCGGCGATCGGCGTGATTCACCAGGCCGCCATGGCGGTGGCCACGGGCAGTGCCAAGGCGGTCGTCGTCTATCGCGCCCTCAACGGCCGCTCCGGGGCGCGCTATAGCGAGGGTGTCTCCGGGGGGCCGACGACCTCGGATCTGATCCATTGGAGCTGGTATATGCCGTCGGGCCTGATGACCCCGGCGAGTTGGGTGGCCATGTTCACCATGCGATATATGCACGAAACGGGCTGTACCAGCGAGGATCTGGCGGAGATCTGCCTGGCTCAGCGGGAGCATGCCATCAAGAATCCCCGCTCCTTCTTTCATCAGCGTCCGCTCACCCTGGATGAACACCAGAGTGCCCGTTTCATCGTCGAACCCCTGCGTCTCTTCGATTGCTGCCAGGAGACCGACGGCGGCGCGGCCTGTGTTCTCGTGAGCCCCGAGATGGCCCGGGATCTTCCGAATCCGCCGGCATTGATTCGCGCTGTGGCCCAGGCCGCGGGGGCCGACCAGGAATCCATGACGAGTTTCTACCGCCCGAGCCTGGCCGAAATTCCCGAGATGGATCTGGTGGCTCGCCAATGCTGGGAGATGTCGGGTCTTTCGCCCGACGACGTCGATGCCGCGGTGATTTACGACGCATTTTCATCCATCGTCTTGTGGCAGCTCGAGAGTTTTGGCTTCTGCAAGAAGGGCGAGGCTCCGGATTTTATTCGGGACGGCGCCCTGCGCCTGGGCGGCCGACTGCCGAGCAATACCCACGGCGGTCAGCTTTCCGAGGCCTATATCCACGGCATGAACGGGGTGAATGAGGGGGTTCGCCTGATCCGCGGGACCTCGACGAGTCAACCCGAGAAAAACGATCACGTTCTCGTGACTGCGGGCATCGGTGTTCCCACCAGCGGAATGATCCTCGGCAAGATGTAGATCCGCATCCGCTCGAGCGGGGCGCGATGGGATGGGAACTCCGCGGTGCGACTTTGCGGATCCTGTTCTAAGCTCGGACCGAGGCGGCGAATGCCAGGCCGCCTCGGGATTTTCAGGAGGATATCATGAAGGTGGTGGTGGATTACGACCTCTGCGAGGCCAACGCAGTCTGTATGCGAAATGCCCCTGAGGTCTTCAGGGTCGAGGAAGACGATACCCTGACCGTCTTGACAGAAGAGGTTCCCGAGGCACTCCAGGAACAGGCGCGCGAGGCCGAGCGACTCTGCCCGCGTCAGGCCATCCGGCTCGAGGGTTGAGCCTGCCCGCACTTGCCGGGACGGATCGGCTCGGGGCCTGATCTCGGAGCCGAGGCGTGTTTCCGCTTCGCGATCCTAGCGCGATGCCGGGGCTCGGCTTCAGATCTGGCTGCGCCCCTCCCAGTAGGGGTCGCGCAGCTTGCGCTTGTATAGCTTCCCGTTCGGATCTCTTGGGAGTTCAGCGAGATAGTCGATCGTGCGAGGCGTCTTCATTTTCGCCAGCCTGTCTTCGCACCAGGCGAAGATCTCCTGCGTGAGTTCCGCATCTCCATCGACTCCGTCGATCGGCTGGATAACGGCTTTGATCTCCTCGCCCCAATCGTCATTCGGGATGCCGAAGACGGCCACGTCCGCCACCTTGGGGTGCTGGATGAGTTCCGACTCGATCTCCGCGGGATAGAGGTTGGCGCCCCCCGAAATGATCATGTCGGTCTTGCGATCGCGCAGGAAGAGGTAGCCCTCTGCGTTGAGTTCGCCGATATCGCCGACGGTAAAATATTCCCCGATTCGATTGTCGCGGGTCTTGGTCTTGGCCCCTTTATATTCGAAGTCCGCCTGGCCCAATTTCATGTAGACCGTACCGACCTCTCCAACCCCGAGCTCATTGCCATCGTCGTCGAAAATCTTGACGTCGGAATTCGCCCATGCCCGGCCCACGGTTCCCGGATGCTTTCTCCACTCCTCCGGCGTCACCAGGGTGCCTCCGCCCTCCGTTGCCGCATAGTATTCGTAGATACAATCCCCCCACCAGTCGAGCATCTTCCACTTCGTCTCGATGGGGCAGGGCGCGGCCGCGTGAATCATCGCCCGCAGGGAGGAGGTGTCGTAGCGATTCCTCGTCTCCTCGTCGAGCTTGAGGAGTCGATTGAATTGGGTCGGGACCATATGGCTCTGGGTGACTCGATGTTCCTCGATCAGGCGCAGCATCTCATCGGGTAGCCACTTCTTCATCAGGACGACGGCGTGGCCCATATGCAGGGAGGTCGAACTGAACATCAGCACCGCCGTATGGTAGAGGGGGGAGCCGCAGATATGGACGTTCTCGTCTTCGGCCTGCAGCCCGAACATGGCCAGCATCCCCGTGGTCAGGGTGGCGACGATATCCGGGGAGATCGGCGCGAGGGGACGGCGCACGCCCTTGGGCTGCCCCGTCGTTCCCGAGGTGTAGTTCATTACCTGCCCGGCGCTGCGCTCTTCCGGCGTGCTGGCGGGCTGGCCCGCCGCCACTTCCGCGAAGGGTCGAAAGCCCTCGACGCGGCCGACGGCGAAAGAGCGCTCGCTGGGAAAATCGAGTTCCTCCCGGGCCGCCCGGCAGTTCTGGGAGAAATCCTCTGAGCCGAAGAAGACCCCCGCTCCGCTATCCTTGACGATGTACGCGATTTCGGGGCCCGTCAGATGGTTGTTGATCGGCGTCATGTAGAGACCGATCTGCGTGACCGCCAGATGGATCTGGAAGAATTCCGCGCAATTCTCCATCACCACGGCCACGCAATCGCCCTGCCCGAGGCCGAGTGCCCGCAGGCCGTGGGCGATGCGATTCGCTTCCGCGAGAAGTTCGCCTCGGGTCCAGGCGCGCCCGTCGGGATCTACCAGGGCGAGTTTTTCAGGGGATTGTTTCGCGAAATTCCAGAATCCGAGTTCGGCCATTGAATCTCCTTCTTCTTTGGAGGTCTCGTGAATGTCCTGGACGCGCCGAAATCCTCCCCGCCGCAACTCGCAGATCACTCTTGCGGATCGGATGGGCAATGGAAAATGTCGCAGGCGGTCAGGTGAATGCAGTCAGAGCGGCTGATCCCCGACGATCCACATCGAAAAATATTGGGATCCACCCCCGTAGGCGTGTCCCAGGGCCTTCTTGGCGTGATCGATCTGGTGTTCGCCGGCCTGCCCGCGCACCTGCATTGCGGCCTCGGCGAAGCGAACCATCCCCGAGGCACCGATCGCATTGGTGGAGAGGACGCCCCCGGACATATTCACCGGCAGGTCGCCGTCCATGGCCGTGGCTCCCTCGTAGGTCATCTTCCAACCCTCGTTGATCGGGGCGAAATGCAGGTTCTCCATCCACATGCATTCGAACCAGCTGAAGGGGACGTAGATTTCCGCACAATCGATTTCCTTGCGAGGATCGCTGATTCCGGCGCGTTTATAGAGTTCCGCGGCGCACTCCAGGCCCGCGCGGGGCATCACCTGGTCGCGGCCCGCAAACATGGTGGGTTCCGTCTTCATATTGGTGGCATGAATCCAGGCGGGCGGGGCGGAGGCGGCTCGGGCCTGTTTTTCACCGCCGATGATCAACGCACAGGCTCCGTCCGAGGAGGGGCAGGTCTCCAGGTAGCGAACGGGATCCCAGAGCATTGGCGAAGCAGCGATCATATCGAAGTTGACGTCGGGCAGTTTGAGGTGTGCGTAGGGATTCTTCAGGGCGTTGAGGCGGTCCTTGAGGGCCACGCGGATTCCCGTATCCGCAGGTGCGCCCGAGCGTTCCATATAGCCGCGGATCAAGGGGGCGAAGAAGCCTCCCGCACCGGCCACCATGGTTGGAGTGAAGGGCATCTTGATGGATAGCGCCCACATGGCATTCGATTCGCTCTGCTTTTCATAGGAGACGGTCAAGACTCTTTCATGCACGCCGGATTGAACCAGGCTGGCGGCGACGATGGCCGTGGAGCCCCCGACGCTTCCCGCGGTATGCACCCGCAGCATGGGTTTTCCGACCCCGCCCAGGGCTTCGGCGAGAAAGAGTTCCGGCATCATGACGCCTTCGAACATATCCGGTGCCTTGCCAATCACGACGGCATCGATATCGCCCCAGTCGAGGTCTGCGTCTGCCAGGGCCCGTTCAGCGGCCTCGCGGATCAATCCGACCTGGGAGACATCGAGGCGCTTGGCATCAAAATCGGTTTGCCCAATCCCAATAACGGCGGCGTGTTCGGCCATGGATCAACCCTCCAACAAGCAGACGAGGTTCTGCTGAAGACATGGGCCTGAGGTCGCGTGACCGATGGCCCGGGAAGCTGCACCGGAAACGATGGAGCGGCTGGCCTCTCCGATGCGGGCCAATCCCGCCGACATGATGGGATTGGCGGCGAGGGCGCCGCCCGAGGGATTGATGGTCACCTCTTCGCCGAGGCCCAGGGCGCGCTTCAGGATGATCTCCTGATGGCTGAAGGGGGCATGCAATTCGGCCACATCGATTTGCCCCTCCGCGATCCCGGCCCGGGCGCCCGCGATCTCGGTCGAAGCGGAGCGGGTGAGATCCCTGGATCCCAGCTGATGGGGATCCAGGCGGTGGTCGATGCCGCGGATCCAGACCGGTTTATTCGAGGCCTTCCTGGCCACATCGTCGGCGGCGATGACCATCGCGGCGGCCCCGTCGCTGATCGGGGGACAATCGTGTTTGCGCAGAGGGGAGACGAGATAGGGGTCGGAGAGCAGCGCGTCGACATCGAATTCCCCCTTCAGCTGCGCCTCGGGATTCGATAGGGCATTGCGACGATTGCGGGCGGCCACCTCGGCCATTTCCCTTTCGCTCGTGATCCCCGCATCGAGACATGCCCGAGCCTGGAGGGCGGCCATCGTGATGGCATCGGGGCCCAGGGGGGCCATCGTGTAGGGATCCGTCTGGAGCGTCAAGGTCTGGGCGGTTTCGCCCATGGAGGAGCGGCCGAAGCTGAAGATCAGGGCCGAATCGACCTCGCCACATTGGATCTTCACCCAGGATTCGTAGAGTGCCCAGGCGCCGTCCATTTCCACATGGCTTTCCTTGATCGGGGGCCAGGCGCCGACGGCGTCCACGGCCATCACGAAGGAAAAGGATTGGCCCGCGAGATAGTCGGTGCTGCCCGAGCAGGTGAATCCGATTTCCTGGCGCGGAATGCCGGACTTCTTGACCACATCATCGATGATGGGCATCAGCATCTCGACTTCGTTCTGGGTCCGCTCCGATCGCTTATGGGGCGTTTGCGCAAAGGAGATGATGGCGACGTCACGCATCAGGAATACTCCTTGATCTTCTCGAAGGGGATATCCTCTTCGGCCAGGGGCTGGAAGTATTTGATATTGGCCACGCTGAAATCCCACTCGGCCTCGGGTTTCCAGACGGCCTGAACCCGCATGCCGATCCGCACTTCCTCGAAGGGGCAGCCCTGGATGAGTCCGGTGAAGGAGATATCCGCCCCGTCGAGCAGAATGTTGGCCGTGCAATAGGGGAGTTCGACGTCGATATTCTGGGCCGGCACCCGAACGACACAGAAGGTGACGACCGTGCCCTTGTCGGAGACTTCGCGGAACTCCGAGGTGGGGGCCGCGCAGCGGGGACAGGCCCCGCGCGAAGGGATGTAGACTCGACCGCAGGCATCGCAGGCGGCGCCCAGCAGCTTGCCCTCGCGCACTCCGCGCAGGAAACGCTCGGAGGCGATTCCCGGCGTGTAGGTATATTCCACGCGAACAGGGGTGATGATGCGGGTGACGGCTTCTCTTTCTTCGCTCATGCCTGATCCTCCGAAACGAAGGCCGCGATATCCTGGATACGCCCCACCCTTTCCTCGGCCCAGCGGGCCGTGACCCGCATTCCGGTGGACATCGCCGATTCCTGGCCGCAATCCACCGCGTGCATGAGGGCCGTGTCGGCCCCGTCGAGGCGGATCAGCGCGAAGGCAAAGGGATGGGAGAGGGGATGTGTCTTTCGGGGTTCCCCGACCCAGGCCCAACTCGTGACCACTCCCCCCGGACCGACTTCGACGAACTCATCGGTCGTCGATTCGCCACTCTCGGGATCGTATTCGCTCGGCGGGACCAGGACTCGGCCGGAACGGGTCCGAATTCCGTGGATCCTTCCATCCCGAAGGCCCGTGAAGAAATGACTGAGTACGGGACCCAGGGAGCGCTTGTAGTCGTATTCAAGGACGTGGGCCGCCGACAGGCCAGCGTCGGTGGCTGAAGTGGCGTTTTGCATGTGGGCTCCGGATCTATGGAGACGTGGGGAGGAGGTGAATCGAGGACTCGAGCGGCGAGCGTCGCCGGATCAATCCTAGAACACGTTCTAGGTCCATGACAGGGCCTCCCCTGCGAGGTGACCCTCGCAGAGCTTTCGCTTGCGGGCGGCTGGTTTCGCGCGGCGAGCGGCTTTGCGGCCATGTCCGGGCCAGGCTCGCTCGCTCGCAGTCGCTCGAACTTCATTCGAAGCTGCCCAGCGGCGAATCCGGCCGGTGGCCCCATTCGACCTGTCCGGCTTCGCGTGGATTCGCTCCGTGCAGAGCGGGGTGTCGGTTTTATTCCGACAGGTGGTGGAGCCGGCGGGAATCGAACCCGCGACCTCCTGAATGCCATTCAGGCACTCTCCCAACTGAGCTACGGCCCCACGCGGACGCCGAGGCTACCCCGCTCGCCCACGGGTGTCAAAGCCCGGAAGGCATTCCAGGGGCCGGAAAAGGATCGCCGCGTAGGGTATCTTCGCCGCCACTGCCGGAGTGGCGAAACTGGTATACGCAGGGGACTCAAAATCCCCCGGTCGCAAGGCCGTGCGGGTTCGAATCCCGCCTCCGGCACCAGGTGGGCTTCTGTCGGGCCCGCTTTTTCGAGGGTAGAGTCTTCAGAGGTAGAGTCTCCGGGGGGACGGTCTTCGGAGCTACAGTGTCGAGAACGGCGCTCGTGAAGCGAGAGGGTTGGGAGCGTCAAAGGCCAGGCGGGTCGACCTGGAATTTCCGGATGGGAATCGGACGTTTGGGTCGGCCATAGCGGGAGAAAGCGGAAATATGAAGGTTTTCAGTCGTCGCGGAACGTATCTTCTCACGGTGTTGATCGCGGGCATTTGCCTGATCGCTTCGAGTACGGCGAGCGCCCAGATGCGCGAATTCACGGGGCGTATCGACCGCGTTAGCAAGAAGAAGATGATCGTGGACAATCGGATGGGAGACAAGGTTTCCTTCGTACCGACCGATACCACCAAGGTTTCGGGGCAGGGCAAGGCAAAGTGGAAGGATCTGAAGCAGAAGGATTGGGTGACCGTCTCCTGGAAGATGATCGACAAGCCGCGCAAAGCCTATATCGTGAAGGTCCTGCCTCCCAAGGAGGATTGAACGACGCGCCTTCCCCGCTCGCGGGTCACGATTCCAGGGCCTCCCGAAGCTTCCGGGCGGGATACCCCGTCCCGGCTGGCAAGGTTGCTAGCCCGGATCTGAATTCGCCGATTCGGAAACGGGGGGTTAGGGTATTGCCATGAGCGCCTCAGATCCTCCCCTGAGCCCCGATCAATTCGATCGCTACCGACGTCATCTGAGCCTTCCGGAGATGGGTGTCGACGGACAGGCGCGACTACTTGCCTCCAGCGTGCTCTTGATCGGGGCGGGTGGTCTCGGCTGCCCTCTGGCCCTCTACCTCGCTGCGGCGGGCGTCGGAAGAATCGGGCTGGTGGATGATGACGTGGTCGATAGTTCGAATCTCCAACGTCAGATCCTCTACGGCACCGCGGATGTCGGTCGCTCAAAGGTGGAGGTGGCGCGGGCGAGAATCGAGGCCCTGAATCCCGACGTCGAGGTGGACGAGTATCCCCTGCGTCTCGATTCGAGCAATGCGCTCGAGATCTTCCGGGGCTACGACGTGATCGTCGACGGTACGGATAACTTCCCCACCCGCTATCTCTCCAACGATGCCTGCGTTCTGCTGGGCAAGCCGAATGTCTACGGTTCGATTTTTCGATTCGAGGGGCAGGCCAGCGTCTTCGACGCGCGTCGGGGCCCCTGTTATCGCTGCCTCTTCCCGGAGCCGCCACCACCGGGCGCCGTGCCCTCTTGCGCCGAGGGAGGAGTGCTGGGTGTTCTGCCCGGGACCGTCGCGATGGTCCAGGCGACGGAAACGCTGAAACTGCTGGCGGGCATCGGGGATCCTCTCTTCGGGCGCCTGCTGGTCTACGACGCGCTCGCCATGGAGTGGAGTGAATTTCGCCTCAAGAAGGATGTCGACTGCCCGGTCTGCGGTGAAAATCCAAGCGTCACGGAGTTGATCGACTACCAGGGATTTTGCGGCTTCGAAAGCCAGGCTGAAGCTGTCGCCGAGCCCGTTGCCATGCGGGCGATCGATCTGAGCCGGGCCCTCGAGGAGGGGGGAGATCGCCTGCTACTCGATGTTCGGAATCCGGACGAGTGGGAGAAGGCGAGTATCGCGGGTGCGACTCGGATTCCCCTCGCCGAACTCGAGGAGCGCGTGGAGGAATTGAAGGCCTGGCGGGAGCGCTCCGTCGTGGTTCATTGTCATCACGGCGGGCGCAGTGCGAGCGCTTGTGAAGTTCTGATGCGTCACGGGTTTACCCGGGTCGCCAACCTCGACGGCGGAATCGAGGCCTGGTCGTTGACCGTGGATCCCGAGGTGCCGCGATATTGAAAGAGGCCCCGATTCGGGGCGCTGCCCAGAGGCAGCAGGGAGGTGCATATTCGATGGCCAAAGCAGCGATTCCGGATCCCCTGAAGCGCCGCCATTTGATCGAGCAGGAACTCTCCGAGGCTCAATGTCTCGCGATTGTCGACGCCTATGCGGCGGAGGGTCGTGCCGTCGAGTCGGTCCAATTTCTCGCCAAGGCGGGTGCCGAGGAGAGGCTGTTGGAGTTGGCCGAAGAGGCCATCCGCGGGGGAGATACCTTTCTGCTGAAACACGTTTGCGAGGCTCTGGGCCGGGAATTCAGCGCCGAGCGCTGGGGCGAACTCGCGACCCACGCGGAGGCCTCCGGAAGAATCCGCTACGCGGAAACCGCTCGCCGCCAGGCGCTGGTCGGCGAATCCTAGGATCTCCGGGTGGGCGGGCTCCGCGAAGTTCTTGCGAGCATCCGGCCCCGGGCGAAGACCAGCAGGGGGCTTGCGCCCCGATCCGAATTTCATGCTCCTGGCCCTGGAGTCTGCGTTTTCCCCATACCCCCAGCGACCGGGCCCGGCGGCTGGGCGATGCCATGATATTCTTCGACGGATCGTCATGCAGCAGACCGAAATCCGGATCGAGAATGCTCGATCCCATAATTTAAAGGGTGTTTCCTGTCGGATTCCACTCCGCGCCCTGACGGTCATCACGGGCGTCTCGGGTTCCGGCAAGTCGACCCTGGCCTTCGACACTCTCTATGCCGAGGGCCAGCGTCGCTACGTGAGTTCTCTTTCCACCTATGCGCGGCAATTCCTGGAACGTCTGCCGCGCCCCGATGTCGACCGGGTGACGAGTCTGCCCCCGGCAATCGCAATCGAACAGCGCAACCGCGTGACCCAGGCCCGCAGTACAGTGGGGACCGCGACGGAGATTCTCGATCATCTGCGCCTGCTCTTCGCCAAGGTCGGGCGGGTTCGCTGCCCCGACTGCGGGGTCCTGGTGGAGCGGGGCGATGTCGCGGGCATCGCGGATCGGATGGCCGGGGCGCTGGCGGGACAACGCGTCCTGGTGGGGGCTCCACTGCCCGAAAATGCGTCGCATGAGCCGATTGAGTTGCGGGCTCGCCTGGCCCGGGATGGATTTGCCCGGCTGATCGACGCCGGCGGCAGCGTGGTGGACTGCGTGGAACTCCCGGCTTCCGACCTCGAGGCACTCTTCGCGCAGGGGATGCTCTTGATCGATCGCCTGGCCCTGGCCGATTCGCATGATCGCGCCGGGCTGGAGGCCCAGAGAGTTCGCCTGAACGAGGCGGTCGCCAATGCGTTGCTGCGGGGGGAGGGCTCGGTTCACCTCCTGGCTCATGGCAGCCCCCTCGCTGAATCCCTGCGCTTCATGCGGGGGTTGAGCTGTGACGGTTGCGCCCGTCGCTTTCCAGATCCCGAACCCTCGCGGCTCAGCTTCAACAGCCCCCTCGGCGCCTGTGCTGCCTGCCAGGGTTTTGGGCGACAGGCCGAGATCGACTGGGATCGCGTGATTCCGGATCCCCGGCTGAGCCTCGAGGAACATGCGATCGCCCCCTTTGCGACCCCTATGGGGCGACCCGCCGAAAGAAGTCTGCTGGAATCTTGTCGGGAGCAGGGCATTCCCACGGATTCTCCCTTCAGCGAACTCGATGACTCCCAGCGCGAGTGGGTGAAGTCGGGGGATGATGGCGAATGGCATGGGGTTCAGGGCTATTTCGATCGCCTGGAGCGCCGTCGCTACAAGGTGCAGACCCGGGTACTGATCGCACGTTATCGCCGCTTCGTTCGCTGTACCGTTTGCGACGGAACGCGGCTTTCGCCGGAGGCCAGGGCCGTCGAGGTGGCCGGGCAGCATCTCGGTGATATCACTCGGCTGGATATCGCAGGCCTCAGAGACTGGCTGGAAGGCCTGGAATTGGCATCCGCTGAAGCGGCGCGCGTGGGCCGGGTGCTCGAAGAGGTGCGCAAGGTCGTGGCCACTGTGGAAGCGGTGGGCCTGGGTTATATGGGGCTCGATCGACAGATGCGTACCCTCTCGGGAGGTGAGGCCCAGCGCGTGCAGTTGGCCACGGCGCTGGGGGGAGGCCTGACCGCGACCCTATACGTACTCGATGAACCCTCGATCGGTCTCCATCCCCGGGATATGAAGCGCTTGATCGAAGTTCTGGCCGCCATCCGCGATCAGGGCAATACGGTGGTGGTGGTCGAACACGCATCGGAAATCCTGGCGGCAGCCGATCACGTCATCGACCTCGGCCCGGGCGCGGGGAGTCTCGGTGGGAATCTGGTTGCCGAGGGAACCCTCGAGGATGTACGGGCGGTGGCCAGCTCCCAGACGGGTCGGCTGCTCGCAGGAGAACTCGATCTCGACTCGGCACCGCGATCTCCTCGGCGCAAGGATGCCGGGTCGATCCGGATCGTCGGGGCGCGGGAAAACAACTTGAAGAATCTGACTGTGGACGTTCCCCTCGGTCGCCTGGTTGTGGTGACGGGGGTATCCGGGGCGGGCAAGTCGAGCCTCGTGCAGTCGGTGCTGGTCGGGAATCTGCCGTCCTCCCAGAAGCGCCGGGAGCCCCCGGGTGCTTGTGATCGCATCGAGGGCCAGCAGAACCTGGCGGGTGTCGTCGTGGTTGACCAGACGCCGGCTGTTCGCAGTCCGCGATCGAATCCCGCGACGGTTTCCAAGGCCTTCGATGGTATCCGCCAGCGTTTCGCAGCGACCCGAGAAGCCCGGGCCCTGGGGGCCGGACCGGGATGGTTCTCCTTCAACGTACCGGGCGGTCGTTGCGACGCCTGCGAGGGCTCCGGGGAGGTGGTGATCGATATGCAATTTCTCGACGATCTGCACGTGCCCTGCGATGAGTGCGGAGGCCTCCGCTATCGCAGAGATGCCCTGAGTATTCGGCTCGACGGGCGCTCGATCGTCGACGTTCTCGGCCTCACGATCGAAGAGGCCCTCGGAGTTTTCGCGGATGAAAAGCGCATCGCGACCCGCCTTGAGCCTTTCGCACGGGTGGGGCTCGGCTACTTGACCCTGGGCCAACCCCTCTCGACCCTGTCGGGCGGCGAACATCAGCGCGTTCGACTCGCCCTGGCCCTGGGCGAAAGGGCCCGCGGATGTCTCTACGTCCTCGATGAACCGACGACGGGTCTGCACGCTGCCGACATCCGCACCCTGCTCGCTTGTCTCGAGGATTTGATCGCTTCCGGGGGGAGCGTTGTGGTCGTCGAACACAATTTGGATCTGATCCGGCGCGCGGATTGGATCATCGATCTCGGCCCGGGGGGAGGGCCGGAGGGCGGGCGTATCGTCGCCGAGGGAAATCCTTCCGCGCTGGCGAAGGCTCCCGAATCCGAAACGGGCCGCGCCCTCGCAGCCGGCAGCCCCGATTGGCGACCGCGGCCCCGGCAGAAGGGCTCGGGATAGTCTCGGGGGAGACTCCGGCTGACGCGCAATGGACGAGTCATCCGCGAATTCCCCATCGCTGCATCATCAGCGCATGGGAAGTTCGCCGACGGCTGAAGCCGCGATGGATGCTGATTGATGCCGACTCTCAGGAGCTTCGCTTGGCCTGGGATTGCTGGGCCTTGCGTCGGGGCGAAAAAATTCTCTTGTCGTGTTCCCTGCGCAATTCCCTTTCGAGTTTTTCGAGCACCTTATCACCCGCATGCCGGGCCGTTTCCGAACCCGTTTGATGAGCTGCCACTCGCGTGCTCTTGCCGTTCACATGGCCACTGCACTGAATTCCGACTCCATTCGGCTCAAGGCTGAGTTCGAAGTGTCTGGCCTCCGGGAATTCGCTCGAGATATGCTGACAGCGTTCGATCAGGTGTTCGTGTACCTCGTCTTCATTTGGGATGCTCTTCCAATGGATGATGACTCTCGGATCTCTAGACATGAATTTCCTCCATATGGAACGGGATGGGCAAGGCCCCCATTGGGTCCTCGCCCGGAGTGCGCGCGGAGAGCAATGCCGATCGTGGATTCTTCCAGATCGGCGCAAGCTGGGCCGGGCTGCGGCCAACTCATGTCGAGTCGGCAGGTGGGGAGGTCAGAAAATGCACTCTCCCGATTGCGCTCTACACCGGGTTCCTTCATCACTCAAAGGTCAGTATACCATAGTTGCCCACCGATGAGGAGAGTATTTGGGGGCGAGAGCGGGAGGAGAGGAAAGCATTCCTCCGATGGCCTCGGAAAGTCTTCGGGAATTTTATGCGATGAAGTCCGAAGCGGCATCCGAAAACGACGCCCGGGCGTGCTCGCTATCGACTCCCGATCGGTGATTCCAGCCGGCAAAATCCTGATACACTGAAGTCATCTATTCGGAAAGGAGATTCGTTCATGGTCCGTGCAGCCCAGGAGATGAGTGCATGTCGCTGCGACTTCCCGAGAATTCTTCTCGCCAAGGCTGACGGGATGAGGTGGCGGGCCCCGAAACGTCTGTCGCGTCGAACTGTCGGGGAGGTCGGGGAGGTCGGGGAGATGGAATGCAATCAACGTGAACGCGTGGTTTCCCGGAATGGCTGAACCCCTGAGAGCGTACCTGATTGCCAATGCAAAGTATCATGACACGGACTTCGCCCGCCTCGAACTGCTGAAACTGCTGGCCGAAAAGCCCGAGATCCGTACTGGTGTAGCCGATGGCTTCGGCGATACGGATGCGATCCGCGAGTCGGATTTCCTCATCACCTATACGTGCGATCTGCGTCCCTCAGAAGAAGAGGAGCGGGCCCTTGGAGAGTTCGTTTCTTCCGGCGGGCGTTGGATTGCCCTGCACGCCACGAATGCATTTCTCGATATCGGGCCCGAGGGAATGTATTGCCCGAGAACTCACAGCACATTCATGGAGACTCTCGGCAGCCGCTTCATCTCCCATCCGCCGCTCAATCCCTATCGAGTTACGGTTTCCGATCCCGAGCACCCATTGGTGCGAGGATTCGACTCCTTCGAAGCGTCGGATGAACTCTACCTCTGTGAATACTATGGCGAAGTAAAGCCTCTACTCGAAACGCGTTTCACGGGAACATTCCAATCCGGTTATGCGGAAAACGAGTGGCCTGAAGATGAGCCGAGGCTCGTCGCCTATACACATCCAGTCGGGCGCGGCGAAGTCCTCTATATCACCCTGGGGCATTGCTGCGGGAAATACGATATGCGCCCGATTCAGGAAATCGCGGAGGTCGTGCGCGGCTCATGGGAGAATCCCACCTACATGGAACTCCTGAGGCGTGCCATCCGTTGGGCCGGCGGGAATCTTTGACTGCTAGGGTTCTGGCTCCCAGGCGAGGGGGAAAACGTCGGGGAAATCGCTGAGCAGTTGACCCGTCCGGGGCTTGTGTTCGTAGAGAGGCGCCGGATCTGGAATGATCTGGCCGATGCGATGCAGGTAGCGGACGTCCTGCCCGGCCCATAGCAGGGCGTGGGCGCGGCGCTGAGTCGCGGCCGTCATATCTCCGCGCGCGCCGTGCAATGCATGGGCGTGGAAGACGATGACGTCCCCGGGTTCATAATCCCAGCCAAGGATTTCGTAGGAGTCCCGATAGGACTCGATGTCGGGAACCAAGGGTGCGCTCATGTCTCGCACTCCACTGAAATAGGACCACCCCTCATATGCTTCAGCGCCGAGCATCGGCACTTCCGGGGCCGCATTTTCCTGTATTGCCCGGGCCTCGGCATCGAGTTCGGGGTCGCGTCCCGCGAGAGAGCGGTAGGTGACATTCCAGAGATGAGAGCCGCGTACGATTTCGATACTGGCCTCTCGAGGTACCGGGTCGGGAGATACCCAGGTCCTGATGAACTGGTGTCCCTCGAGGTTGTAGTAGCAGGTATCCTGATGCCACGGCGTCGCCGGGATATGTCCCTTGGGCTTATGGAAAAGCTGGTCCATATAGAAGCGTATGGGGGTCTGTGCTGCGCGCCCCGCAATTTCGGCCAGCGGAGACTCCTCGACGATCCGCTGCAAACTCTTCGAACGCAGGGATGGAAACTGGTCGGTACTCAGTTCCGGGCCGAGATCCTGGGCCATGACATCGGGTGTGGAGAGCGCCGCATCGAGTCCCTCTCTGAGTGTGTCGAGCCATTCCTCGGATAACACTCCTCGAATGAGTACTGCACCGTCACGTCGGAGGTCGGAGATCTCTTCCGCTGTGATCGCTCGAAGGGGACTTGCTCTCATGGCCGGGATCCTTTCTTCTTTCAGTGAACTCCAATGGAAATCTTCTGACGTCGGGAGAAAATCGCAATGTCCGGAATCGGCGCAGCTATGTCGTGAAAGATCAGATCTGTCGTGAAAGATCAGATCTGTCGGGAAAGAGCAGGTCCGTGTCGGGCAAGATCAGATCTGTCGGGAAAGATCAGATCTTCGGAAGCGAGCCGATCCGATTGTCTCTTTTCTTTCCCCCCTACGACGCTAGCCTCTTCTATGCATTCGACCACCTCGGCGGTAAGGAATTGCGGTGGGGCCGATGTGCACATCACCCGCACTTCCACCCGATGCGCCAGCCAGATTCCCGGAGAGAAAAATGACCATGAATGACGCACCGCTGATCCTGACCGACGACCCTCGTGAGGGTGTTCGCCGTATTACGCTGAACCGCCCCGAGAAGCGGAACGCGCTCAACAACGCCCTGCGAGCTGAACTCTTCGCTGCCCTCGAAAAGGCTGACGCCGATCCGGCAGTGCGGGTGAGCATCTTGAGGGGGGCCGGTCGGTCTTTCTCTTCGGGCTACGATCTGGCGCAACGCGCCTGGGAGGGATTGCCCTATCCGAGCAGTATGGGGGATGGCTTCTGGCCGCGCCATGTCGTGGAAGGCGCTTTCAAGATCTGGGATCTCGTCAAGCCCGTGATCGCCCAGGTTCACGGCTATTGCCTGGCGGGGGGCTCGGAGTTGATGGCGGCTTGTGATCTGGCCTACGTCGCCGAGGATGCCGAGATCGGCTATCCGCCCGTGCGCCTGATGAGTCCCCCCGACAACCAATTCCATCCATGGATGGCCGGGATGAGGAATGCCATGGAACTCATGTTGACCGGGGATGGGGTAAGCGGCAATGAGGCGGTGCGAATGGGGTTGGCGAACCGCTCCTATCCGGCCGATGAACTCGACGAGGCCGTATTGTCCATTGCGGAGCGCATCGCGAAAATCCCCACGGATCTTCAACAACTCAATAAGCGCAGCGTGCACCGAGCGATGGAGATCATGGGAATGCGCGCCGCGATCCGTTCGGGAACCGAGATCCAGGCCCTTGCCTTTCATCAGAAGTCCGCGCGGGATCACCTGAAAAGGGTCAGCCAGGATCTGAAGGGCGCCCTCAAGGATCGCGACGATAGCTTCGGGGATTATCGAAGTCGGAAGGACGAGCAGGCGGATCCTTGACTCGAGGGCCGAATCCGGCAGATGCCCAGCGGCGAGGGGCGGCAATCGAATCCGCGGGATATCCCAGCAGATCCCCGGGATTGCTGAGGCGAGAATGCCTCGATGTGGATCTGCTCCATGCCCGGAGCGCGAATAGGGTAGGGCGTCATCACGGATGCCAGCTTGGAGCTTCGGGGGGGAGATCCGGGCGGAGATTCGCATCTGGACTGAGATCGGCCTCGCTCGCCCGGATGAGAAGAATCAAATGGAGATCGATTTCGAGATCTTCTCGCAAGACGCCTCTCTCCCCGAGCTCCCCGAGATCAGTCCTCCCCGAAAGAGGCATCTGTGAATTTCAGTGTTTTCGCATTTTCGCCAATCGTGCGGGCCTCTCGGGCTTTGAACTTCCACTTCGAACGTGATCTCCACGGCGGCCTGCGCAGGGGTTGCGAACTCAGAGATGACTTCGTCCGCGATTCGGTCGCTCTACTGGACTTCCAAAGGCAGGGGGTAGGGCATTCGGGCTGCACTCGGGCACGCTCTTCGGGGTTGGCGTGATGTCAAATGCCTATCGCGAGCCCCGCGCTGGGAAGTATCCCGAAGCGGGCTCCACTGCAGGCGATGCTAGGATTCGAGTCATGCGAAGAACCCCGAAGAAAGTCGCTTGGCGAATTGCATCACTCGTCATATGCGTGGGTTTGCTCTATTGCGGGCAGGGTGAGTCGGTCGAAAAGGCGTCCGAATTCATCAGGACAATGAATCGCGGCAAGGCGTACCTTGAGAACGGTGATTCGTCCCTGGCGGTCGAAGCCTTTGAAGGGGCGGTTGCACTCGCACCCAACTCGGCGCCGGCTCTGCGGAATCTCGCACGCGGTCATCTTCTGGCTCGCGATATGGTGCCTCTTGCGATCGTTCTCGAGCGGGTGCGAGCGCTCGAGCCCGAATCCGCCGCCACGCTCTACCTCAGCGGGTTGCAGCACGCCCGACTCGTGGAATTCGAGAAAGCCAGCCGCTACTTCGAAGAGGCGCTGAGAATCGATCCGCATACGGACGCTCTGCACTTCCAACTCGCCGACGCCTATCGGGCCATCGGTCGCCACGAGATGGCAGCCGAGCAATTTCGCGCCACGCTGGAATTGAATCCCTTCCACACCAACGCACATCACCACCTCGCAAAATACGCCCGCAGCGCCGGAGACGAAGAGGAGTTGGCGCTCCGAATGCGGGAGATCGAGCGCCTGAGGAAGCTCTTTGGCGAAGAGAATATGACGCTTGAGCAGCTCGAGGATTGCGTCTACTCGCGAGCCGAGGTCGCCTCGAAGCCAGCCTCACGCGACAGCCGCGCAGCGGTTGTGCGCTTCGAGGATGCGACCCACGAGATGATTCCCGACGAGCTCTTGCGGGGAGCGCCCGTCGTCTCCACGGTGGTGCTCGATGTCGACGAGAGCGGGCGCTACACGCTATTCACAGCGTCTGCGGACGGTCGTGCCAGTCTCCTGCTTCCCTCCGCGGATGGAGCCTTCCGCCTCGTATCCCTGGATCTCGAGTTGTCGAAAACCATGCTCTCGAGTGAGCGACTGGTGGGCCTCGCGGGCAGCCTGATCGAGAGTAGCGCCCCGAAAATTGCCGAGTATCCCGTCCCAGTGGTGGAGAATGACCTGATTCTTCTGGGAGATCAGGGAGCGCAGCTGCTCGAGCGAAGCGGGCCGCTCTCCTTCGAGGACGTCACGCTCTACGCGGGCCTCGCGGGCCTGGCCGGAAACTCGGCGCGTTTTTCGGATTACGACCACGATGGCGACCTCGACCTGCTCGTGGGAGGCGAGTCGGGGCTGAGGTTATGGCAGAATGGGGTCGGGGGGAATTTCGAGGACGTCAGCCGCAGCGTCGGTCTCGACGAAACCGAAGCTGTCTCGGACGTGGTCGGGGTGGACCTCGATCGCAATGTTGCTGTGGATCTGGTCATTGCCCGGGGTCTGCACCCTACGCGCGTATTCGAGAACCAGCGGGCCGGGCAATTTGCCGCGCAGCCCGAGCCGCCCGGGCCATGGCCCGCCGCTCGCAAGATTCTGGTCGACGATCTTGACAACGACGGATATGTCGACGCCCTGCTGATCGGTGAGGAAGAGTTGTCGATCTTGCCCGGGCGAGGCGATGCCAGGATTCGCATCGGTCTCAACGGCCTGGATGTCCGAAGCGCTGCGCTGATCGACTTCGATAACGACGGCTGGCTCGACCTGATCCTCGCTGGAAGGGCGGGTGACGGCCCGAATGCGGGGCGCCTGGCGCTCTGGCGCAATGCCGGTGCTGAGGGTTGGCGAGACGTGAGCCAGGAGACCGGGATCGGCGGGATCTCACTTTCCGATCCCAAAGAGATTGCAGTGGCAGACCTTGACGCCGATGCCGACAGCGATCTTCTGCTAGTGACGGAGACCGGGTTGAAAACGCTGCGGAATGACGGCGGGAATGTCAACGGCCAGCTGAAGATCCGATTGGTGGGAACCAAGACCAACCCCAGCGGCATCGGCACGCAGGTGGAGGTTCGTGCCGGCGCGTTCAGGGCCGTGCGCGCGATTTCGCAGATCCCGATCGAAATCGGCCTGGGCGAAAAAGAGCTGATCGACTCGGTTCAGACGGTCTGGACGAGCGGCGTGGTGGAAAATGAGATTCGAGTCAAACCCTCGGTCGAGCCGCTGGTCATTGCAGAGAAGCTGATCGATACTGGATCGTGCCCATTCCTCTATGCCTGGGATGGCCAGGGGTTTCGCTTCGTTACGGATCTACTGGGGAACTCTCCACTCGGTCTCTCCCTGCGGCGCGGCGTGACACTCGCGGCAGATCCGGACGAACTGGTCTGGATCGGTGATTCCGCAAGCTTCGCCCCACGCGACGGCCACTACGTTCTGCAGGTTACGGAAGAGATGCGCGAAGTGCTCTACCTGGATCAAGCGCGACTGGTTGTCAGCGACCATGCGAGAGACGTCGAAGTGCATCCGACCGACCGACTGATGCCGCCCCCGTTCCCCCCTTCCGAGCTATGGGCCATGCACGCTGCCAGGGTTCCGAGAATTGCGATGGGCGATGACGGTATCGACCGAACACGAGCGGTGAGCGCCATCGACGGAGAGTATTCGCCGCCCGGGCAGCCCCTGGCATCGCATTTGAGGGGTCAGACTCAGCCGCTGACCCTCACCCTCGATTTCGGCCCGCTCGCAGGCATGCGGGCGCCCGTATTGGCACTCACCGGCTGGCTGCAATACGGAGGCGCCAGCGCCAATATCGCCTTGTCTCAGAGTGCGCGTGAGGTCGCCATCCCGACCACCCTCGAAATGGAGTCGGCCGGGGGGAATTGGGAGGTCGTAGATGTCACGGTGGGTACACCGGCTGGCAAGACGAAGACGATTGCGATCGACCTGACGGGTAAGCTCGCAGCGGGGACCCGGCGGCTCAGGCTTCGCACGAGCTTTGAATTGCGCTGGGATCGCATTGCCCTATTCGAGCGACTGCCGGCGAGCGAGCTGGAAATCCACAGCGTGCAGCCGGCGAATGCGGAGATTCAGGCGCGGGGGTATTCGGATCTTCGCGCACGTGGGCCAGACCATCCACCGACTCCCGATTGGTATACGGTCTTCGAGCGTCCTCCCTGGCGCACGCAGCTCGAGGGTTGGATCACTCGATTCGGCGACGTTCGGCCACTTCTAATGCATCGAGATGCAAAGCTCGTATTGCTTGGTGGTGGAGACGCATTGGAGCTTCTCTTCCCGGCATCGGAGCTGCCCCCCCTCGAGGAGGGGCGCAGCAGGAGCTTCTTTTTCTACTCGGTGGGATGGGATAAGGATGGCGACCATAACGTAGTGGGCGGAGATCGAGTGGAACCCTTACCCGTAGTCGCAGAGGATGACGATTGGCGAATCCGTTACAACACACGCTGGGTCTCCAGGAACGGCGCGACGACCGGCTCTTGAAGCGACGTCGCTACATCCAGCGCGGCGGCTACCTTTCTGCCCTCGCTTCGCTCGCTGCTGCCTTTCTGCTCTCGATTCTTCTGGGCTGTGGTGACGAGGGCAGCGCATCTCCGCAAACCTTCGAGGAGTGGGTCGCGTTCCGTCAGCAGCTGGAGAAGACCGTCTGGGCGGATGAAATCGAGGCGCGGCAATACGAGGGGACGCTGGTTGCCCTATGGGATGCGCTGCTCCGTATCGACGAGAATAGCGCCGCCGGTGCAAAGTCGGAGATCCTCGCCGCGGTCGACTTCGACTCCTTGACGATTGGAGCGCCGCATCGGATCAAGACCCTCGATCATGGCATCGAGATATTTGAGTTCCGGTTGCCACATGCCCGACTGACGCGCGGCGACTGGGCGAGCTTCGTCAAGCGACTCTCGAGCAGCGGCCATCGACTCGTCCAATCGGAGTGGCATCATTCCCACTTCTTCCCGAATGCGGAAGAATCGCCCGCCCGATCTCAGGTTGCGATCGTGCTCCACTTGATCGAGGGAGTGGCCGGTCGGCGCATCATCGTCGAGGGCGAATTGGCAATTCAGTGGTCTGATCGCCGCGATCATCGTGGCAATCCCATTCCGGCCAAAATCGATGCCACCGCGTTGCGGATGCTGACACGCTCGGGGCCGCCCCCCTTCAAACGCGCCGTTCGCTTCGAGTTGCCCACGCGGGACGGACTCTCGGGAGTTCATCCGATCCTGCTCTACGACCTGAACGAGGACGGACTGCTGGATCTGATCATGGTGGGCGCCGGCCGCATTCTATGGAATCGGGGCGAAGGTCGATTCCAGAGGGCACTCCTGGTCGAGCATCCCTATCGACTCACCGAAACGGGAGTCATCGCCGACATGAACGGTGATTCCTATCCCGACCTGATGTCGACCCGGGCCCGGGGTGACCTCGTTCTCTATCTCGGCGACGCAGAGGGGCACTTCCCCAATGAGCCGAAGCTCACGCCGCGCTTCGAACAACCGCTTCGCGGACCCTCCTCGTTGACGGTCGGGGATATCGATGCCGATGGCGACCTCGACGTTTGGCTCGCCCAGTACAAGCCCCCCTATCGCGGCGGGCAGATGCCCTCCCCCTACTACGACGCCAACGATGGCTTTCCCTCATATCTGCTCCTGAACGATGGAGAGGGGAATTTCTCCTTCGGAACCGCCGCCGCGGGGCTCGAGGCGAAGAGGCGGCGGCGAACCTACGCGAGCACCTTTGTCGATCTCGACGATGATCGGGATCTCGACCTCCTCGTCATCAGCGATTTTTCCGGCATCGATCTATACCATAACGATGGGCACGGGCACTTCAGCGATGCCAACGATACGCTTCGCGCCGATCGGCACCTATTTGGCATGTCGGCATCCTTTGCAGACTATGATCTCGACGGCCGCCTGGATTTTTTCGTGGCGGGGATGGCGTCAACGGTGGCGCGGCGATTGGACGCCATGGGATTGGGGCGAGGCGAGTTTCCGGAGATGCAGGAGATGCGGATGCGCATGGCCCATGGCAATCGAATGTACCTGGCCAGGGGGGATGCATGGGAAGCACCCGACTTTGGCCCGGAAGTGGCTCGAACGGGGTGGACGTGGGGAACCACGGCCTTCGACTTCGACAACGATGGGGATCCGGATCTCTTCGCGGCGAATGGGCATATCAGTGGCGCGAGTTCGAAGGATTTCTGTGTGAGCTTCTGGTGTCATGACATCTACGACGGAACATCCGAACCCAATGAGGGGTTGGGCCTGGTGATGGGAAAGCGGATGAATGCCCTCGACTCGGGAGTGGAGTCGTGGGATGGCCACCAAAAGAACCAGTTGCTCATGAATCTCGAAGGTATGGGTTTCGTCAATATCGCTTTCCTGCTGGGCGTCGCCGATTCCTTTGACAGCCGATCCGCGGTGAGTGGAGATTTTGATCTCGACGGTCGTGTCGATCTCGCTCTTGTGGAGGATCGTGGAGTGGGGGGAGAGAGACTCCACGTCTACCGGAATCAGCTCGAGACCGGAAACCACTGGATCGGAATTCAGCTGCGGGAAGAGGGAAATGGCATTTCGCCTGTCGGTGTATCCGTGAGCGTACGGACTGCAGAGCAGACACATGTGGGAAGGATCGTCACGGGCGAGACCGTATTGGGTCAGCACCCCCCGATCCTGCACTTCGGATTGGGCTCAGCGACACGCGTCGAGTCGATCGAAGTGCGCTGGATGAATGGGGCGACGCGCAGCGTCCGCGATCCGGAGATCGACCGGTACCACCTATTCGAAGCCTCGGCTGGAGATTTCTAGATCCACGGCAAAGCCGATCCGATAGCGCGCTCCACGGGCAGCGGCGCATCGCGGCTAGATGCAGCGGTATAGATTGGATTGGCTGGGGTCGCATAGGCCCGCGAGATTGTATGGCTCGATGGCGGCTGCGATCTGCTTTTGGAAGCGGGCCATCTCTTTAGCGCTGATGTCCGGGTCGGCGGCCAGCCGACAGATCTCCTCGTGGGCATCAGAGACGATCTGGCAGAAATTGGGGTCATGACTATTCAGAAAGCCCAACTCGGTCTGGCTGGGATCTTGGCGACGTTGCATTTCGCTGTAGTGGGCTCCGGCGAAGTAGAGCATGGCGTAGTTCTGCATCAATGCGAAGTTTCGAAAGCCCGCATAAGAGCCGTGGATGATCTTGTCGAGCAGGGCGACATCCCGGAAGAGCGCCTGCTCATAAGCGGCCAAGCCCCGCTGACGCGCTTCCCCTTCGCGCTCGAGCACGCCGACCAGTCGTTCGATGCCCGCCAGCGTAAGGGCATTGCCCGAGCTATGCAGGGGGTCCAGGAAGCAGGCGGTGCCGGGTAGCATTGCCCAGCCGGGACCGGCGGCTCGCCGCATCCGACGTTGCATCCGAGGTGTGCGAATCATGGGCGTGATGGCCGTCGCGGTCGAGAACTGCAGGGCCAACGAAGGGAATCGCTGTAGCTGCTGCGCCCATTCCCGCTCGGGCGTCGTATCGGGTCGCTCTGGATGGCATCGCGTATCCAGCACGAAGCCCGCACTGGTGACGTCGTGATCGAAGCGCAGCACATACATCCAGCCCCCGTCGAAGACGTGGTGGAGTGCGGCGGCATGGCAGGGGAAGGGATGGTCGTCGCTCTGGCCTGCCAATTTCTGGTAGAGATCTCCCCAGGGCGGCACATCGGCGAAGTGCGCGTAGAGCGCGCGTGAGTGCGTATGGACCTGGGCTGCATCGTTCTCGATTCCGAGCGTCCTGCCGAGAACGCAGGCTTCGCCGCTGGCGTCCACGATGAAGGGCGCGCTCAGCCGCAGTTCTTGCCCGGCCCGGACGCACTCGAGGGACCAGGGATCGTCATTTTGGAGCTGGGTCAGTTCGCAGTGATCGAAGTAGGGAATTCCTGCGGCGCAAACCTCGTCCACCAGGAATGCGTCGAAGTCGGATCGCAACCAGTGCGTATCACTGCTCTCGTCGTCCGGACTGGCCGCCACCAGCAGTTCGTTTGAATGGTCGGCGAACGCCGCAAAGGGCCGCCCCTCCTCGTGGTGAAAATAGCTGAAGCCGCGCTTCAGCCCGCATATGAGCTCGGGGTAATGGCGGCGCCAGGAGCCGTATTTGCAGAGCGGCGCCAGACGCGAAAGGCCGTAGCGGCGCGCCAGTTCGCCCAGCACCAGGTCTCCCTGGGGTGTCGAGGATTCGCCGATGGCGAAACGGGGATGGGATCCGCGCTCGATGAGCACGGGCCGCAATCCGATCCGCTGGGCGAGCAATGCCGTCAGGCTGCCGCCGAAGCCGGCACCGAGGATGATGACGTCGGCCTGCAGCCTCACGCGGCGGAATTCCGACAGCCACAGTCGATCACTTCGACCGGGCGTTGTGTCAGGTTCATGCGCCTCAATGCCTCCGCGCGCAAGGGGTCACAGTCGGGACAATCGAAAGAATCCTCGATATTCCATAGGTCGACCAGCACACAGCCCTGCCTGCGCGCCTCCCCCTCCATGACGCGCAGCGTGAGGCCGTGATTCAGGACCTCTGCCAGCTGGGCGAGGGTTGGCCGCGCGAAGAGGCCCCGGTTCTCGAGTTGATCCAGGATGCCATTGCCCGGCCGCACCGGTATCACCACGGCATAGGAAGCACCGAGAGAGAGGGCGTATTCCAGCGAACGCTGCGCCCATTCGACGGATTCTGCACCGAAATGTCCGGGAGGCCCGAGCAGAATGAAGGCCCTGATCCCCACGCCGGAATCGAGTAGGAGCTGAGCCGCGCGATCGAAGTCGGAGAGGCTCATGCGTTTGTTGAGGCGAGACAATGCCAGCGGGTCGACCGTCTCGAGCCCCATCGCGACCTCCAGCCGCACAGGCGCAATCGTGGCCGCGAATTCCGTGCAACGGCGGTCCACCAGACACGGATGGCATTCCACGACCAGCCGCTCACGCCCCTGGATGAGTTCCGCGATGCGCGCGCGATCGGCGGCGGAGACGGCCCGCGAATCGAAGAAGCTCCCGGCGTTGTAGATTTTCACATCGGGCGTATCGGGAAGCTCCTGCAGTGCCCGTTCCACCTGCTCCGCCACGCTGGGCACGCCCGGGCTCCCCTCGCCAAGCGTATGTTTCCAGAGATCGCATACGAGGCAGCGAAAGGGACATTCTGGCCCCGTGACGAAGATGGCCGCAACATCCTCGACCCCCCCGCGCGCCAATGGCTCGGGCTCTACGAAAGAGCGATAAGGCCGGCTCGGGTCCAGCGCCGCACGCGGGCCGCGCGCCGCCAGGATCGCCGCATCATCCAAGTCCGGCTGCCGAGGCTTCATCGAAGATCGATTGGAAGAGGACGCGATAGGCAGCGGGGCTCTCGGGCAGCCGCCCGTGGAGGTCATCCCCGGCCAATGCCCCGTGCTGAAAGCGCCGCTTCTCGAAGATCGGCATCGCAAAACCCGTATGGGCGCGAATGCCCCGGGAAACGACCTCACCCTTGAGTTCGTAGAGCCTCTCGTGATCCCAGTCGGTGAGTTCGATGAAGGGAATCCCCTCGGAGATCTCCACGACATTCGGCAGCGTGAAGGGGCTGAAGGCCTTGAAACCGTAATGGCTCGTCGGGGCAAAGCCGCGCGTGCAGCCTCGGCTCAACCCCCCCGAGTAGGTCAGCGAGTGCTTGATGGAATCAATCCCCCAGCCCTCGTGATAAAGCATCGAGTTGTTGAGAACGCTGCGAATCGTCAGCTCCGGATTCTCCTCGATGGGGTAGTCCTTCAGGTTCTCATCACCGCCATCGCCGTCGACGAGATATTGCCAACTCGGGTAGCGCTCGCGGATTCCACGGCAGAGCGCCATCGCCATGGCACCGGATTGGATGTCCAGGGGTTTGTAGTCCTCGATCACGCGGATGGCCTCGCGCAGGTCCAGGTAGGTGGGTGGAACCTCTACCGGTTCGTGAAAGAGTTCCAGGTCGAGCGCGGCCAGGAAGCGCCGAGCCTGGTCGAGATCCTCGCCCCCGGGACCCAGGCTGAGTGTGAAGGCCTTGAGTCTGGCCGGGTTCAAGCCGAGCCGAGCGATTTCGCGATAGAGCGTCAGGAAGACCGCACCGCTATCGATGCCTCCTGAAAACGATACGCCGATGGGCTCATGCTCCGGCAAGCCGCGCAGCCATTTGCGGATCTCCCCCGCCAGAGCGCCGATATAACGCTCCCCAATCTTGTCGAGATCACCCGACAAGGCCTCCCGACGCGGGGAGAAGAATCGCTGATAGACCGGGTTGGGATCCGGGCAGCCCACCAAGGCGATCTCGGTGATATGGTGCGCCGGAACCATGCGCGTGTAGCTGGGATGAAATTGATCACCGAAGCCGTGTTCGTCGAGCCATCGCTTGATGGTGTCGATGCGATGGGCCACCAGCAGCGCGGGTCCCGCGCTCTGCTTGACGATGAAATAGCGCATGGGAACCTGAAGTGAGCGCGCCATGCGCACCTTTTCAGCCTCGCGCGCCACCAACGCGAAGTGTCCCTCGATTCGCCGAACCTGGCCCACATCGCCGCTGCGGACGCGTTCACGCGCCTCCGCGAGCGACATCTCGAAAAGCACGTTGGCATTCGGATCCGTGAGGTCGAAGACCTCGTGAATGGCCGCTGTCTCGATCATGCTGCAACCTTTCTTTCGATCCGGCGAGGAGTATAGACTCTCCTGCCGCACTTTACATCCCATCGCAGATCGCATCGGCCGGATGCGAGTCTCGTGGCTGCAGAACATTGGGATGCTTGCAGCGGGGCTCGGGGTACTGCTCCTCTTTCCCCGATGCAGCCCGCGTGGGCCAGCCAAAGAGACGTCCGCTTCCAAGCCGCATTGCGTAGAGATCGGGTCGGCATCCCCAGCGTGCTCTCCCATCGGCGTTCATGCGGGTTCTGTTCCCAGTGTTGGGCCGCGCTCCGCGAGCCGCCTCGGCCAGATCGCTGAAGCTGCCGCCGCCCTTGTTGCGATAGAGGTCTTTCGGCTCACTCTTGCGCGAATCCGGGACATCGAGATCGATCCGATCATCCAGGCCGTAGTCGCCCGCGGATGCTGCAGCGTCCGCGCTCGCCATCCGGGGCAGGATATTCGAGCGCTTGGAATCGAGTAGCGGCTCGCGATGCGTATGCGCACTTCCCGTTTCGGGAGCGATAGCGACGAATACCGATCCTGCCACCGATGGCATCGCTCTTTGAGCTGCGTCGCCACAGCCGACCCACGGGACGCCAAAGCCGAGTCCGAGAGCGCGGCGGAGCCTCTTCGGCCCCGCCCAGCGCAGCGATGGCTCGCTACCCCGCCTCATTTTATGGCTGCTGATTGCCCGCCCCTCTCGCTCTATGTGCCACCTCCAACGGCCCCGCGGACACATCGTTCAGGAAGCTGTCGCTGCCATCCGCCCAATAGACCGATACCCGCTTCGCGGACTCTTCCGGGCCGAGACCGAATAGGAGCTCTGGTGCGTGGCCCGACAGGTAGCTGACATCGGCTCCCCACCAGCGGATCTGCAGCCCGCCCGCCGTCAAAACCTCCACCCTGGCCCCAAAGCGCGCCGCGTCCGGGCCCAATAAGCGGATGCTCAGTGAATGATTTTCGGTCTGCGTCTCGTTGCGCAAGAGCAGCGGCCGTCCGCGATTGATCGCCAATGCCAGATCGATATCTCCATCGCCGTCAAAGTCCGCCGCCGCCAGGCCCCGCGCCCAATGGCTGGCGGCGGCAGTCTGGCCGGCGCCAGACGCCACATCATGAAAACGGAGGCCGTCATTCCAAAAGAGGAAGAGCGGCTCTGCGATCAGTTGCGTCGGGTCGTTCGCATGCTCCTGCGTGCTGCCATTCGCCACCGCAATGTCGAAGCGGCCATCGAGATCCAGATCCACCACCGCGCTCCCCCAGCCCACGCGGTCGATGGAGATCTCTCCCAACTGAAGCTGCCGGATCCGGTCACGATACTCGAGGCCCAGCCCATCCGGGCGAAAGCTCTGGTAGAAGGCGTTTTCCTGCGCGATCCAATGCGTGATGAAGAGATCGGGCAGGCCGTCCGGCTCGCCCAGAATGCCGCCCAGTTCTACCACCGAGATGCCCATCGAGCCCCTGGAGTCCGCCGTCCCGGTGAGGGAGGAGAGATCGGCGAAGGCCGGCCGCAGCGCCTCGCCCGCTTCGCCCGCCAGGTTGCGGTAGAGGCGATTGCTCGAGACGTCATTATTCACATAGAGATCCAGCCAGCCGTCGCCGTCGAGATCGACGAAGCTGGCGGCCATGCTGCGGCCACGCGGGTTGTCGACACCCGCCGACACCGCGATCTCCTCGAAGCGGCCATCGCCCAGGTTGCGGTAGAGGCGATTGGGCTGGGGATCAAAGCCGCTGGGGTTGAGGGTGAAAGGGATGGCGTAGGCCCCTGCGATGGTTTCGAGCTGCGATGTTCGCTGCTCCGCATCCATTCCGTCGTCGTCGTATTGTACGTAGTTGCAGACGTAGAGATCGAGCCAACCGTCGCGGTCGAAGTCCCCCCAGGCCGCTCCGAGGGACCAGAGTGGATCCGCGACGCCCGCCTGCTCGGCCACTTCCTCGAAACGACCCTCGCCCTGATTGCGGTAAAGGCGATTCTTGCCGTGATTCGTGACGTAAAGATCCATGTCGCCATCGGCGTCGTAGTCGGCGAAACTCGCCCCCATTCCGACGCCTTCCGCATCCGCGACACCCGCCGAAAGAGTTACGTCGACGAACCTGCCCCCCTCATTGCGAAAGAGTCGATTCGCCGCCTCCGGCAGTGGAGAGCGATCTCTTATATTCTTCGTGCCGGGCATATTGACCAGGTAGAGATCCCAATCCCCGTCGCCGTCATAATCGCCCCAGGCCAGCCCCGAGCCCGTATCCTCTGGCAGAGCCCGGCTGCGCGGCCCGGGTCCGTGCTGCATCTCGATGCCCGCCATGCTCGCTACTTCGTCGAAGCGAATCGCTGGCAGTACGATGTTCTCGGAGGTCTTGAATGCACTGGTCACATCCGCTCGCGGATCCGCCAGGTCGGTCTCGCGTTTGCCCTGCAGCCAGAGGGCAAACGCGAGGAGGAGCGCAACTCCCAATCCGGTCGAGAGGAGAGTGATCCAGATGCCGCGCGTGTGGCGTGAGCTTCTGCGGCGTGCGGGCGGGCTCATGGCGTATCGGTTCTCGGAGTTTCGTCGATGTCGAGCATTGCGAGTCCGTCTTGAATCTGGATCGTCTTGACCTGCTGATCGTGCGTCAGGGTCGCCTGGTAGACGCCACTCTCGCGCTCCATATCGGGCACCACGAGGTCGAGAAATTCCTGGCGATAGCGCCGAAAATTGAGCTCTGCGTGGAGTGTCAGCGGTCCATCAGCAACCGCCGGGGCCGTGAAGCGATAGATCTGATTGTCCGAGTAGCGCGGGAAGATGGTGCGCCCGCCCTTGCCGCCCGCCTTCTTCCACAACTCGTGCTTCACCAGCGGGCGGCCTTCGGCATCCAGTGGCTGCGCCTCCAAAACCAGCGTCCCACTATCCCTCGGGTTGCCTACCTCGTGGATCTTCCCGGGGCTGTCGGTGATGGCCCGGCTCTCCGGATCGATGCCTCCCCACTCCGCGAGCACGGCGCCATCAGCGTTGCGCACGCTTAGATGCACCCAGGAGCGCACGAAGTCGAGGGGCCCGGTCGTGAAGTTGTGGCCCGCCTTGCGGTTCGTCACCACCACGCGCACGCTCGTCTTCTCACCCGGCCGAACGCTATCGGGGCCCAGAATCTTCAGCGAGGCGACCGGTCCCTCGGGCCAGCGATCGGCGATCTCCGGAATGATCGTTTCGCCGCGAATCCACTCTTCGGTGAGCTTCACATGCTGCTGCCAATTCTCCAACTTCAGCACCTCGGGCATGAAGCTATTGGTCGCGATGGTGCCGTGGTGTCGATGGGAGCCGTCATCGGCAGAGCGGCGCGCGTCCCCGACCTCTCCGCGCCCGGGATCGTGCGAGTTCTGCACCAGGCGCATATGACAATCACGGCAGGAGAGGTCCTCCTCGGGATCATCGGAATGCCAGTGGCTTTCGCGCCACTCATCGAATTGATTCTGGCTGGGGCTGAGACCGAAGCGATTCAGGGCTTCGGGAATGAACTGCTTGTGGCAGGCGCCGCAGAACTCGGGCGTCCTCAGCAGGTTGCGGTCGTAATCCTCCAGATGCTGGCGCGGGTAGGCGCGGATCAGGAAGTCCGAGATAAATTTGCTTGTGCCCTGACTCGACTCCCCGATGTACTTATCGGGAGGCGTGAGCACGTAGTCGCCGTTGCCGCGCTGGTCCACCTTGGAGATCGAATGGCAGACCGCACAGGAGGCTCCCTCCCGCGCGCCGGGAGCCTCCAGGCCGCTGTGGGCAATGTCCTTGGCACCGGCAAAAAGAGAGATGGGGTCGTGACAACCCGCGCAATAGCGCGTCTCGGCCACGTCGCGATCCTTCGCAAAGGCGAGTTGGACCTCTTGGAAGGGAGGATTCATCGCCGAGAAGCGGTGGGCGCTGGGCTGCCACTCGGCCAGAATCTGCTCGTGGCAGCCGGCACTGCCACACGATTCGGAGTGGGAGATGACCTCCGGATCCACCAGCATGCCACTGGCGGTACGGGCATAGGTGGGGGCGAAGGGGCTGCCGCGATACTCGTCGAATTGCTCCAAATACCCCGAGAGGCTGTAGCCCTCGGGCAGGGGCAGATCGACCGGGCGCTGCGGCCATGCCAGGGCGCCGAGAAAGATCAACAGGGCCGTCGCCGACACCCATGCCGCCGTCTGCATCGAAAAGCGGCGCGCTGCCGCGGCCAATTCGGGCTGCCGACTCAGGGCGTGCCCGCGCCGGGAAAAAGCCATTAGCAGATGTACGACGAGCAGCACGCAGGCGGCGGTTCCCGTGATGAGATGGATCAGATCCCAATTCTCCGAGCGCTTCGGCCCCAGGGCAGCCTGCCAGGTGAGAAATCCGCCGCTCATGATGCAGAGCAGCAATAGCAGCAGCAAGAGGTAGCCGAGGAGCAGCACCACCGTTTGCTTCTGCCGGAACCAGGTCAGCAGGTGCCCGATCGCGTAGTGGAAAAAAGGAAGCAGCAGCAAAAGACCGAGCACGCTATGTGCAAGCACCTGGAGCTGCGATACCAGCGAGAATGGGGCGAGGTAGATCCATAGCCCGCTCAGGGACTCGATGATCAGAACGGCGACGACGAAGATCGTCAGCGGTGACGCCCAACCCTGGATGGCGAGATCATTGCCACCCCCAGCAGCCTCGCGTTCTCGTTCCACCCCCCATGCCTCCGCGCGTCGGTTGCCATAACCGCTCGGGGTGCCGATGTCAGCGCGACCTCATGCCACACCGATCCACTACCCGCTCAATCGACCCGCTTGTCCTCTATTCTTCCAGCCCCGTCGAAGGTGCGCAAGCGCAAGCGATTCGGATTCGAGGTCTGGCTCCGCATCCCGGGCGCATACCCGCGCCGCTGGACGACGGGCCACCGCCGGATTCTCGGCCCCAATCCGCGCGATGAAGAGCGCCCACTTTGACGCGTAGTCGAAGGCGGGCAGCGCCGTGACCCGCTCCAGGATGTTGCGGTCGAAATTTCAGCGGCCGAGGAGGGTGTTGGCGCTGAGGGTGCAGCTGCGGCCCGGATGGAGGAGATCTTCGTGGGGGATATCCGTGGAACTGCTGACCGCGCTGAAGAGGGGGAGGGCTTCTTCGATGAGTTCGATGTTGGCGTTGTCGAGGCCGGGGCCCAGAATCAGGGCGGGGGTCGCGGGGATGACCCCTTCGAATTCAACGGCGAGTTCCGAGGGCGGATCCCAGATCCGGCTGAAGTCGGCGGCACTCACGAGTTGGCATCGGCCTGGCCCGCGTCCCAGAAGCCCGTCGCGTTGAATCCGAAGTCCCGATATTCGTCGCCCACCGCCAACTCGTAACTCGGCAGGCTGTAGCGGACGATCATCGAAGTGATCTCCGCGCTGGAGTGGAGATGAAACCGATGAACGCGTCGACGTCGTAGTTTATATCGGCGGCGGTGGAGACCGAGCCCAGGGAGCCGCTCGCCGCGAAGGCCTCGAGGCTGAGCTCGAATTGGGGGTAGAGTTTCGAGTGATCTCTTCCGAACCAGATTCCCACCTGGGCGGTGGGCTGGGTGAAGGTCGGGGTCGGCGGAGCTCAGCGGTGAAGAAATGGAGTGGGCGAGGAAACTGGGCCGGGGCAGCTTCTCTTGCGGTGCGAGAGCGGAGAAGTTCGGTGCGAGAGAGAAGAAGTTCGGTGCGAGAGAGAAGAAGTCCGGCGCGAAGAGAAGAAGATGGGTGCATTCCGCCCTCTTCTTCCCGCTTCACGTTCCCGCTTCAGGATGAGCAAATCGTCTGCATGCACTCTGCCGCTGTATCCGGTGTCTATCCGGCGCGGCTCTGCTTGGCCTAAGTACTTGAACCAAAAGACACTCTGGCGGCGAGGGACGGGAATCGAACCCGCCTGGAACGTGGTGACACGCTCCACACCCGATTTGAAGTCGGGGCCGGGCACCAGCCGCGGAAACCTCGCCATCGGCGAAGTTAGCGTGTTTTATTTGCGAATTTAGAACATCGTGTCGACAGATCGATGTCGGGGAATGGCTATGGCCCTTCGGGCGTATCGGTGTAGTGTTGGGGATGTGGATACCTATTCGATTCACGATGCCGCGCGAATCTTGAAGGTTTCTCCGGCGCGCTTGCGCTACTGGGAGCGGACGGATCTCGTCGCCGCTCGGACGGATTCGGATTCGGAATCGGGAGCAGAATTCGAATTTCGGGATCTCGTCCACCTGAAAGGAATCCTGTCGCTGCTCGACCAGGGGGTATCCCTGCGAAGAATTCGACGGAATGTCGAAGCGCTTCGGGAACATCTGCCCGAGATCGACGATCCCGTCGGATCTCTTCGCGTCTGGGCCGAAGGTTCGGAACGAGTGGTCATTCGGCATGGCGAAGACCTGATCGAGCCCGAGGGCCAGGCCGTTCTCGATTTCGGTTTCGAAAAAAGTCTTCGGGAGCGCAATGCGGAGTCGGAGGTCGATTCGATTCCGATCGCCCTGCCGACGGTCGCGGCAGAAGAATACTTCGAACGGGGCTGTCAATTGGACTCGGAGTCCGAGACCTTCGACGAGGCGATCGAATGCTATCTGAAGGCGATCGAGCTGGCTCCCGATTTCGCCGACTGTCATTGCAACCTGGGCGCGGTCTACTACAACGGCGGCCAAAAGGTCGCAGCGCGGCGATGTTTCGAGCGCTGCCTCGAAATCGACCACAAGCATGTGGAAGCGAATTTCAATCTCGCGAATCTCCTCGAGGAGGTGGGTTGCGATGAAATGGCCCTGCATCACTATCGCTGTGCGTTCATCGCGGACCCCCTCTATTCCGACCTCCACATCAACCTCGCCCTGCTCTACGAGAAGATGGGACAAGTGAACCAGGCCAGGCGGCATTGGAAACGCTACTTGCAATTGGATGCCGCGGGTTCCTGGGCTCAAGTCGCGAGGCGACGCCTGGAGGATAATCCGGGGCGCTGAGGGGAAGCCGACGCCCCCGCAGCAAGTCCAGCGCGGCCCGTAGCGGGCCTCAGTCTGAGCGCTCCTCCACGAACGCGGCGTAATCTTTCGCGGTCATCAGATCCTCGATGGCGTTGCTTTCGCCCGGGGAGAGCGCGATCAGCCAGCCCTCTCCATAGCAGTCGTCGTTGACGAGCTCGGGGGAATCCTCCAGGGATCCGTTGATCGCGACGACTTCGCCGCTGACGGGAGCGATGAGATCCGATACCGCTTTGACCGATTCGACGATTCCAAAGGCCTGCCCGGATGTGAGTTGGCTGCCCACCTCGGGCAATTCGACGTAGACGACATCGCCGAGTTGCTGCTGTGCGTAATCCGTGATCCCGACCCGGTAGAGATCGTCGCCGGCCGACGTGATCCACTCATCGTCGTGGCTATAGCGATTATTTTCAGGCACCTGGTGATCGGACAAGACGCGCTCCTCGTGCTCTTCCCCATTGGGATGTCGGAAATGTTCCGGTTCGGGTTTATCGGATGAATGGGGTTTCCACGACTCGCGCGCCGACGCGGCGCTCTCGGATCACGATCTGAATCGGGGTTCCGAGAGCCGAAAATTCGGGGGGAACGTATCCCAGGCCCACCGACTTTCCCAGGCTGGGCGAGGGAGCGCCCGAGGTCACGCGGCCCAACTCGCGCCCCTCGGATTCGATGGCGTGGTCGGCCCGGGCGACGCCGCGTTCCTCGAGTTCGAAGCCGATCAGACGACGGGAAAGGCCGCCACGGGCCCGGGCTTCGATGGCCTCGGCACCGATGAAATGGCCTTCTTCGCGCTTTACGAAGCGCTCCAATCCGGCCTCGAGGGGGGAGGTGCTCGCGTCGAGTTCATGGCCGTAGAGGGGCAGGGCGGCTTCCAGCCGCAGCGTATCCCGGGCGCCGAGTCCGGCCGGCACCAGGCCATGGGGCTCCCCGGCCACCATGGCGGCGTGATGGAAGTCAAGGCATGCGGAAGCGGGCAGGTAGATTTCGAAACCGTCCGCACCCGTGTAGCCCGTTCGGGAGATCAGAAGCTCGGTCGCGTCGAATGCGTATCGCGCGAAGCGGAAGCGCCCCAGGCTCGTCGGGGGTCCCGCTTCGGTCGGCGAGACGAGGGTGTCGAGAATCTTTCCGCTTTCCGGTCCCTGCAGGGCCAGCAATCCCGTTTCGGGGCTGCGATCCAGCACTCGGGCCCCGGAATTCGTATGGGTCTGGATCCAGTGGAGATCGCCGACGATATTGGCGGCGTTGACGCAGAGAAAGAGGCGGTCTTCGGCTTCGCGATATACCGTCACGTCATCCACGCAGCCGCCCTCAGCGTTGCACATCAGTCCGTAGCGCACCTGTCCCGCCTTGAGGCTGGCGATGCGGCAGGTCAGGAGACGCTCCGCAGACTCGATCGCCTCGGGGCCTTCAAGGCGGATCTGTCCCATATGCGAGACGTCGAAGAGGCCAGCTCGTTCTCTCACGGCCCTGTGTTCGGCCTTGATCGAACTGAATTGGACCGGCATCGAGAAACCCGCGAAGTCCACCATTCGCCCACCGAGTTGCAGATGCTTCTCGTAGAGGGGGGTGCGCTGGAGTTCGCTCATTCGCGCCTGCGACTTTTGAAGGCGTGCAGGGTATTGCGCAGCAGCATGGTGATCGTCATGGGGCCGATTCCGCGTCGGGATGGGGTGATGAGTCCGGCGATGCCAAGAGCCGCCTCGAAATCCACATCCCCCACCAATTTTCCATCGACTTCGCTGACTCCCACGTCCATCACGGCGGCCCCCGATTTGATCCAATCGGCCTTCACCATGCGAGGCTGGCCGGCGGCGGCCACCAGGATGTCCGCCTTGCGACAGAGTTCTGGCAGATTCCGGGTGCGCGAATGGCACATGGTGACCGTCGCATTCCTCTGTTGCAGGAGCAGGGAGATCGGCTTGCCCACGATGTTGCTGCGGCCGATGACCACCGCGAAGGCTCCCTCGATGGGGATCTCGTAGCGATCCAGAACCGTCATGATGCCCAGGGGCGTGCATGAGATCAACTCGGCTGTGCCCGCGAGCAGGCGCCCCGCCGTCATGGGATGCAGGGCGTCGGCATCCTTGGCCGGGTCGATCGCCTCTGCGACCGCCGCGGCCGAGATCTGTCGGGGCAGGGGCAGCTGTACCAGGATTCCATCGATCTGATCGTCGGCATTCAATTCGTCGATCAGTCGCAATAATTCGTCTTGGCTGCTGGATTCCGGAAGCAGGTGCTCGACGGATGCCATGCCGATTCGCTCGCAGGCCCGCTGCTTGCCTTTGATATAGGATCGGCTCGCCGGATCGTCTCCCACCAGCACTACGGCCAGCCGCGGCTCTCTCTCACCGGTGGCAACGAGTTGGGCGATCTCGTCGGCGAGTTCGGCCCGGATCTCGTTGGCGAGGGCCAGGCCGTCCAGGATTCGTGTCTCGATCGGATCAATCGGATGTTGGGGACCTTGACTTTCGGACATCGAGGGGCTCCAGAGCGCTTCGCTTCCCGTGGCGAGGAGGTCGGAAAATCAGCTGGTATTCTTCTTCTGCTTCTTGGTTTTCGTAGAATCGGAACCGGTTTTCTTCTTCGGCTTCTCGTCGGACTTATCCGAGGATTTGCCCTCCGATGAAGTCGAATCCGAGGCAGTCGATTCGGTCTTTTCCTTTGAAGCGTCGGATGCAGCGTCGGAT
>CAYTAT010000006.1:57550-139646 GCA_964435795.1 uncultured Spirochaetaceae bacterium
AGCGTCGGATTTCTTGCTATCCCCGTAGCCATCCGCATACCAACCGCCGCCCTTCAGGACGAAGGAGCTGCGGGAGATGAGCTTCGTGACCTTGCGGCCTCGACATTTCGGGCAGGTCTTGACGGGTGGGTCGACGATTCGTTGCTCGCGCTCGAATTCATGGTCGCATTTCTCGCATTGGTACTCGTAAATCGGCATAGTGCTTCTCCGTTTCGGCGCGCGCCTTCGACGCTTCGACATCGATCCCGCACCGGCGGAAGTTTCCCCCCTGGGACTGCCAAGGTCCCGCATATGGGCCGCTGCTTTTTATCTCACTCGGGGCCCACTCGCCAGTGACCGAAGGCGGGTTTCGAGGTCTGCGGGGTCTCCCCGGACACGGACCCTCTTACGGCGGGAGCGGGATCCGGGATCGAGGTCGACCGTTCGTCGTGGCACCCCGAGAGCGCGTGCCAGAGCGGCCGTGCAGGCCGCATTGGCTCGGGAGTCGACGGGCGGGGCCTTGACCGAGACGCGGAGTGCGTCCCCGTGAAGGGGGCCCACACTCTCGCTTCGCGCCCCGGGTTTGACGTGGATCCAGAAGAGAATTCCGTCGGCGCTCGCTTCGACGCGCAGCCCCTGTCGATCGCTGGTCAAGGGATCCCGCGGCTCGCAGCGGGGATCTCCTCATGCTGCGGGAGAACGTCATTCCGCATCCGAAAGTTCCCTGGAGCGCTGGGTAGCGGCTTCTACTGCGGCCGCCACGATTCCGGGAAAGTCGGACTCGGCCAGGACCCCGAGGCCCGCAAGCGTAGTTCCCCCGGGCGAGGAAACCTGTTCGCGCAGGGCTTTTGGACCGCGTTCATCCTCGATCGCCAACTTCGCGGCACCGAAGACGGTCTGGGCGGCCAGGCGACCGGCTGCGTCCCGGGGCAAGCCCTGGCGGAGCCCGGCTTCCGTAAGCGCTTCGAGTAGCAGGAAGACATAGGCGGGGCCGCTGCCCGAGAGTCCCGTCACGGCGTCGAGATGTGTTTCGTCGGCGGTCAGCCACGTGATGCCCACCGCGTTGAAGAGAGCTTCGGCTACGAGGCGATCCGATTCACTGGCCCCTTCATTCGGACAGAGCGCGCTCGCGCCAGCTCCCACCAGGGCCGGAGTATTGGGCATCGCACGAATGATGCGCGCCCCTTCCGGCAGTGTGGAGGCCAAGCGCTCAATTCGGATCCCGGCCGCAATGGAGATCCAGAGTGGGCGGGCCAATCCGGCCTGACCAGCGAGATCCCTGAGAACCGTGGATATCGACGCGGGCTTGACGCAGAGCACCACCACATCGCTGGTTGCGACGAGGTCGCCATTCTTCGAGCCGGTGGCGATCCCCAATGCATCGCTGAATCCGCGGCATTGGGCTTCGGCGACATCCGTTCCCGCCAGCCGATCCACAGCGACGCCGGCCTTCAGCAGCCCGCCCGCCAGAGCTCTCGCCATGGCCCCGCAACCGATGAATCCGATGCGCTTCGAATCGAGCGGATTGCTCATATGGATGCCCCCTCGTGGCTGCTCGCCATCATGTCCCATTTTCCGCGCCGGATTCCGCTTTCGAAGTCGCCGGCGGGCGCTGCCCAAAGAGGTCGGTGCCCACTCTTACCATCGTGGCCCCCTCCTGGATCGCGATTTCGAGATCCCCCGACATGCCCATATTCAGATCCCGCAGGGCACCGCCCTCGGGCCGGGTCGACAGGGTATCGCGCAAGCCGCGCAGCCGCGCAAAGGTGCTGCGGGCAGCCTCGGGGTCCGGATGCGGGGCGGGCATGGTCATGAGGCCTCGCGTGCGCAGATGGGTGAGCGGGAGGCAAGCCTCGAGAAGCGACGGCAATTCCTCTTCGGAGATCCCGGATTTGCTCTTTTCGCCGCTGAGATTGACCTGCAAGCAGATGTCGAGAACGGCCCCCGTTTCCTCGGCTCGACGATTCAGGCTGCGGGCCAGCCTGGCGCTGTCCACGCTATCGACGGCTTGGAAGATTCCCGCTGCCAGCGCCGCCTTGTTGCGTTGCAGGTGTCCGATCATATGCCAGTGCGGCGGGGTCTTCGCCTCGGCAGAGGAGATATCTTCTCCATCCAGTAGTGGCAGGAGAGCGGTCTGAATGTCCTGGGCTTCTCGCACATAGTTTTCGCCCAGATGGCTCAGGCCCGCCCGAACCACCGCGGCGATTCGAGCGGCGGGTTGACGTTTGCAGGCTCCGATCAGGGTGATCTCCGAAGGGGATCGATCCGCGTCGTGGCAGGCCCGGGCGATCCGTTCCCTTACTTCGTGCAGGCGCTGTCGAGACTCGGCCAGAAGTTCCGCGTCCGCTTCGCCATTCATGGATCTTCCCCGAGGAGTTCGGATCCCCCTTCAGAGGAAGCCTTCTTCCGAGCACTCTCCAGCAATTCGAGGGTTTCGCTGGCGGGAAGGCCGATCACGTTGGACTCGCTTCCGTAAAGTTCAGTGACGAAGCGCCGTCCCTCACCCTGGATCGCGTAGGCGCCCGCCTTGTCGAGGCATTCGCCGCAACTCACGTAGCGGCGGATCTCCGCTTCGGAAGCCGGGCGTAGCGTGACCCGGGATTCGACGGCGCAGCTCAGAATGTGAGCATTTCGCGTGTCGGTGACGGCGACCCCGGTAATCACACGATGGGTTCGCCCGCAGAGTCTCTTCAGGATTGCGACCGCATGCTCTTCATCTTCGGGTTTTCCGATCGGCTCTCCATCGAGGACCACCACGGTGTCGGATCCCAGCACCCAGCGCCGGGGGCCGGAAAAAAGGCTCTGCGCCACAGTCTTTGCTTTCCCCTCTGCCAGGCGGACGACCATGGCCTCGGGCTCTTCGTGGGGGAGTCTCTTCTCATCGATTTCCGGCGCCTGGATCTCGAATTGCAGGCCCAACTCACTCAGGATCTGGCGTCGACGGGGAGAGGCGCTGGCCAGCACCAGGCCGTCCCGGGGCGGAAGCGGATTTTCAGGTCCTGGAATCTGCGACTCGGTCATGGTTCGGAAACCTAGGCTCTCGTATTTTCCAACTGGGGAAGGGGGACAGCGGGGTGGAGGAGGGAGGGGTTGGATCTAGCAGAGTCGCCAATGCTTCTGATCGCCCCGCTCCCGGCATTCTACCCTTTCCTCGGCTTCGAGCTTCCGGAGATGGGAGGTGACGGATTGGGCGGCCGCTGCGTGCAGGCCAGGCGGGTAGGCGGCGTAGATGCTGGCAACCATATCCGGGACGGCTTCGAGACCCCGCTCGAGAACGGCGATGATCTGCTGCTCCCGCGCCAATCTATGGCCGATGTACTCCTCCAATTTCGCGCAGCCATCTTCGATCAAGGGGCCGTGGGCGGGGAAGAGCCTTGTGGGAAGCTCGGCGAGAAGGCGCTCGAGGGAAGCCAGGTATTGGCCCAGATCCCCGGTTTCCGCGGAAATGACCGTGGTTCCCAATCCCAGCACATTATCCCCGGTGAAGATTCCATTCTCCTCTTGCAGGTGGAAACAGAAATGGTCTGGCGCGTGGCCCGGAGTATGCAGAGCACGCAGCGTCGCCCCCTCGGTTTCCAGGATGTCGCCGTCGCAGAGTTCGCTCATATCGAAATGATGGTAGGCGTCGAAGGCCTCGAATGGCATCTTGCTGACCCTGATCCGTCCGAAGCGATCCAGCAGGGATTGGACCCCGCCAAGATGATCCGGATGTCCGTGGGTGAGCACGATCTCCTGGATCCCTCGGCAGCCCGTGGTCTTCATCGCCTCTTCGAGCACCGGCAGATATTCGGCTCGGCCATCCCCGGCATCGAGCAGGATACGCTCCTCGCCGGTACCCACCAGGAACGTATTCGTGCCCGGGCCCGTGAAGGCACTCGGATTCTGCCCCAGGGCCGTGACGATTCGAGTCGACCAGCGATCCACGGATGGCATTTCCAGTCCGAGGATGACGGCGGGTGCCCCCTGCGCCGATGATTGCTCTGGCATGACTACTCTCCCGCGACCGTCATCTTCTTGATTCGCAGCGGGGGCGCCGCAATGCGTCCCCGCCATTCGAGTTCTGCTCCCACGGCGTCGATTCCCTGGAGCATATCGAGAAGGTTGCTCGCGATGGTGATTTCTTCAACCGGGTAGGCGATTCGGCCCTCTTCGATCCAGAGCCCACTCGCTCCCCGCGAGTAGTCGCCGGTGGTCGGATTGAAGCCCATTCCGATCAATTCCGTGACGAGCAGGCCGCGTTCGGTATCGGCCACCAATTCGTCCAGCGTACCGCTACCGCTTTCGAGCCAGAGATTTGTCGCTCCGACCCCGGGTCCGCTGCCGGCTCCCCGGGAGGCATTTCCAGTCGAGGGAAGGCCGAGTTTGCGACCCGAATAACTGTCCAGAAGCCAGGACTGCAGGATGCCCTCGTCCACCAGCACGTTGCGGCGGGTGGGCAAGCCTTCGCCGTCGAAGGGTTTGCTTCCGAGCCCGGCCGGCAGCCGCCCGTCATCGATCAACGTAAAGAGAGGGGAGGCAATTCGGTCGCCCATCCGCCCCGCGAGAAAGCTGGCCTCGCGATAGATCGCGTATCCACTCAGGCATGAGGATAGCTGTCCCAGCAGGCTGGGTGCCGTCATCGAATCGAAGAGGACGGGGACTTCGCATGTTTGCAGGCGACGCCCGCCGAGTCGGCGCAAAGCTCTTTCCGCCGCCTTGCGGCCCACGGATGCCGCATCCTCGAGGTCCGCGATGCGTCGGCCCACGCTCAGCCAATAGTCCCGTTCCTTATTCTCCCCGTCGATCGCCAGGGGTTCGCTGAAAAGGGAGTGGTAGGCGCTGTCGTAGCCCGCCAGGAATCCCTCGCTATTGGCGTAGACGATCCGGGAAAAATCCGAACTGGTCTGACTGCCTTCGGAGTTCTGGATACGGCTGTCGAAATCCCGGGCGGCCCTTTCGGCCCGGCGTGCCGCATCGATTCCGGTTTCGATGGGGACCTGGCGGTCCTCCAATTCGATCAGATTCAGATCGGGTAGATCGCTGGCGAAGTCGGAATCGGGCAGACCCGCATGGGGATCCGGAGCCGTGGCCTGGGCCAGGGCGACCGTCTCCTCGGCCATCCGATCCACGGCCTGCTCGGAAAGGTCACAGGTGGAAGTGACTGCCGAGGAAAAGCCTCCCTCGCGTCCGACCAGCACACGAATTCCCAGGCAGCGTTCGTCCGCCTGCTTGACGAATTCAATCTCCTGATCCCGCACTCGGCTCTCGCGGGAATCCGACTGCACGAGAACGACATCCGCCTGGCTCGCGCCGGCCATTCTCGCCCGTTCAATGGCCCGTCGAACGATTTCATGCTGGATCTCATGGGATTCTGCCTTCATCCCTCGGTGCCTCCTACGGTCAGGTCATCGATCCGAATCGTCGGCATGCCCACTCCGACCGGCACACCCTGTCCATCCTTGCCGCATGTTCCCACGCCGAGATCCAATTCCAGATCCCGGCCGACCCGGGATACGCGGGTGAGCACGTCGGGGCCATTGCCGATCAGGGTCGCTCCCTTGACGGGCGCTCCCACCTGGCCGTCTTCGATCAGGTAGGCCTCGCTGGCGCTGAAGACGAATTTCCCACTCGTGATATCCACTTGTCCGCCTCCAAAGGAGACGGCGTAGAGTCCTCGATCCACGGAGCGAAGGATATCCTCGGGATCGTCCTCTCCGGCGAGCATGAAGGTATTCGTCATGCGGGGCAGGGGCATGTGGGCGTAGCTCTCCCGGCGGCCGTTGCCCGTGGCTCGCATGCCCATCAGGCGGGCGTTGAGCCGGTCCTGGAGGTATCCCACCAGGATCCCATCCTCGATCAGGATGTTGCGGCGACTCGGAGTGCCCTCATCGTCTACATTGATCGATCCTCGGCGTTCGGGAAGCGTTCCGTCGTCGACGACCGTCACGCTCTCGGCGGCGACTCGCTGGCCGAGTCGATCTGAAAAAGCCGAGGTTCCCTTGCGATTGAAGTCACCTTCGAGGCCGTGGCCGATCGCTTCATGGAGCAGGATGCCAGGCCAGCCCGGGCCCAGAACGACCGTCATGCTGCCGGCCGGACAGGCCCTGGATTCCAGATTCACTCGCGCCACCCGAACGGCTTCATCGGCCAGGCCCTGCCAGGTATCGGGATCCATCAGTCGTTCGAGTTCGTAGCGCCCCCCGATTCCCTGATATCCGATTTCCCGCCGTTCGCCGTCGGCTGCGATGACCTGCACGTTGAGGCGGACCAGCGGCTGCACGTCGGCGCATAGTGTGCCGTCACTGGCTGCAATCAGCAGTTGGCGATGCTGGCAGACGACGCTGGCCATGACCTGCTTTACGCAGGGATCCAGGCTTCGTGCGTAGCGATCGATTTCACCGAGCAGATGGATCTTCCTCTCCACTGGAATATCCGTGGGCGAGGTGGAGACGGGGTAGAGGTTGGATTCCGTCGGGCTGCTCCGGATGGGCACCTGGCCCGCGTTGCCCCCGCGATCCGATATCGCCCGGGCCGTGGTTGCGGCCACTCTGGCGCTGTCGATGCTGATTTCGTCTGAATGCGCGTAACCCTGTCTTTCCCCGGATTGCACGCGCACGCCGACACCCTGCTCGAGGTGTCGGCTGCCATCCTTGACAATCCCCTCCTCGAGGGAAACCGCGTCCTGGGTCGTGTACTCGAAATAGAGATCCGCATGGTCGACTCGACGCTCGAGGGCCGTACCGAGGGTTTGCTCCAGGCCATCTTCATCCAGGCCAAAGCGTTCCCGAAAAAATCCCAGGGCCGAGTCATTGGCGGCGGCGGCCGATGTCTCTCGCGGGTTGCTCATGGATGCGGACTCTCCTCGGAGCGGCCTCTCGGCCAAATTGAACTTGCCTTATTCATGCTCAGGCGCCGACTTTAGCGAGCCGATCGAGTTGCGCCGAGAGGGCTTCGGCGGATGCGCGGGGACCGAATTCGAATGCCCTCAGCCCTGCGGCCCGGGCGGCGTCGAGATCCAGTACGCGATCGTGCCCGATATACGCCGCCGCCTCGACGGGAATCCCCAATTCCGCCAGGGCCCATCGGAAGACGGCCGGATCGGGCTTGGCCAGACCCTGCCGAGCGGGGTGGGCGACGATATCGAAAAAACTTTCCAAATCCAATGCTTGCAGGATATCAGGCAAGCGATGATCGAAGTTTGAAACGACGCCCATCCGGAGTTTCAGGCCTGCCAGATATTCGAGCAGGGGCAGGGTCCGGGGAAGGCATCGCCAGGCTTCCGGCCCCGCATAGCTGGTGAAGAGGGCTTCGAAGAAGATCTCGAAATCGGCAAATCGCAAGCGGCCGTCCACCTCCATGAAGATTTCCTCTACGCGGCTCCGCCACCAGAGTCGTTCGCGCCGGCAGGCTTCTTCAAAGGAGCAGTTCGGAAAGACTCGGGGTGGAGCCACGGCCAGTGCAGCGCGAAAGGCCCTTTCGAGTTTCGCAGCCTCGCAATGGACGCCGTGGGCGGCAGCGATCCGTGCGTAGGTGACTCCGACGGCTTCCGCGGGCACCACAAGCGTATTCGTGACGTCGAAGAGTACGGCCCGTAGGGGGGGAAGCTTCTCGAGGCGCGAAGAGATCAATTCAAGAGGGACCGCCGGCCTGGGAAGGAAGTCGTGCAGATGCAATCAGTGTTCCCGGCAGGTCGCGATCTCTTGCGAGGGATTCAACCTCCTCGATGTTCACCTTCGGGAGTCCGGCCGCTCCAAACCAACTCCTGATTTCATCGGCCTCGAAGCCCATCCAGAGCACCCCCAACTCTTTTTCCATCCACTCATGAGCGTGGCGCACGAAATCGACGATCACGAGAACCCCGCCCGGTCGAATAATACGCGCCATATCCCGAATGACATCTCCGGGTGAGGCCACGTAGTGAAGGACCATATGGGCAAAAGCGGCATCCACCTCGGCGTCGCCAAGAGGAATCCTATCGGCCTCGCCCCGTTTGAATTCCACGCATCCGCCCGCTCGGAATTCTTCTCGCGCCAGTTTTTCACGGGCGGTTTCCAGCATGGGTTCCGAGGAATCGATTCCGATGACGTCGAGACCGAGTCGAGCCAACTCGCAAGCCAGAATTCCCGTTCCCGTTCCGACATCGGCGACTCGCAGGCCGGGGGTGACGAGGCGGTCGATCGCTCGGGCGCGTAGCGTGTCATCGTTGAAGACTTTTCGAAGCGAATCCCATTCGGGGCCGACGGCGTCGAAGAAATTGCGGGTTCGACCACTGCGCGCATCCATGACCCTGCGCAGCACGGTATCGTCCCGCTCGCTGCTCGAATCTCCCGCCAACCCCTCTTCAACCAGCGCCCAGCCCTGGCGCCAGAGTTCGTCCGAGGGGGGGGAGAAGCGGTAGAAGACGTAGGTTCCGTCTCGTCTATCCGAGAGAAGTCGCGCTTTGCGGAGGATGGCGAGATGCCTGGAGACTCGGGATTGCGCCATGCCGAGAACCTCCATCAATTCCTGCACCATCAATTCCTCGCGGCTGAGCAGGCGCAGAATCCGCATCCGTGTGGGATCGGAGAGGGTCTTGAAGATGATCTGGAGTTCTTCTGAGGCGGGATTCGCCATGGGTCTCAATTGAAGCGGGGATTTTTGGGTGTGCCGGTCAGTGCAAGGGTTGCCCGTCCATTATCGTCCAGGCGAACTCCCATTCCCTGGACCATGCCTCGCAGGACGGGATTTTCGACGACCACCTGAACCTCGAGATCCATCTGCTGCTCTCCTGGAGGCTGGCTCTGCAGGATGCTTCCCCGGGCGCTGGCGGATAGCGTGGGCCCTTGGAGATCGAGTTCTCGGACCTCCAGCCAGGCCTCCCCGCCGAGTTCGAAGTCTCCCCGCAGAGTCGAGAATTCGAGGGGGATGGGGATGGCGGAGAGGCTCAGACTGCCGTCCCGGGCTTCGAAATGGATGGCTCCGGTCAGGGATTCCGGGGTGAGGCTGAGATCCATCGACGAAGTGACTGCGCCCTCGAGGGCGAGTCCCTCGGGCAGGGGAATCGGAAGGTCGGCCAGTTCCTGAACCTCGATTTCACCCGCCCAGCCCTTCGCAGGACCGAGGGATAGGAGGCCCTGGGCTCTGCCCAGGGCCGTCTCCAGATCGACGTTCAGGGCGGGATGGCCTCGAAGCCAATCGGAGGAGAATGCCGGATGGACCTCGAGGCGGTCGATGTGCAGGGGGTCCCCATTTCCGAGGGCGAACTGCAGGTCGACGGCCGCAAGGCCGGGGCCGGAGAGGCCGAAGCGAGGTTCAATCGCGCCGATCGCGATATTCCCTCCGCCCGTCTGACTCATTCCGCGGTTGAGCAGCGGGATCAGCAGTTCGTAAGGGAAAGTCATAAATAGAAAGAAGAGGATCAGCAGAATTCCTGAAATCGGGACTCCGATCCAGAGCAGGGGACGAGGGATCGGGCCCTCGAGAGCTTTCAAGACGGGGTTCATCCCAGCTCCTGTCTGTGTGCGGTCATACGGGTTCGAAGGAGGATACGGAAAAAGTGACATCGAGGAGTTGAGCATCCCCAGAGGCGTCCCGGCCCTTGATGCGCAATCCCTTGACGGAGAGCTGTTGGTTGGCAGCTTCGATCTCATGCAGGTACTCAACCGTCTGGCTGAGGGAGACCCCCTTCAGGGCCACCTCCACCTTGGTCTCGATGTAGTGATCGTTCTTTCCGGCCTGCCTTTCCTCCATCGAGGCGATCCGAACCGAAGACTTCTTGGCGAGGCTCTCAAGGAGAGTTCGGATATTTTGTCTTCCTCTCTGGTTCTGGATGCGCTCCTCGACGCCGGTGAGGCGGGACTGGATTTCGGCATGTTCGAGTTGCAGGCGGCTCATGGCCTCGAGTTGGCGCTGGGCTGTTTCCACGCGCTGCTGGCTGCCGTTCGAGAGTTCGACGAGGGGCGTGATGAGGCCGAAGACGACGATGCTTGCTGCCAGCATCAGCCCCGAGATTCCAACCAGGATCTGCTCTCGAGGTGCAAGATTCGACCAGGCGTTCTGCAATTTGGCCAGGAGTTCCGTCAAGAGTCTTCTCCCGCGATTTCGAGTGGAATGCTGAGACCAAAGGTGACACTGCCATTCTTGAGTCGCTTGGCACTGCCGGTGACGTCGGCGCCGGCAAAGACCGATTCGGCCTTCAGGACGTTCTCCAGCCTGTCCTGTGCCTCGTAATTTTCAGCAGATACCTTGATGCGGATGACTTTTCGATCGATGTTGATCTCGGAAAAGCGGACGTTCAGATCCGGAGGGATCTGGTCGGAGAGCAGGGTCAGCAGATCCAGGGCCGACAGATTTCCAGCATAGAGCCCCAGGAAGTCGGCCCTTTCCCTGGCCGAGGCAACGGCTCCACCCAGCGCTGTGAGAGGTCGGCTGGGAATGGCTTCCCCGGGAAAGAGGCCCGCGTAGGTGGCACTAAGTTGTCGCTCGAGCTTTTCCGCCCGCATTGCTTCCAGGCGGCCCGAAGCGATCCCCGAAGCGATTGCAAGCAGAATGCAGAGCCCGGCCAGGATGGCGGGAATTCGGAGTTCAGGGTTTCGAAGCCATTCGTAGTTGCTTCGGTAGGCGAATTCTCCCTGTCTGAAGTTCAAATGGGTGGTCGCTTTCGGGGTCGCCCGCAATGCGAGCGCAATGGCGGGGCCGAAGAGAACCGGGTCGCAGCCGGCCACCAGCGCCGCCTTCTCGGAGTCTTCGGGGGCCGAGAGCAGTCGCACGCTCACACCCGCCTGCTCGGCCAGATATTCGTCGAGTCCCTGCAGATGGGCGCCGCCGCCGAGGAGAATGACCTCCACGGAGGCCTGCCCCTGGCCGGGCTCCAAGGCGCCGAGACAGCGCACCAGTTCCCGGGCAATTCGATCGATGGCTTCCACGGCCTCAGGGCACGGGCCGTGCGTGTCGTCCCCGAAGACTCCATGCTCGCACTTTATTCTTTCGGCCGCCTGGAGGTCGACGTTTTCGCTTTGGGCAATGGCTTCCGTGATGGTTTTTCCGGCCATGGGGATGCTATGGGCTGCGATGGGCTGGCCCCCGGCCAGGGAACAGAATGTCGTCCGGCGATGACCGATGTCCGCCAGGATGCAGGTTTGAGGCAGATCGAAGACCGCGCTCAGGTTGGCGAGGGCAAGGCCTTCGGCCTCAAGAATCCGCGGAACGCAGCCTCCCTCCGAGAGATCATTCAGGGCCTGAGCCACATCCCGGGGTTGCGCAATCGCGGTGATGACCACTCCATGGTTTCGGTCGCCTCCGACGAGTTGCCAGTCCATCACGATCTCGTCGATCTCGAAGGGCACGGCTTCTTCGAGTTCGAAGGGCACGGCCTGGCTCAATTTCTTGTGGTCGCGGAAGGGAAAGTCCAGCCGCCGGGCAGAGATCCGATCCTCGGGGATCGCGCTGCAGATGCGGTCGCTCGAGAATGGATAGAGGCGCAGAAAGTGCTGAATTTCCTCTGCGAGTGTCGTCTGGCCCGCTGCGCGTTCATGGGTTCTCATCTGCACGCCTTCCAGGCCGCGCAGGGTCTGCCGCAACTCCACGGCTTTCAGGGCATGGGAGCCCGTGTCGAGTCCCAAGACGGTCTGCATGATGGCCATTATTCTATCCCTCCCCCCGAACCTCTACCGCACTCTCCACAATAGCAGGCGAGGCTCCTCCTGGTTCGAAATGTCCACGACGGTTTCCACCGTGCGAATGGCCTCTTCAACGCGTGCTTCGGCAATCACCCGGAAGACCAGGGCCTCGGCGGGCAGGGTGGTGGCCGGGAAGATGGAACCCTCTCCCAGGCCCACCTCCGAGAGAGTAATACAGCGGTCGGGGTCGCTCTCGGTCTCGGTGCATAGAATCCGATCCTCCCGCCTCTGCTCCAGAATGTTCCGGACGATATCTTCATCCGCGAGCCGCATATCCCCGCTGCTGCCGTGATAGAGAAGGGAGAGTACGTGGGGCGGGGCGGTATTCACATTGATCCCCTCCTCACCCAGCAGTGGGTAGACGGTGACGTAGGGCTTCAACGCCTCGGCGATCTCACTATCAAAGCCCTGAACCATGGCCAGCTCCTCGACGCTGAGCATCGGACCATTTGTCGGCTGGTAGGGGGGAATCTGGTTCGCATAGTATTCATCTTCGTCGTGGCCCCCGATCGCGACGTCATCCTGATCCATGAAATCGATCAGATTCCGGGCCATTTCCCGGACCTCATAATTCCGCCCCCGGCCCTGTTCCTGGAGTTCTTCTCCGACCTTCTTCAGCACTTCGACGAGGAAATCCTCCGCTTCCCGACTGGCCTGACTCTCTTCTTCGGTCTGGCCCATGGGCACCAATGCGTTGAGGTTCAACCTCGATCCCGCGTCTTCGATGCGAATGCGAAGGATTCCTCCCCAGCTTGTTCGCAACTCGGAATCGCCGATCAAGGCAGAGGGATCGGATAGGAGGGCTCCGGCGTGTCGGTCGTTGAGTCTTCCGAAGATCTTGGACAGGCGGTGGTGAAAGACGACGGCGGTTCCTACCGCCGCCCCCCCCCGGGCCAGGGCAGTCGCAGCCGCGGAGTTGTCGAGATTCCGAATCAGCATCGTATCCACCATGCTGCGGCGCAGGAAGGTGAAAGTCGATGCGGAGAGCAACAGCCCGATGATGAGGACCATCGGCAAGACGACTCCCCGGCTGGATTTGTCTCTGGAATTTGTCATCACTGACACCATGGCAGATCGATTCCAAAGGATCCGACCGACACCTGGGTGACATTTGACCAGACGCCGCAATTGCCCTCGCCGTAATTCTCCACGCAGAGCTTCCAATTGCGTCGCGTACAGTCCGCGACCGAACCGAGCGGGGCCGATTCCCCGGAATCGGATTCGTCGAATTCGTCCGAATCCGAATCTGAATCCCGATCGAAAACCTGCCCACCTGAGACTTCGGCCTGAAGTTTTTCTTCCATCATCAGGTGCAGATTGACGGGGCGCTGACGAAGGATGATTTGTCGCGTGTACATCGCTTCATCCTGCGGATGGAGTCCGCCATCTCGTTCTACTTCGGGGGACCAGATCGAGAGTTCGATTTCTACGGCGTGGGGGAGATCGCTCGGATGCTCGACCCGGGTCGAGTCCCATTCATCGAGCCACGCTCCTGCCTGATCGAGGAATCGAAGGGTGAAGGAGTTCAGGCCTTCGACCAGAACGAAATTTCTTTCGTCGTCAAAGAGCGGGTAGTCGGTATCGTAGCCCCCCGCCAGGGAAGGAGACGTCCAGCGGTAAAGACTCAGGCTCCCGTCGGCTTCGGAACGCGTCTGGTAGGCGACCTGCATCAGGTCGGATCGGTGATACGCAGAAGTATTTGCTCTCTGCCCTCTCATGATGAACTTGATACGATCCGACCCGGCGAAGGCTCGATGGTTCTCGGCTACGAAAAACCAGGGATCAGAGAGGGGGCTCTCCTCCGCACCGCGGACCATCATGGCCGCATTGCTGAGATCTCTCGCCACCCGGTTGAGCGCGGTCGCAGCGCGCAGGTCCTTCTCGACAATCCGCGTCGCGCGGGTGCTCGAATCCGAGAGGTTGATGAAGAAGCCCACCGCGAAGGCTACGATGACGGCGGTCAGAAAGATGGCCGCCATTACTTCCATCAGCGTAAAAGCCCCAATGGATCGCAACCTTCTTTTCGAGGTCGCAACCTTCATTCCAGCGCCTCCAGATCCATTTCCGCATCCTCGTCTTCCCGATCGCCCAAGCTATTGGCCGCTTCCTCTCCCTCGGGGCTCTCGTAGGCTTTTCTGGCAGATACGAGATCGAAGGCATACGAGGTACGGGCGATTGATCGGCGAGTCATTACCTCATCCCAACTCACATTGACGTGGATAGCGCGAAGATTGTGGGTAATCCCGGGCATCTCGGTTGCCAGAAGGGTTTGCATATCCCGACTCGGGGGTGAGATCTCGGAATTCTCGGACTCCCGGCCCGCGCTTTCTCGTAGAGCCGCCTGTAGCGATTTCTGCATGGCCGCCTGGGCTCCGGGGTTTCCGAATACAAAAGGGGTGATGAAAACCCGGATGGTATAGTCCCCCTCCTCGATCTCCTCCTCACCGCCTTCCGGAGCGCTGCCATCGATCGTCGATGCTTCGACCTCGGCCAGGAACTGATCCGCAAGCAGGCCCGCTTCCAAGCGTCTTCGACTTTCGCCCTGATGCCGCAGGCCATCTGCCGCCATTGCGGCGATCACGACATACCAGATTCCCAGGATCGCAACTGCCGCGAGAACCTCGAGCAATGTGAAGGCCTCATGCCTTCTTCTTGTCGCGAGAGTGGGATCTTGCACAGCTATTCCGGGTCCTCGTTGAGGCGAATGCGAATCAGGTCGAGCAGGGGCTGGACCTCCAAGAGAACCTGATTCTCCCATTCATCGGCCAGAACGATCTCCGCGTAGTCGGTGGTTCCGTCGCTTTGGAAGACGATTTGAACGGAGCCTCTCTCGATCCAGCCCTCGGGCGTTGCAACGCCGAGAAAGAAGGAACCCCCGCCCAGCCATTCCCTATCCCCGAACTGGCCGGGGATCGGAAAGTAGTCTCGAACCTGATCCTCGGGTGGGGAAAGGGAGATCGGCCCGTATTCCAGATCGGGCTCGGGGAGGGTTGCGGGCATGAAGCCATCACCATCGTCCATCTCACCGTAGGCCTCGGCCTCGCTGACGTGCCAGTCGAGGTGGAGGCTCCCCTCTTCGAGATCCAGCAGGGCACGGTGGGCACGGCCCGTGACGATGGCCCGCTGTCGCGCAAGCTGCAGGAGAGCCGCCAGATCCCGCCCTTCCTGCTCGAGTCGCGATTTCTGAGTGATTCCCAGATTGGGCAACACCAGGCCCAGGGCCAGTCCAATCACCACCACCACGGCCATGATTTCGATCAGCGTGAAGGCGTGGCTACGATGTCTCTGATCCGTTTTCAAGGACTAGGCCCCTCCAGTCTCCTCCTCGTCCCAATTCCCAATATCCCTGTCCTGGTCGACGCCGCCAGGGGCGAGATCGGCGCCATGGGTCCAGAGGTCGAAGCCGTGCTCGTTATGACTGCCCGGTGATGCGTAGAGAAAGGGCTCACCCCAGGGGTCCAGCAGGGCGTCCCTCTTCTTCAGATAACCTCCGGGTGGATACTGGCGGGGCTCGGGGGTCCCGGTGGGCTTTTCGACCAGGGATCGAAGGCCCTGATCGCTGGTGGGATAGCGACCGTTGTCCATCCTGTAGAACTCCAGGGCACTTTCGAGTTGAGTGATCTGGGCCCGGGCGGTGGCCAGCCTCGCCTTATCGATCTGAGTCTTGATGCTGACGCCGATGACACTCATCAGGAGACCCATGATGAGAACGACCGCCATGATCTCGATCAGGGTGAAAGCGCTATTCCGGCGCGTTCCGGGATTTCTCTTGTTTTCTTCTTCCCGCATCGTATTGTCGCCTTTCTGCTTTGCGCCGGAGAGCCGAATTCCTCCCCGCTATTGCCTGGGCTATTGGAGCGAACTTGTGACCGACATCAAGGGCACGAGGGTGGCCAGCATGATGAAAAGAACAATGCCGACCATGACCAGGATCAGCAAGGGTTCGAGGAGGGCTGTGAGTCGGGTAATCGTGGCCTCCACCTGATCTTCGTAGATCTGTGCCACTTTGGCCAGCATGGTTTCGAGATCGCCCGCACGTTCACCGACTTCGATCATGGTGATCACCATCGGCGGAAATTCTCCGCTATTGCGCAGGGGAACGGCCAGGGAGGCCCCCTCCAGGACATTGGCGCGTGCTGACACGATGGCTTCCTCGATTACCGAGTTGCGGGCCACGTGCCGAGCGATATCCAGGGATTGGATGATGCCCACGCCTCCTGAGAGCAGGGAGGAGAGCGTTCGCGAAAAACGCGCGACGGCGACCACCCGGGCCACTCGACCGATCAGAGGCAATTTCAGGATGAGATGATCCGTTCGAGCACCGCCCCTCTCGCTGCGAGCGTAAGCCCGAATGCCAAAAATGAGCAGGACGATGCCGCCGAGGACGGCCCACCACCAGTCGCGCATGAAATTGGAACTCTCGATGACCCAACGCGTGTAGAATGGCAATTCCTGGCCCAGGGAGAGCAGCAGGCCCGTGATCTGGGGCAATACCACGGTCACCAGCATGGCCACGACGAGTAGTGCGAATGCCAGCAGGCTCGCGGGATAGACGAGAATGGAGGTGACTTTACTCGTCAGCCGGACCTGATCCTCAAGGTAGTCGGCGACCTGCTCGAGAACTTTGTCGAGGGCTCCACTGGCTTCGCCTGCCCGAACCATGCTGATGTAGAGAGTGTCGAATTTCCCGCTGCTCCCAAGCGCATCGGCAAGGGCCGCACCTTCATTCACTTTATCCCGAACCTGCGCGAAGACGGATTGGAGGGCCGCATGTTCGATCTGATCGACCAGGGCACTCAGTGATTCGACCAGGGGAATACCTGCGTTGATGAGGGTGGCCAATTGGCGCGTCGCGATAGCCTGCTCGCCGGGGGGGATGCGCACGGGCAATTCAAAATGAAAGCGGGATGAGCGAGCCTTTTCCCCTCCGTCTTCTTGGGGAGTCTCCGTTTCACGGATATCCGTCAGGAAGATTCCGTCCACTCGCATTCGGGAGCGAGCGGCACGCAAGCTATCGGCACTGACCGATCCCTTGACAGACTTTCCGCTGCTCGCGACACCTTTGTAGGCATAAATTGGCACGGCACCTCTTCCCTCCGAAGCCTTTTCCCGCTCAGCCTATTTCCACTTTCGCCGCCAGGCGGGCTCGCGACGTCTCATTTCGCCGAAAAAAGGGCTCCAAAATCGTTCCCGCATCAGATCTGATCGACGTCGTCTTCTTCCTCTGTGGCGCGAATCAACTCGGCGATTGAGGTGGTTCCCGCCAGGACTTTGCGGGCGCCATCGAGGCGAAGCGTCCCCATGCCCTTGGACACCGCTTCCTTCTTGATGGTTTTGGCATCTATATTCCTGGAGACCATGGCCCGAATGGAATCGTCGACGAGCATCAACTCAAAGATACCCAGTCGACCCCGGTACCCCGTGTGGGCGCATTCCTGGCAGCCCTGGGCCCGGTAGAGGGTCACCTCCTCGTTGGGGTTGTCGAGACCCATTTCCCGGAATTCGTCCCCTCCGGCGGGGTAGGCCTCTCGGCACGCCAGACATAGGACGCGGACCAGGCGCTGAGCGAGAACGCCCACCAGGGAGGAACCGACGAGAAAAGGTTCAACTCCCATATCGACGAGGCGTGTGAGTGCGCTCGCCGCGTCGTTGGTATGCAGGGTGGAAAGGACGAGGTGGCCCGTCAGGGAGGCCTGGATCGCGATGTCAGCGGTTTCTTTATCGCGGATTTCACCCACCAGAACCACGTTCGGATCCTGGCGAAGGATGGCTCGCAGGCCCATCGCGAAGGTCAGGTTGATCTTTGGATTGACCTCGATTTGCCCGATTCCCTTCTGGGTGATTTCGACGGGTTCCTCGATCGTGATGATGTTCTTGTCGGAGTCATTGATTTCGGCGAGACACGCATGAAGCGTCGTCGTCTTGCCGCTACCCGTAGGACCCGTGACCAGGAAGATCCCATTGGGTCGGCGAATGATCCGCGCCAGGACCCTGGACTGATCGCTGCTGAAACCGATCTTTTCCAGATCGAGCAGGGCCTGGGAATCGGGGAGCAGACGGAGGACCAGCCTCTCCCCGAAAGCGACCGGTACCGTGGAAAGGCGGACGTCGTAGTCTCGTCCGGCGATCTTCAACCGGATCCTGCCGTCCTGGGGCAGGCGCTTCTCCGCAATATCGAGATTTCCCATGATCTTGATTCTCGAAGCAATACTGGCCTGGAGGCTTCGAGGCAGGGGCTTCATGGGTTCGTAGAGGACGTCGTCGATGCGGAAGCGGACCCGAATATCCTTCTCGAAGGGTTCGACATGGATGTCGCTGGCCCGCTCCTTGACGGCGTGCTGAAGCAGGGAGTTGACCAGGCGAATGATCGGGGCGTCATCCGTCGCCTCGAGCAGATCCTGGGGTTCGTGAGAGGCCTCGTCAGCCAGGGCATCGAGATCGTCCGATGCTTCTTCGGCGAGTTGATCTGTCCTGGCAGCGCCATGGTCATAGACCTGATTGATGGCCGAGAGCAGGGTTCTCTCGCTGACCAGAACGATTTCGATATCGTTCTGGTCGAAAAGAATGCGCAGCGCGTCTATGGGAGCTGTATCGAGGGGGTTGGATGTCGCCACGCGGATCAGCCCTCGATCCTCGTCGAGGGAGATGGGCAGTACCCGATGCTGCTTTGCGAAGCTGATGGGAATTCGGGATACGAGTTCCTGATCCAGATCTTCGAGTTCGATGAGTTGCCTGACTTCCAGTCCCAGTTGCTCTCCAATACCGCCCAGGACCTCATCGGCGTTCAGCATTCCCTCCTCGAGCAGGATGTCCCCCAGCCTCTCATGGGTCTCATCTTGTCGCAGGCGCGCTCGGTCCAATTGGTCGGAGTCGAGTCGTGTCGTGCGCAGCAGGATTTCTCCCAGGTCCAGCGCGCCACTCTTGAGGGCCTCACTCATCACCGATCTCCGCGCGGTCTTTGTTCGGGAGTCTTCATTTCTTCTCGGCACTTTCCGGCTCGGTCTGGACGGATTCCCTGAGTTCGGAGACCGTGATCGTCGGGGAATAGCCGTAGACCTGAGAGAGCAGCTTGGACACGTTTCGCGCCTTTTCGAGGTCTGTATACGGACCGACGCGCAACTCGAAAGCAAGTCTGCCCGCTCGATCTCCCGATACGATGGTCCCCTCGTATCCCGCGTCCAGGAGTTCGGTGAGCGCATGCGCGGCCTCTATTTCGTCCTGGTAGAACTTGATGCTGAGACCGTAATTGGGAGCGGTGCGGTTGTCGAGTTCCTGCTGTTCGGCCAGTCGCTTCGCTTCTTCTTCTCGCCGCTGCTCTTCGAGTTCGAATTTGCGACGTAGGGGGTAGCGCCGGGCATGGTCGCGCATCGCATCGAGCACCGGGCTGTAGCTCCGAGTGTCGGCGGAATCCTCACCCTGCTGATCGGTCTCCAGCGTCTCCGGATCTACCTCGAACCGTTGACCTACATTGCTTCCGAATTCCTCGCGCTTGCGGATGGCCTCGTACTCCATCTCATCCATATCGCGGATGATATGTGGCGTCAGGAAGATGAGCAGGTTCTGCTTTCTGAGTTCCTTGCTATTGGATTTGAAGGCCCAGCCGAGTCCTGGGATGTCCCCAAGGAAAGGCACCTTGGATTCACTATCATTCCAGTCGTCACTGATCAGGCCGCCGATGACTACGGTCTCTCCGTCCTTGACGACCACGGTATTTTCGACTGCCCTGTTGCGAAGGGCCACGCCGACCTGTTCGGAGTCTCCCACGTCGGCCTGAATGTCCTTGTTGATCTTCGTGACCTCCTGGAAGATCTTCAGCCTCAGGGTGTCCCCCTCGCTGATCTGGGGAGTCACCCGGAGGGTGACTCCCGTATCATGGCGCTCGATGTTCACAGAACTGGAAAGACCTGCCGTATTGCCGGTTGCGGAGTTGACTCGACTGGTGATGATCGGAATGTTGTCACCGATTCGGATCTCGGCTTCTTCATTATCGGAGGTGAGGATGTGGGGTGCTGAGACGATGTTGAACTTGGTGTCGTCGGCTTTGGCCTTGATGACCGCGTTGTAGTCTTTTGCATTTTGTCCCGCTTCGGCGTTGCCTTCGTCGTCGACGATGATGTTGTTCTGGATGAAGCTCGCAATCTCGGGTGCCGACCCTACCGCTGCGCCGGCGGTAGAGAAGAAGAATTGCTCATTTCCATTGATGGCGTTGACGGTCCATTCCAGGCCGAGGTCGAGTGTGTCTGTGATATCGACTTCGACGATGAGCGCCTCGACGAGAACCTGGGGGCGTGGGATATCGAGTTTCCTGATGACGGCGACCAGGGCCTCGTAGGCCTCTTTGCTCGCTTGGATCACCAGGGAATTGGTGGACGGATCGGCACTGAGAGTGATCCCCTCGGCCAGGGCTGTTACCTGGGAGCGCAGGTTCTGGGGCTGCCCGCCCGCAGAGCCCGTGCGCCCCGGCGTGGCGGTAGAGCGGGACTGGCCCGAGAGCATGTCGCTGAGAGTCTTGGAGAGTTCCTCGGAGTCGGCGTATTTGAGGTAGTAGACGTGGATTCGCCCGCCTCCGATCAGGGGGATGTCGAGCTTTCTCACCAATTCGCGGATTTCTTCTACAGAAGTCCGGGAGGCGAGTATGAGCAGCGAATTCGTGCGCTCGTCGGTCATGATGCGTACTTTGGATTGGGGGGAACCCGGCGCTGTGGCCGGGGTGGTCGTTGTGCGCCGGGAGGAAGAACTGCGCCGAGCGCGAGACGCCGAACTCGTCTTGACCCCGGTAGAACTCACGTCCGCGCCGTAGATTTCCGAGATCTGCTCGGCCAGTGTGGTGGCATCGGCGTATTCCACCTTGATGACGACCAATTCCTCCTTGTAGGTCTTGACATCGATCGCTTCCAGGATCGAGAGGAGCCGCCTGATATTGGCTTCGGTATCCGTCAGAATGATGGTATTGGTGGGCGCGTAGGCGACCATCGACGCATCTTTGGAGACCAGGGGCTTGATGGTATTCGTGATCGCCTCGGCATCGATATAGAGGAGGGGGACCAGGCGGGTGACGAATGTGTCGCGATTGGGACTGGGCCGATCGTCCTTGATGATATTGATGCTCGATTCCTTGGCATCCCTCACGGGGACGATTTTGAGGATCTCGCCGGGCCCGGGCACCGCGGTAAAGCCCTTGATCTTCAGGACGGATTCGAAGACCGCAAAGGCCTGGGCCACCGTGACTTCTGATGGAGAGATGATCGTCACGCGACCCCGAACACGATCATCGTAGATGAAATTCTGTCCCGTAATCCTCGCGATGGTCTCGATGACGACCGCCAATTCGACATCCTTGAAGTCGAGTTGAACCAGTTCCGTGCCCTGGCTGAACCTCTTGTCCGCCCCGACTCCTGCGCCGCGTTGCTGGGCGGAACCATCGCCAGCAAGCAGGCCGATGGCCACGGCACACATCAAGACAGGCCCTATTCGGCCACTCACCCTCCGCATTGATTCCTCCACGGGATCACTACTGGTCTCCCGATATCAGTTCGTTCAGCATCGCTGGGTCGGCTCTGATCTCACGCGTGGCCCCGTTGGCCCCCGTCACTTCCGCCACCAATTCGTCGGCAGAACTGAAAGCTTCGAGAAGTTGCTTGCTGGCGGTCGGGTTGTCGATGGTAATTCCATTGACGGAGGTCAGGATATCGCCATCCTGCATGCCGATTTTTTCGTAGAAGCTATCGGCCTTGATCTGCCGGACCTCGAGTCCCACCATCTTCCCCGCTTCGAATTTTGGAAGGATTCGCGCTTCGGAGAGAAGTTTCGAAGTGCTGCGATCCCCGGCGCTATTCGCGAGTTCCTTCAGCCGCTCCTCGGCCGAATCCGGCTTGCCGCGAGCGGGGTGTCGTCTTCGGCTGCTTCGCCTGGGGGCGGACTTCCTGATGGTCGGCGCCAGGTTGTTGTCCTTGTCGAGGAGTAGTTCCTCGCGCTGGGCCCCATTCTGCAGGATGACGCGGCCGCGGTCGATGCGGGAGACGACGACCTTGGTGTATTCGGCAAGGGTATCACCCACTTTGAGGATCTGATGAAGTCGTTTCTGGGTATTTTCGACCGCGGCGCTGGCAACCAGTTGATCTTCGGAGGAGATGGTGCCGAGTAATTTGAGGGGGAGTCGGGTCTTCTCCAATTCCTCGAGCAACTCGGGCTCGGGCTCCGCTTCGACTTCCACGGCGACGACTTGGGCGCCGAAAAGATTGCGGTCCAGAATCTTCTTGCGTTCCTGCCAGGAAGGTTGGCTGACAGGCGGGGGCGCGACCCGGCCCACGGTCACCGCTCCGTCAGGGACCAGGCGAGGGATGCCCGCTTTGTTGATGATGTCAGCCACCAGGAAACAGCCCAGTACGAAGAGCGCTGTATTGGCAAGCCGGATGCCGAGAATGGACATTCGGTGGCTTTCTCCCCATCTTTGCTCTTGGGCGGCTTGAATGACTCCGTTCCACCCTGATTCTACTCGACCGAAAGCGACTTCCCGTATCCCGGAATCCTCCGGCGGGCCCCACGAGTCCCGCTCCGAATGGGATGCGGAATCCGGTTGCCTTCACTTCCCGGCCCAGAACTCCCCCCCTTCGAGGTTCTCGCCCGAGTTTCCATGCTGCCCTCCGCCTCTTCGCTTGGGGAAGCGCGCAGAACATAGCCCCCCGGGCGGCGCGCATCCAATTGAAACGTGCCGTAAATTCAAAGAGTTAGTGCCTTTGACCGCAAAAGGGGAGCCGTCGGCCCGGAACTGGCCCCACCATTGGAATTGCAGAACCCGTCTACTGAGGACTCGTTCCGAACGCAAATTTCCCTCGCTCCCCACGGGGGACATGGACCGGTCGGGGCTTTCCGGCTCCTTCGAATGATTGAATTGCAGCCGGGAAGTTGACACGGTGCCGATCGGTTCGAGCTTAGCTGACGATTCGGGTGGTGATCCGGCTCGTCGGCTGCGCAGGGTGTGCGACCCGGCCGATCGAAAACTCGGCGGTTTATTTACAGATTCAGTTCTGTTCTTTCAAGGAAGGGCGACATGGCGGATTCAGGAAAAGTCATCGGCATCGATCTGGGCACTACAAATTCCGTGGTTGCGGTGATGGAGGGCGGGCAACCGACGGTGATTGCCAACGAGGAAGGCGGGCGGACGACTCCCTCCGTGGTGGGCTTCTCGGACGATGGAGAGCGTCTGGTGGGTGCGATCGCCAAGCGGCAGGCCGTCACCAATCCCGAAAAGACGATCTACTCGATCAAGCGCTTCATCGGTCGCCGCCTTCCCGAGGTGCCGGAAGAGACCCGCCTGGTTCCCTATTCGATCGTTACCGGAAAAGAGGGAAGCGTCGCGGTTCAGGTGGACGACAAGCAGTTCACGCCGCCCGAGATCTCGGCCATGACCCTGGCCAAGCTGAAGGCTTCTGCGGAAGCGCATCTCGGGGCCGAGGTGAATGGGGCCGTGATCACCGTGCCCGCCTATTTCAACGATGCCCAGCGCCAGGCCACCAAGGATGCCGGAAAAATTGCGGGGCTCGACGTAAAGCGCATCATCAACGAGCCCACGGCGGCCGCGCTCGCCTATGGGCTCGACAAGCAGGACGATGAGAAGATCGCGGTCTACGATTTCGGGGGGGGGACATTCGATATTTCCATCCTCGAGGTGGGTGAGAACGTGGTCGAGGTGAAATCCACCAATGGCGACACGCACCTGGGGGGTGACAATCTCGACCATCGCATCATCGAGTACCTGGTCGAAGAGTTCAAAAAGGATCAGGGAATCGATCTCACGCAGGATCCGATGGCCGTGCAGCGACTGCGAGAAGGTGCCGAGAAGGCGAAGATGGAGCTTTCGACCGCTCAGGCGAGCGATATCAATCTTCCCTACATCACGGCGGATCAGACGGGACCAAAACACCTCACTCTGAAGCTGACTCGGGCAAAATTTGAGCAACTGATCGATGATCTCGTCGAGCGCACCCTCGAGCCGTGCCGAAAAGCGCTTTCCGACGCGGGCCTCAAGGCGAGTGAGATCGACGAAGTGGTGCTGGTGGGCGGCTCGACTCGGGTGCCCCTCGTCCGGCAGAAGGTCCAGGAACTCTTCGGGAAAGAGCCCAACCAGACCGTCAATCCGGATGAGGTCGTGGCGGTGGGAGCCGCCGTCCAGGGGGGCGTGCTGGCGGGAGACGTCAAGGATGTTCTGCTGCTCGATGTCACCCCCCTTTCTCTTGGCATCGAAACCCTGGGTGGGGTCACCACCAAACTCATCGAGCGGAATACGACAATTCCCACCAAGGCGCAGAACGTCTTCTCGACGGCTGCAGATAGCCAACCCCAGGTGGAAATTCGGGTGCTTCAGGGCGAAAGAGAAATGGCGACGGACAACCGCGAGTTGGGTCGTTTCATTCTCGACGGGATTCCTCCGGCTCCCCGCGGGATTCCGCAAATCGAGGTGACCTTCGATATCAATGCCGATGGCATCCTTTCGGTGACGGCGAGCGATAAGGCGACCGGAAAGGATCAGTCGATTCGAATCGAGGGCAGCGGAGGCCTCTCGAATGATGAGATCAATCGAATGGTGGTCGATGCGGAATCCCACGCCGGCGAGGATTCCGAACGGCGTGAGAAGATCGAGAAGCACAATCAGCTCGACAGCATGATCTACCAGGCCGAGAAGATGCTCGCCGACAACGCTGAGAAATTGCCCGAATCCGAGAAGGGTTCACTCCAGACGGCGATCGCCGAGGCGAAACAGGATCTGGAGAGCGACGAACTGGCGCGCATGGATGCGGCCAACCAGCGAATCGAGTCGGAACTCCATAAGATCGCGGAGGCCCTCTACAAGACCGAAGCCGCGGAAGCGGAGGCGCATCCGGCGGGGGATACCGCCCAGACCCAGGATGAGGAAGAAGTGATCGACGCCGAATACACCGAGGAAAGAGACAATTCCTGATCGCGATCGTGACAATCCCATGGCCGAACTCTACGGAGAGTTCCCCGATCGGCTGCGTGGCAATAGCTGGCAGCCCGCGGTGGACATCTTTGAAACCGGGGATGCCGTGGTTGCGAGGGTCGAACTTCCCGGCGTGAATGGGGGAGATATTCGCGTCAATGTGGACGAAGATTTTCTGCTGATCAGCGGCATGCGCAGGTTGCCCCCGGGAGCGGATGAGGGAAGGCTTCACCAGATGGAGATCTCATTCGGCCCCTTTCAGCGCAGGGTGAGGATTTCCATTCCCTTCGAACGGGATGGTGTGAGTGCTCATCTTGAAGATGGCTTCCTCTCGGTCAGCCTGCCCAAGGTGAAACCCAAACGGCATAGCGTGAAAGTGGATACGGAATGAGCGAAGAGCAAGAAGAAAGTGATCAGGAAATCTCGGAAGAGGAGTCGATTGCAGCCGAGTCGAGCCCCGTTACGGGCGGTCTGGAAATTCGAGTTGGCTCCGGAGCCGGCGAGGGTGAGGAGCCGGACCTCCCGGATCTACCCGATCAGCTGCCCGTTTTGCCCCTCAAGAATACCGTGCTCTTTCCCTTTCTCCTTTCCCCCCTTCTGGTCAATACTCCCGCCTCCCGAGAGTTGATCGATGCGGTGTTGGTACGGCCCGACCGTCTTCTGGTCTGCGCGGCGATTCGTCGCGAGTTGGAAGGCCCGCCCATGGGCGACGATGTCTTCAAGGTCGGCTCGGCATTGCGCGTCGTCAAGATGCTGAAATTCCCCGATGGATCCTATCGACTCCTGGTGCAGGGGGTGGCGCGAGTGGCCATCGATGAGGTCGTTTCGGAGACGCCCTATCTGCAGGCGCGGATCCACAGCCTCGAGGATGAAGGCGATCTGGATTCGGTTGAGGTGGAGGCGTTGGAGAGGAGCGTATCCCAGCAATTCGCGACCCTGGTGGCCGAGAGTTCGCGTCTTTCGGACGACCTGCAGGTTCTGGTCGCGAATCTCGAAGATTCGTCCAAGCTCGCGGATCTCGTCGCATCAAACCTGGAACTGGATGTCTCCGGCAAACAGGAAGTCCTCGAATCCTTGAATGTACCGGAGCGTTTGCGCCTGGTTCTCGGTCAGTTGACCAAGGAGGGCCAGGCCCTCGAGATCGAGACCGAGATCAAGGAAAAAGTCCAGAGCGAGATGGGGAAGACGCAAAAGGAATACATTCTCCGTCAACAGCTCGAGGCCATTCGCCGCGAATTGGGTGAGAGCGAAGAGGGCGAGGAGGGTGTGGGTCCGCTCAGGGAAAAGATCGAGAGCTCGGGAATGCCCGAGGAAGCCAATAAACAGGCCTCTCGCGAGGTCGAGCGACTTTCCCAGATGCCGCCGGCGGCCGCCGAACATGCGGTGATTCGAACCTATCTCGAGTGGATGACCGAACTGCCCTGGGCCGAATTGAGCGAGGATTGTCTCGATGTTCACGAGGCGCGGAAGATCCTCGATGAAGATCATTATGGGCTCGAGAAAGTGAAGGATCGCATTGTCGAGTACATCGCCGTGCTCTCTCTCAAAAAGGATTTGAAGGGGCCGATCCTATGCTTCGTGGGTCCACCAGGGACGGGCAAGACATCCCTGGGGCGATCGATCGCACGCGCCCTCGACCGCCAATTCGAGCGGATGTCTCTCGGCGGAGTTCGCGATGAAGCGGAAATTCGCGGGCATAGAAGGACCTACGTGGGGGCCATGCCCGGACGGGTGATTCAGGCGTTGCGCAAGGTGGGAACGCGAAATCCAGTGATCGTGCTCGACGAAATCGACAAGGTGGGATCGGATGGGCGGGGCGATCCGTCATCGGCTCTGCTGGAGGTCCTCGATCCCGAGCAGAATTCGGAATTCAGCGATCATTACCTCGAAGTGCCTTTTGATCTCTCCCAGGTCCTCTTCATCGCGACCGCCAACATCACTGATCCGATACCCGCACCTCTTCGGGATCGGATGGAAGTGATCGAATTGCCCGGTTATACCCTTGAGGAAAAGGTGGAGATTGCAAAGCAATTCCTGCTCCCGAGGCAGATCGAAAACAATGGTATCGGGGGAGTGGATTTCGAGCTTTCGGAGAAGGCCCTGATCCGCCTGATCGAGCGCTATACGCGGGAGGCCGGGGTTCGAAACCTGGAGCGTGAGCTGGGGGCTATCTGTAGAAAGGTCGCCCGACGAGTTGCCGAGGGTGAAGAGGTCGATAATTATCGCGTGAGCCCCGAAGACCTGGTGGATTTCCTGGGGCCCAGGAAGTTCGAACCCGAGGTCGCAGAGGACGATTCAATCCCGGGTGTGGCGATGGGCATGGCCTGGACTCCGGCCGGCGGCGATATCCTATTCGTCGAATCCAGTCGGATGCCCGGAAGTGGACAGCTGAAGCTGACGGGATCGCTCGGGGACGTGATGAGGGAATCAGCGGAAGCGGCTCGTTCCTGGCTCCGTAGCAATGCCGATGACTTCGCACTCGATTGTGAGAAGGACTTCGATGAACGCGATGTCCACCTCCATGTTCCGTCGGGTGCGGTCGAGAAGGATGGACCCTCGGCTGGAGTGGCGATGGTCGCGTCCCTGGCCTCGGTGCTGATGGGTCGTAGAACTCGCCCGAGGACGGCCATGACCGGAGAGATTACTCTGCGGGGCAAGGTCCTCGCGGTTGGCGGAATCAAGGAGAAGGTGCTCGCGGCCAAGCGGGCCGGCATCGAGCGCGTGGTACTGCCAGAGGAGAATCGGCGCGACGTCGAAGAAATCTCAGCGGAGTTGCTGGAAGGGCTCGAGCTCAACTATGTGGGGACCATAAGCGATGCGCTTCTTCACACGATTCAGGATGGATCGGCGCATATTCCCGCGGCCTGATCCGCTGCGTAACGCGCTCCTCATGCCGAGCAGCAAAGGGCGGAGCCCATTGCTGGGCTTTGCCCTTTTGATTCTTCTCTCCGGCTGTGTGACGAACTCAGAACACCAGATGGTGGTCAGCGAGAAGGAGGTTCTGCTGGGTCGCAGCCGGGATCAGGCGATCCGGATCCGCCGCCTGGAAGAGAGCGAGACCAGCCTGGCGGACGAACTCGCTCGCACGCTCGAGGAGTATGAGGATCTGAGGGTCGAATTTCAGCAGCTCCAGGCTCTAATGGAAGAACTCCGCCTCTCGGAATCGAAATTGAGCGCTGATCTCGAGTCGAGAGGCGAGGCGTTGGAGTTGACCGAGCAGAAACTACGACAGGCCCGGACAGAGGTGGCCCGACTCGCGGAGACCTATACGAGTCTGATGTCGGATCTGGAGGCCGAAGTTTCGAGCGGACAGATCGAGATTGAACAGCTGAGGGAGGGGCTCCTGGTATCGGTTTCGGATGACATCCTTTTCGCCTCGGGATCGGCTCGCTTGGATCCGACAGGGCGAAGCGTATTGGAAAAACTCTCGAGTCAGCTGAAGACGGTCGATCACCTGATCGAGGTGCAGGGGCATACGGACGGTCATGCCATTGGGGGTAGCCTCGCGGGCAGATACGCCAGCAACTGGGAGTTGGCCGCGGCCAGGGCCGCTCTCGTCGTTCGTCTGATCGAGGAGGGTGGGGTTTCGGGCGAAAGGCTCCGAGTCGTATCGTTTGCTTCCTACAGGCCGATTGTTCCGAATGACTCCCCCGAGAACCGTGCCCAGAATCGTCGAATCGAGATTCGCCTGCGCCCTCGTCGCCCCCCAGCCTCGGATGATCCTGCGGATGGGAATTCCGAGACTGTCGTCGGCCACTGAGGGGTGACCGACTCGGTTCGCATTCAACTCGAATCCGTGGCGGCCGCAGCTCTGGCGAGCGTCCACGGAGGTCGAGCGGTCGAGCGCTTCATGCTCCGCGATGAAGCCGGCGATCTGGTGATCGACGGCCGCCCCATCCCAGCCGCCGTGGGGCTCTGGGTGGTGGCGATCGGCAAGGCGGGGGTGGCGATGACCCGCGCGGTCGAAAGGATCGCGGGGGATCGGATTGTCGGGGGATTGGCGATTGCCCACGACGGTCAGACGGGTCCGCTTCCCGAGCGAATTTCCTTCCGCTCCGCGGGGCATCCGCTGCCCGATGTGCGGGGGGAGAGCGTCGGCCGGGAGCTCCTCGATCTGGTGGCTCGAATTCCCCGGTCGGATGTCCTGCTGGTATTGCTCTCGGGGGGCGCTTCGGCGCTCGCCTGCGTTCCCGACGGCGCCCTGGAGCTCCGGGATCTGGTGGAGATGAATCGGCGCCTTCTGGGTTGTGGTGCGAACATTCGCGAGTTCAATACCGTGCGGAAGCATTGTACTGCCGTGTCGGGAGGTCGTCTTGCGCTCGCCGCATCCTGTGATCGGATCGAGGTCCTGACGCTCTCGGATGTGCCGGGCGATGATCCCGAAACGATCGGCTCCGGTCCCTGCGAAGGGGATGCGACCCGCTACGCGGATGCCGTGGGCGTGCTCAAGCACTTCCGTCTCTGGCGGGATCTTCCCTCGCCGATCATTTCCCATCTGGAGGCGGGGATGCGAGGTGAAATTCCCGAATCGCCCAAACCCGGAGATCCGCGTCTGGACGGTATTTGCTCCCGGACGGTGGCGCGGAATGCCGATGCGCGAAGGGCCGCCTTGAGGCATGCGATCGGCGCGGGAATCCCGGCGCTGGATCTGGGCGAAGTCCTGCTCGGTGAGGCTCGCCAGGTCGGCTGCAGGCTGGCCGCCCTGGCTCGCTGCATGCCTTCGAGCGGCCCTCGACTCCTGGTGGCCGGGGGCGAAACGGTGGTGACCGTGAAGGGGGGCGGGCGTGGAGGTCGCAGCCAGGAGCTGGCTCTGGCTGCGGGTTTGGAGTGGGCGAGGAAGCCCCCTACGGGGCTGTTGGCAATGCTCGCCGTCGGAAGTGATGGCCGCGATGGCCCCACGGATGCGGCGGGCGCCTACGTGGACTCCGATCTGGTCTCGCGGGAGCCGGATCATCGACTCGGGGACTTTCTCGATCGAAACGATGCCCACGGCTATTTCGATCCGAGGGGAGGGCTGATCCGAATACCGCCTACGCATACCAATGTGATGGATCTGGTGCTGATCTTCGTGAGCCCCGAAGCTGAATCCCCTGTGCTTGAGCCCGCCTGAGGGGGGGGGCGGAGGCTTCTTCCTCATGGCATCGATTGTCGCTGTCGGCGTGAATTGGCTAAGTATTGGGGTCTCCAATCATCGTCGCGGTTTCGAGAAATCATTCTCTGCGTAAACCGCTTTCGGGCACGGCCATTGCGATCTGGTGCGGGCGAGGGAATTGAAATCATGTCTGTGAGCGAGGACGAATTCAAACGCTGCATGGGTGCCTGGCCGAGTGGAGTCACCATAGTGACGACCCGTTCGGGGGAACGCATTCACGGCATGACGGTCTCGGATTTCAGCGGTGCCTCCCTCTCCCCGGCGTTGGTGGCGGTCTGCTGCAACCGGGAATCGACTACCACCCGCTTGATCGAGGAGGGCAAATGCTTCGCCGTGAACATCCTCGCTGCGGATCAGCAGGATCTCTCGAATCGATTTGCTTCCAGGAATTACGAGTCCTCCCGTTTTGAGGGGATCGATTTCGAGCAGGCGGTGACCGGCGCTCCCTTGCTTCCGGGGGCCGTCGCCAATATTGATTGTCGTCTGGCCTTTACCCACGATGCCGGAGACCACGTGATTTTCCTGGGAGAAGTCCAGTCGATCCGACTCGTGGAAAAGGAACCGCTCGTCTTCTGTCGCGGCAGCTACCGCCAACTCGGACAGACCCTATGAGCGAGGGCATGCTGAGATTCATCGTATACTCCGACTACCTATGCCCGTGGTGCTATAACGCTTCGGTGCGACTTCGATCGCTCGAGGCGGAATACGCGGGTGCGATCGAATTGGACTGGCGCAGTTACCTCTTGCGTCCCGAACGTCGGACTCATCGGGATCCCGCGGCCGCTCTGGAGAAATTCCGACGCTATACGGAATCCTGGCTGCGACCCGGCGCGGAGCCCGATAGCGGAGAGTTTCAGGTCTGGGCCACGAATGAGGGTCCGCCGTCTCATAGCGTACCCGCCCATCTGGCCAGCAAGGCCGCAAAACGGCTGGGAAAACCCGCCTTCGATGCGATGCACGATCGTCTGTTGAAGGCCTATTTCGGGGAGAATCGAGATATCAGCCGGGAGTCCGTCCTGAAGTCCCTCTGGCAGGAGTTGGGTTTTCCGCCCGGGGATTTTGAATCTGCCAGCGAATCCGAATGGCTCGATGAGGTTCTGGCCGAGCATCGGGAGGCATTGGAGTTCGGAGCTACGGGGGTCCCAGCCGTAGCACTGGCGGGCAATCCGGCCATCATCGTCGGGGCGCATCCCGTTGAGCTCTATCGACGTTGGATCGATCGCAGCCTGGCCCGACTCGGCGGGGCGGAGGAACTGCGGAACTGATCCGGGTCGCGGGGCTTCCCCGGGGAAGTTGGAGAATGGCAGGTGATGCGGCCCCGGGGTCGGTTGTGCAATCCTGCCGGTGGAACATTTACGCCAAGAGGAGAGGGCAGTATGAGAATCGTCCGACGCAGTAATTTTTACCGAGGATTTCCTTCCATCCTGACGGCGGTCCTGGTCGTTTCCTTCTGTTTCTTCCTGGTGGCTGGGCCCGCGTCGGCCGCGAAGAAGGCCAAGAGCATCAAGACCGAGGCCAGGTTCGTCGCCTACGACGCAGACGCGAAGACCATCGAGGTCAAGGTCAAGAAGAAGGGGAAGAAACCCTCCAACAAGGCCCTCAAATTGAAGAATGGCAAGAAGGCTACGTTCAAGGTCAAGCCCGAGGGCTCCGTCATGACCCGGACGAGCGTGACCCTGGACGGGAAACGGGCGGATATCAACGAGATCCGGGAAGGGCAGTTCCTTTTCATCTACTGGGTGCCCGACGAGACCGATGAGAAGGCTCGCTTCGCGCGCAAGATCGATCTGGTACTCAGCGAACAGGAGATGGAAGCCCGCAACAAAGCGCGATTGGAGGCGGCCAAGAAAGCGGGCAAGCTTTCGGATTGAGCGTCTTCCGGGCGCTGGTTCCGGGCGCTGAGATTGCGACGCTTCAGCCCCGGGGATGGTCTTATCGCGAAGCGCCGAACCCCCGATCCTTCGCAGCAATCCGCACGAGTTCCCCGGCCCGCTCCAGGATCGGATCGAGAAGAGTCGAGGATCGTTTGGTGCGGCGAAGAGGACTCGAACCTCCACGGGGTTGCCCCCACCAGCCCCTCAAGCTGACGCGTCTACCAGTTCCGCCACCGCCGCATACCAAAATTCAGCGCCGCACGATAACGAAACCGAATCGATTCGCCCAGTCTCCCGCTCAGGGCTCCGCTGAGGGTGCCTCGGGGTCGATTTCTTCGAGGTCGCCGAATTCCTCGAGATCGGATTCGAGGTCCTGATCCGTGCTCGTCGCGGCGGCATCGGGAACCTCATCGAGTGCGGGAGAACCCTCTTCGATCCCGGATTCGTTTTCGTCAAAGAGCTGAATCTCGGACTGTTGAGTGCCCAGGTAGGCCAGGGAGAGACTTGTCAACATGAAGAGAATCGCACTCCCCGTCGTCAGGCGGGTCAGGAAATTCCCCGCCCCCCGACTGCCGAAGACGGTATTGGCTCCGCCTCCACCGAGTGCCGCGCCGAGATCTGCCCCCTTGCCGCGCTGGAGCAGAACCACCGCGATCAGGATGAAGCAGACCATAAAGTGAAGGACGAGCAAGAGGGTCATCATGATGGATTGTTCTCCGTAATGGCATGCGAGATGATTTTCGCGAAACTCATCGGGTCCAGGCTGGCTCCGCCCACCAGGGCTCCGTCGATATCGGTTTCGGCCAGCAACGCGCTCACATTCGAGGGGTCGACCGAGCCGCCGTATTGAATCCGAATCCGCCCACTATCCTCTCCGAAGCGTTCGGCCAGACGAGCGCGAATGAAAGCATGTACGGTCTGGGCCTGCTCGGGGGTCGCGGTCAGTCCTGTGCCGATCGCCCACACCGGTTCGTATGCTACCACCAGTTCGGCGATTCCGGGAGCGCCCGCCTCGGGCAGGCTCTGCTCGAGCTGATTCCCGATGACCTCCTGGGTCTCATCCGCCTCACGGGCGTCCAGGCTTTCTCCTACGCAGACGATCGGTCTCAGGCCGGCTTCGAAAACCGCCCGGGCCTTGGTGGCGACCGTTTGGCTCGTTTCGCCGTAGAGGGCGCGGCGCTCGCTATGGCCCACGATGCAATACTGGCAGCCGACCTCCTTCAGCATGGGGGCCGAAACTTCGCCGGTGAAGGCGCCGGAGGACTCGGAGCAGACATTCTGGGCGGCCAATTTGAGTTGGCTTCCCTGCAGAAGAGCCGCCAGGCTCTCAAGGCAGGTGAAGGGGGGAGCGATCGCGATCTCCGGGCCGAGGGGGTGGGCTTGCGGCAATTGACGAAGCAGGCTCCCGGCGTATTCACGCGCCTCGGCGCGATTCTTGTTCAGCTTCCAATTGGCGACGATCAGGGGCTTTCGCATCATTTCTCCAATGCCGCGACGCCCGGGAGGACGATGCCCTGAATGAATTCGAGGGAAGCTCCGCCGCCTGTTGAAAGGTGGCCGATTTCGGCTCCCAGGCCGAGGCGCTGGATCGCCGCCAGGGAGTCCCCGCCGCCCACGACGGATGTCGCGGAAGACTTCGCGACGGCCTGGGCCACCTCTTCCGTACCCCGGGCGCAACTCTTGATCTCGAAGATTCCCATCGGGCCATTCCAGAAGATCGTTCGGGCCCGATCGGCCTCCTCGGCGTAGCGGGCGGCCGTCTCCGGGCCGATGTCGACACCTAGCCAGTCCTCCGGAATCGACTCCACGACGCGGATTTGTGGATCTTCGCTCACTTCTTTGCTGACGCGATGATCCGAGGGCAGGAGGAGTCTGCAGCCGCTTTCCTTTGCAGCGGAGAGGACGCTTTGGGCATCCTCGATGCGTTCCTTCTCCACGCGGGAGTTGCCCACGGCGTCGCCAAGGGCGGCCAGAAAGGTGTAGGCCATGGCCCCTCCCACGGCGAGGACGTCGGCTCTCTCGGACAATTTCTGCAACACGCCGAGCTTATCCGAGACCTTTGCCCCTCCCAGCAGGCAGAGCAGGGGGGTTGCGGGCTCGAGAACCAGCCGGAGTTGTTTCAACTCGTTGCACATCAGGTCGCCCGCAACGGCCGACTCCAGATGGGCGACGATCCCGACCGTCGAAGCGTGTGCGCGGTGGGCCGTTCCAAAAGCATCGTTTACATAGAGATCCGCCGAGCGGGCCAGCGCCCTGGCGAATTCCGGATCGTTTCGCGTTTCCTCCCCATGAAATCGAAGGTTTTCGAGCAGCAGGATCTCGCCGTCCCCGAGTTCGCGAACAGCCGTTTCGACTCCTTCGCCCACGCATTCACCCGCGAAGGCGACCTCGGAACCCAGGAGATCGGCGAGGGCCCGGGCCACGGGTCGCAGTGAAAGGTCCGGGATGCGCTCGCCCCCGGGTCTGCCCAGATGCGACGCCAGAACGATTCGGGCCCCGGCTTCACGCAGTCGTCGCAGCGTCGGCAAGGAGGCTCGAATCCGCGAATCGTCCAGAATCTTTCCGTCCCGGATGGGCACATTGAGGTCCGCCCGAACGAAAACCCGCCGACCCCTCGGGTCGGTGGATGCGTCCTGTTGTGTGGGCGAGAGCCAGGATTCGAGCGAAGGGGTGGTCAAGAAAGGGTCCATTTCCTCTAGGGTTCGGGCGCAGCGTGCGGGCGGCATTTTAACGGTGCTCCAACCAATAGACAACGCTGGCTTTTCTGGATCCGCAGCACCCCGCTACACTAGCCAGATGGGGGATCGTAGCTTCCGGGGCCTGGGCATTGACAGCCTGACAGGTGGTTTCGCGCGCTGGCTGCAGGGCGGGGCGGAGAATCGAGTCATTCGAGTCGAGCGGATCGTGCTGCTTCTGGCTCTGGTGGCATCGCTCTGGTTCGGAGCGGACAGACTCCTAGGTATATTGGATTCCCAGAGGGCCTTCCCGGTCGAATCGGGTCGGTTTTCCCAGGCCGGCCTTTCCAGATCGGTCGAGATCCTTCGGGACAACAGGGGGATTCCCCACATCGATGCCGATGTGGAAAGGGATGCCTGGCAGGCGCTGGGATTCGTGCATGCCCAGGATCGTCTGGCACAAATGCTCTGGCTTCGTCGCCTGGCGCGGGGAAGAGTTGCCGAAGTGGTGGGCTGGAGCGGCCTGGATTCCGATCGGATGGCGCGTACCCTCGGTATTGGCGCGTTGGCGGATCGGGAGTGGTTGAGGGCACCCGCTCGGACTCGGAAGATTCTCGAAGCCTACTCGGCCGGGTTGAATGCTCGAATCGACGAGTTGAGGCGGTCTGCGGCGGCGCCCCCCGCGGCGCTTCGGGGCTCACCCGAGGGGATCGAGGACTGGCGCCCCGCGGATTCCATTGCACTTCTCAAGCTGATCGCCTGGAGCAGCGGCAACTCGCTCGAAACGTCCCTGGCCGTGGAAGACTTGAATGGCTTCCTCGGCTCTCGGCTCTCGCGGCCTCTCGTGCCCACGGGCCATGGGGTGGAGGGGCTGGAGGGCGGTCATGCGGAGCGCTTCGAAAGATCCGCAGCGTCGCAGACTTCCGGATCGCGGCCTCGGCCGAGCTCGGCGCGACTTCAGTTGGGCGAGTCGACTCGAATCAGCGGCGGGACGGCCTGGGTCTTGGGGGGGGAGCATACGGCGAGCGGTTTTCCGCTCCTGGTCGCGAGTTTGAATTTGCCCACCACCATTCCCGCCCTTCTGTATGAGATGCAGCTGAAGAGCGGGGACCTCGACGTGGTGGGCGCCACGATTCCCGGAATTCCCGTGGTCTGGGTGGGCCGAAACCAGCATGTCGCCTGGGCGGCCATTCCGTCTGGAGCCGTGACGGTCGACCTCTATCGGGAACGAATCCGAGAAACCGAGCAGACTTACCACGACGGCATTCGCTGGCTTCCCCTGCAGAGACGGGAGGAGTCGATCCGAATTCGCGAGGGTTCGGGCTCGAGTGAATATGCGATCACGATTCACTCGACTCACCATGGACCCCTTGTCGAAGCTGAACCGGAGGCTGCAGAGTTCTCGACCACGCGGGCGAGCAGCGAGGGCGAGAATTCCAGAATTGAAGAGAAGGGCCAGCTCGCCCTCGCCTGGACGGGAATGATCACGGGGGATGGGATCTCCTCTCTATTGGGCCTGATTCGCGCGCAAAGCGCCGACGCGATTCGCGATGGACTCGCGACCCACCACGAGCCGGTGGTCACCGTGGTGTACGCGGATCGGAGGGGCACTGCGGGCGCCCAGATGGCGGGTTGGCTGCCCAGGCGTACCCTGCCGTCGAGCTTGATTCCCCTGCCGGGAAAGATGCGCGTATACGATTGGCGCAAGCCGCTTCGCTACGAGGCCATGCCGGCCGTTCAACTTGGCGATTTCAGGTCCACGGGGCAGGGGGGGGGCGTGAATTGGCTGGCGGTCGCCGATGGAGAAATCGGAGATTCCGTCGCCGAGGCGGAAATAGAGTGGCTCTGGCGTCCGGGGGCGCGGCTGCGTCGTCTCCGGGAGGGGCTGATGGCTCTGACCGCTGGAACGGGGGACTCCGCGGGCGCTGTTTCGAAGACGGGGGGTGTGGGTCTGCGGACGGCCGCCGCGTTGCAGTGGGATGTGGGGGCGGGTGATGCGGTCGATGTCGTGCCGGCCATCCTGCGCCTGGCGGGCCTGGCCGAGCCCCTGCGGCCCGAAGCAAGGGAAGTGCTCGACATGCTTTCCGGCTGGGATGGGAATCTGCTCGAGTCGAGTTCCGGGGCTGCAGCGTACGAAATATTGATGCAGAACCTGCTCGAGGTTCTCATCGGACGCGTGCTTGAAGAAGACCTCTACCGCCGCTACCTGGCGCTGCCCGATGCCCGCCCTCTCGCCATCGTGGCCAGTCTGCTCGTGACTGCGGATCGGCGGCGCTCGTCGGGGGGCTGGGCCGATCTGGATCGGGTCGTGGCCGGCCTGCACGAGAGTCTGCGCCGCACATGGGTGGGTCTCTCCCACCGGTTGGGGCCGGATCGCAAGGGCTGGCGCTGGGGTCGACTGCACGAACTCGAATTCCGCCCCCTCCAGGAGGTTTCGGTGGGTCGTGGATCTTCGGCGGGATGGAGCGCACTCGGTGTCGGAGGGGATGCGAGTTCAATCTTCACGACCCGAGCCGCGGGGCGGGGAGGGGTACCGCTTTCGACTGCGGCCACCTATCAGTTCGCGATTGATCTCGCGGCACCGAACCGAATTCTGACTTCCCTCGTCCCCGGCCAGTCCGAACACGAGGGGCACGCCCATTTCGCAGATGGTCTCGAGGCATGGCTGGCGGGAAGGCCGAGTCCACTGCTGGCCAGTCGCCTGCTCGTAGAGGAAAGTAGCGGCGCCGCGCTTGTCCTCGAGCCGCTGGATCGATGAAGACTCCAAGTGCTGAATCGGCCATTCTCTTTGCGGAAGTGCCCAATTTCTATGCGGAAGTCGAGCGGCGGGGGGATCCGTCGTTGCGTCGGCGGCCGCTTCTCGTCGGGGGCGATCCCCGCAGACGGGGCAAGGTTCAGTCCGTCAGTCCCGAAGGTCGCGCGGCGGGAGTCGAGACGGGGATGTCGATGGAAGATGCCCTGTTGCGATGTCCGGGGGCGATTCGCGTGGCGACCGATATGAGGCGCTATCGCGAGGCCTCGGGCGAATTGGCGACCCGCATGCGGCAGATTTTTGACGAAGTGGAGCCCGCGGGTCGGGGAGCGGTCTACGCAGACGTTCATTCCGGCCCCGCCGAGCCCGAAATCCTGGCCGCAAGATTGATTCCCCAGGTGACGACGCAATTGGGTCTTCCGCTACGGGTTGGCATTGCTCCCTCCAAGTTCCTGGCGCGGCTGGCGGCGGAAGAAGCGGGGCCCGGCGGCGTATTCCGTCTGCGTGCAGCCGATGTCGAGGCCTTTCTCGAGCCCCTGCCGATCTCGCGGCTGCCCCGGGTGGGAAGCAAGACCGAAGCGCGCCTCGGCAACCTGGGCGCGCTGACCATTGGAGATCTTCGCCAACTCGGAAGGCCCGTCCTGGAAGAGACATTCGGCAATCACGGCCTGGTTCTCCTGGAGATGGCCCGGGGCCAGGACAGGTCGCCGATGCGCCTGGCTCGACACCCACGGTCTCTGACCCGCACCGAGACCCTGTCCGAGGCATCCGCCGAGGTCGAGTCGCTGGCGGAGTGTTTGCGGCGTCTCGCGGAGAGTCTCGAAGCGAACCTGGAGAGGCAGGGGCTCGTGGCCGGGCGCCTGGCGCTCAGACTGAGATGGGCTGATGGCAGCGAGACGACGCGATCCACGACCCCGTCGAATCCCCTATCCGGGGCCGAAGAGATCTACCCCGAAGCTCGGGCTCTGCTCGCGAGAGTCGAAGTCTCCGATCGCATTCGAGGGCTGGGGATCACCGTAGCGGGCCTGAAGCCCTGCCGGGAGGAAGATCTTCAACTCGATCTCTTCTCCGGACAGCGTCTCCAGGCGGAACTTGCGGGCGGCGGAGCCGGCTCCGGATCTCCCGGGTCTCGAAATCGAGGGAGTGATCCGTGACGGTCCGCCTCCTGTCGAGCAGGGCGCGAGTCGGAGACTGCGGGCTTCTCCCAGGCCTTCTGCGGAAGGCGATGGGGACGGGCTGATATGCGATCCGGTAGCGAGCGGCGAGAATTTCCGCGTATTCCCACCGATCAGATCATCTGCTTTTCGGAGGGATCGGGTGCTGAGCAGTCGGGCCGCGGGGTCAATCTCTCGGCTGGCGGCATCTGCTTCACCGCGGTCGCATGCGAGATCGAACTCGGGGAGTTCCTGACCTTGACTTTTCGGGTTCACGGAGAGGAAGTGACCGCCGGCGGGAGGGTCGTCTGGGCGACGGAAACCGACCCCCTCTCCCTCGAGGTCGGGGTCGAATTTGAAGAAATCGACGCCCGGGGTCGGCGCTTGATCGAATCTCTTGGGAGCGGGGGCGACTCCGAGGGCTGAGCCCCAAGAGGCCGGATCGGGAAGTGGGTCTCCTCCGAGATCGCTCTTCCGGGAGCATTTGCGACTGCCGCCGGGGTGGATTCCCCGATTCCAGCGCCTGGATCTCTGCGCGGCGGCCGGGAATCGGCGAGTTCTCCAGCCTTGCGTATGACTCAAATGCCCGATTTTGCGATGGAAACGCTGTCTTGGGATCTATGTCCGGATCTCGAAGCCGCCCCGATTCCAGATCCCGCCCCCCAAAGGACAGATCGTGGCTGCTTGACCGCGCTGAAATCGAATGCGAAGGTTTCGCCCATGTCGGATTTTCACCAGACGGGGGTCATCACGGCGCTCCATCGATTGGGCGACCTGAACCTGGAACGGCTGGAGGGCGAACTCCTACAGTACTCGACGGAGCGCCCCACGGCTCTGGTCTTGCCCTCCCTGTTCAGCGAGACCCGGGGCCCCGCCCTCAAGGGAATCGTCGAAGAATTGGCTCAGGTGCCCTATCTCCGCCAGTGCGTCGTCAGTCTTTCGGGACCCGCCGATTTCGATCAGTACCGAGAAATGAAAGCGATATTCGAGCCGGTGCGATGCCTGGACGGTGGGCCCGCGACCGTCATCTGGACCGAGGGGGCCCGGGTTCGTTCGCTTCTCGATCGTCTGCGCGATGAGGGGCTCGATCCAGGCCCGCCGGGAAAGGGAAGGGCCACCTGGCTCGCCTATGGGTACGTCCTGGCGACCCAGGAGGCGCGGGTCGTGGCTACCCATGATTGCGACATTCTCAATTACCGGCGGGAACTCCTGGCGAGGCTCTGTTATCCGACCGCGAATCCGAATATGAATTATGAATTCGCGAAGGGCTATTATGCCCGTGTCACGGATCGCCTCCATGGCAGGGTGACCCGGCTCTTCATGATGCCGCTGCTTCGCTCGATGAGATCCGTTCTGGGACCGATTCCCGTGCTCGAATACCTGGAATCCTTTCGCTATCCCCTCGCGGGCGAGTGCTCGATGACCACCGATCTGGTGCGGGCCAATCGAATCCCGGCCGATTGGGGTCTTGAGGTGGGAGTGCTCGCGGAAGTCTTTCGGAACAGCGCCCTGAAGCGTATCTGCCAGGTGGAGTTGGTCGAGAATTACGATCACAAGCATCGAGAGCTTTCCGAAGATGATGCCGAGCGGGGCCTTCACCGGATGGTCGTGGACATCGCGTCGTCGGTGATTCGCAATCTCGCGAGCTACGGAGTGGAATTCGAAGCGGGCTTCCTCAATACGATGATCGCGGCCTATGTGAGAACCGCCCAGGATGCCATCGCAAGCTATAGCAATGACGCCAAGTTGAATGGGTTGAATTTCGATCGCCACGCCGAGGAAGTGGCCGTGGAAACCTTCTCAGGGGCCCTCAGGAATGCAGGGCTCGGCTTCGTTCGCGATCCCATGGGGGCCCCCCAGATTCCGAATTGGAGTCGCGTGGTCTCCGCGGTTCCGGGGCTGCTCGAAGAATTGCGCGATGCCGTGGAAGAGGACGCCCGCGAGGTTGCCTGAGGCATGCCGAAGCTTCCGGTCGACCGGATTTGTCGGTGGGTTTCGCAAGTCCGCAGCGGTTGAGGGCCTGACCTACTCTCTACCTGGAACCGGCAGGCGATGAGGGAAAAATCGGATGTTGTACAGGCATAGGGAGATCTTTCGCAGCCTGATGATGCTGGCGGATCTGGTGTTGATTTCCCTGATCTGGCTCGGCGCCTACGCAGTCCGCTTTCACTTCGGCGTTCCGGCGCCCCGGGGCGTGCCGCCCGTCGAAGACTACCTGGTCTCGCTGGGGGCCATTCTTCCGGTTTTTGCCTACTTGCTCTCCAGGCAGGGCCTATATGAGCCGAGGCGCCTCGGCTCCGTGTTGACGGAAGCCGCGGAAATGGTGCGTGTGGTGGCGATCGGGGTGGTGGTTCTGATGGCCATAGCGGCCTTCATCCGATCCTATTCGTTCTCCAGGGGCGTTGTCATTACTTTCAGTGCGTTGGCGCCCATCTGCCTGGTCGGCCTGCGGGTCTTCGTGCGAACGGCTTTGAGAGCGGCACGCCGACGAGGTTATAACCGCCGCTTTGCCCTGGTGGTGGGGCAGGGGCGCCTTGCACAGGAGGTGATCCAGAGAATCCAGAATCATCCGGATTCGGGTCTCCACCTGATCGGGGTACTCGGCGAAGGGGGGGGCGAGCAGCGGGTCGGAGGCGTCCCCGTGATCGGCGGCTATGGGGAATTGAAGACCTCACTTGGAAAACAGCGTATTGACCATGTGATCATCGCGTTGCCGAGTCACGAGAGTTATCGGCTGGAAAAAATCCTGGACGATCTCGACGACGAACTCGTGAGCGTGATTCTTGCACCCGATCTGCTTCAGATCGCCACGCTGCATAGCTCCATTGAAACCCTGGACGGGCTTCCCCTGATTCACTTTCGGGACAGTCCCCTGATAGGCTGGGCGGCAGTGCAAAAACGGGTCTTTGATCTTGTTGGCGGGGGGCTCCTTCTCTTCCTATTCCTGCCGATCCTGGGTCTGCTCTCCCTGGGCCTGCTGCTGACCTCGGGACGCCCCATCTTCTACGCCCAGGATCGTATGGGTCTCGATGGCCGTGTCTTCAGGATGCTGAAATTGCGCACCATGACCACGGATGCCGAGTCCCAGGGACCGGGCTGGTCGATTCCGGATGATCCACGCCGCACCCGCTATGGAGGCTTGCTTCGCCGCTTCAGCCTCGATGAATTGCCCCAATTCTGGCATGTCGTACGCGGCGAGATGAGCCTGGTGGGTCCGAGACCCGAAAGGCCGAACTTCATCGAGGAATTCCGGCGCGAAATTCCGGGCTATATGCTGCGCCATAAGGTGAAGTCGGGAGTCACAGGCTGGGCCCAGGTCCACGGCTGGAGGGGGGATAGCTCTCTGCGCGAGAGGATCGAACACGATCTCTACTACATCCAGAACTGGTCCATGGTAATGGACCTGAAGATCCTCGCGTTGACCCTGGGAAGCGTGATCCGCGGGCGCAACGCCTCATGAGATTGCGATAACCCCTATTTCTGCAACGAGATCTCGATTTCGGCTTTCAATTCGGCCAGGAAGCGGGGGATCGAGAATGTTTCGGCATGTTCGCGAATGGAGCGCGAATCGAATTCATCCTCATGGCTCTCGAAGGCATCGATGGCCGCCCGGAGTCCATCCGGGCTCTGCTCGGAGAAGAAGATCCCCGTTGCATTCCCTTCCCGGCAGATTTCGATCCTCCGATTCTCCTGGACCCGCAGCAGGGGTCTGACGCTATCGACGGCGCCCCCCCTGCCCAATGCGATAACGGGACGCCCCGCGGCCTGGGCCTCGACGGCGGCGATGCCGAAATCCTCTTCCTGGGGGTAGATCAGCGCGCGGCAATTTTGCATCAGGTGTAGCAGTCGATCGTCTCCGACACGTCCGCAGAATTCGACATTGGCGGGCGCGCGGGATTCCAACTTTCGGCGGCCGGGTCCGTCCCCGGCAACGACCAGTGATCGATCCATTCCCCGAAAGGCTTCGAGAACCAGATCTTCGCGCTTGTAGGGAACGAAGCCGCCGACGAGAAGATAGAAGTCTCCGGTGGGGGCGTTGCTGGGGCGATAGCGCTGGGTGTCCACCGGGGGGTGGACGATTCTTGAATCCCGCTGGTAGTGACGCCGGATCCGGTCCCGGACCGTCTCGGAAATCGCCACGAAACGATCGACGTGTTGGGGGTCGCTATGCTTGATGTCGTGCTGACGGAGTGCCGAAATCAGGGGCGCCGCCAGCCATCGACGGGGGCCTGTTCCCATATAGCTTTCCGCCTGGTCCCAGATATACCTCATGGGGGTGAGACAATAGGAGAGATGCGGCGTTCCCTTTTCGACGATGACATTTTTCGCGACAGCGTGGCTGATCGAAATGACGAGGTCGTAGCCTCTCGGTCGAATTCGGCTGGCCGCCCATGGAAAGAGGGGAAGAAACTTTCTGTAGTGGCGTCCGATTCCCGGGATTCGATTCAGTGGAGAGGCGCAGATCTTCAGTTCTTCGACTCTTGCCGAAGTGGAATTCGGAACATGGACGAGGGTGAAGAGGTCGGCCTCGGGGTACTCGGCGGCCAGCACCTCGAGTACGCGTTCCCCCCCCCGCATCCCCGTCAACCAGTCGTGAATGAGAGCGATTCGCACGGGGGGCATGGTAGCCCTTCGGGCTTCTTCCCCCAGCTTTGATGCGGGATCAGTTGGCGGTTGGCAGAACGGGGGAGAGGGTCACTTCCAGCGCTTCGTCGATCGTGTCGACCAATTGAATATCGAGACGGTCTCGAACCTCTTCGGGGACCTCTCTCAGATCCTTCTCGTTGCGCCGAGGCATGACGACCGTTTCGATTCCGGCCCGGGAAGCCGCGAAGAGTTTTCCCTTGATCCCGCCTACGGGAAGGATCTGGCCCCGTAGCGAGATCTCGCCCGTCATGGCCACCAGCGAGCGAGCGCCGCGCTTGCTGAGCACGGATACGATGGCCGTGACCAATGCGATGCCCGCCGAGGGTCCGTCCTTGGGTACAGCCCCCGCTGGTACGTGGAGATGGATTTCGCCGGGAGAGAAGTCACTCAATTTCAGCCCCAACTCCTCGGCATGGGATCGCACCCAGGAAAGGGCGGCCTCGGCGGATTCCTGCATGACCTCTCCGAGTTGGCCCGTGAGTCGAAGCCGGACACCTTTTCCGCCGGACATCTTTGCGGCCTCGACGAAGAGAATATCTCCTCCATGAGCCGTCACCGCCAGGCCCACGGCAACCCCTGGCATCTGGGTTCTCTCTGCGGTCTCCGGCAGATGGGGCGGCGGCCCGAGGGCTTCGGATACGAAGTCTGCGTCGATGAGCAACTGAGTTTCCGCATCCCCCTCGGCGATCCGCCTGGCACACTTCCGCATCAGGGTCGCCAGGAAGCGCTCGAGGTTTCTGACTCCAGCTTCTCGAGTGTACTCGTTCACGATCTTGACCAATGCCTCTTCCGGGATTTCGATGCGATCCGTTTCCAGCCCGTGTGCAATCAGTTGGCGAGGCACCAGGTAGCGGCGCCCGATGGCTATTTTTTCGCTCTCGGTGTAGCCCGAGAGTTCGATGACCTCCATCCGATCCAGGAGCGCCGGGGGGACGGTTGAAAGGGTGTTGGCCGTCGCGATGAAGAGCACGCGGGATAGATCGAAGGGGCATTCCACGTAGTGGTCGCTGAATCTGTGATTTTGTTCGGGGTCGAGTACTTCGAGCAGGGCGGAGGAGGGATCGCCTCGGAAGTCCGAGCCGAGCTTGTCGATCTCGTCCAGCAGGAAGATCGGGTTGCGGGAGCCCGCCCGCTTGATGCTCTGGAGGATTCTCCCCGGCATGGCTCCGACATAGGTTCTGCGGTGGCCCCGGATTTCCGCTTCGTCTCGGACCCCGCCGAGTGAGGCCCTGGCGAATTTTCGTCCCATGGCCCTGGCGATCGATCTTCCGAGCGAGGTCTTGCCGACACCTGGGGGACCGACGAAACAGAGTATCGGAGCCCTGGAATCGGGTGCCAATTTTTGCACGGCCAGGAATTCGAGAATGCGTTCCTTGATATTCTCCAAACCGTGATGGTCGGTGTCGAGGATCTCCCGGGCGGCCAGCAGATCCAGATCGTCATCCGTTTCGATGCTCCAGGGCAGGTCGAGGAGCCATTCGAGGTAGGTTCGGACCAGATGGCGGTCGGGGGCGTGCTGGGGTAGGGAGGACAATCTCTTGAGTTCCCGGGAGGCCTGCTCCAGGGCTTCTTCGGGAAGATTGGCGGATTCGAGTTTCTCGTAGAGTTCATCGACTTCCCGCATACCCGAGTCGCTCTCTCCGATTTCGTTCTGAATTTCCCGCATCCGCGACCGCAACATTCTTTCACGTCTCTTCTTGTCGAGGCCCGAGTTCTCGGCTTCGTCCCTCAGAGTCTTCTGCGTTTCCGCGATCGTGACTTCGCGCTCGAGTTGGCGCTCAACTACACGAAGTCTTTTGCCAACGTCGGGTTCACGCAGCAATGCGATGGCTTCATCCCCGGGGATGGCCAGGTTGGACGCCAGCAGGTCCGCGAGCATTCCGGGATTCGGAATCTCCGCAATGAAACCCTTCCACTCGTCGGGATAGTCGTCCCGCAGGCCGATGACCTGCTGGGCGAGGTCGATGACCTTCTGCCAGAGGGCATCGACTTCGCTTCCGCCTCCAGACTCCGGGATCGGCGTGAAAGCGATCCTGAGTTGAGGCTCTTCGGAGAGGTAGGCGTCGAGAGAGACCCGAGCCAGTCCCGCCACCAGAGCCTGTTTGCCCCCGGGCTTCGCGTCCACGATTCGAAGTACCCGAACCAGTGTGGCCACTTCGTAGAGGTCAGCGGCCGAGGGGTCCTCGGTATTGGCATCCCTCTGGGAGACGACCAACATGAAGCCCTCGGCACCGGCCTCCTCGAGCGCGAGGAGCGATTTGGCTCTGCCGATGGTGAGCGGAATGGTTACGCCCGGGTAGATGACGATATCCCGCACCGCGAGGGCCGGCAGAACGCGGGGGACATCCAGAGATTCTCCACCGGGCTCGAGAATCTGGACGTTCTGGAAGCCAAGATCGGATTGTTCGGTCACGTTCGAACCTCTCGCGGGGGATGCCAAGTTGAACCCCGATGCTAAGCACTGCCCGGCGGGGGTCAAGCACCGATGAGGCTGCCTTGGGTCGAATTCCTCGAAATTGGATCTTGAGATCAGTCGAGTTCTTCCCACACGGATTCGGCCATATCCTAGGGGGCATGGGGCCCCACGGGCTCGGAGGAATCCCGGCTCCGACGGGTGGCTTGGTGCCCGGGACTGGAGTCGAACCAGCACGTCCTTGCGAACACTAGATTCTGAGTCTAGCGCGTCTACCAATTCCGCCACCCGGGCAGCGGGCGGGAGAGTAGGGCAACCGGCCTGCTCGTCAACGCGCTCGCATCGCCCGGATTCGCGTTTCGCCCCGGTCTCTGCGAATCTCCCGGCCGATCATGTCGGCTAGAGGAAGAATCGGACGCAGGTCTCGAGGGTCTCGTTCCGCCTCCTCGCTCCAGAACGCTCGGGATCTGGAGCGGGCCATTGTGGGCGAATTGGGGGGGCGAAGCCGCCCGGCCCTGGGCGCGCGCGAACTCGAGAGGCGGCTGAGGGTTCCTCGCGGATTGCTGCGTTCACTGGAGAGGGTTCTTCGTGAACTCGAGAGGCGTCGCGTGATCGAGCGCCTGGGCTTTCGCTATCGGCTGCGACGAGCCGATGGGCTCTTCGAGGGCGTTGTCGAGAGTCGCGACGCAGGTCGGGGCGCGGTTCGAGGCACGGATCGGGTGCTGGAATTGGACGATCTGGCCGAAGCTCGGCCCGGAGATCGCGTTCTGGTCCAGGAACTCGCGGATGCGAAGAGTGGCAGGGCTGAACTCTATTCGATCCTCGAGAGTCCGAGATCGGGTTGGATCGGCCTCGTGCAGAGGAATCGCCGCGGATTCGAGATCGTGCCCTACCGGGACTCCGGACGTGGGTCCATTCCGATCGAGCGCGGCAATCTCGCAGGGGCGGAGGTAGGAGAGGTCGTCGAAGTTGCTGCGATCGGGCGGTCGGGGAGCAGGGGCCAGGCGCGTTCCATGAGGGTGGTGGAGCGACTCGGGCAGCCCGGAGATCCAGAAGCGGATTTTCGTGCAGTCGCATGGCGTCATCGTCTGCCCCGAGAATTCTCGGAACGAGCGCTCGAGGAAGCGCGCCAGATTCCAGCGGAACTCGAGCCCGCTGAAATCTCCCGCAGGCTGGATCTGCGAGATCTCTGCTTCGTCACGATTGATCCCGAAAGCGCTCGAGACCACGACGATGCGGTTTATGTCCAGACTCGTCCGGGAGTTGGACCCTGCCTCTGGGTCGCCATCGCGGATGTGTCCCACTGTGTTCGGGCCGACTCGGAACTTGATCGCGAGGCCAGGCTGCGGGGAAATAGCGTGTACTTTCCGGGCCGCAGCATTCCCATGCTGCCCGAACGTTTGTCGAGTGAACTCTGCTCTCTTCGGCCCGATGAAGACCGCTACGTCCTGGCGGTGGAAATGCATCTGGATGAGGGTGGAGAGCTTGGACGAGCGACTCTGCACGAGGCCGTGATTCGCAGCCGCATGCGACTCAGCTACCAGGATGCGAATGCCGTGATGGAGAACGCGGGCACTTCTCGGGCCCCGAGTCGCTCGGGCCAGGGGGCTGCCCGGATGGGGCCCGAGGTCCGCGAGCAACTGCGAGCGCTCGCCGCTCTCTGTTCGAGTCTGAGGTCGAAGCGCCTCTCTTGTGGTTCAATCGACTTCGATCTGCCGGAGCCCGAATTCATTCTCGATTCGGTGGGTCGTCCCATTGATGTCAGGCGTGCTCAGAGGGGCGCAGCCCATCATGCCATCGAAGAAGCCATGCTCCTGGCCAATCGTGCCGTGGCGAAGATTCTGATGGGCGTCGAGGAGCCGACGGTCTATCGGATTCACGAAACGCCGGATCGCGCGGATCTGGAACGACTTGCGAAGCTCTATCGGAACCTGGGACTTGCCGGCGGGGATCATCGGAATCGTTTCGGTCGCCAGGAACTCCTAGCGGGGATGGATCGGGCTGTGGGTCGACCGGAAGAGGCTTTCGTACAATCCGTGACGCTCCGGGCCATGAAACAGGCCAGGTATTCACAGCGCTCCAGTGGCCACTTCGCTCTCGGATTCGATCATTACCTGCATTTCACGTCGCCGATTCGTCGCTATGCGGATCTTGTCGTCCATCGCTCCGTTCGGAAGTTTCTCGAGAGTCGGGAAAGACGAGGAGACGCTCGAGAGGAGATGGAAAGGATCGCGATTCGTACGTCGGCAAGGGAACGTATCGCGGTGACCTCGGAGCGGGAGATGAATGGCTTGATGCGTTGTACCGTGATGCGCGGGCGGGTCGGAGAGAGCTTCGACGGAATTGTGACCGGTGTGGCTGAGCAGGGTCTCTACGTGACGCTGGCGGCGCCTTTCGTCGAGGGCCTGGTTCCGATTTCATCGCTCGACGGATATTTCGACTACGATCCGGATCGGCAACGTCTGATTGCTCGCCGTTCTGGCCACCACCATGGACTGGGGGATCGCCTTCGGGTGCTCCTCAACTCGGTCGACCCGATCCGAGGATGGATCAATTTCCTTCTCAACGATGAGGATGGATCGGAGGTCGCTTCCGGCAGAGGGAATAATCGACTTCGGCGTTCCGGTCGCCCGCGATCCCAGGGCCGAGGTGGGCGCATGCGGGGCCGACGCTGAGTCCGACGTAAAGGCGTTGATTCCGGAATCATGCCAGCGGCTGGTCAGCGAGGAGGAATCCGGCCTTCGATGCCTCTGGGGAGGGAAAGTCAGCCCCGGGGCTCTGCCCTTTCGCCCTGACCGGGAGCGAGACCGGGGCCCTCGTTCGAAGGCTGCCCGAGTTGTCCCGGGCCTCTCAACGCGAAGATCAGGCCCGCCAGGGTGAAAAGCAGACCCGTCTGGGTGCCTCCGTGAAGCAGGGCTTCAACGGTACCCAGGACGCCGAGACTCGCTGCTCCGAGCAAGGAGACGACCAGAAGCATCGTCGCTGCTGGCCGACGGATCCGGGGTGACGATCCCAGGCGGCGGCATACGATCGTCACGACTGCGATCCCGATGCACGTGCTGGCGAGCCATCGTTCGGGCGCAGATTCCTCCACACCGTTCTTTCCGAGCAGGATCAATCCCATGCAGCCGACGAGTAGCGCGAGGACACCCCAATGGAGGCCACGCAGCCAGGGGTCGGGATTGCTTCTCGGCTTCGTGTCGGCGGGCATCGGGGGTTTCTAGAATCGCTTTTCTCGGGAAAGGCACCCAGACTAGCCCGGATTCGCCCCCAATGCGGCGAACCCGATCCACTCGGGATGCCTGACTTCCAGGAGAATCGAGGGGGACCCTATGATTTCGCCTCGGGTAGCTGGGGGGCTGCATCCGCGGGCCCGCTGAAGGGCATTCCGGATGCTGGCGGGGACTCGGGCAATTCCGCATTCTTGAGTCCCCTATGCGGTTTTCTCACCAAGTCTACTACGCGGTCTGCAGTGTTTTTGATCTCGCCTACAACGGCTTCGGTCGGCCGGTTCAGGTTCGCATCATCAGCGAACGTCAAGGGATTCCCACTCGATACCTGGAACAGATCTTCCAACGCCTGAGGCGAGGCCAGATCGTCAAGGGTCGCCGCGGGCCCGGAGGCGGGTATGTGCTCGCGCTCGATCCGGCGGATATCTCGTTGCGACAGATCATCGAGGCGGTCGAGGGCCCGGTAGGCCAGGTTTCTGGCGAATTGGCTCGAGGTTCCGAGGCCGCGGATGAGGAGACCGTCCCGGGCAGGCCCGATTTTCTATGGCCCCTGCTCTCAGCGAGGGTTGCCGAAGTTCTCGCTGAATTCAGCATCGCTGAACTCTGTCACGAGGCCGCGCGAAATGGCGTGCCGAGACTTGGCTCCATCAATCACGACTATCAGATCTGAAACCCCAGGCCAATGAGACAAGTTCGCATGGCATTGATTTATTGCCTACACTCGATGGCGAAGTTGCCGCACTCGCTTTCAGCAGAGAGCGGGGACCACTCCCTCCACTTCATCATCGAGAGTCTGGACGCTCCAGGTACGGAAACGCACCTCGCAGAGGAGGCGGATCCCCGCTGGATTTCCGGCACGAGTCTCTCCGCTGAGAACTCAGAAGTGGCAGGTGAAGATCCCGGGGATGAATCCCAGCGAGTGGGCGGTTGACCGTGTCGCGGCGGGTGGAATTGAATCGCGATCTGGCATCGGCACTCGCCCCGGCGAAGGTGCTGCACGAAATGTGTCGCCACGCGCTGGATTCAGCACCCGAAGAATGCTGCGGGCTGATCACGGGAAGAGATGATGATCCCTACATGGAAGTGAATCGAATTACCAACGTGATGACGAAGATGCACCTGAGCGATCCAGTTGAATTTCCGCGAGATGCGCATCATGCCTACTATATGGCGGAAACGGAGTACCTCCGTGTGCAGACGGAAGCCGAGGCTCGGGGGCAGGTCATCACCGCCATCTATCACTCTCATTGCAACGCCGGTGCTTATCTCTCCGATGAGGATCTCATCTACGCCGAGAGTCCGCTTTTCCCATTCCCCGGGGCTGCCCAGATCGTATTGAGCGTGTTGGGAGGAAGAATCAAGGAGGCCGCCATTTTCAAGGTCGACTCCGAAGGCAGCCATTATCGCGGTGTCCAGGGCCAACTATTGGAGGCTCGCGAAGAGTGATTCGCCCCCTCCCTTCATCAGTGGCCGGGAGATGCCTCTCGTTCGCCTGCCTCTTCCTATTGGGATGTGCGGGTGGAGGGGTGCCCCTGGATGAGGTCACAGCGGCCCCCTTGGCTCTCGTCTATTGGGATGAGGTGGCGGCCCGCGAGCGTGCCGAAGCGATGGACAATTTGCGGGACGGGAAGAGAGGATCGGTACGCCGGGGAGTGGCCAGTGTCGAGAGTGTGGCCGAATACATCAATCCCTCCGAAAGGATGCGGAGGGGTCAGAAGATCAAGGACCTGCCCGGTCGAATTGCTCTGCTCAATGCCCGTACCCTGGAGCTCAGCCCTTTTCCATTTGCGCCCGCAAATTCCAGGCCGTTGGCCTGGTCGAGGAATCATCGCAAATTGCTCTTCAGCAGCGGCCACCTCGATCGCGGACGCACGCAACTCTTCGAATATGATCTTGACAGTGATCAGGTGAGTAAATTGACTCGCGGACCTCGTTATCATTTCGAGGGCGATTATGCGACGGATGGGAGGATTGTCGCCTCCTGGTTGGACGTTACTCGGGCGCAGAGAAAGACGGGTATGGATATCCTCTCGGCCACCGGTTCGCTGGATGCGGAGTTCGTCACGAGCGACAACCCTATGAGTCCGAAGTGGTTGCGCGAGCAGGATCGAATCATTTATGTGCGGGCCAATCGCGGGGGCAGGGCGGCTCCGGATAGTTTCGGGATCATGGTCCGCGACGCAGTGCCCGCTGCCCAGACACGCCCACTGAGCCGGGGACGCGAACCTGTACTGACCCCCGATGGAGAGTGGATCGTCTACACGCGGCTGACGCAGGAGGGTTGGAGATTGCAGCGAATGCGAGCCGATGGCTCAGCGCGCTCTTCCCTGGGAGATGGATCCCTGGACGCGCGCTGGCCGGCGGTATCTCCTGACGGGCGGCATGTGGCGTATATATCCAATGAAGACGGTATCGATCGGCTCTATCTGCGCCGAATGGATGGAAGTGGTGACAGGATCCTGTTGCCGACCGGTGGTGCCGCTTTTCCTGTCTGGTAAGAGGGCGGCCGGTTCCCCTCGCTTCGAGTGGCCCCGGTTGTTCGCCCGAAGATGGTTTTCAACGAGAAAGAGAAGGAATTCATGACTCAGGAAGCTCAGCAAGATCTGGTACCAGTTCATGGGGGACTGGATGCACCCATCAATCGAATCGTGCCTCTTCATGCGCGGCGAGCCTTTCTCGCCGAGGTCGCAGCGTTGCCGTCGGTCGTCGTCTCCACGGCGGATCGATCTACGGTCTATCGCCTGGGCGATGGTGCTCTCTCACCCCTCGAGGGCCCGATGAAAGAGGTCGAGTACAATCAGGTACTCGATTCCTCGGCGATCACTCGCGAGGGCCGTCGCTATGCCTGGACGATCCCCCTCTCCCTGCCCCTGAGCGAATCCGAGGCGGCGAATATTTCATCGGGCTCCTCCGTGGCCGTGGTGACCGAAGCGGGGGATCCCATCGCGATCATCGATGACGTCGAAGTCTTCGATTGGGATAAGGGAAAGTATATTCGCAGTGTCTACGGTACGGATCGCGTGGATCATCCCGGCGGGCGCATGGTGGATGGCGATTCACGTGAGAAGCTGATTGGCGGATCGATCCGAACCCTGCCTCAGCCCGTCAGTTCGGAATATGGTCAGTATATGCTCTCTCCTCTGATGGTCAGGGCACTCATCCGAGATCGTCAATGGCAGAGGGCTCTCGCCTTTCAGACCAGGAATCCCCTGCATAGAGCGCATGAATACGCCCTGGTTGCAGGGGTGGAAAATCTGACAGCCGATGGCCATTTCACCGGAGCGGTCCTGAATCCCCTGGTCGGAGAGTTGAAGGGCGACGACGTCCCGGCGGCCGTTCGCATGCGTTGCTATCGGGCATTGCACGAGGAGAATCTGCTCGGTGATGGCGACAAGGACGAGGCCATCTGGGAGAAGGCCGGCTACGACATTTCCGAAATCTTCGAATTGATCGGTCTCGATATCAAAATGTTCTACGGGGGTCCCAAGGAAGCCGTGATGCATGGCATCTATCGTCAGAATTACGGCTTCAGCGATATCGTGATCGGTCGCAAGCACGCCGACGCACCCTACGAGGATGGCAGCGCCATCTGGGGGGATTTCGATGCCCACCAGATCTTTGAAAAACTGGAGGGGGATCTTCGGATTCAGCCCTGCAAGATCGGCTTCGCGGCCTACTATGAATCCCTGGGTCGAGTTGATCTGACGGAGCGACATTCGGAGGAGAAGCCCTTCGGAATCAGCGGGACGAAGGTCCGGGAGCAACTCAGGAATGGCGAGAGGCCCGATGTCCGCATCATGAGGCCCGAAACCTCGGATATCCTCATCGAGGCATATCGTTCCTGAGTGCGGCTTCGGCCGAATTGCCTGCGCGGTGTCGGACTCAGCCCGGAGGAGCCCTGGAGATTCTTCTCCTGGCTTCTCCGGATCGTCCGATCAGAGCTGACCCTTCTTGGTCAGGATTCGACGCGCATGGGTGGAGATTGCCGTGGGGACATCTCGGCTCTTCATGAGAGTGCGCAGATCCCGATCCTGCAGGTAGTTCAGGAATTTCACGGCCTGGGGCTGAGGGGTCTTGGGATTCGTCGCGAGTGCCAGCTTGATCTTATAACTCCGGGTCCAGTCCTTGTTGGTGGAAATCAGTCGCAGGATTTCCTCACCGACGGAGCGGGATTGGGCGATGGCGATGACTTCCGATTCCGTGATCTTGGGGCTTTGCAGCGCCGAAACCGCGATGATCTTGTTGCGGTCCTTGAGCAGAAGAGTGCGTGCTTCCTTGCCTCCGGTTCTGGCCAGCTTGATCTTCTCCATGACGTTCATATTCTGGATCGCTGCGAAGAGGCTGAGTTCGGTCTTCTCGTCTTCTGCGGATTTCTCGGAGGCCAGCAGGCGGGCGATTGATGTGGAATCTTCTCCGAGCATCGCCGCGATCGCCCGCTGGGCGGCTTCCTCGCTGAGGTCCTCTTCTTCATCCTGACCGACAGGGCCCTCCGCTTCCGATCCCAGGAAGGAAAGGATGCGCTGGATTGCCGCACGGCCCGTCAGGGGATTGCCCCCGAGAGATTCGACAATTCTTTCGCCGCATCGGAGTCTCTCCTGATTGTGGCTGATGATATCCACGACGGAACGCAGGGGCAGGCTCGCCAGGTAGGCGAGCGTCTCATCGAGAACAGCGGGATTGAGCGCAATCTCCTCACAGGTGGCGGAGTCCTCGCGATGCAGATGGGCGAGGTAGTCCAGCAGTTCTCCATGGGCTGGGCCCCGGGCGACCGTCCCCAGTACACCTGGCGGGAGATCGACGAGACTGGCGCGAGCGGCTTCCCGAACGTCGCTCTCGGTGTCATGAGAAAGAACGAAAAGAGTCGTGACCAGATCTACAGGCTCAAGAGGGAGGGCCCCCCTCGCCGCCATTCTGCGAGCCTCCACCGGAGCATCCCGCCGAACGTATTTCTCCGCCTGGGCCGAGAGCTTGATTCGGATCTTCCGTTTTCCGCTTTCAGCCGCCACTTCTGCTTCCTCTGCTCGAATCCGATCGAGCATGCGCCCCCCACAGAATCGGGGTGGCCCTGGGGAGGGTCGAAAATTTCAAGCCTCCGGTATTCGAAGTGTTCCCTTCTTCCTGCGAGCGTTGGCTCCCCTCAGCGATTCTTCTCGAAAAGAATTCGCAAGCCTTCCAAGGTGAGAAAGGGAACGACCTCCTCGATAACCTCGCTTTCCTCGGCGATCCGTCTCGCCAGACCGCCCGTGGCGATCACCCGGGCGCCTTCTCCAAGTTCTTCTCGGATTCGGTTCACCATGGAATCGACGAGTCCGGCGTTGCCGAAGAGCAGTCCGGCCTGAAGAGCCGCGGTGGTTGTCTTTCCGATGATGGTCTTGGGCCGGGAAATTTCCACTCGATGGAGCTTGGAGGCGCGTTCGAATAGGGCCTCCATGGAGATGTGGATGCCAGGGCAGATGACCCCACCCATATATTCCCCATTCTCCGAGATGCAGTCGAAAGTCGTGGCCGTTCCGAAATCGACTGCGATCAGCGGTCCCCCGAAGATTTCGTATGCAGCCACAGCATTGACGATTCTATCCGCTCCGACCTCATGAGGATTCTCATAACGAACGGGCATTCCTGTTCGCATGCCGGGGCCGACCACGAAGGGGTTCTGCTTGAAGAGTTTCAGCGTGACGCGTTCCCAGATGGGTACCACGGGAGGGACGACGCTCGATAGGATTACATCCGTTACGTCAGAGGTTTTGCGATTCTCATGTTCGAAGAGGGAATGGAGCGCGATCGCCAACTCATCGGAGGTCTGTTCACGATGGGTAGACAGCCGCCAATGTTGGGAGAGGGTTCCGACGTCAAGTTCGTAGTCGAAAATTCCCAGCGAGACATTGGTATTCCCGATGTCCACAACGAGCAGACTGGTTTCAGGCACGGCTCTACGACTCCTTTTGGGGATCATCCTTGCAGATCGTTACGTCTCCGGCCAGCAGCGACGTTTTTTCTCCGGAGGGAAGGTCGATTTCCAGCGCCCCGTTGGCCGCAAGCCCCGTGGCGATGCCCTCGGTTCGTCCTCCGCGCATATCCTCCACGATGATCCGTCGTCCGAGCATATGAAAGTAGGCGTCCAGGCGGGGGCGGATCGCCGGCATTCCCCCCTCTTGATGTTTGTCGAGGATCTTCTCGAGGATCGAATAGAGTCGGCAAGTGAATTGTATCCGATCCACCGATTTGCCCGAATGGGATCTGAGGCTGGTCGCCCGGGCTCGGAATTCCTCCGGAAATTCCTGCCTGTCGACGTTCAGATTGACCCCGATTCCCAGGATCGCGAAATCGATCTGATTTTCCTCCGCCTGCAACTCCATCAGGATTCCAGAGGTCTTCAGTCCGCTCAGCAGAACATCGTTGGGCCATTTGATCTCGACTTCATCCGCTTCGCCGAGTGTCGCAGACACGGCATCCGCCACTGCGAGTCCGGCGGCCAGAAGCAGGGTCGGGGCGGCGGCGGTGTCGAGGCTGGGTCTCAATACGATCGACGTGTAGAGGTTGGTCATGCTTGGAGAGAAGAAATTGCGTCCGAGCCGGCCCCGCCCCGCCGATTGGGATTCGGCAATGACCGTAGTTCCATGGCCAGCACCCTTGCGGGCGAGTTCGGCCGCGACGCGATTGGTGGAATCCGTTTCTTCGAAATAGTGGAGTTCATGCCCCAGCCAGCGATTTTCCAGGCCCCGATCGATTTCTTCTGGATAGAGGCGATCCGGTACATCGCGCAGAAGGTAGCCTCCTCCGGGTGTCCCTTCGATTTCATAGCCGCGCTTGCGAAGAGTACTCACATTCTTCCAGATTTGGGCCCTGGAAACTCCGAGTTCTGCCGAGAGGTCTTCGCCCGACAAGGTCTCGCCTCTGGCCGTGTACAGAGCGTCGAGGATGGCCCGGGGTCCGAGGCTCACGACCGACTCTCTTCAGTTTCGATTTCGAGGGCCACGTCTGCCGCCGGGGCCGAATGGGTCAGCGCACCGAGCGAGATGCGCTGGACACCGGCCTCTGCGTATTTGGCGACATTTTCGAGATGGATCCCTCCGGAGGCTTCCAAGAGGATATGCGCTTCGAGTCGCTGCACGATTTCTGCGACCTGGGCCGGCGTTCGATTGTCGAGGAGCAGGAAATCCGCGCCCGCCCGACAAGCCGCCTCGGCCTGGATCGGTGATTCCACTTCGACCTGGACCCGAATTCCCTCTGGAGCATCCCGGAGCGCATTCTCGACTGCATTCTCAACGCCGCCGGCGGCCGCGATATGGTTGTCTTTGAGCAGGATGCCGTCGTAGAGGCCCATACGATGGTTGACACCCCCCCCTGCGCTCACAGCGAATTTGTCGAGAATTCGCCAACCGGGGAGAGTCTTGCGTGTGTCGACGATCTGACACTTCGTATGCGCGACGGCCTGGACGTGGCGGTGGGTCAGCGTCGCGATTCCGCAGAGGCGTCCGAGGAAATTGAGGGCGGTACGCTCAGCCCCCAGGATGCCGCGCATGGGACCGCTGAGGCGCATCAGCACGGCGTCGGCTTGGACGAGGTCTCCTTCTGCCACCAGGCACTCGATTTCGAGTCTGCTGTCCACCGCACGGAAGACATCGGCGGCGACGAAGAGTCCGCAGGCCACCAGGGATTGCCGTGCTTCGATCCGAGCGAATCCTCCGGACGCCTCGGAGATGACCAGTTGGGATGTGATGTCTCCGGGCCCCAGATCCTCTGCGAGACCCAATTCGAGCAATTTCTGGTATTTCGAAGCTGCGGGAATTTCCATCGATCTTCCGGGCTGAGGTTTGGCTGGAGTCTAGCCCGGCAGGGGAGGGTTCGGGAAGGAGGGACTTTCTCAGCTCCGGATTCCCAGTCCGGCCACTTCCCCGACCCCCGCCGTCCACTTGCGAATCCGGGGTACGTGGAGGGTCCTGCTCGGGATATCTCTCAGCACTCGACCAGACCCTTCAGCTTCGTGCGAAGGCGCATCACGCTCTTTGTGTGGATCTGGCAGACCCGGCTTTCGGTGATCCCGAGGATGCTTCCGATTTCCTTCATGTTGAGATCTTCGTAGTAGTAGAGGGAGAGTACGAGGCGCTCCTTCTCGGGGAGTGAGCCGATCGTATCCGAAATGACATTCTTCTTTTCGAGGGTATTTATGGAGTCGAAAGGGTTTTCCGAGTTGACGTCCTCGATGATGTCCGAGAAGGTTCCAGCGCTGTCTCCATCCGAATTGGTGCCCCTCACTTCTTCGAGATTGATCATCGAAATCCCACGAACCTGGTTGACCAGGGTATGGAATTTATCCATCTCAAGTCCCATGCTCTCGGCCACTTCATTCTCGGTGGCTGTTCTTCCGACGCGGCGTTCGACGTCGACATAAGCATTTTCCAGCTGCCGACCCTTCTGGCGAACGCTTCGCGGAACCCAGTCGAGGGAGCGGAGTTGGTCCAGGATTGCGCCCTTGATCCGGAATTCTGCGTAGGTCTTGAACTTGCAGTTCTTGTCCGGATCGTATTTCTCGACGGCATCCATCAGTCCCATGACTCCGGTGCTATAGAGATCGTCGAGGTCGATGTGGGATGGAAGCCTTACGGAGATCCGATTGACCACATAGCGTACCAAGGGGGTATGCTCCAAGATGACTTCTTCGCGAATCGCCGGAGGCACTTCACCGTGATTTCGCTTGGCTTCCTTCAGCACTGTCTCCATCCGTCCAACCGTCTGTCGTTGTGCGTCCATGTTGGTCATTCCCCGTGTTGGTTCAGCCGACATTTTGTGGCTGACTGAGTCGATACGGTCCTATAGAGCACGGACCGTGCCAATCCGTCTAGGCACACTGGAAAAAACCTCAATCCGCGGGATTTTTTTGAATTCGGTTTCTAAAAATGGATCTATCCCGTCGGAATCCCTAAAGATCTGGGATTCTCAAGCAGCCGCTGCCTGCGCATTTATTTTCATGGCTGATTCTGGACCGAGCGCCCCGGGATCGGGCCCGCACCCTGCCTCTCCGAGGATCGCCCCATTGCGTTCATTTGAGGTGTTCCAAAGCGTTCGACTTTGCGCATCGCTCCGCGTCGATTCCCGAGAAGAGTGAATCCGGCGCCCTTTGGGCGGGGGAAGGGGGGCGGGCCGGGCTCCCGTTGCCTCCGAGAGAGCCCACGACGCTGGCAAGGCGTCTCCCCCCCCCTGTCTTTCCGGGGGCGCTCCCCCAAGGGGGGCACTCGAAATGGCGGTTTGCGGGGCGGGGCAGCCGTCGGAGCGTCGTGGGCTTTCCTGAGCCCCCCGAAACCAGTAGCGGGAGAGAGATCCGGTCTTACGCCATTTCGTCGCGACCGAGACGACGCAGGAAGTCCATATCCTGATCCTGGCTGTTCTTGGCCCCGACGGTCAGGATCCGGAAACGACGTTGTTTGCCCCGGGTGTAGTAGATGCGTCCCTTGCCCGCGAAGCCCAACTCGAAAATATGGAGATAGTTGGGCAGTCCCCCGACCTTGCGGCGGACGGCGACATTGTCGGATTCCTCGGCGAGGCGCTTGAGGCCCTCTTCGGCCTTCAATTTCATGCCCTCATCCCTCAATGCGATGATCTTGTTGATCGCGTTGTCGTCGATTTCGAGGGTCTTGTAGAGGGTGCGTAGTCGTCGGGCCAGGAGATCGCTTCCCTTGCCCGAGGGACCGCCCGACCCCCTGGAGGCCTTCTTCAGATTCTGGCCGAGTTCCCGGATTTCCTCATCCTTGGAAGAGATGTCCGAGGCGGCTTCCTCGAGCAAATCCTCCAGCGCCTGCACTTCCTGGGATAGTTCGATCGCCTGATCGGCAGAACCGCGGAGTTCTTCCTCCCGTGCGGCCAGGCTGCCGAGTTGCTTCTGCAATCCTTCGCGTTCGATTTGCAGGGTGGAGATCTCCGCACCCAGAGCCTTTTCGGTCGGCTCCACCCCCTCGAGTTGTCTGCGTGCCTGCTGGAGTTCGCCTTCGATTTCCGATGCGCGGTGCCGGGCTTCGTCCCGCAGGGTCACGGCATTGTTCATCTGACGGGTATAGCGGCGCTGGTTGATGCGATTGTATTGGTAGAGCCCCGAGAGAAGGAATGAGGCGTAGAAAATCAGAACAGCATTCGCGAGCAATGAGTTGTGGGGGACCGTCACGGAGACGTCGCTCGAGGCGGGCAGCAATTCAACGGCCTGGCGGAGTACCCCGGTAGGGGGCAAACCCTCCGGCTGCGGGCCGATGTGGCCGTGTACATAGAGCCATGTAATGCCGTCGCTTGCGAGTACGAGCGTGGTGACTCGCACCCCTCCGATCGTAACCCAAGCGGATTTTTCGATGGCCACCGTCATGGCACGCTGAATTTGACTCGCGACGGGTTCGTCGAGTTGCGTGACGTGAGCCGCCCGGTTGGCACGCTCCTGGAACTCCTGGTCGAGGCCGAATTCCAGCAGGCGTATCGTGGTGATGTAGAGGAGCAGGAAGAGGAAGACCGCGATGTAGATGACCCGAAAGGAAAGGCCCTTGCCCCGGCCGAGGTGACCGCCGCCGAGGCCGAAGCGTTTGGAGAGAGACGAGTTCGATATCAACTGAGCGGAGTCGACCATGCTTGCATGAAGCATACAACGACCCGGCGCCGTGGCCAAAGAGGGAGCCGATTGAAGGTCGAAGCCGACCGGATTGTCGCTCTTGATTCGGGGATCGGCTTCGGACAGGGTCGGCTTTGCGGGCTAGACTGCATCATGATGAGAGTGGTCGATCTAGATCGAGACATGAGCGACGTCATCCCGACGGGACTGACTCCGGATAGCGAGTTCCTCTTCGAGCGGATGACGAGGGTCTCCCTGCAGCGGACCGGCGCGGGTCCTGGGAAGCGGATTCTCGATGTGGCCAGTGGAGTCGGACAGGATTCGATCGCGTTGGCGGCACTCGGGGCCAGCGTGGTGGGTGCCGAGCCCTCGGGGCGTATGACGGGTATGGCGAGGCTCTTCGCGGCGGATCGCGGAGGCCCCATGCCGGATTGGGTGAGGGGCTGGTCGGATCGGCTTCCCTTTGCGACCGGCAGCTTCGACGCCTGTGTGTGCAAGGGAGCGCTGGACCATTTCGACGCCCCGGAGAAGGCGATTGGGGAAATGTCCAGAGTGACCCGATGCGACGGTCGCGTGGTACTCGCGATCGCGAATTTCGAGTCCCTCGCCTGCCGCATGGGTCGATTCGTCGATGACTTTCGGCAGGATATGCTCGGCTGGGAACCGATTCGACCCCGTCGGGGCTACGACGCGCCCAGCGATCACTTTACGCGCTATGAGCCCGAACTGATCCGTGAACAGGCGGAAAAAAGTCTGATCATCGAAAGTCTGGAAGGGATCTCCGCGGGATGGGGTATGCCCGGCTGGTCGTATTGGAGCAGTCAAATCCCACGTCCCCTTGCCGACGTCGCCGTCCGAAGCTTGGATCGCGTGGGGCGTCAGTGGCCGGTTCTGTCGGATGTCATCGTGCTGGCAGGTCGTCCGCGCCGTTCCTCCAATACTTCCGCATAGCCCCTGGCGGTAGCCAGGGCGACGCCTCGCCAGGAGAGGTGTTCGACGACCCGATTCCTGGCTCGCTTGCCGAGCATTCTCCGCTCTTCGGGCGCTTCCATCAGGCGGCGTATTCCGGCCGCCAATGCCTGGGCGGAATCCTTTTCGACCAGCAGGCCCCCTCCGCAGAGGGCCATCACCTCGGGCAGGGCCCCGGCGCGGCAGGCCACGACGGGAGTGCCACAGGCCATGGCTTCCACGGCCGGCAATCCAAAGCCCTCGTATCGGGAGGGCACGACGCTGAGGGCAGCGCGCCGGTAATGGGCGAGCAGATGCTCCACCTTGAGTCTCCCCGTGACCCGAAGGCGATGCGAAACCCCGACTTCCGAGGCCCATTTGAAGACGTCGTTCCCCGGATGGTCGTTGTCTACGAGGGTCAGGGTCAACTCCTCGGGAAGCAGGGCGAGAGCGCGAATGAGAGTGCGAATTCCCTTGTTGGGATCCGAGGCCCGGCCGACGCAGAGGATTTCGGTCTGGCTTCGGCGGATATTTTCATCCGGGCTGTAGAGTTCCGTGTCGATGCCGTTGAGCACGTTGCGCATACGTTCGGCCGACACTCCGAAATCCTTCGCAATCGTCTGGGCACTTTCCTCTGAGGAGGTGAAGATGCGATCGAGGTGTCGGGCGACGAATGCCTGCATGCCGATCGGGTAGAAGAACATCGACCCCAGGGCATCTCGAAAACTTTCGTCTCGAATGAAGGAGGCGCGGCGATCCACCGTCAGGGGGTGATGGATCGTGGTCACGACGGGCAGGCCGAGAGATCTGAGTCCCAGCAGGCCGTAGCCAAGGCATTGTACGTCGTGCACGAGGTCCCAGCGCTCACCCTGCTTCAGCCGCTGGGATAGATGCTGAAAGGCACGCAGGCTGAAAGCGAAGGGCTCGGGAAGAAAGCCGAGACGACTGGCGCCCAGTTCATAGAGGTTGAGCGGGGCCAGGGCGCGAATCGCTCCGCCGTCCGGAATCATCCCCGGGTAGTCGCGGGTGAACCATTTCGCCCAATGCTCCTGGTTGTCGACTTCCTCGACACTTCGCGCAAAGGGCATCGGATCCGGGTAGGGGGGGCCGACGACGACGTCGACTTCGATTCCCAGCCGAACGAGCTCCCGGGCGAGGAAGTAGAGATAGATTCCCTGCCCACCGCATGCCATGTTGCCGCGATAGGCGACGAAACAGATGCGGCGAGGTTCCGGGGCCTCAGGCACGGCCAGGCTTTTCGGCGTAGAGAATCAGGCTCTTGGGGCAGATCCGGTTGAGAACCTCTTTCTCTATCCGATCCATCAGCTGGGATCCCGTGATCTGGATCAGGAACTTTCTGTAGAACTGAACGAGGCGGCTCTCGTCGGCGGAGGGCAGGTTGACGATCGAGCGCAGGACCCAGTAGGGGGTATGGAATCCATGGGCGAAGCCCACCCCCCGGGTTCCGAGACCGGCTCGAGCCAGCCCCTCTGCGAGTTGCCTCGGCTTGAAGATTCGGATATGTCCGCCCGGGCTCTCGAAGTAGTCATCTCCGAGGCGCAGGTAGAGGTGCTCGCTCGTCTGGGTCGGAATCGTAATGGCCAATTTTCCGCCGGGACGAGTGACCCGGGCCAACTCGCGGATGGCCGCCGGGTAGTCATGGACGTGCTCCATCACCTCCGAGCAGATGACGCGGTCGAATGTATCGTCGCGATAGGGGAGATGAAATGCATCTCCCTGGTTCATTTCGCCCAGGGAGCTCAATTCGCCCGCTCTTTCCCGCAACCGCCGTGAGGCCAGCCGCAGGGAGTCGAAGTCGAGGTCGAGTCCAACCACCCGCGCCCCCCGCTCCAGGCAGCCGAAGCAATGCCTTCCCTCACCGCAGCCCGCATCGAGGACGAGGTTTCCGGGAGCGACGTCAAGCCGCTCGAGATCGACCGTCAGCAGCACGGAGGGTTTCCTCGAATACGTCGACCAGGCCGGCGGCCGCGTCGCTCCATTGGAAGATGCGCTCGACTCTCCTACGCGCCGCTCGGCCGATCCGGGCCGTCTTCTCGGGATTCGAGAGGACATCGGCCATTGCATCCGCGAGAGCTCGTGGGTCGCGCTGGGGGACGAGCCGCCCGGCTCGACCATCGGTACCCACCACCTCGGGCAGGGCACCAGCGGCATTGGCGATCACCGCGAGTCCACAGGCCATGGCTTCACTGGCCGGGAAGCCGAAGCCTTCGAAGAAGGAGGGAACGATTGCGACTCGGGCGGTCGAGTATTGGGCGACCAATTCCTCGGTCGTGAGCATTCTGTCGACGATCTTCACGCGATCCTGGAGGCCATATTTCGAGATCAGGCGCGGGACCAGGCCGTCGCTCGGGATTCGACCGTCAACGATCTTGAGGGTGGTCTCTTCGGGCAGCATCGACAGCGCTTCGAACATCGTGCCGATTCCCTTCTTTCGATCCTCCGTGCGCCCGACAAAGAGCATATCGGTTTCTTTTTCGATTTCGGGGATGGGTCGGAAGAGCGCTGTATCCGTGCCGTTGTAGACCACGGGCACATCCTTGCGCGAAATTCCGAAATAGCGCTCGATCTCCTGGGCCGATGCCTGGCTGACCGTGACAATGCGGTCGAGGCGGGGAGCCACCTGCTGTTGCATGAAGAGCGGAAAGTAGAGCGTGCGCTTGATCTTCTTGATGAGACGGGGGTCGATCGAGTAGTCGGCTTCCCGGTCGATGTGCAGGGGGTGATGGATGACCGAAACCACTGGAGTGCCCATCGCCCGAATTCCCAACAAGCCCCAGGAAAGACATTGGTTGTCGAAGACGATGTCGAAATGGTGTCGCTCCTGAATTTCCTTCCAACGTCTCATCAGGCGGATTCCGAAGGTCTGCATTTCGGGGAAGACGCCAAAACGCGAAACACCGAGTTCCCATAGGCTCATCGGCTTCAACAGGGAGAAGGGATTCTGCGGATCGAAGAAATCCTTCATCTCGCCCGCGAAGACATTGTCATTCGGAATCTCGTGCAGCGGAATTCCAGCCGCCAATTCGGGTAGGGGAGGCCCCGCAAAAACGTGGACGTCATGCCCGGCCCTTTGCCATTCGCGCGCCAGATAGGCCGCGTAGATTCCCTGACCTCCGCAGAACATATTTCCACGGTATGTAAGCAGCGCGATTCTCATCTGCGAATTCCGATCAGGCCGGGTCGCCGGCGGGGTTGTCCCCCTCGCTGGCGGGCTCCGTGGATAGAATCTCGGGTGCCGGATCCACCTCGACCTGGATAGTGGCAATGGTGTATCCCACCCAGCCCGCAAGACCGAGAACGAAGAGGGTCAGGATGCCCACGGGCAGGGCGACGGCCCAATAGCTCCCGCTCAGCAGGCCGATGATGAAGATGAGGGCGAGAGCGGCTGCACCGAAACAGATCGCCCAGCCCTGAATTCGCGAGGCTTCGTTCATGCTTCTCTATTCTCCGATGGGTCGAATTGAGGAGGGGGTCCAGGGGACCGTGAGCCCCGACGGCTCACTCGACGCTGCTGCGGAAGCTGCGCCGAGACGGCATCTTGTCGGGCGAGTGGGGTTTCCACGGAGCGCCCGAAAGGCCGTAATGGTGAACGATTCTCCTGCTCTGTCAAGTACTTGCTGATTCAATGTTGTGGTGTTGCTCGAAGGCCGGATCGAAGCCCGCAACCCCGGGGCTCGGGATTCGCCCTAAGATTAGCCCCATGCGGGTGATTGGATTGATGTCGGGGACTTCCGCCGACGGCGTGGATGCGGCGATCGTCGATTGGCCGGACGCCGCCGCCCCGATCCCCTTCGAAGTGATTGCCCATCGAGAATTTCCCCTCGCGCGGGACGAGCAACAGCGTATTCATCGTCTGGCGGCGGGTGAGGGATCGGGGGTCGAGAGCCTGCGGGAGTTGGTGGCGCTGGACGTCGATCTGGGGCACCGATTTGCGGATGCGGCGATCACGCTGGCTCGGGATGCCTCCATCCCGCTGGCGGAAGTGGCCGCGATCGCCTCACATGGCCAGACAATCGTCCACTACCCCGAGATCGGTGGAACGCTGCAGATCGGTTCGCTGCCCCTGATCGCGGAGCGGACGGGCTGTCGGGTGATCGGCGACTTTCGTCCGCGGGATATCGCAGCCGGAGGGGAGGGGGCGCCCTTGACGCCATTCTTCCATCGAGGGGTGTTTGGAGCGCCGGATGAGAACCGGCTGGTTCTGAATCTCGGAGGCATCGCGAACGTCACCTGGCTTCCGGCGGCGGCCGAGCCCGATCGGGTTCTGGCCTTTGATGTGGGGCCCGCCAATTCCCTGCTCGACGGTGTTGTTGAATTGCTCACGAAGGGAAGAGAGTCCATGGATCGTGATGGCATCCGGGCCCGGCGGGGTGTCATCCATCGGGGCTGGCTGGAACGCCTGCTCGAGGATGAATATCTCCTGCGGCCTCCGCCGAAGTCCACGGGCCGCGAACGCTATGGCCGCGAGCGGGCCCGCTCTCTGCTGGAGCAGTGGACGGCCGAGCATGGGCAGGCGGCGGGTGACGATCTCCTGGCGACCCTGGTCGCATTCACGGTCGGGGCGATCGGGCGGGCGTGCACCGATTGGCTGCCCGAGTCGGATGGGGCCGTGGAACGTCTGCTGGTCGGGGGAGGGGGTGCGGAGAATCCTGCCGTGCTCGAGGGATTGGTGGCGGCTCTTCCGGGGACGACGATCGAGACCTTCGATCGGCACGGAGTCCCCGCAGCGGCCGCCGAGGCCATGGCGTTTTCCCTGATGGGTCGCAATGCGCTGCTGGGATTGCCGAATCATCTGCCCCGTTGTACCGGGGCGACTTCCGAGCGCATCCTGGGTCTCTGGGTGGCTGAGTCCGCCAGACCCTGACGGCATGCCCGCCGGCGACTGAAAGGGAGATTCAGAGGCGAACGACGAGGCCATCATCCGCGGTCTCGAATTCGATCTCGTCGCGGCGATTGGACATTTCCAGTCCGAGATGCGTGAGCATCAACTGCCCCACATCGAATTTTTCGTAGTGTTCGCTGATCTGCTCGAGGCTCAGATGGAAATCCAATTCCTCGTCGAAAAGAGTGCACTCGCAGATGAAGATATCCGCCCCGGCGGATAGTTTCGGAAGTTCTTCGAACCAGCCCGTATCCCCGGAATAGACGACGTTCTGGTTGCCGAGGCTGACGCGATACCCGTGCGGATGGGCCTCGATCTGATGGCGCGTTTCGAAACCGGAAACCAGGGCCGGCCCGATTTCCTCTTCGGCACCGGGCTGGATCTCCCTGAAACGCAGGGGAAAGGTCATCTCCCGACCTTCCAATTCATGTCCCATGGCCCGGGCGAGCGCTCGCACGCGCTCTTCGATTCCGGGGGGGCCGGCGATTTCGAGAGCTTCTCGGCGGTTGTCCTCGTAGAGTCCCCCGAATAGAAAGAGGGGAATGCCGCCGAAGTGATCGCTATGAAAATGCGATACCACGATCGTTTCGATTTCGTTGCGATCAATCTCCAGTGCAGCGAGACCGGTGTTGGTCGTCGAGCCACAGTCGAGCAGCATCGTTCCGCGTTCCCCGCGCACCAGGATGGCGGATTGCCTGCGACCGCCGGCTCCAAAGGCGTCGCTCGTTCCGACGAAAAGCACTTCATTCACGCGCCGTCCTCCCCGGGTTGATCCGGTTCTCCGGAAAAATAGAAGGTTCCGTTCGCGAACACCCCTCCCGAGGCCCGAAAATTGGCCGGCACCACTTCATCCTCCCAGATCACGGCTCGCCGCAGGTTCGCTCCCTCCCCCAGGCTCGCTCCCCGGCCCAGGACAACGTCGAGATTCCCCCCCAGACGTCGGGTGCCCGGCGCCAGGAGTCGATCTTTGCCGAGGTAGGACGGGCTGGGGGGGCTCATATTCACGGCGAGATATTCCGCTGGAGTTCCAACGGGTTCCCAGATCAGATCGCCCTTCTCTTCGATCTGTCCACGAATATGCTCGGCGCCTGCGGCCAGCGCGGGGGCAAACCAATCCGTGAGATCCTCGAAGGGAGTCTCGGGGGGCGAGGTGGGGAGGCTTTCGAAGATCGTCGGTGAAATGATCCGGACGCCTACGAAGAGCCCCGAGCGCCTCTCGCCGCCGAGATCGAATCGCTTTGAGATGCGCCGAACGCGCTGCCGATCATCGATTCCGATGCTGCCGAAACGCGCGGCACGCTCGTCGTCTCCCCGCAGCAATAGCGTGCAGGCGGCTCCCGAGTCGAGGTGCTGCCGGGCCAATCGGGAGAGATCCAGATCGAGGAGCATATCCCCGGCGAGCACCAGGGCGGGGTCGCTTTCGCTCAGGAATTCTTTCATGGACGCAATTCCACCCCCGGTTCCCAAGGGGCGGGGTTCTCTGGAGTAGAGGATGTGCATCCCGGGCGGTCTGAAGCGTCGCACCGCTGCTTCGATACTCTCGGGGAGGTGGTGGAGATTGATGGCGACTTCTGTGATTCCATGGTGGGCCAGGAGTTCCAACAACCAGGCGATGACGGGGCGGCCGAGTACGGGCAGCGCCGGTTTCGCACATCGATCCGAGAGGGGCCGCAGCCGCTGGCCCAGGCCCGCCGCCAGGATCATTGCCCGCACGAGGAGATCCCCTCCGCGTGGGCCGCGAAGCCAGCGGGGAAACGTTCGGGCGAGGCGAGGAGCAACTGGCAGAACTCCCTGATTTCCGTATCTCGGGAACCCGCTCGCCCGGCGGCCTCCCGTAGATTCCTGAGTCCATTGGGGACGAAGCGGAGGTAGCGCTGATCGCCTCGGTGCCGCGCCGCATGCAGATAGTGCGAGATATCCTTGGCCACGCGGGCGAGTGTGAGCAGGTCGAATCGCCGCGCGAAGGTCTCGGGACCGACCGAATCCGGCAGCTGCGGCAGGATCTCTTCGGTCTGGGCAATGACTTCGGCTTCGGGCAGGCGTACCTGGGAGTCCCGCAGCAGGCAGACCAGATCGTATTCCGGGGGGGCCATGAACGCCCCCTGGAGATCGATCATGTAGAGCTCGGCAGATCCTTCTCGGCCGCCCCTCTTCAGATGCAGGTTGGCGGCCTTGAAATCCCGATGGGCCAGGCGACTCGGGGCCTCGGCGCAGACCTCTGCGATGAAGTCGAAGGCGCGCCTTACGAGCTTCTCTTCCAGGGCTGTCGGCGTTCGGCCGAGTTGGAGGGGCAGGCTCCACGTGAGCCATTTTTGCGCCTTCGTGCCAATCAGAGCCGCGTCGAGCCCGCGTTGGAAATGGGGCAGCGCAGGGGAGGGGGGCCGAATCGCCTGAAGGCGCGGGATGAGGGCGCAGGCGCGGGAGTAGAGGGTTCTTCGCCGCGCGGGATCGATTTGCGGCAGGCAGGACTCGACGCTCTCGTCCCCGAGATCTTCGATGAGATCAATTCCCTCGGCGATTCCATGACTGGCGGGGACCGGCAATCCCTCCCGGGCCAGCAGACTGCGAATCGGTTCGAGGGGGGGATCGGCACCGGTCCGTCGCTTCGGATCTTCAACCCGTGCGATCAGTCGAGTGGGCGGAGCGGAGCCCTCGAGTTCGCAACGGAAGAATCTTCGCGTATCCAATCCTCCGGGCAACCTCTGCCAGCGAACGACCTCGCGCCCGAGCGCATCTCGAATCAGGGTGGCGATCCGGTCCTGGATCGTCGTTGTCTGTTGCCTTCGGCTCACGATCGACCGCTCAGCCAAAGAACCAGTGGCAGGCCGCCGTCGCCCCGACGAAACCACCGAGGTCTCCGATCAGGCAGGCGCCCAGGGCGTGGCGACCATCGACGACTCCCGCGGCGCCCAGGTAGAGGGCCAGCACGTAGAAAGTGGTTTCGGTCGAGCCCATCAGCGTGCAGGTGAGATAGCCGATGAAACTATCGGGTCCGTAGGTGGTGATGATCTCGCTCATGACCCCGAAGGCGCCCGACCCCGATAGCGGACGCAGCAGGGCCATCGGGAGTACCTCAGCGGGGACTCCCAGTGCACTCGTATAGGGATCGACGGCGGCGATCAGCACCCCCAATGCGCCCGAGGCCCGGAACATCGCGACCGCCACGAGGATCGCGACCAGATAGGGGACTATTTTATAGGCCACATCGAGTCCCTCGCGAGCTCCCGAAACCATCGAGTCATAGGCCCTGATTCCCGAGCCGACTCCGATCAGGAGCAGGCCTCCGATCAGAAAGGGCAGCAGCCAGTGGCTAGCCAACTCCTTCAGGACACCGAGTCCACCCAACTCGGGTCCCAGGCGCACGGCCTCGAGACAGGCGCCGATGAGAAGCGTCAGCAGGAAAATCCAGACGATGCCCCTGCGCAACCAGAAGGGGCCGCTGGGATCATCCTTGCGAACTTCGGGGGTCTCGGGGAGCTCCTCGATTTCGAGCGGGCCCGGGCCCGGGGTCGAGGAGAGGGCGCGGGGTTGGAAGATGGGGAGTCGCCCCAGAAGCCAATAGCCCAGGAGTGCCGCAAGCGTCGAGCAGGTCGTAGCGATCAGGGTGGGGGCCCAGATCGCCCACGGATCCGCGGAGCCCGCGGCCTGACGGACGGCAATGGTGCCGAAGGGCGGAAAGAGCGTGATTGCAGAAGTGTTGATGGCCAGGAAGAGCACCATCGCGTTGGTGGCGACGCCGGGGTGCGGATTCAGACGTGCGAGTTCGCCCATCGCCTTCAGGCCGAAGGGAGTGGCGGCATTTCCGAGTCCCATGACGTTGGAGGACATATTCATCACCATGGCCCCCATGGCGGGGTGTTCCGGGGGCACTTCGGGGAAGAGTCGGCGTGCAATCGGTGCCAGAATCCGGCTGAGCCAATCCCGGAGGCCCCCGTCGAAGGCGACTCGGGTCAGGCCGAGAAAGAAGACCATGGCCCCGACCAGGCCGATCACCAGGGTGATCGCCGACGATGCGCCGTTCAGAACTGCAGCCGTCACCTCCGCCATGCGCCCCGTCAGTGACGCGTAGGCGATGGAGCTGAGTATCAAGCCGAGCCAGATCCAGTTGAGCACCCGGATCCCCCCCAATTCCGCAGTCGCGAACCCACGATTGCCCCGGATCGGGCTGCCGGATAACCTCGCTCAGGTCGAGTTTCCCCGCACCCCCCCCGGCTGAAAACGAGAGTCCTGGATGACTGATGGCCCCCGCGATGACTTTGGATCAGGTCGAGGCCGGACCGTCCGCGGCAGGCAATTCGGGACTTGCCCCGCGAGGTGGCCCCGGCCGACGATGGAGCGGCCGCTCGTCGAAACGGGGCGCGCATTGTCGCGGGTCCTGGCGTTGAGTTTCGTGCTGCTCCTGCTCTGCCCGGGCGCTTGGGCGGCATCGGGGGTCGGGAAGACCGCCTGGGCGAAGCGCCTGGATGCAGCTCTTGGGGTGGGGGCCTTCGAGTCCGCCCGGATCGGAGCCCTGATCGTTCGCCGGGGAGACGGACGGACGGTTTACGCCCGTTCCCCGGATGAGATGTTGATCCCCGCCTCCAATATGAAGGTGCTGACCGCGCTGACAGTTTTGGATCACTACGGTCCGGCCCACCGCTTCGAAACCGTGATCCGCAGCGACCGACCCCCGGATGCCAGGGGGGCGGTGGGGGAACTCGCGATCGTCGGGGGAGGGGATCCCGTCCTGAACTCGGAGGATTGGTGGAGGCTGGCGGCGGATCTCCGCGCCGAGGGGCTGAGGGCGGTCGAAGGAGATCTCTGGGTGGATGACTCGCTCTTCGATCGGGAGTACTGGCATCCCGATTGGGGGTCGATCTCCTTCCGGGCCTATCACGCGCCGGTGGCCGCACTTTCCGCCAACTACGGCGCCTTCTTCATCGAAGTCGCACCCGCGAAGGCCGAAGGACGCCCCCTCGAGGTGGATGTCGACCCCCCCATTCCCTACTTGGAGGTTGCCAATCAGGGCCGAACGGTCGGCCGAAAGGGAAGACGCGGACTCGTGCTGGAGCGGGGAGCGGTCGAGAAGGGGCGGGAGATCATCGAGCTTCGGGGTCGTATGCGTGTGGGGGACGAGCCGCAGCGATTTGCACGCGGTATTCGGAACCCAGTTCTCTATGCGGGCGAAATCCTCAAGTGGCAACTGCAGGCCCTGGGGATCGTGGTGAAGGGCCGGGTAAGGCACGGACCCGCCCGCCAGCCGAATGTCCTGCTTCGATATCGCGGGCGACCGCTATCGGAAATCGTTCGGCTCTTCATGAAATACAGCAACAACGCGGTTGCCGAGACCCTCGTCAAGGGCCTCGGAACCGGGGGGGGGGCCCGGAAGGGAACCTGGGCGACGGGCCTGGAGGCGATGAACGGGCGCCTTGGGTCCATGGGCGTGCTCGCATCCGGCACGGCGATCGTCGACGCTTCGGGTCTGTCGCCGGCAAATCGCCTGAGCGCGCGGGTACTCGTGAATGCGATGGAGCGGGCGGAGCGAGCCTTCGCTCTGGGGCCCGAGTTCATGTCGGCTTTCCCGATCGCGGGACGAGATGGGACTCTGGAGGAGCGGGCTTCGGGATCCGCCGAGCAGATTCGGGCCAAGACCGGCCTGCTGAAGAATCAGGGCGTGTTATCGCTCTCGGGGATGGCGCGTCGGGGCGACGGTCAGGAATTCTTTTTTTCCGTCCTCGTCAACGGTTTTGGCGGGAATCCCAAGGCTGCGATGGATGCCCTCGACCGCTGGCTGGAGGTGCTCATCGCAACTCCCTGAACAGCGCGCCCCGGCTGCGTATCATCGGTTTCTGCGCATCTTGCCTTTTCCGAGCAGCAGCCAATCGAGCGAGACTCTTTCCTTGGTGGCCAGCGTGATCAGGAAATCCGTGTGAGGAGTCGTTCCATTTTCGTATCGATTCACATTCTGCTGGAACACCCCAAGCTCTCGGGCGAATTGCCGTTGGGAGCGATCTCCCCTGATTTCGGAAATTCGAGCCGGCAGTTTCTTCTTGATGCGCGTGATTGCCTGTGTCGGCACTCTGATCCCCCCTTGTTTATTTTCCGAGTTCTTTTCCGCTGAAGTCGCTGATGCCGGGCATCCGGCATGGGTCCGCTCTATTGCAGAACCGTTCGCTCTTTTCAGCCTGAACTTTCAGAGCGAATTCCGCCGGACTTTCCGGTGGATCGGCTATAACGTAAAGAGTCCCCAATTGTTCGAATTCATCATCTCTTCTTCATCGGATGTCACACTGGTGTGTTGTCCGGAGACTTTGAGAGCGATGGATCTTAACGCGCTTTCCCGGTTCCTGCCCTAGAAAACGTTGGCGCCGACTTCTAAGAATGTCGGCGGGGCTCTGTATCGGCCGAACTTTCATAAGATGACGGAACGTACCGGTCCTTCCGGATCGAACGCGGTTGCGCGAATGCAATAAGGGGGGGTGGCACTGCTGGTACACACCATACCGGTGGACGATATGTGTGGCGGATCGGTGCTAGTCTCGCGCTCAAATGGGCGGGGAGAATTGGGCTGCGTGTGGTTGCGGGAAATCTTCGCGGGCGAAACCTTGTCGAACCTCCTCGCGGAGTTCGACCCACTTCGGACCGTGTTCGGGAATCGATTTTTGGTCGTCTCGGACGGGTGGACGGGCTTCGCGTTCTGGATCTCTTTGCGGGAACCGGTGCCCTGGGGATCGAGGCGATTTCCCGAGGGGCGGAACGACTCGTCAGCGTCGATCGTTCACGGGCTTCGGTGGTGGCGATTCAGAAGAACGTAGAGCGGCTCGGGATCGTCGATTGCATCGAAATCATGCGCTTGGATAGCGTCAGGGCCATCCGACGCCTGGCGGAGCAGGGGAGGCGATTCGACCTGGTCTTCCTGGACCCCCCGTACGCGGAACCCGAGGCCATAGCCGATGTGCTCCAGGGCTTGAAGGTGGGTGGATTGCTGGCCGAGCAGGGGGTGGTGGTGGCCGAGGGCCCGAAGCGTCATCCTTTGGTTCCGAACTCCGACTGGGAGATCGAAGAGTTCCGCCACTATGGGGATACGGTCGTTTATTGGCTGGTCGAGGCGGAAGCGGGGTCGAATGAACGCGTTGCAGGCGGGTCAAAGGAGAATCGATGAGTGCTGATGGGTTGGGAGAGAGGATTGTGCTCTTCCCGGCGAGTTTCGATCCGATCACGAATGGTCATCTAGATCTCGTCAAGCGTGCACTCGGCCTCTTCGACGGCGTGGTGGTCGCGGTGGCGGAGAACGTCAGCAAGTCGGGCCTCTTCAGTCTCGAAGATCGTTTGGAAATGTTGCGCGATGTCTTCGGCGATTCCGAGCGCGTGCGGATAGATAGTTTCCGGGGTCTCGTGGTCGAATATGGGCGTGAGATCGGGGCCTGCGGAATCCTTAGAGGATTGCGCGCGATGTCGGACTTTGAATACGAATTCGAAATGGCATTGATGAACCGTCATATGGAACCCAATCTGGATATCGTCTTTCTTGCATCGAGCCTGGACTATATTTATGTCAGTTCGTCTCGCCTCAAGGAATTGGCTCGTTTTGGCGCCAGTGTGGCCGAGTTCGTGCCGCCCGTCGTGGAAAAGCGGCTGAAAGCCACCTACGCCGAGTGATGGATCCATTGCCGTCTTGAGCTGCTTCGGGTCGTCGGGCTCGTTGCGCAGCCCGTGGCCGTGACCGCCCTTCCCAGATACGCGTCGGCATGCGAGCCGATGAGCGAGGCTGTGGCGCCTTTCCCCTCGGGACTCTACTTGGGCTCGGTCGTCCTCAGATCACCCGCTCGGACACCCCGGCAGCAGCCAGCGGGGCGCTGCATCCGGGCCCAACGGCGTAGAGAAAGTCTTCTACGGCCCTCAGTCGCGGAGTTCTCCCGGAAGCGGAAAGTGGATTCCCTCATCGACCGCCGGTAGGGATTCCACCTCGAAATTTCCATCACAGAGTTCCGAGAGCCTCCGGACCACTTCTTCCACCAGGAATTCCGGTGTCGAAGCGCCGGCCGTGATTCCCACGGATTGGACTCCGGTCAGCCAGTCGGACTCGATTTCTTCGGGCCCACCGATCAGGCGGCTGGGCACGCCTCGCTTCGCGGCGACCTCGACGAGGCGATTGCTGTTGGAGGAGGCCGGGGCACCCACCACGAGCACCAACTCGGTGCGCTTCGTCAACTCCTTGACGGCATTCTGCCGATTCTGGGTCGCGTAGCAGATGTCATCCCGGCGCGGCAATTGGATCTCGGGAAAACGTTTTTGGAGCGTCGCCACGACATCCCGGGTGTCATCCACGGAAAGGGTGGTCTGGGTGACGCAGCCCAATCTGGATGGATTTGCCACCTGGAGTTCTTCGGCTTCCTCGACTGTTTCGACCAGATGCATTCCATCGGGCGCCTGCCCCATCGTCCCTTCTACTTCCACGTGCCCCGCGTGACCGATCATGATGATCTCGAGCCCCGCCCGTTGCATGCGATGCACTTCCTTATGGACCTTGGTGACCAGGGGGCAGGTGGCGTCGAGGGTTCGCAGGCGACGCTCGGCTGCCGCAACGCGGACCGCCGGCGAGACGCCATGAGCGCTGAAAATCAGGCGCGAGCCGGGCTGCACATCTTCGGGTTCTTCGACGAAGACCGCGCCTTTCGCCCTCAGATCATCCACCACCCGCTGGTTGTGGACGATCTCGTGGCGCACGTGGACCGCTTCCTGGTCTCGGGCGATGCTTCTCTCGACAATCTCGATTGCCCGGTCGACACCAGCGCAAAAACCCCTGGGATTCGCGAGAATAATTTTCACGGTCGACAGAGTAGCGATTGGGGAAAGTATGGGCCGCCGGAGAAAGTGTTCGCGGGCGAAACGCTTCGTCCCCGTTACACTGGAATCGGGGGCGGATTCCCATCCGGGTATTCGGATCGGCGACCTGTTCCGGGGATCTTCCTGGGGGGCGAGGCTTCGGGGAACCGTCGAGAGCCGCCTGTCGCCCAAAACGCAATCCAAAAATCAGCCCGATCAGAGCCGTCCAATCAGAGCCGTCCAATCAGAGCTGTCCGATCAGAGCCGTCCAATCAGAGCCGTCCAATCAGAGCTGTCCAATCAGAGCTGTCCAATCAGAGCTGTCCGATCAAAGAGAGTGGAAAGCAATGCATCCATTGACCCCCGAGGAAAGGTTCCTGCGCAGTTGTAGGGGCGATTCCGTCGACCGTCCCCCCGTCTGGCTGATGCGCCAGGCCGGTCGCTATCTGCCGGAGTATCGAGCGCTCCGAGCGGGAGTCGGATTTCGGGAAATGTGCGAGGACGTCGATCGGGCGGTGGCGGTCTCGCTACAACCCCTCGACGTGGTCGGCAGTGAAGCCGTTATCCTCTTCCAGGATATATTTACCCCGGTGCCCGGCATGGGGGCCGATCTCGACTTTGCCCCGGGCCCGGTCATGGCCGAACCGATTCGCAGCCGCGCCCAGGTCGACGCACTTCGCGTGCCCGACCCCCGTGAGTCCGTTCCCTTCGTATTCGAGATCCTCAGCCTGCTGCGCGCAGAATTGAAGAGCCGGGCCATTCCCCTGCTGGGTTTTGCCGGGGCCCCATTTACCCTGGCCGCATATATGGTCGAGGGCAGTGGATCCAGGGATTTTTCAATTCTGAAGAGGATGCTGCATCGGGAGCCGGATCTCCTGCGCGCGTTGCTGCGGACTCTCACGGAGATGACGATCGGCTATCTCGACGCCCAGATCGAGGCCGGGGCCCAGGCGGTGCAGATTTTCGATACCTGGGCGGGGCTGCTCTCACCCAGCGAATACGGCGAATGGGTTCTTCCGAGCCATCAGCAGATCGTGGAACGCGTCACTCGGGAGGGTGCGCCCATCATCCTCTACGTGAAAAATGGCGGACAGGTGGTCGATCAGATGGTGGATTCGGGGGCCGACGTGATTTCCCTCGACTGGAGGGTGCCTCTGGGCGAGGTGGCCCGGCGCTACGGGGATCGCATTTCCCTCCAGGGCAATCTGGACCCCTGTGCGCTGACGGCCAGCCCCGAGAGGATTGCGGAAATGGTGGCTGCGATGGCCCATGAGGCCTCATCGGCGCGGGGGTACATCGCCAATCTCGGCCATGGTTGTCTCCCCGACACTCCCGTCGAAGGGGTTCGCGCGTTCATTGAATCGGTGAAGGCTCTCGCCTGAGCGGGTTCGCCGTGGTGGCCCACCCCCGATCCGCGGGCCGGGCTACGCATCCTCCGCTGGTGCGCTTTCACGGGCCTCAGGGGGCGGGCTGCGCCGTGGCTCGTCGTAGCATCTCGGAGACTCCCCGAACCCACTTCTCTTCCGAGTTGACGCAGGGGATGAAGGTCAGGGACTCGCCTCCGAGGGACGACCACTGCTCTCGGAGTCGGATGTTGATTTCCTCCAGGGTTTCGAGACAATCGGCTGTGAAGGATGGGCAGAGTACGGCCAGCCGGCGGATTCCCCGGGCTGCCAGTTCCGGGACGACTTCGTCCGTGAAGGGGCGGATCCAGGGGCCACTGGCCCCCATCCGAGACTGGAAGGCCGTGGTGCAGAAATCCGCTGGAAGTTCCAACGCACGAATCAGGGCTCGGCTGGTCGCGAAGCATTGCGCGCGGTAGCAGCCGACCCGCACGGCCTCGGGATTGTCGCAGCAAGCCGCCTCGGCCAGACAACCGCTGCCGGCGGTGAGTTGGGATTCCGGTATGCCGTGATAGCTGAGCACGATGTGCTCGACGTCGGATTCTTCCAGCAGAGTCCGGGCCCGAGCGGCCTGGGCCTCGATGAATTCCGGGGCATCGCAGAAGTCACGAATGGTATTGACGGGGAATTCGAAGCCCCCGGCTGCAATGATTTCGTCCACCCGGGCGAGCATCGATCCGGTGACCGCCTCGGAGTTCTGCGGAAATAACGGGAGCGTGAGGATGCGAGTCACTCCCGATGCGGCGAGACGATGGATCGCCGCCTCCAGTTCGGGTCGGCCATAGCGCATGCCGAGCTCGACCCGGAAATCTTCGCCGAGTTCGCAGGCCACTCGATCCCGCAATGCCTGGCTGTGGACCAGCAGAGGAGAACCCTCGGGTCGCCAGATCTTCGCGTAGGCCTCGGCGGATCGCCTCGGGCGGACGCGCAGGATGACGAGGTGCAGTAGCAGCCAACGCCCCAGGGCGGGCATTGTCAGGACCCGCGGATCGCTCAGGAATTCGCGTAGGAAATTTCGAACGTCGCGGACGGACGTTGAATCCGGGGTTCCGAGGCCGATGAGTAGTACGCCCACGGGCCCGGTCGGGTCGGATCGGATGGAGTGCATCGGCCCAGAATACCCGGGTTCCGCGCGTAGAGGAAGAAGGGGGTGCGTCCGGGGATCAATCGGATCGTTGCAGTCCCCCAAGCTTGAAGGAGAGGAATAGGTAGAGGATCGGGTAGAGGAGGGTCCAGATCGCGACGTGATGGTTCGCGGCCGTTTCCGGGTTCAGCGCCACCCAGCCGAGAATCAGGCCCCAGACCGCACCTGTGCCATTCAGAAAACGACGCAGGTTTCGTTGGGGCAGTTTGCTGGGGTAGATATATTTCAGCGGAATGAATACGGCGATGCTCAGCCCGGTGACCCAGAGGGTTCCAGCGAGGGGCGAGAGATCCAGCAACCAGAGGTAGAAGGCGAGGATGTTCCAGTACGAGGGAAAGCCCAGGAAGAAGTCGTCTTCGGTCTTGGCCTGGCGCTGGGAAAAACCTAGGGCGCTGGCCAGGATGGGGAGGGCGAGCCAACCGGGATGGAGCACGCTGCCGGCCTGTTGCATGAACACGCAGGGGACGATGACAAAATTCAGGTAGTCGACGATATCGTCGAGCCTGCGGCCATCGATCTGCGGAGCGAATTCCTGAACCCCGAATTTGCGCGCCAGGCTGCCGTCGAGGGAATCGATCGCGAGGGCGACCAGCATATAGGCCATGGCCAGGCCGAACTGATGGCGAAAGATTTCCAGGATGGCGAAGAAGCCCCAGAGCGCCCCGCTGGCCGTGAAGAGATGGATTCCCGAGGCCAGCCAGCAGCGCAACGATAGCTTTCGCTGGCTGGGGGATCGATCCGAGGATTCGGCGGCTTCCATGACGAGGCGAATTCTCTCCAGGATCTTTTCGGGGTCTCTGGAAGCATACCAGAGCCGCTATCATCTGCTCGATTCCGCTTCGCAGGGGAGCGGAGGTTTCGAAATCGGCGATATGGGAGCGGGAGGGGAGAGCGTGTCCGACGATCACCCGGGAGCGCGAAGGCGCAAGGGAAGTGGGATTTCCAGCTCCAGATCCCTGCAGCCCACGCGTCTCGAGAGCCTGCTCGCCTGGGCTCGGAGTCGCTCCCTGGACGTATTGCCCTTTTCCCCGGCCTGCTGCAGCGGCGCCAGCTTCGAGTCCGCGTACGGGCCGCGTCACGATGCGGATCGATATCGCAGCGGCCTGCCGAGTTTCGCGCCGCGGCATGCGGATCTCCTGTTGGTGTCCGGGCCCGTCACTCCGCGTCTGGTGCCGGTGTTGAAGCGAATCTACTCTGAGATGATCGAGCCCAGGTGGGTCGTCGCATTGGGAAATTGTGCATGTTCCGAGCGAGGGTATTCGAGCTACGGGCGATGTGGGGATATCGAGGATGTGATGGGCGTCGATCTATGGGTCGCCGGTTGCCCGCCGAGCCCCGGCGCGCTGATCGAGGGCCTGCTGAAATTGCGGCGGGAAATTCGCCAGTCTCCCTCGGAACGCCACCCGCAGCCCGGGCCCACCCCTTGAGGGTCCCGTCGAAGTCCTGAATTGGAGCGCGCCATGGGTGGGGCGCGACGAAGAGCGCTAGGGAAGGGGTGAAGCCAGCATGGCGATTGGAGTTGAACTGCCCGCTTTGGGGGAAAGCGTGGTCGAGGGTACGGTGGCACGTTGGTTGGTGGCCCTGGGAGATTCTGTCGAAGTCGACCAACCCCTGGTCGAGGTGACGACGGATAAGGTGGACGCCGAGGTCCCCGCCCCCGTCGCTGGGGTGGTTTCAGCCCTGCTGGTGGCCGAGGGCGACGTCGTCGAGGTCGGTGCGAAACTCCTGGAAATTGACCCTCACGCCGGCGTTGGGCGAACTGCAAGGGATTCCCCCGAGCCCTCGCAGCCTCGAAGGGAAGAGGGAAAGAGCTTGGAGACGGTCGCCGGGAGTGACGAACCCGAAGGGCCGGATGACATCCCTGGGCAAGCGGGCCCGGTCGGATCACTTCGAGCTACGCCACTCGCGAGGCGGATGGCCGGAGAGAGCGGACTCGCTCTTGAGGAGGTCGAGGGCAGCGGGAGCGCGGGGCGTGTCACCAAGGCGGATGTTCTGCGCCATGCCTCCGACGAGAAGGTGTCCGCCCCACCCGTGGCGCCGCCCCGGGCTTCTGCGCCCCGCACCCGGCGCGACGACTACCGGCCCGAAGAGGGAGACCGTGTCATTCCGATGTCTCCGATGAGGCGGATCATCGCCGAGCATATGGTCTATTCGAAGCACGTGAGTCCCCACGTGGGAACCGTGGCCGAGGTGGATCTGTCGGCCGTGGGCGCCTTTCGTTCGGCTCATAAGGAGGACTTCAAGCGGGATCAAGGCTTCTCTCTCACCTACCTGCCCTTCATCGTTCAGGCCGTTGTGCGGGCGCTGCGGCAATTCCCTGCACTCAACGCCTCGGTCCTCGCCGACGCCATTGTCGAGAAGAGAGCCCTGAACATCGGTCTGGCGGTCGAGACCGAAAAAGGCCTGGTGGTTCCCGTGATTCGCAATGCCGATCGGCTCTCCTTGTCCGGACTCGCCGCCGAGATCGATGATCTCTCGACTCGGGCTCGAACGAAGCGCCTCTCGGTCGATGATCTGCAGGGCGGGACCTTTACGATTTCCAATCCGGGCCGACGCGGCAACCTCTATGGCTTCGCGATCATCAATCAGCCCCAGGTGGGTATTCTGCGCATGGGAGAGATCGTGAAGAGGCCCGTTGTGACGACCTCGGCTGGAGAAGATTCGATTGCGATTCGACCCATGATGCACCTGGCCCTCTCCTACGATCATCGAGCGGTGGATGGCGCTCCGGCCAACGGATTCCTATACGCCGTTCGAGAGGGCTTGGAGCAAGCGGATTTCGATCTATGAGGTGGGCATGAGGGGTGTGCCGGGACTGATGGTGGAGTGGCTCGGGAGGGTCCCCTACGCGGAGGCCCTGGAGGTGCAGGCCCAGGCGGTGGAAGAACGCTCTCTCGGCCTGTCCGGAGATCGGCTGCTGCTGCTCGAACATCCCCCGGTGGTCACCCTAGGCCGGAGCGCCTCTCCCGGAAATCTGCGACTGAGTCGGGAGCGATTGCTGGAGCGTGGCATCGAGGTCCATTCGATCGCCAGGGGGGGAGACGTGACGTATCACGCCCCCGGTCAACTGGTGGGCTATCTCCTCGTGGACCTCGGCTCTCGGGGTGAACGGGATCTTCATCTCTTCTTGCGTCGCATGGAGAGCACCCTGATCGAAGCCCTTGGGCGGGTCGGCCTGTCGACCCGTCGCATCGAAGGCCGGACGGGAGTCTTCATGAAGGCGGAAGAGGAAGATCCCGATGCGATGATCCACCCGCGTAAGATCGCATCGATCGGAGTGGGGGTTCGCCGCTGGATTACCTTCCACGGCTTCGCATTGAATGTGACCAACGGCCTCGATGGTTTCGAGGTGATCATTCCCTGCGGATTGCCGGACGTCGAAATGACATCGGTCGCGGAGGAGTTGGGTTCGGGCCCCCTCGGTCTCGACGCCCGCATGCGCAGCGAAATCCGCGCCTCTTTCGAGCGGGCATTCGCGTGAGTCGGCGGGTCGCCCTACCATGGGACCGATGTCCGGGGGCGTAATCGAGGTCAGAAAGAGCAAAGGGCTCGCTTTCCTTGAGCGCAGCTGGCTGGCCGCAGTGCTGCGGTCCGCGGCCGTGAGTGGTCGCCACTTCCTCCACGGTCTTCGCGGACGAGGAGTGGCCGAGCGGGTTGGGATCGGCGACCCGGGGATTGCGGACCGGGAGCATGATCGACCGTCGGCTCGTAGAGGGTTCCCGGTTCTCGTGGCGGATTCCGAGGGGCATCCGCTGTGCTCCGGTTGCGGGCTCTGTGTCGTGATCTGTCCCACGGATTGTATCCGCCTGAATCTTCCGCCGGGGGGGGAGGCCGTAGCGCCCTCGCGCGGAGAGGATTTCGAACTCGACGTGGCGGGATGTCTTTTCTGCGGGTTATGCGAAGAGGTTTGCCCGCTGGATGCCATCGCGATGGGTCCCCTCGCGGGCATCTCGCATTTTGAGCGAAAGGGACTCGTTCTGGATCTCCATTCTCTACTGGTGCCCGCTTCCCTCCTGCGCGGCACGCTGGGAGAAGCGGAAGCGGGAGCCGACTCGGGAGTGGATTCCGATGCGGGTGAGAGCAGGCTCGAGGAGGCCGATCATGAAGACGCCTGAGCCCCCGCAAACACCTCTGCTGGCACGCCTGCGCGCGCTCTCGCCCGAAGGAATGCATGAGATCGAAGAAGTTCGCGGCCTGGTGGCGATTCGCATCGAAGCCGAGCGTTTGAAACGCTTCATGGGGGGCCTGCGGGACGATGAAATTCTGGGGCCTTCGGTGCTGTCGGATCTGACCGCCCTGGATCGGCTGACGACTCTGCCTCGCTTCGAGGTGGTCTACCACCTCCGCTGGCCCGACTGGCGCAGACGCCTGCGCGTCAAGGTCGCCCTGGAAGATGGTCGGCCGCTCGATTCCGTGGCGGGGATCTGGCCCGACGCGGATTGGCTCGAAAGGGAAGTCTTCGATTTTTTCGGGATCCGTTTCACGGGACATCCACATCTCCGCCGCCTCCTGCTTCCCGAGGGATTCGGCGGCCATCCTCTGCGACGCGATTTTGCGCCGAGTGGCTCGGACCCCGGCCCGAACGATGATCCCGGGGGATCGGCGCCGTGATGGAAGCGAGTGCAGAAACCCGAATCCTGGAACTCGATCCGGGTCATGGGGCGATGGATGGACAGCTGGGTTTGCGCTTGGAGGTCGACGGTGAGCGCATCGTCACCGCGGAGGCGGAGGTCGGCTACGCCCATCGCGGTTTTGAAAAGCGTTGCGAGGGCCTCGGCTGGCATCAGGTCCTGCCCCTTGTCGAGCGCTTCCAACCGCAGTCCGGAATTCTGGCCGCGACCGCCTATTGTCTCGGGGTCGAGAAGATCATGGGACTCGATCCCCCCCTGAGGTCGAGTTGGCATCGAGTGCTCGGCTGTGAATTGGCCAGGGTGGCGGATCATTTCTCCCGCGTCGCGCAACTGGCCCGGGTGCTCGGGGCAGGGGGGCCCGCCGCATGGGCCCTTGAGGCTCGCGAGATCACATGGGATTGCCTGGAGGCCCTTACGGGTGCGGCGCGCCAGCCTCATTACATTCGCATCGGCGGCGTCGAGAGGCCGATGCCCGATGACTTCGGCCATATGACGCGACGCAGGATCGATGCCCTGATGTTGCTCTGGGCGGATGTGGATACAGTACTGACGGGGAATCGGGGCTTCGTCGACAGGTTGCAGGGGACGGGGGTTCTATCCGCAACGGAATGCCTGCGCCTGGGCGCGACCGGGCCGATGCGCAGGAGTGCCGGAGTGGCCGACGATCTGCGACGCAGCGAGCCCTATCTCGTTTACGATGAACTCGCTTTCGACGTGCCGGTCGGCAGCGCGGGGGATAATTACGATCGCTATCTGGTCTGTCTCGAGGAGATTCGCCAGAGCCTGGCCATGGTGAGACAGTGCATCGCTCGCATCGAGGCGCTGCGCTCCGGCCCCGTGCGAAGTCACGACCCGTGGCTCGATCGGCGTCAGGGCAGCCGGGGTACCATGCCGCTGAAACTAAAATTGGAGTTGGCCGGGATCTATGCCGACGGACCGGTCGTCCCGGTGGGCGAAGCCTGGACGGCGGTCGAGTCCGCCGATGGGGAGTTCGCCTTCTACCTTGTTTCCGACGGCGGAGCGTCTCCGAGCCGGGTTCATTGCCGGGCAGCGAGCTTTTTTCACGCCCAGGCATTGTCCGGCATCCTGGCCCGGGGCTCCCTTTCCGAAGTCGCCGCGACTCTCGCCCTGGTGCATATCGGCGCCATGGAGTGTGATCGTTGAGTCCCAAGGGGTCGCCATTCGAGAAGGGGTCGCCATTCGAGAA
>CAYTAT010000006.1:139746-144608 GCA_964435795.1 uncultured Spirochaetaceae bacterium
TGTGATCGTTGAGTCCCAAGGGGTCGCCATTCGAGAAGGGGTCGCCATTCGAGAACGGGTCGCCATTCGAGAACGGGTCGCCATTCGAGAAGGAGCCGCACGAGGGGACGGGGGGAGAGCCTTCCGAGGGCGATCGGGAGTTGCGGCCATTCGGTCTGATCCTGCATCACGACGGTCGCTGGAGTCATGAGGGTTCGCCGATCCTGAATCGAAAGTTGAGGGAAAAATTTGATCGTTCGGTCGTGTATCTGGCCGATGAGTCGAAGTACGTGGTTGAGGTCGGGCGCTTCAGGGGGCAGATCGAAATTGAGGAAGCCGGATTTTTCGTGCGCATGATCGATCTCGAAGAGAATTGGATTCAACTCTCCGACGGGAGCCGGGAACCCCTGCGGCCACAGTCTCTGCGGATTTCATCCCGGGATGGCGCACTCCTCTGTGGGGTCAAATGGGATCTTGCGCCGGAAGGCCTTCCAGCGCGGTTTTCGCATTCCGCCCAGGCGGACCTATGGGCGGGAGTCCAGGAGATCGACGCTGAACTCCGGCTGGGTCTCGGGGGAACTCTCGTGCTGCTGCCACCGCTCTGAAGAGGGTTGGCGATTGACTGCCAGGCCTCAGCGCGGTACCTCATCGCTGCTCCTCGGTCCTCGTCGTCGGCATCGTATCGTGGGAATCCGAGGGCGAAGGCGAATTGGCGGCGTAGCCAAGTGGTAAGGCGCGGGCCTGCAAAGCCCTGATCACCGGTTCGAATCCGGTCGCCGCCTCCAAAAGCGCATGGAAGTCGGCAATTTCGCGACCCGTCCGCGGCGAGCCTCCGCCTCTACTCCGGCCATTCGCAGGCGACGCCTGTCTCCGTTCGGGCTTTGGGGTCGTGGGCTCTGGGCAGCCCCCGGAGGAAGTTGTACATTCTTTCAGAATTGACATTGATTTTCAATACCGGAAAGCCCATATTGTGAGCTGAGATTGCTCGCGAGCTTTGGTTTCGGTTCACGGCAGTCTCCGCGCACCGCGGCAGCAGCAGGCGCCGCAAGCGGTCGGAACTCAAAGAAAGCGAGTGGGGAGGAATCGGAATGTTGGTCTGCCGCTGTAGTGGGGTTTCGGATCGGGTGGTGCGTCGCCTGGCGGGAGAGGGAGCGTCCACCGTGCGTCAGGTCGCCGGAGCCTGTGGGGCTGGAGCCGGCTGCGGGGAGTGTCGCCGCAGCATTCGCGACCTGATCGCCGCGGAGCCGTCCGCGGAAATTCCCGTCGCCGAGCGGAACGACTCTCGACCGGCTCAAGCGGATTGGAATTCCCCGAATCCGACCCCGCCCCCGGCCTCGTAGGGCCGCGCCTCTAGTCGTCGCCCCGTTTCGCGTCGCTCGCGGAGGCGGGCGGCGATTCTTCGGGAGGCGCGATTTGGAGCCCTCGCCCGCCCGCTGCGAATTGGGGGAAGGATCCCCAGCCCCAGCGCTGCAGGCGGAATTGCAGGGACGTAGCGACGACCCCCAGCCCGTACTGAATCGAGCGTCGAAAATTGATCGACGAGGCCTCCTCGAAATAAGCGGCGGGACATGAGATCTCGCCGATCTCGAAACCGTGGTAGAGCACCTGCGCCAGCATCTGGTTGTCGAAGACAAAATCATTGGAATTTTCCAGCAGCGGGAGCTGCTCGAGGACTTCGCGAGTAAAGGCCCTGTAGCCGGTGTGGTATTCCGAGAGTTTGGCGTTGCAGAGAAGGTTCTGGAGCGCTGTGAGAGCCCGATTGGCGATGTATTTATAGGGCGGCATTCCCCCCCTGCGGGCCGCCCCCCCGAGAATTCTGGACCCCAGGACCACGTCGAAGGGACCGTCGGTCAGCAGGCTGATCATCGCTGGGATCAGTTTCGGGGTGTACTGATAATCCGGGTGCAGCATCACGACGACGTCGGCATCGAGTTCTAGTGCGGCCGCATAGCAGGTCTTCTGGTTTGCCCCGTAACCGCGATTCTTCTCGTGGACGAGGGTGCGAAGCCCAAGTCGGCGGGCTTCGGCCACCGTTTGATCCGAACTGGCGTCATCGGTGACCACCACCTCGTCGACCAGGTCGAGAGGAATCTCGCGGTAGGTCTTTTCGAGCGTACGGGCGGCGTTGTAGGCGGGCATGACCACAACAATTTTTTTACCGTGAAACACGTCTTCTCCGGGCCGAGGGTCTCGGAATGTCCTGAATTCGATTTGGTGCTCGAGTCGAGGCTGGGCTCATCGCTTCTGGGAGTATAGACTTGCGGTTCTCCGACTCGCCCGGGTGGCGGAATGGGTAGACGCGGACGACTTAAAATCGTCTGGCCAGAGTGCCGTGCAGGTTCGAGCCCTGCCCCGGGCACCAGATATGCGGATCGGGCCGTTTTGCTTGATGCGAGCACGGGATCTGCGGACGGCGAAGAGATCTCGGCAGTCGGATCCCGCTCAGTCGGGCTCGAAAACGCTTTCACAGACGTTCAGGGTCTCGAGGAGATCCTCGAGGGCGTCGCGGTCGAGAAGCGTAGTGCGGTGGTAGTGGAGTTCCCTTTCCTCGATTTCGACCCGGAAAACCTCAAGGGGCGCCGAGAAGACCCGGCGGATCTTCAGCGACTGGTCGGGGCCCCCCGCGTTGATCTGGCTCCGAAGGGACTCCACGATGCGCTGGACCCGCGACAGGCCGAGCCCGAGCGGATCCAGGTAGCTGGCCTCGGCCAGCCCATTCCTGTAGCGGAGTTTGTAGGTCCCGTGGCGTTGCATACCTCGGGAAGAATACCCCGTCGGCCGGCTGCTTCACGGTGATTCTCCCGAAGTCGGGGTCGAAATTCCCGGCTCTGGGAGCGAGGCGCGGAGGATTCGGGTGCCATACCCTGGTTTCCGCTGGCGCCGGGCTCCTCGATGGGAAATTCCGGGATTCGTCGGCTTGCCGAGAATGGAGCAGGGGGCGATGGAGAAACGTCGAGCCGCCAGGAAATCGGGAAATGAACTCCTCTACGGGCGCCACTGCGTAGAAGAGGCCCTGAAAGCCCGTCGCCGGGAATTCCTTCGGCTTTGGGTCAGGCGCGGCCCGCTGCGCTCGGAATCGGAATCCGCGCTTGCCCTGGCGGCGCAAGTCGGCCTGAAGCCCATCTCGGTAGACTCCGATAAGATGAGTAAAATTATAGGCTTGGAAGATTCCTCCCGGCCGGAAATCGCACTCGAGGCCGGGCCCATTCCGTGCTGGAACAGTACCGGCGAACTCTGTCGGGTCCTCGCCTCGGAGCCGGGCAAGCGGCGGATCGTCGCACTCGATGGGGTCGAGGATCCCCAGAATGTCGGAAGCATTGCACGGGTCGCAAATGCGGCCGGAGCGGAGGGCCTGCTCCTGACTCGACGCCGCTCTTCTCCTCTGAGCCCGGCGGTCTCCCGGGCCAGCGCCGGGGCGATCGAGTGGCAGAAAACCGCCCGGGTCGCGAATCTCGTCCGGGGCCTGGACGAATTGAAAGCCCTGGGTTTCTGGGTGCTTGCCGCGGATCCGGGGGCTGAGCAGAACCTCTACGAGTTGCCCGACCGGCTGCTCGTCGGAGATCTCGTCATCGTTCTCGGAGCGGAGGGGAAGGGATTGCGGCCGAGCGTGCGAGCTGCCGTCGACCACCGGCTGCGGATCCCGATGCTGGGAGATGTGGGTTCCCTCAACGTCTCGGCGGCCGGCGCGGTGCTCCTCTACGAACTCGTTCGCAGGCGAGCGGGGGCGGGCGGTCCGGTCGACACGGGATCCCCTCCTCTCGGGGGCCGCTGAGGCGAGCTGGCGAGTCCCTCATTCGCGAACCAGTCTCGGGACGGTTCGGAAGTGGTTGGTGTGTTTTGGCTACAGTCACGAGGAGCAAGAACTGGGCCAATTCTACAAATCCAGCGCGTCCGGCAGGTTGCCGGACCTGACCCCTCCGTTATATTCTCACCATTCCTTTCGTCGCTGGCGTAGCTCAACTGGTAGAGCACCGGATTTGTAATCCGAAGGTTAAGGGTTCGAGTCCCCTCGCCAGCTCCGTCTGAGGGCAGTCCAAGGCCAACGGAATCGATTTTTTGGGGGTGGCGCGGCAGGGGCCAGATGCAGTCTGTCGCGCGGATGACCACGATGGCAATCGGGGAATGGCAATCGGGGAATGGGGTAGATAGCTGTTGCATCAATTCATGACTCGGAACGCAGCCGGCAGCGAGCGCTTGAGCCAATGCACTGTCCGATTTGCATCGCATGGGTGATCGGTGAAGTAGACGACGAACGTAGCGAGTGCAGACAGGGGGCAGATCAGAACATTTTCTGGGGAGGCAGCGGGGCAGGCCAGTGGAAATCTCCCCTTTTGTTCGGGGGGCCGTCTTCGGTTCGAGAGGATATCAAAACAGAAGGCGAATCTCGTTGAAGACATTTTGAATTTTTTGACGCGCTCCGGCATGTGAATCCTCAGTGCGCAGACTTGAATAGCTTCGCGTGGCTCGTGGGGCGGAATGGGGGCGATTGAAAGCCCGAGGAAGGAGTCGGGCACTGGTACGGGGAACATCGCCGTCCAGGATCCGAGACGAGAGTGGATTCGATTTCCGGGAGGATCGCGCGCAGACGGACTGGAGTGCTCTTCTCCGATCTGCGCTGAAGAAAACCCGGCGGGGTAGCCGAGGCGGATAGAAGTCACGGCGGACAAAGGAGAGACCGACATCGAAGAGGCTCCTCCATCGGCAATGCCCAGGCGGCGGCGATGAAGGGACTGATTAGAAGGAGAGGTACCGAAGCGGCCAACCGGGGCAGACTGTAAATCTGCTGGCATATGCCTACGGAGGTTCGAATCCTCCCCTCTCCACCATCAGATTTTCGAAATCGGTTTGGATCGGGCAGAGAAGAAATTCGGGTCTTCCGGGAA
>CAYTAT010000007.1:0-79454 GCA_964435795.1 uncultured Spirochaetaceae bacterium
GAGAAGCGCATAGTACGCAACGGCGCCAAGCAATAGGCCGCTCACTTCGGATAGGAACTCTGAATTCACGACCGCGGCAGGCTCGTTTCAGGAATATGCTCTGACTTCTCCCCACACTTCAAGCTTGCCGGAGATAGCTGGTCGATCATTCGACCCCAGTGACACGCATCGGCCATCGCACTCGAAATCCATCCTTTTTCAGCGCCCTTCACCTCGAGTGATGCACAAATCGAGGGGATAGGACATTCCCTATGACGGCCTCCCATAGGGACTTCAGACAAAGCCCAACCCCGGACGCCATGCCATGAGGGCAGCTTGAATGCCCCATCCCCAGTGATCGAGTTTGTGAACGCGAGAGCAGCGATGGCGACGAGCGCCAGCGAAATCAGGACTCTTGACTTGAAGCTCCTCGTCTCCGGCCCATGAAGACGCCAGCAGGTGGTGCGTCCTCAGCGCTCGCGACTGAGCTTGGCGTCTGGGAAATGGCTTCTGATACGGCGTATCCGCTACGGAAGCCGGCCTGGTTTCGAGATCTCTCTCGTTCAATCCCGATCGGTCGATATTTCTGCCGACAGGGGACGGCCCTGCATGAAATCGATCATCAGTAGCGCCAGTTCGGGCCCGGCATCTTCCTGCACGAAGTGGCCCGCCCCGCGGATCGTCACATTCTGCGCGCTGGGAATGCGCTCGAGAAATACGGCCTCGCCCGCGGCGGTAATCGGGTCGGCGTCGGTGAAGGCGACCAGGAAGGGTTTATCCCATTGATCGAATACTCTTTCCCAGGCCACCTCATTTTCACGCAGTTGCGAGAGCACCAGGTAGGGCATGATCTGCGCGGCCGCCTTATAGCGTTGGTCCGGGAAAGGCGCCTCGTAGCCTCTGCGCGGTTGCTCACCGCCCAGCAACGCCATCGATTCGCCCACGGGCAGATCCTCGACGTGGTAGCTATAGGCGACCCAGCGTGGGAAACTGATATCGGCCTGGAGTTCTTCAAGTGTGAGGGGACCGAGCCACCAGACCGCCGCCTTGAAGAGCGGATAACCCAGCATTCCGCCCAAGCCACCCGCCGCGGGCAGGGCCGTATTGGACACCACGACGCGTGCGAAGCGATCCGGTTCGGCGGCCACCACGCGCAGACCGATCAACCCCCCCCAGTCCTGGCCAAAAAAGGTTGCGTCACGCAGGTCGAGCCGAATTACCCACTCGCGCATGAACGCCACCTGCATGACGTAACTATAGGCGGCTTCGTCCGCGTACTTGTCGGACTTGCCGAAACCGATCAGGTCGGGCGCCAACACCCGATAACCGGCCTCGACGAGGATGGGAATCATTTTGCGAAAGAGGTAGCTCCACGTGGGTTCCCCGTGGATTAGAAGAATGCTTTCTCCATCCCTGGGCCCTTCGTCCAGATAATGCACGCGCATCCCGTCGATCTCCATATAATGGGCGTCGAAGGGATACCCCTCCAGATCGACAAAGCGGGCCTCGGGTGTACGCAGGATGCCGGGCCTGATTTCCTCGGAATGAGCCAGGGGAACGCATGACAAAAATGCGAGCAAAACCAGAAGCTTTACGATCATTGCAGTCTTCCTTCTCCAGAATAGGCGGATGCTTTGACGCAAGGTCCACCGCACTCGGATCGGCTCTTCGTCCGAGGATGCCTTCGATGAGAGCCAGTGAAGCGATGCAGTGAATATTCAGCCAACATCATGCCCGTCTACCGGTGTTGAATGGGCCCTCTGGATTCCATCCGTTAGACCTGCCATGGGCTGGGTCGCGAGCAGCCGCGTGCGCGTCAGCGCCGCGGCGCGATGGACGTGGGCCGCCCGATACTTCGGCAGGGCCAGCATCGTCATCATCGCCGCTGGCGACGGGTAGACCGCGATCGCCACTTGATGCCACTCGCCATCATCCCTACCCCCCAGCTGGCCGAGTGCATAACCCGACCATTCAACCCGTCCACCTACCGCGGCGAGCGAACTGATCATGCCAGTCCCATAGCGTCGGTACGCGCGGGCACCAGAGATGGGATCGCTGGGGGCTATACCCTGTCCGTCTTCCACGTAGGCGGCTGTCTTGGCGAACTCGAGGAAATTCAACATCCAGATCGGTCGATTGCCCGCGCGCTCAGCCAATGCGGACCAACGGACTTCATCCGGTTGTTCGCCCAGAATGAGCGAGGCCTCGATAAGCGCTTCGAGTTTTTCTGCATCATCGATCTGCGGTACGGACTTGCGCCCCAGCAGGCCAAGCGTATGAGGCAGCGTTCTACCGAAGAGTGACTCGATGCGTGCCACAGGCCGCGCCGCATGGGTTTGAACCTTCTCACTCGAGAATTCGGCACCCCATGCCTTCCGCCTGCTGAGGGCGGCCTGGCCGGCCTGGCCCGACGGGTACTGGGTGACGAGGAGCAAGCGAATGGCCTGATCGGCTTTCGGAACCCTTTCGTCCGGGACGATCATCGGGGCAATCGCTTCGTTCGCGAGCATTCTGCGTCCACCCACCTCCCCGGCCAGTTGGCTGGCCTGCGTGACGAAAGCACGGCTTGCTTCTGGGGTCTGGGTCTCGACCAGGTCGATGAGTGCAACGGGGCTCCGCGGCGGGATAGACGCAAAGGGTTCTGCGTTCATATCGTCGTATCATCGAGCTTCGCGAGTACGGGGATCGTTGCGACCGCCAGTGTATCGCCGAGCTGTTTTCCCGGTCCGACCCGGTTGATGAATGTACTGCCGATCATCGCGTGCATATGATCGATGCCGGGATAGTAGACGGCCACGAATCCTTTGAAGCTATGCTCGCCCTCGACCAGGAAGGCGCGTCCCATATGCATTGGGCCGTATCCGCCCTCGGCCATGCCGCGCATCATCGCCCGGGTGTAGGCGCGATCGGCTGCTCGTTGCTCAGACGTACCCGGTTGGATCAGATTGACGACCAGGATCGCGTCGTCACGGATATCGCGATAGTCGTCGAGCCTCAGGATCTCCGTGCGCTTCGCCTGGATCGGGGGCAGCGCATCCTCATGGGCCAGGGGCTCGAAGGGCAGGATGGGTTCCCGGCGAAGCACGATATCGCGCAGGCGCATCAATCCCAATGCAATGGGGAGCATCAGATTCAGAAGCACGGGTCGCTGGAATCCGTGCACATGACTGCGCTCGCATCCGCCGAGGAGCTGCTTGAATTCGGGGCCCTCGTGCTGGCGGTCAAAGGCCTCCTTGGACGGATATTGGGCCAACACGACTGCACTCCAATCGTTGGCAAGCCGGGTCGAAGCCGCCATGTTCACGCCCACCAGGCCGGCGTAGACCACGCGCCCATAGCCCGGAGACTCAATCGCATCGCGCAACGTGCGAAGCGTGGCGAGTTCTCCCTCGCGCCCCAGGGCTGCATCGACCTTGAGGAAGGTCACCGTGTGGAACGCAGTCCCGGGATAGAGGAGGGGCTGCAGATCCTCCAGGCGCTCACGCCGAATTCCCAGGTAGCGGAGATGCTGCCAGAGGCCCGCCATCATCAAAGCGATTATTCCCACAACCAAAAAGCAGGTGAGGATACTCGTCATGATACAATTGTCCCTATCCCTTCAGGCCGCAGCCTGACCCCATGCCAAATCAAAGCCAAACCTCCTGATTGCCAACCCAGCCGATCTCTCGATCGAGAGCGGCAGCCAACACGTCTACCAGATGGCAGCGCGCGAGAAGATCATCGACCGCTTTCCTGGCTTGCTCGTCGAGGGCGACCACCCTGTCTTGCACGCGCTTCAAGAGGAAGAAACGATAGGGCTGAGCGATCGCCTTTATAGTCAACCCCTCCACCTCGAACTCGGCCCTCACGGAAACGGCTCTCGGAATTGCAGCGCCGGCATCGGGTGGGTTGGCGCGGAGCCATCGGTTGATGCTCTCGGCCGCAGCCAATGTCTCGGGCACGAAGTCCTTGGCGATATGCTGGAGTACCGACACCAGCGTATCCGGGATTTCGTCGCCTGCTCTGTAGTCATCGTCCTGTTGCTTGAGCTCACCGGTATCCAATTCTGGGCGATTCATGCGCTCGACCCAGCGAAATACGTGGATCGCCTTCGTCTGCATCAATCTGACCGAATAGGGGTCCCGACCCAGGTGCGCGTAAAGCGGCGCGATCAGGCCGAAGTCGCCGATCGAGGGTTTCCCGCCGAGCAGATAGCCGCTTGCGGCGAAATGCGCGTCGAGCAAATCGAGGAAGGACTCATAGAGCGATTCGATGCCAGCGAAGTTCTCCGATGTGACGCCGAATGCCACACCGGCCTGACGCATTCGTTGCATGCCGGCTTCGGCCATCTGGGTCGCATCGAGCCCTTCCGGTGCGATCATCTCGAAGTGACGCTTTATGAAGGCCTCATTGGCAGCGGGAAAATTCCAGCGGTAGTGCATGGCGGGACGGAGCAGACCCTCGGAGCCGATTAGGTCGAAGAGCAGGCTCAGTACCGACTGACGGGGCAACTGGGGTGCGAAGCGCGACTCACGCGCTTCGAAGTGATCGATGATCCGCGTGCTGTCGCGCACGACTCTTCCATCCGCCGTTTCGATTGTGGGCATCGAGAAAGCGCCCGCCTCCTGCAATACCTGCTCGCGGAAATGCGCATCGCCCGGAGACGTCTCTCGATACGGGATTCCCGCTTTGATCAAATAGCTACGCGCCTTGCCGGAATACAACGAAGCCGGCGAAGCGTAGAGTCTCAGTTCGCGCATGATGCGCCTTTCCTCGTCGTCTCCCAAGCGTCCACTCGCCTCCTCCTATTGCGCGACCGACTCGTCGATGTCTTCAAAGGATCGGCTCGATTGCCGACTGAATTCTCCGGGGGCCTTGTCGATACGCAAGTATTCGAACCGATGGAGGAGGTTCGAGCGGCGCTTCCATCGCGACGCCCAGAGATAGGGGGCTCAAGAGGCTGGGGGAGCCTTTGCGACAGCTCCATTCATGCCCTCGTTTTTCGAGATCTGCAGCTGGTCGATGACCCGCAAGAGGGCCCCGGCGATTTCCGGGGGCACTTCCTCCTGCAGGAAGTGCCCACCCTCCGTTTTCGTGACGGGCGCATCGGGAAAATTCTGCTTCATCAAGGGGAGTGATTTGGAGAGGATCGGATCATTCATTCCCCAGATGATTTCAGCGGGAATATCCAGACCCTGCACATAGCCCTCGATCACCCTCATCTGCGGCGTCGTGGGATGATCCGGCCCATCGGTCACCATGCGCATCATCGCCAGCGGCGCCTTGTCATTGCCGCTTTCCACGACGGGCCTCCCGTAGAGTTCCACCACATCCGCCGGAATGGAATCGGGGTCACCCTGCATCTGGGGCAACCGCTCGAAGATCGAGAAAGCAACCCCCAGCATGAGTTCACCAACCACCGGGGTCTTCACGATGGCATGGGCACGGGAGAGGTCCATTTCCTCTTTCGGGGCGTTGAGTCCGGTGTTCAGCAGGACGGCTCCCTTCAGCAGGTCGGGTGAACGGGCAAGCGCCCCCATCCCAATAGGACCGCCCCAATCCTGCCCCGCGTAGACCAATTCCATCAGCTGCAATTGCTCGAGAACGCCGCTGATCCAGCGGACGTGATTATCCAGCGTATGCTCGCTCGCGGGCACCTTGCTCGAGAACCCCAGGCCCACCAGGGTCGGCATGATCACCCGAACGCGATCCGTCGGCAGCTCTTCCGCCACTTTCCGATAGAGGAATCCAGAGGTGGGATTGCCGTGCTGTAGAAATACGGGAAAGCCCGATCCCACTTCGAGCACGTGCACCTTGATACCTGGATCTACCTCGACGAAATAGCTCTTATAGTCATCCGTGACGTGCTTCGCCGCGTAGTCGGGCAGGGGGAAGGCTTCAAACTCGCCCGCGTCCAGGAAAATCGTCCCTTCTCCCTCCGGAACAACCCTGTCTCCGTCGCGTGTAATCATGCCAACAAAGACCATGGCAGCGATGATGACCACCCCCAGCAAAATTGGGATTCGTGTCTTCAAGACCTTTCCCTCCGATCCATGATGGCGCCAGGGTCTGGCGCGGTTTCCATATTTGCCGGATACATACGCAGCTTTCGCTCGAGTCCTTTGAGCTTCTGCCGGATCTCCGGCCGACGCTCTTCGTGGACAATGCCGAGAAAAGCGATGTTCACGCTGTAGAGTGCTCGCGCCTCGAAATGGGTATCGTCGATTCGACCGAGCGCCCATTGGATCGACGCGAACTGAGCGCCGTGTTGGATCTGCCAGGCCACCTGCTCGGGTTTCATGGGACACTCAATGAGCCCGCTCTTTCGGGCCATCTGGATGATCTGCGAAAGCATGTGGATCGAGTGTTCCATCGGTTCGATGGGAGATGGTTGCCCCGCGATCTCCCCCTCGAGCCAGGCGAGAATCATCGGCCGGAAGAGTTCGTGCTGGCGGCAGAGTTCCTGGATGGTGGCCCCGACGAGCAAGCGACAATAAGCAATCGGATCCGCGGGCGACGCCTCGATGGGAAGCGACGCCTCCATCCGCTCTCGGGCGTCGAGGGTGAGCGCGCGCAGGATCTCTTCGCGCGTGCCCCAGAGGTTGTAGAGGGTATTGACGCTGAGCGACGCCTCTTCGGCGAGCTTTCGCATCGAGAGAGCCCCAAGCCCACCCCGGCTCAAAAGGACCCGCGCCGCCTGGAGGATCTGCTGGCGGCGCATTTCCACATTGCGCTCCCGCACACCGGACGGGGCCGCGTTCTGATCGGCTGAGTTTGGATTGACAGGCGCTTGCGGCATCGTCTTTAATTGATACGCTGTATCAACTTTTCTGTCAACCGTCTCCCGATCACTGCGAAGGCGTAGAGTGACGTAAAGAAGAATCAAGGAGAGACTCCATGAAGAAGGCGATCTTGATCATTTTGGGCCTTGCCATGCTCTGGCTCTTCGCCGCAGTGAATGGCTGGCTCGGGAGCGATGAAGCCCCGGGCGAAATTCGTGAGCTACCTCGCCCCGTAGCCAGCATGGAAGAGCGAATCAACGTGCAGACCGACACGGCTCGCATGCTGGGTGCGCCGGAGGAAGAACAGATCCTTTTTGGTGATTTCCATGTCCACACGACCTTCAGCTTCGATGCGTTCATGATGGGCCTCCCGCTCGCCGGCGGAAAGGGCAGCGCGCCCCCGGCCGATGCCTGTGACTTCGCCCGCTTCTGCTCGGCCCTTGATTTCTGGTCCATCAACGATCATGCCGAGACCCTGACGCCAACTCTTTGGGAAGACACGATCGAATCGGTTCGTGCCTGCAACGCCGTAGCGGGCGATCCGACGAATCCAGATCTGGTGACCTACCTGGGCTGGGAGTGGAGCCACATCGGCAGCACGCCCGAGAACCACTACGGCCACAAGAACGTGGTGCTCCGTGGTCTCTCCGACGAAGAAATCCCCACGCGACCCATCGCTGCCCGCCCGCCGGATAGTGCGGGCAGGTTGGAAGTACCGCTGCTCGGCCTGGCCGGCGTGGCTCTTGCCGGTGGAGAGCGCGGCCGCAGCTTCGTCCGATTCATGCGCAATGCAGCCGCCGTCGACACATGCCCCGACGATGTTCCGGTCCGCGACCTTCCGAGCGACTGTCGCGAATCGGCAGCCAAGCCGGAGGTGCTCTTTGACAAACTCGACGACTGGGGCCACGACTCCATCGTGATTCCGCACGGCACGGCCTGGGGCATCTATACTCCGGCCGGTTCTGATTGGCGCAAGCAGTTGCCAGGCCACGATCCAAAGCGCCAGACCCTCGTGGAAATCTACTCGGGCCATGGCAACTCCGAGCAACTGCCGCCATGGCGCCCCGTTGAATATGCATCGGATGGCTCCCTGGAATGCCCAGCCCCCCGCAACGGCTATGTTCCGAGTTGCTGGCAGGCTGGCCTGCTCATCGGGGCCAGCTGCAAGGAGACGGGCGAGTCTGAAGCGGAGTGCGCACGCCGCGCTGAAGAAGCGCGTGCCAACTACCTGAAGGCCTTTCAGGCTGGCTGGCTCACCGTGCCCGGCTACGAGGCGAGCGATTGGCTGAATGCCGGGCAGGCCCCCAACGAAATGTTTCAGCCCACTTTCAACTATCGGCCGCGTGGCTCCGCCCAGTATATGCTCGCTCTCCGGGACTGGAGCGATCCCTCGAATCCGAAACGCTTCGACTTCGGCTTCATCGGATCAAGCGACAATCACACGGCCAAACCGGGCACCGGCTATAAGGAGATCGGCCGAGGCCAGATGACCGAAGGGCGTGGCCGGATCGGGGACTCCGGTCCGAATACCGATGGCTTCTTCGGTTCAAGCAATGATGCCGACGGGCCGGCCGCCGAATCCGCCCCTTTCGTAAGCAGTGGCCAGAATCCGCTGCAACTCTTCGAGATCGAACGCGCTTCGGCGTACTTCACGACCGGGGGTCTGGTGGCCGTTCATTCTGCGGGTCGTGACCGGGATTCGATCTGGGACGCGCTAGAGCGCAAGGAGGTCTACGCCACGAGTGGCAGGCGTACGCTGCTCTGGTTTGATCTGATCGACAGCATCCATTCGGTCCCGATGGGCACCACAACGGAGCGCAGCGAGAACCCGCGCTTCCGAGTGCGCGCCATCGGATCCTTCGAGCAGAAGCCGGGCTGCCCCGAGCAGGTCGTCGATATATTGGGCCGGGATCGGGTCGACCGAATCTGCCTTGGCGAGTGCTACAACCCGAGCGATGAAAGGCGTCCCATCACGCGCATCGAGATCGTGCGCATCCGCCCACAGAACTCGCCGGACGAAGCGCTCGACGGACTGGTCGAAGACCCCTGGCGCGTACTTCCCTGCCCGGCCGATGGATCGGGCTGTGTCGTCGAATTCGCGGATAGCGAGTTCGCCGCTTCGGGCCGCGACGCGGTCTACTACGCGCGAGCCATCGAGGCGCCGGATGCCCTGATCCACGGCGACAATCCCCTGGGCTGTCGCTTCGACGAGCAGGGACGCTGCGTCGAAGTCGCCCCCTGCGGCCTGAATACCCCCTATGACGACGACTGTCTTAGCGAGGCCGAGCCGCGTGCATGGTCGTCACCCATCTTTGTCAATCACGCCAGTGCATCGACACGGGCCCACCCTACCGTCAGGACTGGAGAAAAGATCCTCGTGGAGGCGCGCCAGCCCGAAGACTGATGATGCGCCCTTCGCATCCACAGATGAGAGGAAGACGATGGAATTGGGACTCTTGATGTTTCCGAACCCGGCCGGCTCAGCCGATATAGCGCGATTGGTAGAGGGGCTCGGCTTTCGGAGCCTGGTTTTTGCCGACACCCAATGCCTGACGCCCGAGGTCTGGGGGCAGCTCATGCTCGCTGCTTCCGCGACCGAGCGCATCCAGATCGGGACCGGCGTGACGAATCCGGTGAGCCGCGATCCCGCAGTGACGGCCTCATCGGCCCTCGGCCTGCAAGTGGCCAGTGGAGGTCGCGCCGTGCTTGGCATCGGACGCGGCGACTCGTCGATGGCCAAGATCGGAAAAAGACCCGCGCCGCCTGATGCCTTTGACCTCTACCTGCAGCAACTGCGCGCGTACCTCGCCGGAGAGGAGATCCAGCGCAATGGCCACCCGAGCCGCATCGAATGGCTGGACGATCTCGACGTGCCCCCCATCCCCATCGAGGTCGCTGCCACCGGACCCAAGGTGATCGAGATCGCCGCACGCCGCGCGGATCGGATCTGTTTCGCGGTCGGTGCCGACACCGAGCGCCTCGGCGAATGCATCGCCCAGGCGCGACGCGCGGCCGAAAGGGCAGACAGGGACCCCGACACGCTGCGCTTCGGTGCGTACCTCAATTGCGTCATCAACCCCGACCGAGATGTGGCGCGCGAGGCCATCCGCGGTGGTCTTTCCGTCTTCGCGCACTTCTCAGGCTTTCGCGGCATGGACATCGAATCCTTGCCCAAAGGCGCGCGTGCGGCGGCGCGGCATCTGCGCAGCCACTACGATATGGCCAACCACGGGCTTGCAGCGGGCGACCATGCCCAGGCCCTCGACGCCGAATTCATTCACCGCTTCGGAATCGCCGGCCCTCTGGACGAGGCCGTCAAGCGCTTCGGGGAAATTGCCGAATGCGGCATCGACTTCGTGCGCGTCGTTCCTGGCTCACGGGATATGCCCCCGGCGGTCGCGGGCCCGTCGATCCAGGGGCTCGCCCAGGTGGTCGGCAAGCTCGATTCCTAGGCACTCGACTCAAGCGAGCAGGAGACTCGAAGCTCAAGATGGCGGAAGACAAACGACACCTCATCGTGGTGGGCGGCGGGACCGCGGGCTCCGTGCTCGCCGGGCGGTTGAGCGAGGATCCCGACATTTCGGTGACGCTGCTGGAGGCGGGTCCCGATCACGATGCGTATGACGAAGCCCTCCTGGAGCCGATCCGCGCCGCTGAGGCCTGGACGGGTGAGGGAAAGCACTTTGTTTCTACATCCATGACGACGCAGACCGGAGCAACCGCGATGATCCAGGGACGGCTCCTGGGTGGGACCTCCGCGGTCAACGGATTGGCGACCCTGCGCGGGCAACCGACCGACTACAACGCCTGGGCCGACGCCGGCCTCGACGGTTGGGGTTGGGACGACGTCAAGAGTACATTCATCGCCGCCGAGCGCGATGCGGACTTCGGCGACTCACCGATCCACGGAAGCGAAGGCCCGCTTCCGGTGCGCCGATGGCGCAGGGATGAGATGAGCCACAGCCAGACAGCCTTCTACGAGGGGATGCTGGAGATCGGACAGCCGGCCGCGGTCGACATCAACGACCCGAGCCAACTCCCGGGCATCGGCGTCTTCCCGGTCACCATCGACGAGAAGGCAGAACGGGTCTCCACGAGCCTCGCCTACCTGGGCAGCGAGGTGCGCGCACGCGACAATCTTCAAATCCGCACAGGGACCGAAGTCGAGACCATCCGAATCGAGAATGGGCGCGCGATGGGGGTCGTATTGGCGAGCGGCGAGGAAATCGAGGCGGACGAAGTGGTGGTGGCGGCCGGGGCTCTCTGGTCCCCGACCATGCTGCTTCGGTCTGGAGTCGGGCCAAAGGAGCACCTCGCGGAACACGGCATCAAACTCCATGCCGATCTGCCAGTGGGTTCGACCCTGAGTGACCACCTCGGTGCTGGCATTCCCTACCTCCACCCTGGACCGCGGGGCGGCATCGCCGGGCCCGCCCAGATCGTATTCGTCGGCGCGTCGAATGGGGTGGATGCCGACTACCACCTGATGCCGGTCTCGCTCCATGATCCGGACCGGAACCCCCTTACTCTCCGCGAAAAGATGAGCCTTTTCAAACAATCCAAGAATGCGAAAAGCAATCCTGGACTCAAGACCGGCCTGCACGCCATGAAATTCCTGGCCTCACCCACTCGCGACCACACCCTCTTCGTGCTCGCCGTCTTCTCGCTGCGCTCGAGCGGGCGCGGCAGCGTCAGGCTTGGCAGCACACCCGAGGCGGGTCCCACGGTGGTCGCCCCGCCGCTGCCGGAAGACGCACTGCAGCGACTGCGTCACGCCTTCGATCAACTCGCGGCCTGGGAACGCTCCACTGCTTTTCAAGCGCTGAGCCTGTACCCGATGCTTCCACACGATCTCGGGGCGCCGGATGCGGTGGCGACTGCGCTCGAACGCAACACCATGAGCTACGGCCACATGGTCGGCACCTGCCCGATGGGGCCGGTACTCGATGCCGACTGCCGGGTGCACGGCATCCCGAATTTGCGCGTCGCCGATGCCTCGGTGATGCCGACCATCCCCTGTGGCAACACCTACCTCGGCTGCGTGATGGTGGCCGAACGGATCGCGCGCAAGATGAAAGCGGGGGAGTGCGGGAAAAAGGATCGAGCGTAGACCCGTACCCGACAAGCGCATTCGAAGCCGAAGCTCCGCGGGCGGAAGATTGCAGGGCTCACCCCTTCCATGCCGGAGCTTCGCGATATTTCCGCTCGAATGACGCTGGGCAGAAGATATTGGTCGTAATCGATTCCAGTCATTACCTGCTCGCCTTAGGGCCTGGGGCGATGTAGGGAATTCGAAGCTCCGTTCTACACCCTTGGCTGCGCGCAATCGCTCAAGCGTGTCGAAGTGTGCGCATGTGCCGGCAAAGGCACGCTCCCGGATCATTGCAATAACGATGTGCACGCACTGATCAACACTTGGGCACAAATTACACTGTCCTGTGTTCACAGGTAAAGAAGGCCCGGCAGGTGCACTTTGCTGCAACAGTCGCATCAAGACACGATGGCATATTTCTTGCTCTTACTCTCTTTCTCCACCACAGGTTCCCAATAGAGGGATCCGAATGTGCCGGATCCAACTCAGGGCCGAGAGTGGATACCAAGAGGATGCAAGTGAGCGGCGAAATCCGAGATAACGCAGAACGTATCACCGTCGTGGTCGTGGGCAATGGAATGGTGGGCCATCGATTCTGCGAGCGGATGAGCGAGTTGGACTCCGACGGTCGCTTCGAAATCGTCGTCTTTGGCGAAGAATCTCGCCCCGCCTACGACCGCGTCCGCCTGAGCAGCTTTTTTTCCGGCCTCGGCGCCGAGGACCTCGCACTGGCCGACGCCGGCTGGTACGCGGAGCAGGGCATCATGCTGCGGCTCGGAGAGAGCGTGATCGAGATCGATCGCGAGCAGCGCAGCGTCAAATCGAGCCGTGGCGACAGCGTCCACTACGACGCGCTTGTTCTGGCGACGGGCTCCTCCGCCTTCGTTCCTCCGCTTTCCGGTACCGACACGCCGGGTGTCTTCGTCTATCGGACAATTGAGGATCTGGAAGCAATCAAGGCGTGGGCGCAGCGCACCGACACCGTGAGCGCCGCCGTGATTGGGGGCGGATTGCTGGGCCTCGAGGCCGCTGGCGCTACCCTCAACCTGGGACTCGAGACCCACGTAATCGAGTTCGGTGAACGCCTGATGCCTCGCCAGGTCGATGATGCCGGCGGCGCACTCCTGAGGCGAGCCATCGAATCGCTGGGCGTTCGCGTGCACACCGACGCGCGGACCGAAGAGATCCTCGGAAGCGATCGTGTTCGCGGCTTGCGTTTTGCCGACGATCCGGCCCTATCCGCCGACATGGTCGTTCTCTCGGCAGGCATCCGGGCCCGAGATGAATTGGCTCGCACGGCCGGGCTCAAGGTGGGCGAGCGTGGTGGCATCGCGATCGACGATACACTGGCAACCTGCGATCCGCATATTTTTGCGATCGGCGAATGCGCCGTTCACGCCGGAACGATCTACGGCCTCGTGGCACCCGGCTACGAGATGGCCGACGTGCTGGCCCGGCGACTGCACGGCGAGGAGGCCCACTTCAAGGGTGCCGGCCTCTCGGCGAAGCTCAAGCTGCTGGGCATCGACGTCGCGAACTTCGGCGAGTCCTTTGCCGATGAAGATGGCATCGGAGCGCGAAGGGTGGTGCTCGAAGACCGTGTCGCAGGCGTCTACCAGAAGCTCCTGGTGAGCTCGGATGGCCAGCGCCTGCTTGGCGGAATCCTCGTAGGCGACACCGAGCCCTTTCTATCGCTCACGAGTGCCGTCAAGCGGGGTACGCCCTTGCCTGCGCGCCCCCACGAACTCCTCACCGGACCCGGCGGATCCGGCACCATCTCGGATCCGACCCAATTTGACGACGAAGTCCAGATCTGTTCCTGCAACAACGTCAGCAAGGGAGACATCGTATCTGCGCTCGCGAACGCGGAAGTCTCCTGCCTGGCGGAGCTGAAGACATGCACCCGGGCGGGAACCCGCTGCGGCGGCTGCCTGCCGATCGTGTCGAAGCTCTTCGAAGCCGAGCAGAAACGACTGGGGCAGAGCGTCGACCGAAGTCTCTGCGAACACTTTGCCTACACCCGGGCAGATCTCTTCAAGATCGTAAAGCTGGGCCGCATCGAAAACTTCGAGGACCTGCTCGCGAGCCACGGCAGGGGTGACGGCTGTGAGATATGCCGCCCTACCGTCGCATCCATCCTGGCCTCGAACTGGAACGACCCCATCCTCGACCATGCCGTCATCCAGGATACCAACGACCGCTACCTCGCAAACATCCAGCGCGGTGGCACCTACTCCGTCGTACCACGCGTGCCGGGCGGCGAGATCACGCCCGACAAGCTGATCGTGCTGGGAGAGGTCGCCCGGGAATACGACCTCTATTGCAAGATCACGGGCGGTCAGCGCATCGACCTCTTCGGCGCTCACCTGGCAGAGCTTCCCGATATTTGGGAGAAGCTGGTAGCGGCCGGCTTCGAAAGCGGCCACGCCTACGGCAAGGCCATGCGCACGGTGAAGAGCTGCGTGGGCTCGAATTGGTGTCGCTTCGGCGTGCAGGATTCGACGGCCTTCGCGATTCGTATCGAAGAGCGTTATCGCGGGCTTCGCGCTCCCCACAAGCTCAAATCCGCCGTATCGGGCTGCATCCGCGAATGTGCCGAAGCCCAGAACAAGGACTTCGGCATCATCGCGACTGAGAACGGCTGGAATCTCTACCTCTGCGGCAACGGTGGCTCGAACCCACGCCATGGCGACCTCTTCGCAACCGACATCGACGATGAAACGATCATCCGCCTGATCGACCGCTTTCTGATGTTCTACATCCGGACGGCAAAACCCCTGGAACGCACGGCGCGCTGGTTGGAAGAACTCGACGGGGGCATCGAGTACCTGAAGCGCGTCGTGATCGACGACGGGCTGGGAATCTGTGAGCAACTCGAAACCGAGATGCAGCAGCTCGTCGATACCTACCAATGCGAGTGGGCCGAGGTGGTACACAGACCCGAGAGGCGCGCCTGGTTCCGCCACTACGCGGACTCGAGCGAGTTGGATGAAAGCGTGGGCTTCATACGCGAGCGTAAGCAAAGGCGGCCCGTCGCCTGGACCGAATCGAGCCCGAAGAATGAGTTGGAAGGACTCCCGGCCGAAGCCGAATGGTCCTGGTTCCGCATGGCGAGGGTCGAAGACTTCCCCGCCGACGGGGGGAAGGCGGTGCGACACGGTGCCTGCCAGATTGCGATCTTCCGCTTCGAGAGCCGCGACGAATGGTACGCGACCCAGAACGTCTGCCCTCATCGGCGCGACAACGTACTGGCCCGCGGTCTGCTAGGCAGCCAACAAGGCGAGCCGAAGGTTGCATGCCCGCTGCATAAGAAGACCTTCTCGCTACTCTCGGGCAAGGGACTGAACGACCCATCCTTCCAGATCCAGACTTTCCCGGTAGAAGTCCGCGAGGGCGAGGTCTGGGTCAAGCTGCCCGAAGCAGACGCGCTCGACGAATCGCTCGATTGTCGTGGGAACTGATCGTGAGCGCAGCACCGCGGATGGAGGACGAGTCGGAGATCCAGCTGATCGATCGGCTGCTCGAAGAGCAGCAGAACCTGACAGCCGTCGAGCGCTTCGCGGAGCGCCACGAAGCCGTAGATCTGCCCCTCAGGGCGCGTACCTGCCACGAACTGATTCCAACAGAACGCCCCGGAGAGGGGCAGCAGTATGCCTTCCGAGTCGACCTCGATGGCTGTACCGGCTGCAAGGCCTGCGTCACCGCATGTCATAGCCTGAACGGTCTCGAAGCGGGTGAGACCTGGCGCGACGTGGGTCGGCTGATCGGTGAGGATGCCGATTTGGCCTACCAGCAGACCGTCACCACATCGTGCCATCATTGTGAGAAACCGGCCTGTCTCGCCGGCTGCCCGGTTCAGGCCTACGAAAAAGATCCCGAAACCGGCATCGTTCGCCATCTGGATGATCAGTGCATCGGCTGCCAATACTGCGTTCTCCAATGCCCATACGACGCGCCGAAGTACAACCCGGCACTCGGCATCGTGCGCAAATGCGATATGTGCATGGATCGCCTGGCCGTCGGCGAAGCGCCGGCCTGCGTGCAGGGCTGCTCGAATCGGGCAATCTCGATCACCATCGTCGACACGGGCTTCACACGCAACGACAGCCTCTTGCCCGTCGCTGAAGATGCGATGCCGGGCTCCGGCATCACGCGCCCGACGACGCGCTACGTCGGCATCCGGCCGCGCCCGGAACGCATTCGACCGGCAGATGCGAGCGCCCGACCCCGCGAGGAGGCTCATACATCTCTCGTCCTGATGACGATCGCCGTGCAGTTCTCGGTGGGCATGCTCTGGGTCGACGCCTTCTCCGGCGTGTTGGCGCCCCGGGCCTGGGCTGCGCTCGGATCAATCTGGGCCCTGGTTGCCGCCGCGGTGGGCATCCTCGGGCAGGCGGGCGCGCTCCTCCACCTCGGGCGTCCGCTCTACGCCTTTCGCACCTTTCTCGGCTGGCGTACCTCCTGGATGAGTCGAGAGGTCCTTGTGCTCGTAAATTTCGCCGGACTGCTGGCCGCTTACGGCGCCAGCCACTGGGCGGGGGCCAGCTTCATATGGGCGGACATGCCGCCAGGCTGGCTTCCCATCGTGCAGAAGGGCCTCGGCATCGGGGCCCTTGCGACCGGCCTGCTCGCGACATTCTGCTCGGCCATGATCTACGCCGACACCCAGCGGCCCTTCTGGTCCCTGGGCCGCAGCAGCTTCCGCTTCTTCGGATCGGCACTCGTGCTGGGAATCTCGGGTTCGCTTCTCTGCGCGACGTTGGCCGCACTGACGGGCGCAGCGCTACCGGATCTACTCGTGACGACGCTCAGCAAGCTGAATCTCGTCGCCATTGCCGGGAAGAGCCTCGTTGAGTTTTCCTTCCTGCGACATCGCGGAAGGGACGCTCTGGGACGCAGCGCCCAGCTGATGCGCGGCGCTCTCGGGGTCGAGACCACCCTCCGATTTGCGGCCGCCGCCCTGGCGGGGCTCTGCCTGCTCGTGCTCCTGGCGGGCGCAAATGCTGCGGTCGACGCCACGGCGGGCCTCGCGCTCGCAAGCTTCACATTCCTTCTCGTAGGAGAACTGCTGGAGCGCCATCTCTTCTTCCGAGCCGAGGCGGCGCGCGCCATGCCGGGACTCGGCTGAGCACTTGAAGGGAGGGGGGAGTCCGTCATGAACTTGAAAGAATGGATGGATCGCGCAAAGCGGCTGCTGCGCGATGATGCCGGCCCGCTGACGGCCCGGCTCGAGCGGGTCCCCGGCGGCTTCGGATTGGGACAGCTCCCGAAAGAGAGAACCCCCGACGCAACCACGACCAGCATCTGTGGCTACTGCTCGACGGGCTGTGGCTTGCGCGTCCATCTGAAGGGTGGCGCGGCTGTGAATGTCTCTCCCGATGCGGCGTACCCCGTCAACCTCGGTATGGCATGCCCCAAGGGATGGGAGGCGCTGGCCCCAATGGGATCGGAGGATCGCGCGACGACACCGTTGCTTCGCAACGACACCGGCGAACTCGAACCCGTTGACTGGGAGCGCGCCGTGATGGAGATGGTCTCACACTTCCGCCGGATCCAGCAGCAGTCCGGCGCCGAATCCGTCGCCTACCTGAGCACGGGCCAGATCCCCACGGAGGAAATGGTCTTCCTCGGTGCTCTCGCAAAGTTCGAAATGGGAATGGTCCACGGCGACGGAAACACGCGCCAGTGCATGGCGACCTCGGTCGTCGCCTACAAGGAGTGCTTCGGATTCGACGCTCCGCCCTACACCTATGCGGACTTCGAGGAGTCCGACGTGATTGTGCTGGTGGGTTCGAACCTCTGCATCGCCCACCCTATCCTCTGGGAACGGATCTGCCGCAACCCGCACTCGCCAGAGATCGTCGTCGTCGACCCACGCCGCACCGAGACCGCCATGGCGGCCACCCGGCACCTGCCGATCGCCCCGAAATCCGACCTGGCGCTCTTCCTCGCCGTCGCTCAGGTCCTGATCGAGCGCGGCTGGATCGACCGCGAGTACATCGACGCCCATACCGAGGGATTCGAGGCTTTCGCCGCACACGCAAAGCGCTACCCCCCGCGAGAAGTCGCAGAGGCGACGGGCGTCCCGGCCGGCGCCATCGAAGAGCTGGCCGAGACGATCCATCGGGGCGAGCGTGTCTCCTTCTGGTGGACGATGGGCGTCAATCAGGGACATGAGGCCGTCCGCACCGCACAGGCCTTGATCGCCCTGGCGCTCATGACGGGCAACATCGGGCGCCCAGGAACCGGAGCGAACTCGATCACGGGTCAATGCAACGCCATGGGCTCCCGGATCTTCAGCAATACCAGCAGCCTCTTCGGGGGCCGCGATTTCGAAAACCCTGACGACCGCAACGACGTCGCCCGAATCCTGGATCTCGACCCGCAACGGATTCCGGATCGAAATAGTCTCGCCTACGACCAGATCGTCGAGGAGATCCATGCCGGGCATATCAAGGGGCTCTGGATCATCGCCACCAACGGCTCGCACTCCTGGATCGGACAGCAATTCTTTCACGAGGCGCTGGCAAAGCTCGATTTCCTTGTCGTCCAGGATCTCTACGCCGATACCGAGACGGCGCAGCAGGCGCACCTCATGCTACCAGCCGCCGGCTGGGGAGAGAAGGAAGGCACCTTCATCAATTCGGAGCGCCGGATCGGCATCACGAAGAAGGTGCGGCGCACTCCGGGTCAGGCCCTGGCCGACTTTCACATCTTCCGCCTGATCGCAGAGCATTGGGGCTGCCGGGAAGTCTTCGAGCATTGGAAGACACCGGAAGACATTTTCGACACCATGAAGGAGCTATCGCGCGGCCGCCCCTGCGACTTCTCGGGAATCGAAGGCTACCGGGCGCTCGAACGAGCAGGAGGCATCCAATGGCCCCGCATACTCGATGCAGGAACACCGGCGACCGAGCGGCGACTCTTTGAAGACGGAAAGTTCTACCGGCCGAACGGCCGCGCCCTCTTCCGCTTCGAGGATACGCGCCCCGTCGCCGAGCCGCCCTGCACGTCATTCCCGCTGGTGCTGCTCACGGGGCGTGGCTCGTCGAGCCAATGGCATACACAGACGCGCAGCGCACGCTCTCGCGTGCTGCAAAAACTCGCGCCCCGGGAGTGCTGGGTCGAGATCCACCCCGAAGACGCAGCCCAGAGCGGGATCGAGACAGACGAGACGGTCCGCATCTCTTCACGTCGCGGCTCACTGAATGCACGCGCCATCGTGACGGCCACCACCGGGCTCGGCCGCGTCTTCATCCCCATGCACTTCGAAAACATCAATCGCCTCACGAATCCGTCCTTCGATCCCTATTCGCGGCAGCCCTCCTTCAAACATTGCGCCGTCCGCATCGACCGTCTGAGGAATAGGAATTGAAATGGCTCGAGCACAGCTCCCCTTCCTGAAGTTGGACGATCCAAAGATCCGCACGCTTCACTTCGCGTGGTTCGCTTTCTTTCTGACCTTCGTCCTCTGGTTCAACCACGCACCGTTGATGGTCTACATCCGCGAAGACCTCGCACTTGACGATCAGCAGGTGAAGGCACTCCTCACCCTCAACGTGGCCTTCACGATTCCGGCACGAATCCTCGTAGGAATCCTGGTCGACCGCTTCGGACCCCGCAACGTCTTCACGGGCCTGCTGGTGATCTCTTCCTTCCTCTGCTTCGGATTCGCGCTCGCTACGAACTTCGAGTGGCTCGCCCTGACACGAGGGGCGCTGGGCTTCGTAGGCGCCGGCTTTGTGATCGGCATCCGGTTGGTGAGTGAGTGGTTCCCGGCCAAGCAGGTCGGGCTCGCCCAGGGCATCTACGGCGGCTGGGGGAATTTCGGATCGGCCGCCGCAGCGATGGCACTGCCTGCAATTGCGATGATGGTCGGAGGCGAAAATGGCTGGCGCCTCGCAATCGCGGCGACGGGCGGGCTCTCCCTGGTCTACGCCTTCTTCTTCCATCGCTCGGTCCGAAACACGCCAAAGGGCTCGACCTATTTCAAGCCCAAGAAGACGGGCGGGCTGGAGGTCACGAGCCGGAGCGACTTTGCCTTCTACATCGCCATGAACGTACCGATGTACGCGGCCCTTGGAGTCCTCGCCTGGAAGCTCTCACCTTCGAACCTCGGTCTGCTGAGTGATGCCGCCACCCATCTCGTGATCGTCGGACTCGTCATCCTCTTCGGCTTCCAGGTCAGCCAGATCACCAAGGTCAACCGCGAGATGCTGAAATGCGGTGTGCCCGAACTCTACCGCTACAAGTTCAAGCAGGTCGCCGTACTTGACGTCGCCTACTTCATCACCTTTGGCGCCGAGCTGGCAATGGTATCCATTCTCCCACTCTTCTTCCTGGAGACATTCGAGGAGTTCGACCCGATCCAGGCGGGCCTGTTGGCATCGGCATTTGCATTCACGAATCTCGTCGCGCGCCCCGTTGGAGGTTGGCTCTCGGATCGCACCCACCGACGAACCTCGCTCTCCTGCCTGCTCGCTGGAATCGCCATCGGCTACGCGTTGCTGGGCCAGATAGAGGGCTCCTGGCCCATCGCGTTGGCGCTCTTCGTGCTCGCGATCTGCTCGATCTCCGGGCAGGCGGGCTCTGGGGCCGTTTTCGCCATGGTGCCCCTGGTGCAGCGCCGCATGACCGGCCAGATTGCCGGGATGGCGGGTGCCTATGGAAATGTCGGTGGCGTGGTCTTTCTTACGATCTTGTCGTTTGTCGACTACTCGACATTCTTCCTGGTGATCGCGGGCTGTGCCGCCGTCGTCCTGCTTGCGGTGCAGTTGATGGACGAACCCGAGGGGCATATCGCCGAAATCCGTGAGGACGGAACCGTCGAATTGATCGAGGTAGCCTAGGAGTGCTGATGTGAACGAGACGATCCATATCGACGGAAGCCTCCGTATCGACGCGGGCCAGGCCACGTCGTCGGGCGAAAAGCCCGCCAACGAGGACTGCATGGGACTGCGTCTGCCCGAAGGGATCGCCCTCACCATGAAGGGGGTGGCGGCCGTGATCGCCGACGGCGTCAGCAGCGCCGAAGCCGGCCGAGAAGCGAGCGAGAGCTGTGTCCAGAGCTTTCTCAACGACTACTACAGCACGCCCGAATCCTGGAGCGTTCGGAACTCAGCGCAGGCGGTTCTGATTGCACTCAACCGCTGGCTCTACAGCCGTGGCCACGGCATGGTCGAGGCACATAAGGGCTACGTCTCCACCCTGAGTGCGCTGATCCTGAAGTCACATACGGCCCATCTCTTTCACGTCGGTGATACGCGCATCCATCGCATCCGCGACAATGCCCTCGAACAGCTGACGCGTGATCACGTGACGCAGATCAGCGAGAAGGACACCTACCTGAGCCGCGCCGTCGGAATGGATGTGCGCCTCGAGGTCGACTACCGGGCGTTGGAGCTCCAAGCGGGCGATATCTTCCTGCTGACGACCGACGGTGTTCACGACTTCGTCGACGCGAGCACGCTCGTCCAGAGGATCGCGCACGGATCGGATCTGGAGGCGATCTGCCAGGATCTGATCGGCATAGCCCAGGCCGCCGGAAGCATTGACAACCTCACCTGCCAGCTCGTTCGGGTGCAGGCATTGCCGCCGGAGGACGCCAACGCGGTGCATCGGCGGCTGACGCAGCTCCCCTTCCCGCCCCCCCTCGAACCCGGCATGAAAGTCGACGGCCACCTGATCGAAAAGGAGATCCACGCCAGCAACCGCAGCCAGCTCTATCTGGTCACGGATACCGAGAGCAAGCGCAGGCTCGTCATGAAGACGCCATCAGTCAATTTTGAAGATGATCCGGCCTACATCGAGCGCTTCGTGATGGAGCCTTGGATCGGGCGCCGCGTGGCGAATCGTCACGTCGTCGAGATCGTAGAGAGCGAGCGTCGGCAGAGTTTCCTCTACTACCTGATGGAGTACGTCGACGGCCCGACCCTTCGCCAATGGATCGACGAACATCGACAGCCCGAAATCGTGGAAGTCCTCGCCATCGTCGACCAACTCGCCGCTGGCCTGCAGGCCTTTCACCGCAAGGAAACGCTGCATCAGGACTTGAAGCCGGAAAATATCGTCTTCGATTGCGGCGGCGTGCTGAAAATCGTCGACTTCGGATCGTGCCAGATCGCAGGAATCCAGGAGATCGCCGCCCCGATCGAGCGCGATCATGTGCTCGGCACCGCGCGCTACTCGGCGCCCGAAGTCCGCATCGCCGAGAGTGCCGGCATCCGCTCAGAGATTTTCTCCTTCGGAACTCTTGTCTACGAGATGCTCACACACGAGCTCCCCTATGGTGAAAAGATCGAGAACGCCAACTCGCAAGCCGCCTTCGAGCGACTCAAATACGTTCCGAGCCACCACCGCAATCCCATGGTGCCCGTCTGGATGGACGGCGCTTTGCGGACGGCCGTCTCGATTCCCTGGCGCCGCCGCTACCGCGAACTCTCCGAACTTCTCTACGACCTGCGCCACCCGAACGCAACTTTCCTGCGCACATCGCCGCGCCCTCTGATCGAGCGCGACCCACTGCGATTCTGGAAGGGCCTCGCCCTTCTGCTGTGCGCGGCGTGGCTTACCACGCTCTGGTTCTGGCTCACCCCCTGACTCGACTCCGTGACGGGGCTACCCGTAGTGAGTTGCCAGTGATCTGGACTCTCCGCGGGGAGCTTCATGCCGCCGCTTCATGCCGCCATAAGGAGGTTTTTCTTCACTTCTGCTCTCCTCTATGAGGGAATATGCCCAGGTTCAAATTCGGTACTTCTGGGTAAACTCGAAAGATGCCCGGCAGGGACTCGAGATGTGGAAGCTTTATATGATCTCAGTGGTAGTCGTCTTCTAGCCTTCATTCGCCTTGGCGGCATCACTTCAGAACGAGTCCGGACTGCCTCTTCCGAGTATCGCGATTACCTTGGATGAGATCATTCTTCCAAGTGGCACACCGATTACAGATCAATACTCTTCTCTTGGTATCTCGTTTTCGGAGGGCCTTCTCCACAACCCGGGAACTGCGAATATGAGTGATGCGATTATCGGCTTCGAAGGCCGAAGGCTCGCCAATTTCCATCCGGTGAGCCCGGTCTTCTCGATCTTCTTTTCCGAGCCAGTGGCGGAGGCCGTGATCGGGGTATTGGCACCGGATGCAGCGTCTTTCAGCGCCCTATTGAATGGATTGGTGGTGGAGTCTTTTCAAAATATGCGTCCGGTTCAGGCCCAGGGATTCTATGGATTCGAGGCGATCGTCTTCGATCAGATTCTCGTTGATGCCGCAGGGATTTCAGGGTTTGCTCTCGTTGATAACATTCAGTTCACAGCGGTTCCAGAGCCTTCGAGCGCAGTATTGCTCGCCCTTGGATTGTCGATCGTGGCAGGATTTCATAGGAAGCACGGCAACTAATTGACTCGCATCCCGGACTCCCGACAGGGCTTCCAGGATTCGTGAACGGGGATGCCCGTGGAAGTAAATCCGGTGCATGCGAACTCCAGCGCGGTGCAATTGGCGTCAGGCGATAGCCACTCGCAGATCGGAAGCTGCGGATGGGAAGTTCGACATCCATCCGACACCCTTTGATATGCAACTGATCGGCTATTGAGAAGCTGATTGGAAATATGGGGCTTCAGGCTTTCGGGTGGGTGGGTTCGCAGAGGGGGCAGACCTGCTGTCGGCTGTCAAGCTTTGCCTGCGACCGGTAAAGCCGGCCAGAATCACCCTTCTCGGCGCGGGCTTAGAGCCCTGAGACCGCGGTGAAGGAGCCTGCTCCTTCGCCGATATCTGCCTCTCATCGCTGCTGGGGAGGCCTTCAAGGGCAAAGCCGCGAAGCGGGCGGCGGAGCCCGCCCCTGGACGGCCTCCCCAGGCCGCGACACGCCGCTTCTCGCCGTTCTCACCATCACGAATCCAGCCACACAAAACCCGGAAGAGCCGGAAATATCAAGACCGGATCGCCAGGCCCCGCAAGCGGACTTCCGAGCCAGAGAAGACAGTCGGATCCGCTGAACCTCCGCCCCCAACGCCGCCAATACCCGGTTGGAAACTTCTCACTTCCCTTTTCCATTCGTTCATGAGATAATCTTTCTTCCTCGCCTGGATAGAGAGAATTTTCCATGGAAAATAATGCGAATCCGACGGGATCTTTGACTTCCTGCCTCCGAGTCGTATGGATTGTGGTTGCCTCTCTTCTTGCGGCCGGTTGTTACCCGCCCCCTACCCCGCTCTGCCCCCCGCTTCCGGCCGTATTGAATACAGGCTGGGATCAGGGGACTTCTACCCCCTACGTATTCGGAGATCCCGACGACGACTGGTATGGATATTCTTCCGCCTGGCAAGGGGGGGCCCTGGTGACTTCAAGTATCGTGGGCATCGATCCCCCCTACTACCAGGGCACGACGGTTGCGGGTCACTTCGATACCTTGCCGAATTCAACCTGGATCAAGCCCATCGGCAATGCTCTCATCCACCAATGGAATTTCGAGATCGAGTTCTGCCTTGAGCCCGGCTTCAGCAATCCCCAACTCGATCTCGACGTACTTGCTCGCGATGGCGCAACCCTTTACCTGAATGGCCAACTCATAGGCGGACCGGGTGCGGGCGGTTGGTTTTTCCCGGCGAGCCACGTCGCGACCCAGAACCAGGCTCTCTTTGTAGCGGGAACGAATGTTCTGCAAGTCGTTACCGCGAATCCCACTTCCGATCCCAATACGATTCTTGACCTGGCGGGGGAAGTGACGGCGGACGTTCCAATCGTCGACCTCAGTCTGATTAAAACCGTCGACAATGCCTCGCCCCTACCCCTTGACTTGATCACCTATACGGTTGAAGTGAGCAACGCCGGCCCCGCGGTGGGCACGGGTGTCTTCGTGAGAGACCTGCTCCCAGCCGGGCTGACCTATTCCTCTCATACGACTACCCTCGGAGCTTACGACGTCGTGGCGGGTCTATGGTTGATTCCGCAGCTTGCGCCGTCGGCAACGGCCACTCTTTCCATCTCTGCGGTCGTCGATGCCGGCACAGGTGGCATGACGATCCAGAATCAAGCGGAAGTGATTTTCTGCAACCAGACGGATATCGATTCCGTGGTCGCGAATCATATCAGCAGCGAGGATGATCAGGCTGCCTTGAGTCTGACCGTACAATCCCCACCGCCGATGATCGATCTGAGCATTGCCAAGCACGCCAATCAGCCCTTTCAATATGGGACGATCGAATCCTATAATATACTCGTCAGCAATGGGGGTCCCGATCCCGCGGTGGCGCCCCTGACGGTGACAGACCTGTTGGCAGCGGGCCTGGTCTATGACCACTACACGGAACCGAATGGCACCAGTAATTGGAATTGTTCAGCGGCCGGCCAGTTGGTGACCTGTGATTATAATGGTCCCTCTATCGCCGCTGGCGGCTTCCTGCCGGCCCTGAGTATCTGGGTCGCTATCGCGGATATCGATTCGTGGCCGGGGGGGAGTGACGAGGTGGAAAATTGTGCGCGGATCGAACATATCTCTGACATCAATATCAATAACAACAACCGCTGCACCGGCCCCATTGTGATCGTTCCCTGATCCAATTCGAATCGGAGTAGCCCGATTTTCATTCCGATCTACGGCCGGAAAACTCAAGCCCCCCGTCACGGGCCGCCCGGCTCGAGATAGGGCGTGCAGACAGGGCTTGGAGACAGGCACTCGGGATCAACCCCAACCCCCCGGACAGGTGCCAGAAAGCCGTTCGAATATCCCCCGGGCCCGGCTCGGCGAGGAAGTCGATCCCTCCGGATTGATCAACGCGTAGCGGACTCCGGCGTATACCAGATGGGCGAGGTCCACGCGCGCTCCTGGATCACGGGCTGATGACTTTCGGAGCAGCACGCAGCCAGGCCCTCCGGCATCGAATCCGGATCACTGCAGTCGACCGCCGCGGCGTTGCAGGTGTACTGACTCCAGCGGCACGACGGGTTTTCGAAGACCCGGGCGTAGTACCAGGCCGAGGATGCAGGATCGAAGTCGGGATCACTCCAGACGGCACATAGATTGTCCGCACCCGCCCCTTTCGGTTCACAGGTCGCGATATCGACCGACGCAAGGTTGTCTCCACCCGCGATGTCGATCACACGCTCGCGGTGTTCGCCGCCTTCAAGCCAGCCCTTCACGATCTGGATGCGCTGCAATGGAAGCCCCACCACGCTCGACGAACCGGCATCGCGTGCAGCCGAAACGACGAAGCGCGGCCTGCTCGCTTCCCCGGGCTTCACGGGGAGATCCCCGCCCATGGGAACGCCGTCCGCGTAGCCCTTCGCAACGAGATCCCCACGATCGCAGAGATTCTCCGGGTACGACCAGCCTCCGAAGAAACGAACGATGGGGCGGGTTCCGCTGGTACCGTAGGTCTCTCGGCGAAGCATCGCCTCGAAGATCGCATCACGGGTATTCTCCTCCGCCCACACGACCGCGAGCCCGCCGGGACCGAATTCGATGTCATCCGCGAAGTCCTGGGGAGTCGCGGCCCCCTCCCCTTTTCCGAAGCCCCCATGCCCGGGATGTTTGGCGTCTTCGACCGTGAGGCCGGGCGCCGCGATATGGGTGTCGGTCGCAGCGATGATTCCATATTTGAGCCCGTTCACCCCGAGGCTCGTCTGCTGACGCAGCCCCTCGCTGAGGGCCCAGCGCACGAAGTTATTCGCGTCGGGGAGCCGCGGGGGGGCCGTAAAGATCGTGGGGCGACCGCCGCCGAAGCTATCGTATGCAAGGGTTTCGAAGCCGCAGCTTTCGTCGTTCGAAAAACCGGCCACGATATCGCATTCCGAAGAACCCTTATGCTGCATGATCTCGATGATCGGCTCCATGCGCGCACGCCTGCGCGCTTCGGCCGCGTCGACTTCGGGGTGTGGCAGCGCCGAAACTTCGAGCTTCGCAGACTCGAACATGAGGCCACCGCTGATATTCGAGTTATGGGGAATCGTAAGCGCGTCACAGCCCGTTCCCGCATCGATACAATCGCGCTGAAGGTGATCCCATAGATCCCACGCCGATGGGGTGTCGATCCAACTCGTCGGGAGCTTCGGGATGCGCTCATTGCGGAAGATGACATTCCGATGGAGATTCTTGCCCTCGTCGAGACTGGCGGTCCATTCATAGCCAACGAAACTCGTGAACCCACACTCAGAAGATCGGTCATAGGCGTCTTCGGCGGCGCGAACGATCTGCTGCCACACACTACTCGCGCGATCGAGACATACCTCGCCTTCGTCACCGCAGAAGCCCCAACGCTGACGGAAGCCCAGCGACCTCCCACCAAAGAGCAAGACCGAAAGATTCGAGTTCGACCGATGCGCGATACATACCGGATGCCAATACAACCATGTGCCCGGGGTAGTACAGATGTCGATCTCACCAAGCAACTCCGAGTGATCTGAAAGGGCGACAAAGTCAAGCGGCCGATCGAGTTGGATGAAACGCGTCGGCTTGCCATCCGCGTCGTAGGGCTGAATTCCCATCCGCTCACCTTTCGCGAAACGATAGGCGTCGTCGGGCTTGTTGCGCGTGTTCTGGGAATTCGCGTCGAAGGAATACGCGGTATGGACGTGGGTATCCCCGAAAAAGGGTTGCTTCAATAAATCGAAGCCCGTGCAGGCTTCGCGTTCTTCCGTAACTTCATATGGGCGTTCCAGGGTCTGCTGCGCAGCGAGGGCATCGCCCGCGAAGAATGCGAGCGCAAGAATACGCAGGCCCATGGTGAAGAACATCCTCTATTTCCTTTCCCATCATCGTCTGATCTGCATGATCGTCGCACTTGCATAGTAGGGCAAATACGCGATGCCCCGCATTCCGATGCCTAGCCACTGCGCATCAGTCATCGTATACCGAGACAGGGCCGCTTCTTGCCACTCGGTCCTACAGGCGGCGGCGCTCTACCGGAATCCGTGAGAATCGACTCGCAACTCCCCCGCGAATCGATCCCATCCTCGATCTCGAAGAATGGCGCGCAACTGGCCGCTTTCCCGACATCGTAGATATGCGTCTCCTTTTTTACCGCGAGCCCGGCATCTCATAGGGGTGTCTTTGGCCTTGAAGTCTTCGCGAAGGCCGAGCCTGATCGCAGCCTCGAGACCTATTCCAGCGAACTCATCGGTCGCTCACAAAACCGAAGGATCGGATTGCAATCGCTTCCTCCCGTTATCGCCCGGAGGACAGGACATTCGAATTGGGCTCTGGCTCGACGCCCGGGGTGGGGCTCATCCCGAGTCCCTAGGGGAAGCCCAATGATGGGATCCTCTAGGGGCAATTTCATGCCATCAGAAGGGAGATCTCTGCTTGCTTTCAGCATGCGTTCTGTGAGAGAATCCCGCTAATATTTCAATGGATTCTGGAGGAAATTCATGCCGATATATTTGCACTCACATATAGTCCGTCTACTGGTCTCGACGATTATTTTCCTGGTTGCGACCGCAGCCAATGCGACGCTGATCAGCCGCGCCGGTGGCGCAGCCTACTACGATGATCTTCTGGACATCACCTGGCTGGCGGATGCGAACTACGCGCATACCTCTGCGTATCAGTTGGGGTATGATGGATTGATGACGTTCCAATTTGATGTGACCCGGAAGACCGCGGTGGGTTTCATCACCGAATTGAACACCACGTCCCATTTGGGCGTCTCTGGCTGGCGGATGCCGTTGGCCGTCCACCCCGATCCGACTTGCTCTGATAGCTCAACCCATGCCTGGGGATATGGCTGCACGGGCAGTGAGATGGGGAGCCTGTTCTACACAACCCTGGGCAATAGCAGCGGATCGTATCCCTCGAATACCGGACCCTTCTCCAACATCCAGGCAAGCTTGTATTGGACCTCGGTCCCCTCCGCGGCGAATAGCAACTACCTCTACGATTTTCATTGGAATAACGGTGCCCAGGGATTTAACAACGGCCCCGGCTTCGGCACGGGCTTCGTCTGGGCCGTCGTCGACGGCGATATTGCCACCATCCCCGAACCCTCCACGGCCCTCCTCCTCGTCCTTGGGCTCATGGGTATGGCGGGGCGCAGAAGGCGGTAGTGGGTTGAGAAGGGGGCCCAACCCCTTCGTTCGAGCTGATCGAAAAATGGGCCGGAGCAGCGAGGGATATCCGTTGCGGGCCCCTCCATCGGCGTATACCTCGGCATGCTGGCCGGGGGCTGGCTGAGCGCGGCTCGCCGTCGCGATCATTGACGCGGCCGGCCCGCGGCTCGCCGCGTACTCCCGGGGAAGAAAATCCGCCCTGCAGAGAGCCCCGGGGAGGGCGGGAGAGCCCTCGGAGCGGCGGGAGCAAACGGGCGGGACGGGGGTATGACTTTCGTCATACCTTTCCACCCGATATTCGGGCAATTTTGGTCCTTGGTCCGTTTCCTGAGACGAGGCAGACGTCCCCTTGGAGAGTGGGGGGCCTGCATCCCGGTTGATCATGAACTCGAGAGCGAAGCCGAGAGCGGGAACTCCGCTCACCCGATCCGACCTTGGCAACCCCGCGGCAGCTGGGGGCGGAAACCCCGTGCCCCACGCGGTCTCTTGGAACCTGACCGAACGCTGCAATCTGCATTGCGCACACTGCTACCTCGATGCATCCCGTCGATCGGGATCGGGATCGGGATCGGGATCGGGATCAGAAGAACTTTCGCGCGATGAGTGCCTTCGGGTCATCGATGAACTCGCCGCACTGAACCCGCATCTCGTACTGATTCTCACGGGCGGTGAACCACTCCTGCACCCCCACCTCGAAGAAATCGTCGAGCGGGCCGCGGCGGTGGGCATGACGCCGGTGCTCGGTAGCAACGGAACGGCGCTGCGAAGGGAAAAAGCCGAGCGGTTACGCGATGCCGGCCTGCGAGGCGTAGGCGTGAGTCTCGATTCGACCGATCCGGAGCTTCACGATCGGCTGCGGGGCATGCCCGGTGCGTGGCAACGCAGCGTCGACGGACTGAGGGTGCTACGCGAAGTCGGGCTGCCCTTCGTCATCCAGCCTTCGATCTTCTCCTGGAATCGCCACGAGATCGACGCCCTGGCCCGGCTGGCCCTCGAATTGGGCGCCCAGACCGTGAACTTCTACTTCCTTGTCTGCACGGGGCGCGGCCAGCAGATGACGGATATCTCGGCAGAGGATTACGAGACGGCGCTGGGTGAAATCGGCGAGCTGCAAAGAGAATTGGCGGGCCAGATCATGTTGAACGCCAAGTGCGCCCCGCATCAGAAACGCATCGTCCACCAGCGCGACGCCAACTCGCCCTTCGCCGCTGGCTACGCGGGGGGCTGTCCCGCCGCAACCCACTATTTCCGGATCGGCCCTCGCGGCGAGGTCTCGCCCTGCCCCTACATTCCGTCGCGGGGAGCATCGATCCGGCAGCGGAGCGTCCCCGAAATCTGGGGCGATGACGCCCAGATGAGCGAGTTGCGCAACCGCAGCGCGCTGGGGGGACGCTGCGGAGCTTGCGAGTACAGGGACCTCTGCGGCGGCTGCAGGGCCCGCGCCGAGGCAGCCACCGGCGACGCCCTGGCCGAGGATCCGTCCTGTCTCTACGCACCGGGGGACGGCCCCCGGGCCATCCTCGAGGAGGATCGAACCTTCGGTTCGGAGGTGCGCTTTAGCATGCCGTGGAGCGACGAGGCGCGAATCCGACTCGAAGCCATTCCCTCCTTTCTGACGTCGATGATCGTCAAACGAATGGAGAGCGCCGCTAGGGCAGCCGACCACCCTGTAGTGACTCCTGAATTGATGAAGGAGGTTCGCGAGCGCGCCGCATCCTCCAGCCTGATGGCGGGGCGCCCACGTAGCGTCAGCCGCCGCTGAGGAGACCCGCCATGCCCGATACCGATCCTGAATTCGATGGCTATCGCCGAATCCTGATGGCGGTGGACTGCTCGGACCAGTCCAATGCAGCGACTGAGGAGGCAGTCCGCCTCGGAATTCTATGGAAGTCCGAAATTACCGGACTGCACGCCTATGCGGCGAAGCTCCACGACCATCGTTTCAAGCAGATGGAGGGTGGGCTCCCCGAGCAATATCGCAAGGAAGAAGAACTCGAGCGCCAGCGGGATGTGCACGACGATCTGATCGGTCGAGGATTGAGACTCATCACGGATGCCTATCTCGACCAGACCGAGCGCAGCTGCGAGGCAGCCGGGCTCCATTTCTCACGCCTCGCCCACGAGGGCCGCAACTATCGCGTGGTTCTGGAGGAAGCCCAGCGCGGGGACTACGACCTCCTCGTCCTGGGCGCCCAGGGTCTCGGGGCAGTCCAGCCCGGCCTGATCGGAACGGTCTGCGAGCGCGTCGTGCGCCGTACGCAGGTGGATACCCTGATCGTCAAATCCGCGGACCGAAGAATCGGGGATGGCCCCATCCTGGTGGCGCTGGACGGATCCCATCAGAGTTTCGGGGGCTTGATCACGGCACTCGCCCTGGGACGACAACTCGGCGCCCCGGTTCACGCCGTCGCGGTCTACGATCCCTACTTCCATTACGTCGCCTTCAATCGAATCGCCGATGTGCTCTCCGAAGAGGCTGGCGAGGTCTTTCGCTTCGAGGAACAGGAGAAGCTCCACGAGGAGATCATCGACTCCGGGCTCGCCAAGATCTACCAGGCTCACCTGGCTATCGCGACGTCGATCGCGGAAGAAATAGGCGTTCCCCTCGAGACCACGCTCCTCGACGGGAAGCCCTACGATGCGATCCTCAAGCATATTCCGAAGCTCGAGCCCTCACTTCTGGTGCTGGGCAAGCTCGGCATCCATACCGACGATGAGCTCGATATCGGGGGCAACACCCAACATCTCCTACGCCTCGCGGACTGCAACCTGCTGATCAGCCTGCGCGCCCACCAGCCGGCAATGGAAATGATCGCCGAGGAGACGACCTCCTGGACCGAGGAAGCCGAAGAGCGCATGCAGGGAGTGCCGGATTTCGTGCGCAATATGGCTCGGATGGCAATCCTCCGCTACGCGCAGGAACGAGGCCATACGGTGATTACCGCGTCGATCGTCGAGGAGGCCACTGCGGAACTCATGCCCGGGCATGCCCATCGGGCCATGCAGCAGGTGGTAGCGGCAGCCGATGCGGGCCAACTCGGCCGCCGAAGCGAGGAAGACGGACCATCGCTGGCCTGGAGCGATGAGGCCCGGGAACTCCTGGAGGGCGTGGACGATTCCTCGTTGCGCGGAAACCTCGAGCTTCGAGCCGAGAAGAGCGCGCGCCGGGAGAAGGCGGCACACGTCAGCCCCGAGCACATCCGACCTTTTCTCCCCTCGCCAGCACCTGAGCCGAGCCCCCTCGCAGACGGATTTTCTTGGACCGACGACGCCCTGCGGCGACTCGAACGAGTTCCAGAGGGCTTTATGCGCGAGGCGAGTCGAGAGCGCATCCTGGATCACGCCCGGAATGAGGGCCTTTCACAGATCACGCTGGAAGTCGCCGAGGCGGGACTCGCCAGGGCACGGCAGGCCATGAGTGAAGCCATGACGGGCGAGATGACGGGCGATCTCGGGGGGGATGCGAATCCCGCTGGGGGGCCGGAAGCAAGGGCGGCGGCCGATAAGAAGCCGCGGAGTCTGCCCTGGGATGCCGATGCGAAGGTCGTGCTCGAGCGGGTCCCAGAAGGCTTCATGCGCGAATTGACGGCCCAGCGGGTCGAAGCCCGGGCCCAGCAACTCGGCCATGACCGCATCAGCCGTGAACGGGTCGAGGACCAGTTTCGAAACTGGCGGGAACATTCGGAGAAGGTGACTCGCGAGCTGATATGGGATGCGGACGCCTACAATATGATCGCGAATGCCCCCCCGATGGTTCGGGGCATGATCGTCCGCGAGATCGAGGCGGGCGCCCAACGGGACGGACTCGCGAGCGTGACCAGCACCTACGTGGAAGCGGCCCGTCGTTCCTGGCGGGAAAGCGGAGCCTTCCACGTCGCCCCCACTGAGGAGTATTGATCAAATTCCATGACTGCAGAAGCCTCGAGCATCGAGTGGACCGACGAAGCCAACGAACGCCTCGGGCGCGTGCCCGTTTTTTTGCGCGGGATGGTGCGAAAACGTGCCGAAACCCTGGCGACGGAGAATGGAGATGTCCGGGTTACCGGCGTGCATATGGCCGAACTCGCGAAGAATCGACCGTTGGCGCCCGCCGCCGAAGCGGCCTCTCCCCCCGAGCAGGAAGACGTCGCAGCGACGATGACCCTGGCCTGGACCGCAGAGGCGCGCAGGCGACTCTCCGAAACGCCCCCCTTCTTCCAGGGGGAGTGGATCCGAGCCGCCGAGGAGGCCGCCAGGGCGGGAGGGCATCTGGAGATCAACCTTTCCCTGCTCGACCGCCTGGAGGAGCAGGAGGAGTTCAGGCGCAGACTCAGCTGGACCGCGGAGGCCGAGCAAGCGCTGGAGGAGGCCCTGGCAGAGAAGCAGGAATTCGTGCGCGTCTTCGTAGCTCCGGCGATGGAGGAGGCGATCGAACGCATCGCGCGAAGCGCGAAGCGCCGTCAGGTCGAGCGAGCGGACGTGGAGAAGGCATTCGAAACCGACGGGGCCGGCGTCGATTGGAGTCCCGAGGCCCTGGAGCGCGTGAAGCACGCACCGGAATTCGTGCGTGGAGGGATCAAGAAGGCGGCTGAGGCCGGGGCTCGAAGAGAGAACATCGCACGTATCCAGCCGGAGCACCTCACTCGCTTCCGCAACCGGGCCATGATGCGAGCCGTCAAACGCATGCGCGTCTTCGGCTTTCGCGAACTCACCTTCGATGTCTTCGAGACCGCGCGAGAGCGGGTGCCCCGGCTAAAGGACAACCCCCAGGCGGAGAAGCGATTCGCCGCAATCCGCAATCATGTCGAGGGCAAGGGCGGCCTCGGCGTGATCGACTCCGGCCTGCTGGAGAAGATGCGGGAGCTCCTGAGCGAGGAACCCGAGCGCGAGAAGTAGCATCCCGCGCTCCGGCTCCCGCGGATTCGACCCGCGCTGGAGATCCCTCTCCCCGGCTAGCTGATATTCCTCGGGGCGAAGGTCATCTCGTAGAGGTCGTTCTTATAGCGCGATTCTCCGGTTCGCTCGAGATGCGCCACTCCCAGCTTGAAGCGATAGCGGTTGCTGATCGGATCCGGGACACGCGGCACCAGGGCGTTGGCCGGATCATTCTTATGCAGGAAGTTCATGAAGGTGACGCCCTTCTTGATGGCTGGCGTGACCATCGCCACCGCATTCACCGAGGCCGATACCCACTTGATGAGCCCCGCCTCCTTGAGGGCGGTGAAGGTCATATCCGGCGCCTCGAGTTGCAGCATGCTTCCCGTCTGCACGGGCACGCGGTTGCTCCAGGCCCGCACGGTATCTCCGCTCTCGATGCCCCTCTTGGCGGCATCATCGGGGTGAATCTCGATAAAGTTGTCGGGCCAGCGCTGGGCGATGTAGGGACGCCTCTCGACATCGTCGAAGCCAGACTGCCAGACCTCGTTGACGCGCCCGTTGGTCACCCATAGTTCGTCGCCCTTGGGTTTGATGTGATCGAAGAAGTCCTCGAAGAGTTCCCAGGGACTCTTCAGGATATTTGCCTTCCCCGTCTGGGTCTTGAAGGCGTACATCCACTTCTTCTGGACCGTCGGGCCCTCGGGAGTCGGAAGTTTCAGGGTCGTATCGTGGAGCCGCTTCGTACCCACGAGCTGGCCGTCCTCGTAACGAATCGGCCCCTGGATGCCCGTGGTTCCGTACTGCTTCAAGAGATCGTGGCCACGCATCCCCTTCTTCTTGGCCAGCCATACGAGAGGATGGTAGTTGGTACGGCTACCGCGGCCGAAGCGAGCGCTCTCTTCGAAGACGTCGTTCGAGTCCTTCCAATCATAGCCCTCGAAGCCCATGCGCCTGGCGAATTTTGCCACCGCCCACCAATCGGGCTTGGCCTCGCCGGGCGGGTCATAGAAGCCCTGGTAGAGCCGAACGCGGCGCTCTCCATTGGCCCGGCTGAAATCGTCTTCGCCCCAGGTAGCAGCGGGTAGCACGATATCCGCAAACTCCGTGCCGATCGGCTTGATGGGATAGATATCCGAATTGACGATCACCATGCCCCCCGAATCGACCCGGGCGATCAGGGTTTCGGCAGCTCGATCGATATCCTTCGAGGTGATCTGATTGGGATTGTCGCGCGTCATGCGCTGGAAGGCCGCTGTCAGTTCTCCCGAGCCCGCCATCGCCTGCAACCAGGTCGTTCCCACCACCCAGGCGAATCGCACATTTCCTTCCAAGGTCCAACGATCCAGATCGATCGGCCGCTTGCGCCTCCCGGGAGCCTTCTCGGGGCTCTCGGCTCGGGGATATCCCCCCGCCGAGCGACCCCCCCGCTGATGACCGCCAAAGCGCGAGATCATCTGCCCCGGCCGATTGCCGGCGCCACAGAGAAGGCCCAGGGTGGTGAAGGAAGTCGAATTCAGGAAGTTATTCGACCAGTAGTTGCCCTTCTCGAGTCCGAAACTCGCCTTGGGTCGCACGCCATTCACCGGCTTGGCGAGCATTTCGGCGGCCTTGCGGATCTTCTCCTTGGAGACACCCGTAATTCGCGAGGCCTCGTCGAGCTTGGCGTAATCCTGGGCGAGCACCCACTTCCGATAGTCCTTATAGCCCTTGCTCTCGAATTTCCCCCAGGTGGTGCGCCACTGCCATGGCGTATTGCGCGTGCCCTGGCCGAAACCGGAATCCGTCTCCCATTTATTATTCGTCCACTTCTCGAGAAATTCGACATCCTCCCAGCCGTTCTCCAGAATCACCCTCTGAATCGCCAGCTGCAGAACCGTATCCGTCCCCGGGTAGAGGTCGAGCCAGAGCCCACCCGAACGCTCGGCCAGAGCCACACCCCCCGTGGCACGCGGCAGCGCATAGATATGTTTCTGCTGATGCTCATTCACGGCTTTCAGCATCCACTCGTTGTAGAGCGTCGTCTTGGTTTCAAAGGGATCCGTACCCGAGATGAAGACCACGTCCGCCAGGTACCAGTCCTCGTAACTGGCTGAAAACTTGTCGATCCCCGCATCGTTCAAACCAATCGCATCACCACCGGGACCCGGCTGGTCATGGGGAGACCAGGCCGGCGTCTTGATGCTGCGAAATGCGAGCTTGGTCAACGCATAGGTATTTTCGTAATACTCGTAGGAGTATTGCTTCATCGCCCAGGAATGAACGCCGTGCTTCCGAATTACATGCTGGGAGACGCGTGCCATCAAGTCCATGGCATCATCCCACGAGACCCTCTCGAGCTTCCCGTTCACGCGCAACATCGGGTATTTGAGGCGGGTCCTCGTAAGGGTATCGGGGTTGTAGCATTTCTGTGCGATACAACCTCCGCGGATCGAGTGTGATCCACCCGGATTGACCACGGTGGCGTCAGGGTCGGGGATGACCACCACATTATGCTTCTTCCCGTCGACCGTCACGACATTATGCTGGTTGGGGCTGACCCAACCCCCGCCGAGAGGAGGCCGCGGAAAATCCAGCCCGATGGCGTTATCACTCGCTGCGGGGCCACCGAATTCCTCACCCACCGGCCATCGGTATACCTTATAGCCACACGCGACGATGCAATAATCGCAACAGGTGGTAAAAACCTCGGCGTTCTTGGGCGGCAGGGGCGCTCGGTCGTCTCGCTGGTAGACGGGAGTCTCACTCGTATCGTTGGTTGCCATCGTTCTCCCTTAGGCGTCGTTCCGGTTGAGGCCGTAGATCAACCCCATCACGCCGGTTGCGTAGATATCATCGCCGACCACCTCCAGCCGCACCTGCGGCAGGGATTCAGTCGCGTGGCCGGAGACCACCATCCCATGACGCCTGGCATCGAAGGTCGTGAGATGCAGCGGGCAAGGGCCCATGACTGCGTATTCCTTGCGGTAGATGCCCGACAGAGGACCGCCCATATGGGTGCAACTCCCATTGAAGGCCACGATCGACTCATTGGGCCCGACACCGCCCGCCGCGCGATCATCGACATCCACCAGGAAGGATCCGAACTGATAGCCCTCCCCGGGATAGCCAAAGACCATCGGCTGGTGGGGTTTGACATCCGCCAAGCTTGCAACCCGTACGCGGGGATATTCCACGATCCTGAGCTTTGCGCCCCTGGGAAGTGTCAGTCCCGCACAACCGGTGGCCATCACGACCGTGACACTGCCGCTCGCCAGCAGAAATTCCCGGCGCGAAAGGCAACCACGTGCCGGAGTGCTCTTTTCGTTCTTCTCTTCTATTTCAGGCATCAGTTCATCACCTCATAGGGTGGCAGTTTGGGCGCCTCGATGATGATCTCGGGGCCGGAGAGCGTCTCCAGGAAAGCCAACAGATCCGACTTTTCGGCATCCGAAAGATTCAACGGCCGAAGCAGGCTGCTCTTGACCGGAATATCCCCGCCACCCTGGTCGTAGAAGTCGATCACCTCTTCGAGGCTGAAGAAGGCTCCATTATGCATATAGGGCAGGGTATAGGTCGTATAACGCAGGGAGGGCGTTCGAAACTTGCCGATATGCTCCGTCCGCTTGGTCTGGTAGTAGAGACCCAGATCCGTCCGCACCTTGCGGTATTTCTCCTCGGTAATGCCCTTGGCGTACTGCTCGAAACGGAAGGTAATCTGCCGCAACGCATCCTCTTCGAAGACCGGATTTTCCGGAACTCCCAGGCGATGGAAACGCTCATCCGAGAGGAGTGGACCGGAGTGACAATCGCTGCACGATGCCTTGCCCTCGAAGAGATCCTTGCCCCGCTTCGCAGCATGGGAGATTGCATCCTCCTGCCCTCGCATATAGAGATCGAAGGGCGTATCCGGCTGAATGATCGTTCGCTCAAAGGCGGAGATCGCCTTCCAGGCGTCGTTGATGGTGGGCCAATCCGTACCGAAGACCTGCTTGAAACGACGCACATAGTCCGGGATTTGACGCAGCCTCTCCTCCATCATGTCATCCTCGCCGTTTCCGGCGACACCTCCCTTCGCCGCAGACGGTGCCTGCTTCTCGAGGGATAGAGCGGATCCGGCCCAGAAGAGCTTGTTGTAGTAGGCGGAATTCACGATTGTTTGAGAGTTGCGCCAATGGACGGTGCCGGGATAGCCACGCGAGACGTCACTACCCTCGCCCCAGGCCATTGTCGGGTCGTGGCAGGTGGAGCACGCCACGCTGGCATCGCCACTGACTCGAGTATCAAAGAAGAGCAGCTTTCCGAGTTCCACCTTGGCATCACTCATGGGATTGTCGGCTGGTATCGGAGGTGTCAGGGCGAGGGCGGCGAGCGGTTCCGTGGAAGCCTTCTCATCCACCTCGAGCGAAGGATCCAGCAGGTCGACGAGATCACCGCCGGGCTTCCCCAATGCGACGATGTCGTATTCCGGCATGCTCTTCTCATCCGGGATGACCACCTTCGGCAGTTCGCCCGAGAGGGCCTGGAGGAATGCGATCAAATCTTCCTTCTCGCTTTGGGAAAGTTGCAAGGGCTGCAGGGCGGCGTCCTTGCCCGCCACGGCGCCCCCCCCGGCGTCGTAGAAGTCGATGACGTCGGCGAGAGTGGCCAGGGTTCCGTTGTGCATATAGGGAGCCGTGCGAGCCACCTCGCGCAGCGTCGGCGTGATGAAGGCGCCCCGATCACTCTCGACCTTCGTCACGGCGAAATATCCCGGATCGGACTTGAGGTTCTCGTAGTTGGGGACGCCCAGGAATTTGGTGACACTGCGCAGGGTGATATGGCGCAGGGGATCGGCCACGATCTCAGGATGTTCGGCCACTCCGAGGCGATGGGCCTTCCAATCCGTCAGCATCGGTCCCGAGTGGCAACTCACGCAACCCGCCTTGCCGCTGAAGAGACTCAGGCCGCGCTTTGCCGAAGCCGAGAGGGCCCTGCGATCCCCCTTCAGGTAGCGATCCAAGGGAGAATTCTTCGTGACCAGCGTCTTCTCGAAGGCCGCCACCGCCTTGAGGGTCCTCCCGAAGCTGGGCTCGTTTCCGAACGCCTTCTGGAACATCTCCCGATATTCCGGCACCTGGGCCAGGCGCTCCTGCATGATGCGCCCATCCATATTCAGGAAGTGCGTCTCCGTGATCTGGTCGCGAACCTGGCTCGCAAAATCGTCGCCCCCCATGCGGCCATCCCAGAAGAAGACCTTGTTGTGCGCGACATTCAGCAGCGACTTCGAGTTGCGGAAGTAGAGCGAACCCGGATACGCATCTGCGAGTGGCTTGGGATCGCCCCATGCCTCATCCGGCATATGACAACTCGCGCAGGAGATCGCAACGTCACCTGAAAGTCGAACGTCAAAGAAAAGCATCCGGCCGAGATCGGCCTGGGCCTTCGATACCTTCGGTGCATCCGGTAAAGGGGACAAGCCGGATGCCACCGCGTAATCCGCCACCGTGATCATCACTGCGGCCAATACGAGAAGGGTCATACCTCTGCGCAAGATTCGCATCGTCTTTCCTCAGGGACGGTCCGGAAGTTCTGCGGACGACTCGTACTTGACGTCACGCTTCCAGATCTTCCAGACCGAGAATTTCGGAAGGTCGGAGCCTCAATTTCCTCGACCGTTTCGAGGAATTGACCCTACGCGAGAATTGCATACGCAAGAAGCACGAAGGTATGACTTTCGTCATATCCTTTGTGCCGCAATAGGTTGCGTCTGCCGGAATATTCGTGCCCGAGCTGAAGCCCGCTGTGGCGTCACGTCTCTTCTGAGGTCAGACCCGTAAGAAAGGCAACGAGATCGAGAAATTCCCGCAGGCTCATCGTATCGTGGAATTCGGGCATCTTGGAGTTGCCGTCTTCACCCTGGAAACCCTCGCCTGCAACGATCACCGCATTCGGATCGAGGATGGATTCAGCCAGATATTCGCGAGTCTGGATGTCGCCGATCCCGGTCAGATCGGGTCCGACGCCACCCTCGGCATCCCCCGCCGATTCGAATTCAAAACCCTCGATCTTATGGCAGCTATGGCATTTCATCTCTTCGAAGACGTAATACCCCTCTTCGGAATCGCCCTCGGGAACGGGAACACCGGGAATGCTCTCCTCGGCCGAAATCGGGGCCGAGGCGTATTCGCGCTGAGCCTCCGCCACCGCCACCATCACGTCCTCCGGGACGGCCTCGCTGGCTCCCGCCTCGCTCAGCAGGTAGGCGATCACCGACGTAATCTCATCATCGGTGAGAGCAATCGGGGGCCTGTTGATGGGCTTCATCAGGCCCTTGGAGAATCCCTCGACCACATAGGCATTCGGATCGTAGATCGACTCGACGATATAGCGCTCACGGCTATAGCCTTCGGCGGCTTTTCGCTCTGAGGCCCGCACCCAGATCGGGTCGGCAAATTTTTCGCTCGAACCCAGGTTGGGACAACGCTGGCCGCTGCCCTCGCCGCCAATGCTATGGCAGGTATAGCACTTGCCCTTGCCCCAGAAGATCTCGCGACCGGCCTCGGGTGAAATATCACCGCTGAGCGTACTCCCGCCGCTCTTCTGGCCCTGGAGGTCCGTCACCCAGACGCCGAAAAGAATGAAAATGAGAAGGACTGCCAGTCCGAATACCGGGATGCCGATCGCGTGTCGATTCATCCCCGATCTCCCACGCCATCTGCCTCGGCCGCAGCCGTTCGGCGGATTAGCAGGATTTGAAGACCCGCCACGAGGAGCGCGACGGCGGCAGATGCGACATAGACCCGGCCTGCCACAGATTGCTCGAGTTCCAGGTAGTACCAGGAAGAGACCGAGCGTTGCAGACCCCACTCGCCACTCGATGCGTCCCAGGCATTGGCCGCCAGGGGGATCAACTGCCCGGCTTCGAATTGGATATCCGATTTCGCATCTTCGGTTCGCAGCGGTCGCACGAAGACCGCCTGCCACTGGCCATTGCGCCAGATCGCACGACTCGTCACCTGCTGGTTGTCCTCCGCCTGGGACTCTTCGGGCTTGTCGATACCCCGCGCAACTTGCTCCACAACACCCGCGCCTTCGTCGTTCTGACGATGAGCCGACCAGAACCATTGATTGGCCTTCTCGCGTGAGCTTCCCTGGTAGAAATGTGGTTTCACGGGGCTATCGGGAATTCTGATGGGGAATTGCAGCAGGAGAGCATCCGAAATGTCTTCCTGACCTCGCGCACGGGCGCGTTCGACACTGAAATAGGTTTCCACTTCGCCGGGCTTCGCATCGGGGTTCCGCAGGCCGAGATCGTCGGGGACGTCGCCTCCGCGATCTTCCGTGCGGTCATCCCAGGTGGCGTGGATGGCCAACTTTTCATCGTCGAATTTGGCGCGCAGCCTGACGCGCTGTACGGATGGGTTTTGCCAACGTGGCGCGACAAGCACCTGGCCAACCATGGGAATGTCGAGCGCCGGGGCCAGGCTCCAGCGCTCGTCGTCGGGATCCTCGGGAATGCCATCGGCGGCGAAAGTCGCCTGCAAAATTACCTTTCCGCTGGTGTCGTCTTCCTCGACCAACGACGTGACATAATGTGCGAGCTGCCAGGTCTCCTCTTCGGAGATCGTATCCGCGACACTCGGCATCGGCGTACCCATCAGCCCTCCGCGAAGCGTCAGGTAGATATCCCGGGCCGCCGTTCCGCGCTTGAAGCGCCAGCCCTCGGTGAGATTGCGTGGAACAATGCCGAAGCCCCAATCATCCACCAGGCCCTTTTCGCTATCCGCCCCATCCCCCCGACCTTCGACACCATGGCATTTCACGCAGGCCCCGCGACCGATATCGTGGAAGATCTCGTCTCCCGCCGCGATCGACTCGGCCGTGGCGGGGGGTTCATCGCCCACCGAGACCTTCCACTCAGAACTTTCGGGGTCGAATTCCGGATCGTCGAAGATGCCCATGGAGAAGCTCTTGATGTAGTGGAGTACCTGCCAGCGCTCCTCCTCGCTGAGGATGCCATCGCCGACCCCCCACTTCGGCATCGCGGTTCCGAGCACACCCTCGGTAATGGTGCGGAAGAGATCCTCATCGGTGGGGAGTCCGCCCGTCTTGGTGGAACGAAATTTGAAGATGCCGAGGGTGAAGTCGCGGGGGCGCGGATCGAGATAGTCGGCCACGGGACCGTCTCCGGCGCCCTCGTCGCCGTGACAGAAGACGCAGCGACGCTGGTAGACCTGCTTTCCGGCCTCGATGGCCTCGGGAGATGACTCGAGTCCGAGCGCATTGGATGCGGCCAGGACGATTCCCACCAGAACCACGGTGGCCCCTGCTCGGCGAGCCCGGATCCGTTCACAGACACTCATTCGATCGACTCCGGCAGCCGCGGATCAACCGCACCGATATCGTATTCGGCGAGGATGATCTTCCAGATCTGCTCATCCGAGAGATCGTTTTCCCAGCGCGGCATGGCGGAATCCCAGGGAGCGGCAACCGGGGGCAGTCCCACCCCGCCGCTGCGGACTCGCCATAGCAGGTAGGGCTCCACCAGGGTGGCGATGGTCCCGGGGTCAGTGAAGTTGGCGGGCTTCAGACGGAATCCCCGCGCCATGGGACCGGCACCGTCGGCCTTCGTACCATGGCAGGGGCGGCAATTTTTCATGTAGAGAACTCGGCCCTCCTCCATATTCGCCTTCACGAGCTCCTCGCGAGCCGCCGCCAGCCCGATATCCGGGAGGCCCGCAGTCGTCTGGAAGGCGAGTACCGCCTCGTCGCTCGGATAGCGGGCCGTACTCTGCAACTTCTCGAATGCCCCGGGGATGGTCGGATGTTGGAGTCGTGACTCCGTGGGCGGCTCACTCGATGGCGCGAGCATCCGGAAGGCGGCAGCGGCCACCAGAAAGGGGATCACCACCAATACGGCGCCGCGAACAATCCGGCGGCGTTGCGACCCGCCGGGACGCAGGAATGCGGCGATTGGCTGCGAGAATTCGCCCAGCCGTCTCTCGCTCGTCGTCACGAAGATGGCCGTACCCACGCTGGTGAGTCCGAAGTAGATCAGGAAGGCGAAGCCCGGCATGGGAAGCGGATCCTCGGCCCCCACGATCCACGCCGCGAGAGTTGGAAAGATCAGCAGCAATACCGCCCAGGCCACCACCAGGATCAGGGCCGCTGTCAGCAACAGCCCAGGGCCTCCAGCCCTCCCGCTTCCGCGATCAGGCACCCTCGCCGCCCTCCAATGCCTGGGTCGTCTCGCTCTTCTTCTTATCCGAAAGACTGGCAATCCAGAAGACGACGCCAATCCAGGCCAGGAAGACCGCCGTGATCGCACCCACTGTGATCGTCATCGTCTCATTCGTAGGGGTCCAGGACTGTAAGGATGTATCGCGAACGACACCGTAGATATGCCAATCCTCGCGCAATCCCGAGCGAATGAAGCCCATCAGCCCCATCAGCATGACGGTCGCGATGCAGAGCAGGATCAAGGCGTATTGGGAACGGGGGGGCGAGTCGCCCCAGCGAATCTCACCGAGTGTCTCGGCATCCCGAAATTCGAAGACGTCAATCGCCATGGCGACGAGGATTCCGCAGATCATCAGCAATACCTGCACGACGGCAATATTGCGCAGGAAGGGATTGGCCTTTTCGAGAATCTCGAAGCCGTAGACTCCGAGCACCCCGGTGACGAGAATGCCCGTCAGAGCGACCAGAATCATCTGGGCCATGCGGCCGCGGTCGACCAGAGCCAGCGCACAGGCGGCGAGGGCGACCGCACCTTCCAGAAAGAGCAGATAGGCGGGAAAGTGGAATAATGACGCCTTCTCGGGCGCCAGATCGAGGGTCGTGGGATCGAGGCCGAGCAGGTAGAAGCCATAATAGACGGGATAGGCGACCACCACGATCGACACCGCGGGCAATATGATGCGCGGCGACCTGCCCTGCCGGGAGATGGGTACGGTCTCTCCCTGATTCGAGCGCCGATAGATCAGGAAGTTCGCAAAGGTCGTCAGGATGATCAGGTTGACGACCGCATTCTTGGCGGGCATCAACCCCAGGTATTTCAGCACCGGATGATATTGACCGCCGATGCGTATCTGTTCCGCCGCACTCAGGGGGAGATTGTGCGGCGTCATCCAGATTCCGAAAGCGATCAGGAGCAGAACCAGCATATACTTGATGCTGCCCGAATAGCGATCCGAGCCCTGGATACGATCCATTCCAGTCCAGAAATAGTAATTCGCCGAGAGAAAGATCATGGCGATGAGCAGGGCCTGGAGGATGAAGGTCCAGCTGAACGCCCCGCCCATCATATTATTTCCCATGACGGGGCTCACGCTATAGACCTCGCGTCCGAGGTAGTAGCCCGCAAAGGGAAGGGGAATCAGGGCCAGGATCCCGACAATATTCCCCGTGTAGCCCATCCAGTCATAATGGGCACGCTCCTCATCGGTCCTGGCGGTCACCAGGAATCGTACGGCCGCGTAGGCGCCGACCACGAAGCCGCCGAAGACGACATTGGCGAGCAATCGATGAATATTGAGCGGGAGCCATAGGGGATTGGTCAGCGCCTGCCAGGCCGTACCCGTGAACTCCTGGGTATCGGGATCCATGCCCACCGGACTCATCATGAAGGACGCCCAGGAGTTCGCGATCAATACGATGGCAACGCCCACGACGTTGAGAAAAGCACCGACAGAGATGTGGATCCACTTGCGATCCTGCAACCGCTCCCAGGAGTAGTAGTAGATGTAGAGGGCAATCGTCTCCGCGAAGAAGATCAGGGCGTAGAAGTACATCCAGCCGTGAAAGACCCCCGAGAGATGCCTCATCAGGCCCGGATAGAGACCGAAGAGGAGGAAGGTCAACAAACCTCCGAGCGCCGCGGTGGTCGCGAAGGCCGCCGAGAGCAACTTGGTGAACTCGTGTGCCATATCGTCGTAGCGACGGTCGCCGGTCTGGACGCCGATGATCTCGACGATCAGGGCAAAGATCGGCACCCCCAGGACGAAGGCCCCGAACATCAAATGCAATTCGGCCACGACCCACATGATCATGCGTGAGTCGAGGTTTCCGATCTGCCGATACTCGGCATCCGCACCCGCCGCCCGTGCGAGAGCGGGCAGGGCAAAGAGAATTAGGGAGGCCAGCAATGCGCTGGCCACCGCCCGTGCACCGGGAGACTGCCGTCGGCAGTCGATCACTTGAAGGCCAGATCCACGCGGGCGCTGCCGCCAGCATCCACCGTGACATCCGCTTCCTGGAAGCCCAGATAGGGGTGCCATGCCTTCAGCTTATGCGTGCCGGCGGGGACGTCTTCCAGGGAGAAGAGGCCATCGTCCGCGGCAACTGCATAATACGGATTCTCCATCGCGTACATCCAGCCAATCATGAAGTCGTGCTGGTCGCATTCGAGGCGAATGACCCGATCCCGGCGCATGCGGATCTTCTTGCTGAAATCGGAGCCAGCGGGCTGCTGAACGTTGAACATCGAAATTCGAGCCCGGCCGCCGATGATTTCGTAGGTATGAATATTGTGGGAGACGGGGTCTCCATTCTTCACCTTGAGTTCGACACCGATTCGAGCTGGCTGGAAATAGGGGCGAAAACTGCAGTCCTTCTGAATAATTTCGGGATTCTCGCTGCCCGCTGGCCAGGCCTTGCCCTGGGTGATACCGGGCAGGAAGACGACGACATCCGCCAGGGCGCCGTCTTTCACCCGAACCGTCTCGTGCATCCGATGGTCGCCTCCGCAGACTTCCATATCCTTGTTGATCTTCTGCATCTCCGGCGCCGGCGGGGTACCCGCGAAGGTGATCTTGCCGCTGATCGTTCCCCCGCCCTTCACCGGCCCCTCCGTATACTTGGCCGCCGCCAGCAACTGGCCGGGCAGCCCCAGAAGGACAAGGACCGTGATCGCGCTTCCCAGCGCCCCTGAAATTCGCATCGCGTTGAGGCTCCTTTGATTTGAAGACCCTCCGGGAGAAGCCGGAATGGAAAAACCACACCGACCGACCCCGGGGCTCGCTTGACAATGGGCACCCACCCCTTGGGCGTTCACGCCCACCAATCGCTCCGAGCGTGCAGGCCAGCCACCCGATTGGGATATCCAACTACACACCAGCCGAGAAGCGGTAGGTATGACATCGGTCATATCGCGGACTGATTCAGATTACTAGTTTCCCTTGATTGATTTCCTGATCGCCCGTGGGGGGCGACGGGTCATTCAGGTGCTGTCTATGGACCCCTCATACCCCCGCTTTTATAGGATAGAGCGAGAGCGGATGAACACCTCCAGCAGAGGGCGTGGCCATATATGCCTCGCCGTGATCGTCTTGGGACTTCTGGCGACAACGGCCGGAGCAGAAGAAACGGATGCCGCCTACCGGACCTTTCCCCTGGTGGGGAGCCGGGTGGCGGTCTGGGTGGTGGCCCAACTGCATCTGCTCTTTGGGGCCTTCGTGCTCGCCGTGCCCCTTTTCGCCGTGATCATCGAGGCCATGGGGCTCCGCAGCGGCGATCAGCGCTACGACGATCTCGCCCATGAGTTCACGCGTCTGCTGACGATGGCCTTCTCGACCACGGCCATCTTCGGCGCCATGCTCCTATTCTTGCTGATCGGGCTCTACCCCGATTTCATGAAGTATCTATCCTCCATCTTCTCCGCCACCTATCTCCCCTACGTATTGCTCTTCTTCGGGGAAACCTTCTCCCTCTATATCTATTACTACGGCTGGGGAAAGATCTCGCCGCGACTTCATCTGGGGATCGGCATCGTTCTCAACCTCTTCGGCATCGCCGTCATGATGGTCGCCAACGCCTGGGTCACCTTCATGACCAGCCCCGCCGGAATCGACGACTCCGGGGCCCTGGTCAGCGTCTGGGATGCCGTCAGCAACCCCACGTGGATGCCGATCAATATCCATCGCGTCATCGCCAACGTGGCCTTTGGCGGATCCATTGCGGCCGCCTACGCGGCTTATAGCTTTCTCAATGCCGAGACGGACGAGGAGCGAGCCCATTACGATTGGATGGGATATATCGGAAATTTCATCGCGATCATCGCCCTGCTGCCCCTGCCCTTCGCGGGCTACTACCTCGGGCGCGAGATCTATGCCTTCAACCAGCAGATGGGGATCACGATGATGGGCGGGGTCTTTTCGTGGCTCTTCATCGTTCAGGCCGTATTGATCGGCTCCCTCTTCCTGGCCGCCAATTATTACCTCTGGCTGGGAATGGCGAGGATCGAAGGCGCCGAGCGCTTCCGGGGCGCGATCAAATACCTGCTCATCTTTCTCACGCTCTGCCTGATGGTCTGGGCAACCCCCCACTCCATGGTGGCGAGCGTCGAAGAGGCGCGGAAGATGGGTGGCGCCCATCACCCGATCCTCGGCTTCCTCGGCGTGATGTCGGCCAAGAATACCGCCGTCAACCTGATGATCCTCACGACCTACATCAGCTTTCTCCTCTACCGCCGAGGCAACCGGATTCCGACGGTATCGTGGGCGAAGGCCGGCAACGCCCTGCAGGTGGCGATCTTTGCGGGCGCCGCCGTGATCGTGATCTTCCTTGGAATCTACGGCTATTACGTGGAAGCCGCGGTACGTATCGGCTTCTCCCTGCCTCAGGTACTCGCCGTACTCTTCGCGATGCTGGCGGTCACCGTGATCGACGTCTTTCTCTTCCGTGGCTGCGAGATCACCGGGGGGATCCGCTGGGGGGAGATGAAAGCGCGCTCCCAATATGCCCTCCTGCTACTGGCGATTTCCTTTACCTGGCTGATGGGCCTGATGGGTTACGTCCGTTCCGGACTCCGCCAGCATTGGCACGTCTACGGCGTGGTGCGAGACACTTCCGTGGACGCCTTTACCCCGACCCTCGGTTTCGCGACAAGTGTCGTATCGGTGACCGTCCTGATCTTTTTCGCATTCCTCGTATTCATCTTCTGGCTGAGCCGCCTGACCCAACGACCCGCTTATGGGGCGCCAGAAGTTCCGATGAAGGACATGGATTCATGAATACGCAGCTGAAGATCGTGCTCTTCACCCTGCTGGTAACGGGTTTCTATACCTACGTCGGAGCGATCGTTCCCCAGATGGAGGCTCACCCCCCCAAGTCGACCGAGATCCGCAAGGGCCTGGGGGGCCAGGAACTCGCTGCGGCGGGCAAGGAAATCTTCTTTGGCAAGGGCACTTGTGCGCTCTGCCATACGATTGGCGGCAAGGGTGAGCGCTGCCCGGACCTGGCCGGTGTGGGCTCCCGGGCCGCCACTCGCCTGGCGGACTTCTCCGCCGAGGAATACCTCGCCCAATCCCTCTACCAGCCCAACGCCTACGTGGTCGACGGCTTCACGCCCACCATGCCCCAGATCGATCGGCCTCCGATCGGCCTGGAGCCCGAGGAGATTGCGGCGGTGGTGGCCTTCCTGCAGAGCCAGGGGGGCAATATCACCGTGACGGCGGATACCCGTTTCGAAATCGCGGGGGCCCCGCCCCCACCTCCGCCGACTCCGCCAACAGCGGGTGAAGGGGGAGGTCCCCTGCAGGCCGATGCCATCATCGAGAAATACGGCTGTGGGGCGTGTCATGACTTCGAGACAGCGGCGCGAAGAATCGGACCGAGTCTCTACGATATCGGGGCGCGTCAGCCCAGAGCGGAGATCCTGCACTCTCTGCTCGAACCCGATGCCACGATCGCCGAGGCGAATCCCCCTTATCCAGCGGGCCTGATGTCGGCAACACTCGTCTCTACGGGCTTCTTTTCCGGACTCTCCCTGACCGAACTCGATACCCTGGTCGACCATCTGGCCGGCCTGCAGGGAGACCCGCCGTGATGGATGAACGAAAGGAAAACGGGCGCCGAGGGATCCCTCCCCTGCTATCGGCCGCGCTGCTCTTCGCCGGCTCCTACCTGCTGCTGCGTTTCGCCATCCAGCCACCGATCCCGAATAGCGTGGTGGGCATGTATATGTTCTTCATCGGCGTCTCGCTGATGCTCTTCATTTCGGCGGATGACCAGCGCTTCGACGCCTTCAAACAGCCCCTGATCGAGCTGATCACGGCCCCACATCTGCGCTATGCGCGATTCGCGTTGGGCGTGGCTCTCCCCCTGGTCTGCGGCTACCTGGGCTACGCGGGTGCGCGCACGGAGATCATGCCGCCCGTACACCTGAGATCGATCCATCCGGCACCCCCGAGCCAGATCAGCTTCAAGGGCAAGAGCATCGACGTGCTCTCGGTGCACAATCCCTTCCGCCACCTCGAAGAAGAGGACACCGGGGCATTTCGCGAGCATGTGAAGGCGGGCAAAGTGGTCTATTACCAGAATTGCGTCTTCTGCCACGGCGACAACCTCGAGGGCGATGGCCTCTACGCCCACGGCTTCAACCCGATTCCGGCCAACCTCGCCGATCCCGGCACCATCGCCCAACTCCAGGAGTCTTATCTCTTCTGGCGCATCGCGAAGGGAGGACCCGGTCTTCCCGACGAGGCGACTCCCTGGGATTCGGCCATGCCGGCCTGGGAAAAATTCCTGTCGGAGGAGGAGATCTGGAACGTGATCCTCTTCCTCTACGATTTCACCGGCGCGCATCCGCGTGAGTGGGAGGAATAGCTCGTGCACCGGATCCTCCTCCTGGCCATCTCATTCAGCCTTTTCTCCGCAACCGCTTCCGCCGATTCGAAGCGGATCGAGACGGGGCGGGCCCTCTACGACGATAAATGTGCCCAATGCCACGGTGCCGAAGGGGACGGTATGGGGTCGGCGGCCGATCGCCTGATGCCCCGACCCCGGGACTTCACCTCGGGCTCTTTCAAGATCCGCACAACACCGAGCGGAGAACTGCCCGTCGACAGCGACCTGGCCTCCATCATCCGACAGGGAATGCCCTATAGCGCCATGCCGGCCTGGCCGCAGTTCAGCGACGAAGAAATCGCGGCTCTCGTCGAATACGTGAAGAGCTTCAACGAAGATTTCTCTGACCCCGAGATGATCGTACCGCCGATCGAGATTCCGGCCCCGCCGCCGCTCTCCGAGGAGAGCGTGGAAAAGGGGCGAGGCGTCTACATCGAGAGCAAATGCTTCGATTGCCACGGCGATGTCGGGCGGGCGGATGGCGAATCCGCCCCCACCCTCAAGACCGATGCCGGCGATGCCATCAGGCCCGCCGATCTCACCAAGCGCTGGTCCTTTCGCGGAGGCTCCCGGCGCGAGGATATCTACCGGACCTTCACTACGGGGCTCGACGGCACCCCCATGCCCTCCTACGCGGACTCCGTTGGCGAAGAGGAACGCTGGCAGCTCGTCGACTACGTCTACTCCCTCTCCGAGGATGAACCCGATTACGGAACCCTCTTGACCGCAATACCAGCAGCGGGCGAGATCGAACTGAATCCGACGAGCCCACTCTTCGACGATGCGCCGATGACGCGGCTTCCGGTGGTGGGACAGGTGACGGATCCCGGTCGCGCCTTCGCACCCGCAACCCAGGACGTCGAGTTGCGGGCCGTCTATGACGCAGACCTTCTCGCCCTGCAGGTGAGTTGGCATGCCATGCTGGAGGGCCGCGAGGGCTCGAACCGCCCGGACGGCCGCGATCCGCTTCCCGGCGACGCTCTTCTTTCCGATGCTGTCGGAATCCAGATTCCCAGCGAACTCCTCGAGGGTACGGCGAAGCCCTACTTCCTCTACGGCGACCCCGAGAAGAGCGTGGACCTCTTCTTCTACGACGCCGCCAAGGATGCGGCCAGCACCTATCTCGGCAAGGGGGAGGCGAACCTGATCCCCCGACCCGAAAGCGGAGATTCCGTCAGGGCAAAGGGAGAATTCCAGGATGGGCTCTGGCGAGTCGTCTTCCTGATTCCGCGCCAGCGGGCGGATGAAAATGCCGAGCCCCGGCTGCCCGAGGCCACATTCCTGCCAATCGCCCTCTCGGTCTGGGCCGGGCATGCGGGAGAAAGTGGCAATCGGCGGGGCATCACGAGTTGGTATCACCTCTACCTCGAACCACCGGATACGGGCGCCGCCTACAAGAGCGCCGGTGCCATGGCGCTCTCGACCCTGGCCCTGGAACTCCTGATCGTCGCCAGCGTGCGTCGATCCCAGCGAAATAGAGCACGTCAATCATAGGAGTACTTCTCATGCGATGGATCCGCGCACTCGCACCAATCACCGCCTTCTGCCTGGCAGGCGCGACCGCGTCCGCTTATACGCCGGGCGACGTCTCGGATGGTGGGACGATCAAGGGCAGGATCGCCGTCAGCGATACCGCGTTGAAGGATGAATCCAAACCCGTCACCAAGGATAAGAACTACTGTGGAGACGACGTCCCCGCCGAAAAGCATATCGTCTCAGCGGACGGTGGCCTGCAGAATGCGGTCGTGATGATCTCGGAAATCGCCCAGGGCAAGGCCTTTCCGAGCCAGGACGACTTCATCGTCACGAACTCCAAATGTCGCTTCGAGCCCCATGTCATGGTGGCCCCCAAGGGCGCCTTGATGAAGGTCCGAAACGACGATCCCGTACTGCATAATTCACATTTCTACCTGGTTCGGGCCAAGGGCAAAAAGAATGTGATCAACCTGGCCCTGCCCAAGCAGGGTGTCGAGATCGGCAAGAAGAAGATCCTGCGCAAACCGGGCCTGCTCTCCCTGCAATGCGATGCCCATGACTTCATGCAGGCCTGGGTGTGGGTGGTCGAACACCCCTATGCGGTCGTGAGCGCCGCGAATGGCGACTTCGTCCTCGAGGACGTGCCAGCCGGGAATTACCAGATCAAGGTATGGCATGAGTCACTCGGTGAAAAAACTATCGACGTAGTAGTGGAGTCCGGCAAGACGGCCTCCGCGAATCTCTCCTACTGATTGGGGTCAGCAATGACGCATCCAGAAACTATCTACTCGGAGCCTGTCTCGGAATCCCCCGTTCGGATCGAGGAGGAGTCCATCATCGCCTCCCTGCCCGACGGTAGGGTTCGCCTGCCTCTGGTTTCGGCACCGGAAGAATTGTCGACGTGGCTCGACGAGGGACGCCGGGCCATGTACGACCAGTTGCTCGACAACTCGGGGCCCGTGAGCTTCTTCGCACAACACCTGCCGATGGTGGTGAGCCATAACGCCGAGAGCGTCTTTCCCTTCAGTTGTGGGAATAAGGGCGTGGGCTACCTGCCCCGCACGGAGCATCTGGAACGCTTCATCACCAGCTACCGAGATACGATCGAGGCGAGCAAGGGGAAGCCGTGGCAGGAATCGCTAAGGACGAGAGTGGAAGCCGCTTCGGAATTCAACCTGAATCCCGAATTGATCGATCGCCGATGTCTCGTGACGCTGGAAATTTTCGAACGCCAGACCTATCGCAATCTGCAGTCGACACCGCTGGCGAGCCTGCTCTTTACGGGCCATAGCCCCAGCTTCACGAGCTTCCAGGTCAACTGTGCGGTCGAGATCATCGGCCCCGGAGACCCCCGCTATACCTTCATCACCCTGGCCCGGACGATGTTCGAATACGACGATTTCCATATCACGCAGCATAATTTCCCCTATGGCTACGTATTCTGGCTCTCGGAGTGCGTCTCCAAGACCCCCTTCCGGGTCAAGCGGGGAGCAAACTCCAAATCGATGCCGGGGGCGGATGCTCGAAGCATGCCGTGGACATCGGGGGCACTCGACGCCCTGAGCCGCGCGCCTCGGGTCATCCAGACCCATATTCAGATCATGGTCGAACGCTACGCGCGCGATCGGGGCTTCGCTGAAATCACGGAGCTCGTCGTTCAGGAAGCCCGAGAGAATCTGATGGACGGGCGCTGAAGGACTGCCCGACCCGGAGTCCGACCCCTTGCGATTCGATTGCGCGTCGACCCTGGTGCGTGAGCTGGCGACCCGTTCGGGGAAGAATCACGCCCGGTATACGCATTCTCCGTGCACCCAGGTCTGCAGGACCTCGATTTCGGAGATCGAGGTTTCCTCCACCTCCCCGGGATCGCATTCGAGAACGATGAAGTCCGCGAACTTCCCGGGCTCAAGACTTCCGACCTCGTGATCCGCGTGGCATTGCCAGGCGGCATCGAGGGTCGCGGCCCGCAGAGCGGCCTCCACGGGAATCCTTTCCTCGGGCGATAGCAGGCCGTCGGATTTCCACATCGTCCGCGTCACGGCATTCTCGATACAGCGGAGTGGGTTCATCTCGGTCACCGGATCGTCCGAATGCAGTGTCCAACGAATCCCCGCCGCTTCGCAGGCCGCCGTGCGGTCGAGTTTCGCGGCCTTCTCGGCGCCGAAGAGATCCTCGATGAATGCCCGACCCCAATAGTAGACGTGGCCGATCAGGAAGCTGGGCGAAATACCGAGGGCCGCCATGCGGTCGATGTGTTCGTCGTGCAGGATGCTGCAATGTTCGATGCGCGAGCGCCGTCCCCCCGGATCCAGGCCGAGTTCATGCGCGCGCTCATAGGCATCGAGCACCCGGTCGATCGCAGCATCCCCGTTGGCATGTACGCAAACCGCCCAGCCCTCCTCCAGGCGTTTTTCCACCGCTCGATTCAATTCTTCGACTCCCACGTAGGCAATGCCCTTTTCCTCGGAATCGAGGAAGGCTTCGCGCTGCAACCCGGTGCGACCCTGATTGGATCCATCACTGACGATCTTCCAACCCGTGACCCGCAACCATTCATCGCCCTGCCCCCACGCGATATCTGTCTGATCCCAGCGTTCGGCCAATGTCTGCTGCAGCGAGTAGCGGAAGCGCGCCGTCATGCGCTGGCTCTCCCTCAGCCCACGATATAGATCGAGCTCGGAAGTCCCTTGGAAGAGTCCGGTACCCTGATCGCAAAGCGTCGTGATCCCGACCCGATTGGCCGCCCGGAAGACCTCGAGACAGGCCTCGGCCAGGTTCCGCTCGCGAAGACGGGGATTGTGGCGCGCCACGAGCGCCATGGCGGGTCCGGCCACCAAAACGCCGCTGCATTCTCCATCCTCATCCTTCAGGATCGCGGAGCCCTCGGCCACCTCGGTGGCCGCCGTGACGCCGGCGATCTCCAGGGCCCGGGTGTTGCAGTAGGCGAGGTGTAGGGATGCGTTGTAGACGAAAACGGGATGCTCGCTACTGACTTCATCCAGCATTTGGCGCGTGAGCTGGTCGGGCCCCTCCTGCAACGACGGATCGAATTGACGCCCCACGATCCAATCCCCCGGAGGCGTCTTCGCCGCGACGGCGGCCAGGTGATCGATTGCCTCGGAGATCGTCTCGAATCGGAAGGGGCCGACGTTCTCGAAAGAACGCAGCATCGCCAGGGGGGCGAGATGCATATGGGGCTCGACGAAACCCGGAAGAACCACCTTTCCCTTGAGGTCGAATTCAAGCAGGCCCGCGGCGGAGTCAGGTCTGTGCTCGCAGGCTCCGATCCACTCGATCCGACCCTCGCGACACAGCATGGAGTCCGCCACGGGGGCGGCGATGTTCATCGTCAGGATCTTGGCGTTGCAGATGAAGGCCGCGGCGGGCGGATCCCGCTCGGGGGAGCGCTCCAACGCATGGGCGTGAGATGCCAGGTCGATCTCTGCGAGACGCAGCATTTCGCTGAAGACATTCGAGCAGCAGGGGCACGCAAAGGGATCGGATGCATGTCCGGGCGGCGCGAGTGAATCCGGGAAAAACTCCTCCGCTTCGAGTTCCCACTCGAAGCCATCATCGGTGACGTCATACACGGTCCATCTCCCCGCGCGGGCCCGGCCGGCCCGCCAAAAGGCGCACATTAACAGCGCGGAGAATGGCAAAGGAATCGGATGAGGGGGCCGGATCGCCGAGCAGGCGCAGAAAATCTCGCCGCGATGACAGGATTTCTGACAGGCCCGCGCCCCGAGGGGCAAGGGCGGGAAGGGGAAGGGGGGCGAAAGCAGGAGTCGGGGAGGAGGGAGCTAAATGCTCGGGAAATCAGAAAAAATTGAGGAGAGCGAGGGGCCCCCTGCGGATGGAGGGATGGGCGAAGGGGCATTCAGCTTGACGAGATTCGGCTTTGACGATATGTTCCAAGCGGTCCGTACCGTAAGGTATGTACCGTAAACCAATCGTCGATTTGATTTGAAATCGCAGCTGACCCATCGGGTCGCGCCGGTCGCGACGAATGATGGTATAAGGAGACTTCAGAATGTCCGAAACCAGCACCCCCGACCCGGGCCGCAACCCCGTCTGCCAGGCTGAATCCCTCTACCGAGGCTCGCGCCATCGGCTGCCGGTACGCCGCCCGAATTTCGCCTTCGATGACTCGATCCCCAGGCATTGGATCGCCGACAACGCCCTGGCGACCCATATCTTCAACGGATTGCAAATGCTCTTCCCGGCCGGCGAACGCTTCTTCATTCGCTCGGTGAAGGCCGTCCTCGCAGAAGTCGAGGATCAGAGCCTATGCGAACAGGCACGCGCCTTCTCGATCCAGGAGGCCATGCATACCCGGGAGCACGAGCATTGGAACCTGCAACTCGAGGCCCAGGGCTACCGCTTTCGGCCCTTCCTCAAGCGCTTCGAACGCATGCTGGGATTGCTTTCGCGTTACACGCCGAAATCCCTGCAACTCGCCATCACGGCGGGCACCGAGCACTACACCGCATTGCTCGGCACGATCGCCCTCACCCAACCGATTCTGCGCGACCAGATGCACCCCCTGATGGAGCAACTCATCGTCTGGCATGCCTGCGAAGAGGTCGAGCATAAGGCCGTCGCCTTCGACGTCATGCAGGCGGTCGGCATCGGCTACCCCACTCGCATCCTGGGCTATCTGCTCGCAACGGCGATGCTGCTGACGTGGTCGATTTCCGGGACGCGCCTGCTGCTGAGACAGGATGGACTCTCCCGGCGCGATGTGCGCGCCCTCGCGGAAGCATTGCCCCACAAGAACGGCGCAAGATTGCGCGCCGCCCTCGGTGCGGGCTTCCGTACCTATTTCCGACGCGACTTCCATCCGAACGAAAGCGACGGCCTGCTCGTCGCCCGGCGGGAACTCGCAGCAGTCGGCCTGGACCCCATCTCGGACGCCATCTCGGACCCCATCTCGGACGCCATCTCGGACCCCATGGCGCCACTGGCGCCGGCCGTGCCGGTCGCGAGCTGAGATGCGCACCACGGAATCGGCCACCTCGGCTCGCCGTGCCCAGGGCGAGCGCAGCCGAGAGCGGCTGATCGAGGCCGCCATCCAGATCATCTCCGAACGAGGTTTCGCGGCCGCCAGTGTCGGCGACATCTGCCGAGAGGCGGGTGTCGCCAAGACGGCCCTTTACTGGCACTTCGACAACAAGGAGGGACTGCTCGCCAAGGTCCTCGAACGTGTCGGAGAAAATTGGATCGCGGCCATGCGGGAACGCGCCTACCTGGTGGGAGAGCCGCCCGCCCGCCTGGCCGGCCTGATCGACGCCTGGCGGGAGATCCTGCAGAGCCAGCCCCAACTGATCCGGCTACCCCTATTGGTACAACTCGGGATCGGCGAAACCTCGGATTCCATCCGCGAGGCCCTGGGCTTGGTCCTCGAGAGGGCCCGCCGGGCCCTGATCGCGGGGATCGAGGACAGCCTCGGCGACGGATTGCGTGATCTCGAGATGGTCGCCCAGATCATCCTGACCCTCTTCCAGGGCGCATTGCTCCACCAGGTCATGCACCCCGAGCAGGACGAAGAACTCGAGCGCATCCTCGCCGAGGTGCATCGCACGATCGCCCTGATTCTATGGGATCGGCTCCCGGATGCGGAGAAAGTGCGACTCCCGATCGCCTAGCCGGATTTCTGATCGGGGCCGGAGCTCCGGCGCTTGCTGAGAGCTCCGGGGGGAACGCAGTCGAAATAGAGCTTTTCATCGACGGAGATCCGCGGCGGCCGCCCGCGCTTTCCCTCGGGCCAACCGATCGGAAGTAGGGCGCAAGTCGGCGTCTCCGGGGAGAGGCCCAGATAAGCGTCGATCTCGGGACCATCCCCGAGATGAGCGGTCGTGAGGGATGCCCCCAAGCCCAGGGCATAGCAGGCCAGGAGGATGTTCTGGATACACGGGAAGAGGGCCTGGAGTTGGGGCTTTCCCCGCCGCGTCCAACCCGCCACGAAGAGCAGCACCGGGGCTTCGTGGAGATGGTCGGCCAGATGCAGGGCCGCCCGCATATTGCGCAGGCTCGCGGCGGGAAATTCTGGATCCGCCTCGGCGCGGTGAAAAGCCGGGGCGATATATCGATGAAAACGCCTTCGGTAACGCTCTGCGATGAATGCCCGCTTTTCGAGATCCGTTACGGCCACGAAGATCCAGGGCTGTCTATTTCCCCCGCTCGGCGCGAAGGTGCCCGCCTCGCAGACCTTGTGGATCAATTCCGGGGCGACTGGATCCACGCGCAGACGGCGTATGGAACGGGTGTTTCGCATCCCCTCGAGGAGCGGAACCTCTTCGCCCAGGCTTGCAATATCGACTTTGGTCATACTCATCCCCCGCCTTTCGATCCGGAAATTCACCCACTCGCGGGGCTTTTCTTCACCGCTTTTTTCGCGGGCCGCTTCTTGGAAGCCGTCTTCTTCCGAGCTGTCTTTTTCGGAGCTGTCTTTTTCGGAGCTGTCTTTTTCGGAGCTGTCTTTTTCCGAGCTGTCTTTTTCCGAGCGGTCTTCCTCCGCCCGCCGCCCGGCGGGGAAAGCCCGCGCGCGGACTTCGGGGGCCCGAACTCGGCGGGCAGCTTCGTTTTCGCCATGGCGAGTACGTGCCGAAATTCCTCCGCTTCCACGGGCACAACCGAGAGCCGGCTTCGGCGAACCAGGGCCATTTCAGCCAGCCGGGCCTCGGCCTTGATGGCGGCCAGGCTCACGGGTTCGACCAGGGCCACCACGGGCTCGACGTCCACCACCACCCAGCGCTCGTCATCCGTGGTGGGATCGGGATAGGATTCACGGCTGACCCGGGCGATCCCCACGATCTCCTTGCCCTCATTGGAGTGGTAGAAAAAGCAGAGATCGCCCACCCTCATGCTCCGGAGGTTGTTGCGCGCCTCGTAGTTGCGAACACCATCCCAATAGGTCGAACGGTCGGAGACGAGCTCCGACCAGGCATATTTATAGGGTTCGGACTTGATGAGCCAGCAACCCCCCGAATCCACACGCGCCATTCACACCTCCGGATCCACCCCGCGGCGGGGCACCCAAGGGAGTAGCATCGCATGAGTGCAAGTCGACCGGAAGACGTCGTCTTCGAATTCGAAAACGGGCCCGTCCGCATTCTCTTTGGAGACCGGGGGGGACGCTATCCCGACGGCAATTCGATCCTGGTCCGCGGCGAGCGGGAAACGCTCCTCATCGACCCGGCCCTCGGGCTCTACGAGCGCCCCGAGAAGCTGCCGAAAATCGATCGCATCCTCCTCACCCACTGCCACGAGGACCATATCGCGGGCCTCGCCCTCTTCCCCGACACACCCGTCGAACTCCACTCCCTCGACCGCTCCGGACTCGATTCCCTGGACGATATGATGGCGATCTACGGCTACGGGGGGGGAATCGAAGAGGTCTTTCGCGAAGTCGTCGTCGAGCGATTCCGCTATCGCCCCCGGCCCGACGCCAGCTCTTTTGAAGATGGCGACGTATTCGACCTCGGAGGGGTCACGGTTCGCATCCTCCACACTCCGGGCCATACCCGGGGCCACTCTTGTATGCTGATCGAATGGCCCGATGGGGGCGAACTCCGCCGCCTGCTCTGCCTCGGGGATATCGAACTCTCCACCTTCGGACCCTACTACGGAGACGCCTCTTCGGATCTCGCGGAATTCGAGCGGAGCCTGCTCGAGATCCGCGAAGTCGAGGCCGACTGGTACGCGACCTTCCACCAGATCGGTGTGCTCGAGGGGCGCGAGGCCTTTCTGGCGAGACTCGAGATCTTCTGCGCCGCGATCGCACGCAGGGAGAACGCCCTGCTCGAATTCCTCGCCGAGCCCCACGACATCGACGAGGTGGCCGAACACCGTTTCGTCTATCGCCCGGGTGACCCCGTCGTCTTCGCGGAGGGCGTGGAGAGGCGTTCGATGCAGCAACATATCGACCGCCTCGTCGCCACCGGCCGCCTGAAGGCCCTCGCTGCGGGGCGCTACGTGATCGCCTGAGGGGGCTGCGAGTGGGATGAGACGACGCGGATCGAGGCGGAAGTGCCGCGCCTACCTCATATCGGCCGGCGTCTGGACTTCCATGATCTGACGGGCCACATGAGCCACCAGGGGCCGCGATCCCAGGCGTGAAGCGGCATTTGCGCGCAGCCAATTCGACCATCCCGCCACCACCGAGGGCTGCTGGCCCAGGGCGTCGAGGGCCACTGCCACCACGCTGCTCGCGCTCGCCCCCTCGTGGGCGATCTCTCCGGCGGCATGCTGAAATTCTGTCATCGTCGATCCGGGCTCGAGCACCAGAACGTCGACTCCACGGGAACTCATCTCGACCCAGAGAGATTCCCCGAGCATCAGATCGAAAGCCTTGGTGGCGCTGTACACGCCGTGCAGGGGTAGGGGCTGGCGGCCCGCCACCGAGCCGGTCACGATCACGGCCCCCCGACGGCGCTCGGCCATCGGCCCGACCAGCAGGCTGGTGAGCACGACCGGCGCGACGCAATTGAGCTGCACCATCTCGCGCAGGCGCCCGACCTCCTGCTTGTCGAAGCGACCCGCGTAACCAAAGCCGGCGTTATTGACCAGGATGCCGAGTTCGAGATCCGCGACGGCAGCCGCGAGACGCTCGGGACCCTCGCCACTCGCCAGATCGACCGCCACGACCCGAACTTCCACCCCCCAAGCCTCGCGGAGTTCGTCCGCAATCGCCTCGAGTTTTTCCTGCCGACGCGCGGCCAGCACGCAATGGATTCCATCCCGCGCGAAGGCCCGGGCAAATTCGAGGCCGATGCCCGCCGAGGCGCCGGTCACGAGCGCCCAGTCGCCATAGCGCTCCCGCAGCGAGCCCCGCTCGTGGGCGAAGTACTCCCGGCCGCGCCAGAAGGCGAGGGTGAGTATCGTAAAGGGGATCGCCGCAATCAGGCCGAGCAGAAAGCCCGTCCAGGAGCCGTATTGGAAATTGGGCCAGAGGAACATCCCGATGCTGACCTGCCCGGCATAGAGGGGTGCCGCCCATGCCATCCAGCCCCGGCGACGGCGGAACCCGTAGGCGCCCGCACCGTAGACGAACCAATGGGGCAGGGCCGTCCACTTGGCGGCCCAGCCCGTGAACATGATGCCGAACCAGACCTCCTGATCCCGTGCGACGGGTTTCCAGAAGATATCCCAGGGCATATAGGCGAAGGTCATCCAGGCACAAAAGACCATCGCGGCATTCATCCACCACGAGCGGTCGCGAAAGAGATCGTGTAGCCATTCACTCATGATGGTCTCCGACAAAATGCGGCACGGGGGCAAAGTGGAACGCCCACACCGATGCTCCAAGCATACGCGATCATCGAGCGAGGAGCCTGGGCTGCCGGGGGGCCCCCCCAGGTGATTCCCGAACTCTCAGCCCTCGCCGAGGCGGGCGATTTTTCGCAGCGGGCGACGCGGGTTGCGATTCGCGAAGACCAACTGCTCGTCGATCATGGTATCGAAGGCCGCAAGCAAGCCGTCGAGGCCCTCGGTTTCCGGCTCGAGGATCCCGAGCGCCTGCACGATGGCCTCGAGCGTTGAGACGTAATCTCGCCGGGGGGCCCTGCGGATGCGGTAACGCGTCGGAGCCAAAGGGCGAAGGCCGACCCGGGGCAGGCGGCTGAGGGCGGGGTTTTCACGGTAGAGGCCCCGGGCCTGGGACCAGGTGCCGTCGAGCACGATGAGCCCGGCCGGGCGCTCGTCGGGGTCGAGGTCGGCGAGATCCCGAGCGCCCGTTCCTGGAAAGAGCAGGGCGCTATTCGGCGGCGGCTCCAGGGAAATCCGGAGGCTGCGCGGCGCCACGCCGCGGGGAATCAGTACTTCGCTTCGGCTGAGACCGAGGCGCACGATCCTCGCCGTACCGATGGCGTGGAAGCGCTCCCGGGGATGCTGGAGAATCGTGATCCGGGTGCGGTTCTCGACCCGGCGAATCCGACCACAGAGACATAGGTCGTGGGGCTTGAAACAGACGTAGCAGGTTCGCCGCCCCTGCGGCGGCTCCACTTCCCGAGATCCCCCCGTTGTCGACATGCCAGAACATTAGCCCGAACGATCCAGCCGGGTCTTCCGCAGGCGAGGGCGGCCTTTTCCCGGTACCTTGAGATGCGTCGTCCCAGGGAGCCACAGTGAGCAGCGAATTCGGAAAAGTATTCAGGATCACGACTTTCGGAGAGTCCCACGGCGCGGGGGTAGGGGTCGTCGTCGACGGCTGCCCGCCGCGCTTCGCTCTCGACGCGGAGACGATTCAAGCGGAGCTCGACCGGCGGCGCCCGGGACAGAGCCGCCTCACTACCCCGCGGCAGGAAGACGATCGGGTGGAGATTCTTTCCGGGCTCTTCGAGGGTCGTACCCTCGGCTCCCCGATCGCCCTGCTCGTGCGCAATCGGGACGCGCGTCCGGGAGCCTACGAGGAGATGAAGGATCTCTACCGTCCCTCCCACGCCGACTATACGACCGACGCCAAATACGGCATCCGGGCCTGGCATGGAGGAGGTCGGGCCAGCGCGAGGGAAACCATCGGCCGGGTCGCGGGAGGGGCCATCGCACGCGGGTTGCTGCGCGAAGTTGCCGGCATCGAAATCGTGGCCTGGGTACAACGCATCCAGGAAATCGAAGCCAAGGTCGACGCCCGGACCGTCACCCGGGAGGACGTCGATGCGAGCCTCGTGCGCTGCCCCGACGAAGCCGCCTCCGGGCCGATGGTGGAACGGGTCGATGCGATCCGGCGCCAGGGGGATTCCGTGGGTGGCGTAGTGGAATGCGTGGCCCGGGGCGTAACGGCGGGGCTGGGGGCGCCGATCTTCGAAAAACTCGATGCCGATCTCGCCGCGGCCATGCTTTCCCTGCCCGCCGCGAAGGGTTTCGAGGTGGGAAGCGGCTTCGGGGGGGTCGCCCTCACCGGAAGCGAACACAACGATCCATTCATCCCGGGAGACGACGGCCGCCCCCGCACCGCGAGCAACCGCTCGGGGGGAATCCAAGGCGGAATCTCCAATGGGGAAGACATCGTCCTGCGGATCGCCTTCAAGCCAACCGCCACGGTGAGCGTCGAACAGGATACGGTCGACCGCGGGAACCGGGCCGTCAAATTGGCGGCCAGCGGTCGACACGACCCCTGCGTACTGCCCCGGGCCGTCCCCATCGTAGAAGCGATGGTCGCCCTGGTACTCGTCGATCATTGGCTGCGCCAGCGCACCGTCGACGTATTGCCCGCCCTCTGAATTCATCCCGACACATCCGGCCCTCGAATCGGCCAATCGAGCGGAACGAATCATTTCCCCACAATACGCGGGGCGGCGACCGAGAGGAATCCAGAAATGAAATTCGGCGTATTGCAATTCTTCAGCTGGCCCGGAAGGCGGAATCCCCTGGAAGTCGTCTACCAGCGCGCGATGGAGCGCATCGAAATCATGGATCGCACGGGCTATGACGCGATCTGGCTGGCCGAACATCACTTCACCGACTACAGCGTCTGTCCCTCGATCCACGTGATGGCCACCCATGTCGCAGCGCGAACGAAACGGCTACGCATCGGCACCGGGGTCTCTCTCGCTCCCCTCTACCATCCCCTGCGCCTGGCCGAAGAAGTGGCCCTGCTCGATGTGCTCTCGGAGGGACGTGTCAATTGGGGGGCGGGAAGGGGCTTCGATCCCACCGAGTTCAAGGCCTTCGGAGTTCCCCCAGAGGAGAGTTCCGAACGTTTTCACGAAGCGGTCGACATCGTGATCGAAGCCTGGCGCAACGAACGCCTCAACTGGCGGGGCCAATATTGGAACTTCGAGAACGTCGAAGTACTCCCGAAGCCCAAGCAGGACCCCCACCCGCCGGTCTGGATGGCGGCCTCGTCTCTGCCCGCGATCGATTGGGCGGCCGAGCGCGGCCATTCGATCATGATGGATCCCCACTCACAACACGCCGACATCGCCGCCAAATATGAGCGCTACCAGAAGGGACTCAAGAGTCACGGCCACTCGACTGACGGACGATCCGTCCCCATGGCGCGTTACATCGCCCTGGGGGAGAGCGAGGATGAGGCCAGGGAGATCGCTCGCCGGGGGGCGGCCTGGACGGTGGGATCCTATGTGAATCCCTCGAAATCCGCGGGTTTCCCCAAGCGTGGAGATCGCCTCTTCATCAGACCCGGGGCCGATCCCGTGGAACACTACCTCGACAACGTGGCCCTCTACGGCACCCCCGAGCAGGTCGTCGATAAACTCCACGGACTCGAGGAAACGATGTACCTCGACTACCTGCTCTGTGCGCCCCTCAGCCAGACCTCCTTCGAACTCTTCACCGAAAGGGTGCTGCCGAAATTCCTCTGAGGGTCGCCAGGGCGAAATCGGGAATCACCTCAGGGCAGCAGCACGAAGCCCGCGAAGCCCGCCAGGGCGGCGGCCAGCATTCCGAGCAACCCGAGCCAGCCGTGGAGTTCCGGAGAGGAGATCCGCCGCCGGGACAATCCCAGGCCCAGGCTGCCGGCCGCAATGAAGAGAATGGCCGCGAGCAGGGCGAGCCAGCCGTGGAGCGTGCGCAGGGGTGTCCAATCGCGCAGCCAGATTGCGGAGGCCGGGCCGCTCAAGAGACCCAATGCCGCCAGGACGACGGCGGGGCGGGCCAGGGCCAGATGCCGTGCAAGCAGGCCCTTATCCCGAACGGCCCCGCGCTGTCTGCGCGCGCGCATCGCGAGACCGGCCCGCAATGCGAGAAAGGCCAGGGAGAGGCCGAGTATCATCAGGGCCGGATGCCCGTAGGCGAGCCAGCGTGCGACGGGGTCGTGGGCGGTGGGATCCAGAGGCGGGCCCCTATTCGATCCGATGAATCACTTCGTCGGGAAGGCTCTCGCAGAGCGAACGCTTGGCTCGCTCCAGATAGTCGCCATCCCGGGATTCGAGTGTGAGCATCACCCGGTAGTCGGGTTCACCGATTCGGGGATAGGAGCCGAGCATCAACTCGGGAAATTCGCCCAGTAGATCGTGAAGGTTTTCCGCGATTTCGCTCTCGTGGCGGGTAACGTAGATCCGTGTCAGTTGGATGGGCACACCCGCGAAACGATCTCGAATCGAATGGAACTTCTTCTCGAAGAGCTGGGGAATCCCGGGAAAGACATGCACATTCTCCACCGCGACGACCGGGAACCAGAGATCCCCCGCATCGATCACGCTGGCTCCCTCGGGCAGCATCGCCATCTTCTTCATCGCCTCGTTGAGGGATCCCTTCTGGGCGCGCTCGATGCGCTCGCAAAGCCGCTCATCGAGGGCCAGCCTGCATCCGAAGGCCAATGCCACGGCCTCCATGGTGACGTCATCATGGGTGGGGCCGATGCCGCCCGAAGTGAAGACGTGGTCGTAGGCCTCGCTGAAACGACGCACCTCGGCGGCGATGGTTTCGATCACGTCGGGAATCACGACGATTCTCTCCAGATCGACTCCCAATTCCCGCAGTTGACCGGCGAGAAAGGGGGAGTTGGTATCGACAACCTTTCCCGACAGAATTTCGTTCCCGATCACAACGAGACCTGCGGAGGGCATAGCCCCATCCTATCGAAGGGGTCGGTCCAGGTCGAATCGAGGCCGAGACATGAAAAAAGGGGAGATTCGAGACGGATGGGCGGGCGGGGGGCTCTCCCGTATCCTCCCGGAATATGTTGTATCGGATCCATTTCCTTCCCTCGGAGCGTACGGTCCGAGTGGTCGCGGGAACGCCGCTCCTCGAAGCCGCGCGGCGGGCCGGCCTGCCGGTCGCCGAGGCATGCCAAGGGGATGGAGCCTGCGCGCGCTGTGGCATGAGGATTCTTTCGGGAGGAGAGGGACTCTCCCCGGAGAGCGAGGGGGAACGGGCCGCCAAGCTCAAGAATCGCGTCGACGGTCGGCTGCGGCTCTCTTGCCAGGTTCGCGCCGACCGCGATATGACGGTTACCGCCCCCTATTGGTGAGGAGAGCCGACATGGCGGGGAAGACGGGGGGCTCCTGTCTCGTGGTGATCGACCACGGCAGCCGCAACCCCGAGAGCAATCGACTCGTTGAGCGGATCGCCGAAGGGATTCGGGAACTTCGACCGGATTGCATCGTCGAGCACGCCCACATGGAATCGGCTCCCCCGACCCTCGCCGACGCACTGGCCAATTGCCTGGAGGCCGGCGCGCGGAGAGTGACGATCCTGCCGCATTTTCTCGGTCCGGGGGTGCACACACGCGAAACGATTCCCGAGCTCCTGGAAGAACTGGCCCCCGACTACCCCGAACTCGCGATACGAATCGCCGAGCCCCTGGGCCCGCATCCCAAGCTGATCGAAATTCTTCTGGAGCGCTTCGCCGCGGTCGACTGAGGGGATGGCTCCGGGCCCGGCGAGAAGACCCCTCCCCACCCGGCCTCGCCCCTTGCCAAGCCCCGTCTTGCGACGGCGAGCCCGCGTTGCCCGATCGGATGGGGCCGCGATCGCGTGGCGTTTCGCCTCTACTCTTCCATCGAGACGAAGACCCTGGATCCGAACCGCCTCTTCGTCGCCGAGGCGCTTCGCGCAGCCGTTGCGGAAATTCCCGGCTCGCGCGCCCATGCAACCCCACATAGACGGCGAGACCTCGTTTCGCGGGGATGCAGCATCACTCGAGATCGGCCCCGACAAAGGGAGCCAGCCCAAGGGCCAAGACCAAGCTTCTTTGGCTGAAATCAGCCACCCCTAGTTGAGATCAGCTACTAGTGGTCGAAATCAGCCACAGTGAACTGCAACCGAAAAGCAGGCTCTCTACTCAACCTATAGAATTCCCAGAGAATTACGGAATATGATCCGATGGCATGGTGTTTGCGATCACATTTCTGCAATACGCTGTCTCGCCTCTCATCGGACGCGCAACCTACAGGAATCCGAAATGTCAAGGAAACCCTCAAACCACTCGAAAAGCCGACCCCGCTTGATGACGGCTCAGACGTGGGCGCTTCTCCTTCTCACGGGGCTGGGTCTGTCGCTGACCGTCTGGATCATTTCCGATGCAGGCGAGCGAGCGCGCCGGGGCGCCAACACCTCGGTGGCCCGAGAGGTGACTCTCCTCTCGTGTCTCGGCACGCTCTTTCTTGGCGTGGGGGGACTCTCCATCTCGACCTCCCGAAAGGTCCATCGAGAGGCGCTCCGCGAACTGAAACGCCATCGAACGACGAGAGAAGAGCCCCAGGACTCGATCCTCAAGCAAGAACTGGCCGAGGAGGAAACCCGTCAGATCGAGGATCAGGCTCAGAGAGCACAGAAGTCCCAGAGCCTCAACCGGATGCTCGGAGGACTCGCCCACGACTTCAACAATCTGCTGGTTCCGATCATCGTCTATACCGGCATCTTGAAAGAGCGTCCGAATGCTGACTCCGAGGGCCGGGAGATGCTCGACCAAGTCGAGTTGGCGGCGAAGAGGGCCGCCGAATTATGTGACCAGATGCTCGTCTATGCGGAAAGGACGCATCCGAAAAATCGAACCCGATTCGATCTGACCACATTGATCGAGGAAACCAGTCAACTCCTGGCGGCCAGCCTCGCGCCAAACTGCCAGCTGGATCTCGATCTGGCGAAGGATCTGCCGCTGGTTGAAGCCGATCCGATACAGCTGAGTCAGGTCATGCTGAACCTGGTGACGAATTCCTCCGAGGCCCTCGGCACAGAGGGAGGTACGATTCGGATTCGTAGCGGGGAGGGTGAGACCGCTATTTGCCCGGCTCCATGCCATCGCTGCAGAGGCAGACTCGACGGAGAAAAATCTGAAGCCATCAGGGAGGGGTGTACGAAAGCAAGAAGTCACGGGGTCTATTTCGAAGTCTTCGACGACGGAGTCGGTATGGAAGCGGCGGCGATCAAGCAGATCTTTGCCCCATTATTCACCACCAAATTCGCGGGGCGCGGATTGGGCCTTGCGGCCGTGCAGGCAATAGTCCGCTCCCATCACGGTTCAATTCTCATTGATAGCGAACCGGGTAGTTACACCGCGATTCGTATCACTCTTCCAGTTGCACGCAAAATCGTTTCCCGTGAGCAGCAGCTGTCGACTGGCCCTACCGAGGGGGGGACCGTGCCCGTCATGGGATTCCCCGTAGCATCTTGACGGGCCCCCATGCCCGGAGATCCTGCCGGAATGCAGTTTGAATGCCAGATCCCCTCTAGAGGTTCTGGATTCAATCTGCTTCACCGTCTCTGAAGACGCTGAAAGTGTCGCAAAAGGCACCCTCAGCGTCTTTTTTGACTTTTAGCTTGCCCCATTCCCATCGACTCGGGGCATGGGAAAGCGTCGGATTCCTGGAGACTCAGCTCTTGGTGGTCCAATAGGGGGAGCGCCTGCAGGCGACCGCCGATGCCGCTATAGCTCCGTCTCATGAATCGCATCCGTGTCGTCGCCGCGAGCGAACTTCCCACCGAAATTGATTCCTGCATTCGCGCGAGCGAGGTGGAGGGGTTTCGTTTCGTGAGGCGGCTTCGAGACGATTGGCTCGCAGGAGAGAACCGCTTCTCCACCGTGGGAGAGGCATTCTTCGTCGCGCGTGATGGCGAAGCGCTAGCGGGCTTTGCGGGTCTCAACCACGACCCCTTCGCCCGGAATCCCCGGATTGCGCGGCTTCGGCGGCTTTACGTCGTAGAGTCTTTCCGTCGGCAGGGCGTCGCGACAGCGCTCGTCGATGCCATCGTAGGGGCTGCGGGAGCACACTTTCGCATCCTTCGCTTGCTCACGAGCTCTGCGGAAGCCGACCTTTTCTTTCGCGCGTACGGGTTTTCTGCAACCTCGGAAGAATCGGAGGCGACGCACCAGCTCTTTCTCGCCAGGTGAACGAGCGCGCGCGGAACAGACCCAATGCCGCACTGCTCCTGGGGGCAGAACTCGCGGGGATGGCAATGCGAAAGCGGCGTTGGCATCGACTTCCCGCCTGTCTCATCCCCATCCCGATCCCCGGGTCAGCGCATTTCCCTCGCCGTCGCTAAAAGGGCGGGGCAAGAATGGATCCCACGTCTATCTCAACCGAAGAGCATCTCAAACGAAGAGCCGGGAGGAGAGTTGATTTGAATTCGATTTGAGTATCGAAGGGTCTACGCGTTCTAGTAGTCGGGATCGGGAGTGCCCGGGTCTTTCTCGAGTGATGCCTGGAAGTCTTCGAGCACCTGATACAAGGGGTAATCTACCCAGGTATCCAAACCGTAGTTGCGTTGGGGATGCTCTTCTTTTGGGTCTACAAGAAGATTGTAGAACGTCGGGTAGCCAAGGGTTTTCACCGAATAGTCCCCTTCATCGATTGTCTTGAGAAGCATCTTCCAATCGCGCCACTTCACACCGAAGAGTTCGTTGCCGACGTAGATGACGATGGATTCTCGAGCGGATTTCTTCGCCGTGCCCATCAGGAAAGCAGACTGGTCCACACCGTCCATGATGCGGTCGTTCGGAATCCTGCCGCCTACCCAATTCCCCAATGTGACGAAGAGATCCACCGCATGAACGATGTCGTTTGATACTTGATTCGCAGGAATCTTCCCGGGCCAGCGAATCAGAAAAGGGACTCGTAACGAGCCTTCGTAGGGACTAAACATGCTGCCTCGCCAGGGGCCCGTGAATCCACCCGATCCCGGCATGCCTTCACGCCCATTATCCGACGTAAATATAAAGATCGTATCTTCTCTCAGCCCCAGCCCTTCGATGGTATCCAGAAGTTCACCCACGTAAGCATCTGTTTGCGCCAATACGTCGGCGAAGGGGCCGTTCCTGGTCTTGCCCTTGTAGTCGGGATGGGGGTCGGCTGGATCATGGGTTTGCGTATAGGGGAGATAGGCGAAAAAAGGCTGCTTGGCTTCGGCTTTGCGCTTGATGAAATCGATGGCGTGGTCGGTGATTTCGCGATCAATCGTCGCGCGCTTGGCGCGGCCATACACTTCCAGTTCTTTGGGTTTTTGGCCTCGCTTTCCCGACATGACGTGGCTGAATACGGCACTCGGGTGGGAACCCTTCACGAAGATATCGCTATCGGGCCAGTAGGCTCGGTCCGATGATCTGGGGATTCCATACCACTCATCGAAACCCTGGTCCGTGGGGTATCGCCCCTGGGTATCTCCCAGATGCCATTTTCCGAACATTCCCGTCGCATAACCGGAATCCGACAGCATCTCCGCCAGCGTATATTCGTAGCGGGTGATGCCATACCAGATGTCCCGGGGAGGCCCGTCTTCCTGCAGTCGGGTGCGAATCCCATAGCGACCGGTCATCAGAGCCGCACGCGAAGGGGTGCATTCCGCTTCAACGTTGTAATTCGTGTATCGAGCACCCTCGGTGGCGAGGCTATCTATTCTGGGCGTCGCCGCTCCGCGCAGAATGCCTCCACCATATATGCCGACTTCTCCGTATCCGAAATTATCCATCAATACGAGTACGACATTCGGCTTCTTCGAATGATCATTTGCGGCCAGGGTCGGGGGAGCCATCAGTGAAATTGCAATCAGAAGGGCCGCGCTTCTCGGTTTTCGAAAACATTTCGACATCATCGTCTCCTGTGCAGTTGATGCGCGGAGAAGATAGAGCGTTCAAGGGCCCGTTCTACACCCCTGGACATCCAGACCTTTGGCGGGCGGATCGGTCGTCAAGCTGTATCCCGGCACGATGCCCCGGTATCGGCTTCGCGCGGCGGATGCGGTCCAATGGGATCGTCCCGGCTCCGGGGGTTTTAGCGCGCTACTCGATCAACTTCACTCGCCGGCGTCGCCCTTCACTGCTCCAGACGGCGGCCGCGCATTCGATCGAAGAATTGGGATCGGTAGAAATCCGGAGACAACTCGAGCACGATCTCGATATCACTCTCGGCCTCTTCGAGATGGCCCAGGCGTCGATAGAATTGGGCCCGCCAATAGTGACTCCAGGCCCGCGAGGTCGAGTGATCGTCCTCCTTCTCGAAAAGCTCGACCACGCGTTCCAACTTCGCAAGGCCGGCCGCCATTTGGATACGATGCGCTTCTTCGGTCATTCCTTCTTCCTGCAGCAGATAGGTGCGTCGATGCTCGAGCAGGAGCAGTTGGAAGTCATTTTGCCAGCGGTTTCGATCGTATTCCGCATGCGCGTCGGATGCCCGACTCAGCTGTGTGAATACGTGGTCACCGAAGGAGACCGTCTCTCCTCGCTGCAATGCTGCTTTTCCGTAGGGGGTATCCTGCCAGCGGTAGCTGATCTTCGTCCAGGGCTGAACGGCGCCGACGGCTGCTGCGGACAAGCTCCAGAAAAGAAGCGGAGCAAATAACCATAGTGCGAGCCGTCTCTCGTGACGCCGTCCGAGCCAGATTGCCGGCAGCAGCATCAGCGTGGGAGCAAATACACAGAACCAGCGAATACCAAAGGAGGAGCCCCCGAAGTTGCGCGACTGGGTGAGGTAGTAGAGGCAGATCCCAAAGCTCCCCAGAAGCAGGGCGTGATCGATGGATGCCGCCAGTCCAGGCGCGGCGGGCTCCGCAGAGGTCTCCGCTCGCCAGCTCGGGGGGCCGTAGGACTCGAATAGTACCAGCGCGCCCGCCGCGAGGGCGAATAGCAGGACCGGATGATGGGAGAAAAGACCACTTGATCCGAAGAGCGCCCCGAAAACATACGACCCGAATGAGAGCGCCCCGCTGTCGTGTATACCTCCGGTCAAGTCCATTAGCAGAAAGGGTGAGCCCGCGTACTCGAAAGCCTCTGTGTGGAGGCCGAATGGCATCAGGTCGCCAGCGATCGCATAGTTGATCGAGAAGTGGAGAGCCAGCAGGGGAAAGGCCGCGATTGCATATTTGGCGATGGCAAAGATTCCCCCTGCGCGTGCAATCGGCAACACCATGGCGGCGGAAAGGAATGCCGCGGTCAGGTCTATGGTGGCGGCGAGACCGAAGAAGAGACCCGCCCAGGCGATGCGACGCCTCTGGATCTGCAGGAGACCCAGCATCACAAAGCCGGCGGCGGGCGCGTGTTGATTCAGGACCAGCGAATAGGGCAAAGCCAGAGTACCGAGACCGGCTGCTGCAATCAGCCAGGCCACATCGCCGCTTCTGGCTCCCGCAAGCCGCATGAGCCGCGCCAGGCTGAAGAGCCCCAGAAGAAGCGGCAAGCCGACTACCGAGATCGTGATGATCTGATACGTTCGCGGATCGCGGATTTCGCTCCCCCACCAATGCAGCATCCGGTAGGGGACGGAAGCCATCAGGGCCAGCATGGGTGGCTGATGGCTGTAATAGTGCCCGCCTTCGGATAGGGGGCCACCGATTCGCACCTTGTCGCCCTGGTATAGATAGTCCGTCTCGTCGAGTGCGAGGGTATCGTGCTCGACCAGCCCCTGAATGCTTCCCATTCTGGAGGCGTCTGCCCACGAGACGGTCTGGGACTTCGTAAAGACCAGAACGATCAGAGCGAGAAATAGCAGGACGATCCAAGGTCCGCGCCCAAGAGCTGCCGCATCATGACTGTTCATAGTCGACCAATAGGTTAGCCCTGATCTCAAAAGAAGGCGCTGCTCCCATTCTCTCGATGCTAATCTCCCAGCATGCAAAAATTGGTGATGCGAAGGGTCTTCCCATTCGGCCCACTTCAGGCCTTGATCGCAGTCGCCTGGCTCCTGCCATCCACTGTCGAAGCCGCCGATACTCAAACGATCCGTCTTGCAGAAGCGTTCGCGACCCTCGAGATTCAGGCGGAGACGCGCTTCATCGACTTTGGAACGCCCACAGCTCGCCCGTATATGGTTTCGGGATTCAGTACGGATCATCGAGCGAAGAGAAAAACACTCACGTGGTCGCTCGGGAAGCAATCGATCCTCCGATTCATGGTCACGGATTCCGGCCCGCGGCGCATCGTGATGGCATGCGTACCATTGCGCTATCCGGGGGCGCCCGACCAGGCACTGAGACTCCTCTTGAATGGCAACCTGTTGAAAGCGATCCGGTTGCGCCACGGCCCACAGAGACTGAAGATCGAGTTGCCAGACGAGCTTTTGCGAGTCGGCATGAATCAGCTGAAAATTGGCTACTCCAATGTACAACAACCATCGGAAGTGCTTCCGGATAGTTCCGACCCCCGGGAACTGGCCGTCGCCTGGGATTGGATGCGAGTCGAACGAATCGGACGCACCTCGCGGGCGCGCCGGCCGGACCTCGAACCGAGCGTGGATCTGGCGGGAGACAAAGGGAATATCGCCCTGCCCGAAGGCTATCTGCTCGGCTACTACGCTCGAATCGGCCCCGGCTCGAAAATCGCATTTTCCTCGCTTCGCGATCTGAACACAGAGGCCGAGCTCACGGATACGAAGGCGGCTGTCAGGGTCTACGTCGAAACCGACGAGGATGGTAGGCTGCTCGAAGTCGTCCTGGGAAGCCACGATATCTCCGAACCCCTCCTGATTCCGCTAGAGGAAGCGCGAATCGCACGAATCGTCTTCGGCCGCGAGTCGCATTCGTCGCCCGGCATTCTCGAATTGGGTGATGCGAAGCTGGAGTCGTCCGACCCCGTAGTGCGACGATCCGATGAGAACGCGCTGACTCCTCTTCTGCGCGACGCGGATGCAAGCAATCAGGATTCGCGAAGGGGGGGCGATGATCATCCGCAGGCGCTTACAGCGCTGCGCTCGCCGGGCGCAAATATAGTCCTCTACGTGATCGATACACTTCGAGCTGACTCGCTAGGCGCGTACGGCAAAGATCTGCCCACATCGCCCCGATTCGATCAGCTCGCCGGCCAGGGTATCCTCTTCGAGAATGCGCTGGCGGTGTCGTCGTGGACCCGTCCCACAGTGGTTTCGATACTCACCGGCCTGGGCCCGGGTCGCCACGGTGTGGTCGGGCGCGACGACAGTCTCGCCCAGGAGGCCCGCACACTCGCTGAGTTTCTGCACGCAGCGGGCTACCGAACGGGGGGGTTCATTACGAATGCCAACGTGAGCGCCAAATTCGGTGTAAATCAGGGTTTCGGTGCCTACGAGTGGTATCCACACGGAAAGGATAAGCCGGATCAGGCGCCTCGCTCGAGCGTCCTGGCCAACAAATCCGCCCTGCGCTGGATTGGAGAGGGCAGTCCCGAAGAAGCGTTTCTGGCATTCGTACACATTTCGGATCCCCACGGTCCCTACCTTCCTCCGAAGTTGGAGCGCAGCCGGTTCGCGGGTGACGTCAGTGATCCGGATATCGGAACGGGCTCCTATTTGCGCAAACTCGCCGATCTCAAGATTCCCCAGTCGCAGGCGGCTCGGCGCGACTTGGAGGCATTGTACTCCGCGGAGGTCGCGTACGCCGACGCTCGCCTTGGTGAGTTCCTCGACGGACTCGACGCGTTGGGTCATGGGGACGATACCCTGGTCGTCGTGGTTGCCGACCACGGCGAGGAGTTCTTCGATCACGGCTGGTCCGAGCACGGCAAGACGCTCTACGAGGAACAGATCCACGTGCCCCTGGCGATTCGCCTGCCGGGTGGCCTGTTGGCGGGTCGGCGAATCGAGTCCGCGATCCAGCAGATCGACCTGCTGCCGACACTGCTCGACATTCTTGGCCTCGAGGCCCCGCCGCTCATCGACGGGGAGAGCGCCCTGCACCTGCTGACGGATGAGAGTGCCCGCCCAGCACGGCCTGCCTTCGCATCCCTGGACATCGATGATCGTCGACTGCTGAGCGTTACCGAGAGAAATCTGAAACTGATCGAGGCATTTGAATATGACCATCCGAAGGGCCATCACCCTGGACTGCAACTCTTCGATCTGTCGCAAGACCCCCATGAGAAGAACGACCTCTCGGCGAAGCGACCCATCGCGTTGAGATATCTGCAAATGAAGATCAGAAGCGAAGAGCGAGAAGCGGAAAAGGGGTTCACTCCGGAAGCAGCCGTGCTCGATGCCGCCCTCATCGAAGAGCTCAGGGCGCTGGGCTACCTGGAATAGCAATCCGGCTGGAGCGAGGATCCGATCCCGGCCCCACCGATCCCGCTGGCTCCGAGCCACTCGCAACGAAGCTTCTCTCTACGCGAAAGATCGCCACGACGACCTGGCGCTGGGGCTGACGGCGCAGCGGAAGCATGCCGATATAGGCACCGGGAATCGTCGACCACGGCCAGGCACTCGATCCGCTGATCTTCGTCACGGCGCGGAGATCCTCTCGCCGGAGCGCCACTCCCTGACGAGAGACGCCGAGCGGTATGAGCAACCAGTCACCCTTCTCGAGATGGGATTCCCCGGCCACCACGGGCCGGTAGCCCCGTTGCTCGGCGTAGAATTGAAACGTCCAATGCCCGGCAAAAAAGACCTTCTCGGAGCCCGGATCTGCACCGAGGCTCGCCAACTTCTCCGCGCACTTCGCCACCGCATCCCGTCGGGCGGCCGCATCGGCAAAGTCCGCAACGTAAAAGAGCAGGCCAAAGAGGGCGGCCAGGCAAGCGACCACCCGTAGCGGACCCCGCGGTGCCCCCTCTCCGGCCGGGTTCGAGGTAGCGCGCGCCGAGAGAAAGGTCATCGCGACGATCAACCCGAGTAGACGTCGCGCCGCCAGAAAGCGATAGGGGGCGAGGGCGAGAATGAGGACGAGCTCAATTCCGACCCAGCCTAGAGCCAGCAGATCCAGCAATCGCTGATCGGAGTTTCGAGCCGAATCACGCGCCGAGCGGAGTATCTTCCAGGCGATGGCGCCCGACATGGCGAGTACGAAGAGTCCGATCAGGCCCCAGGGCAGGATCTCTGGGCCATTCAGCAACTGGCTTCCCGGAAGATAGGCGGCGGCGCTGGGTGGGGGGGGGAGGAGGGCGATCGCCAGAATGCCGAAGCAGATGAGAGCAGCCGCGGCGGCGACCAGGCCGATCCCGACACGCAATCCGCTGAGGCCCAGCAATCCGATGGCTGGGGCCGTCCCTCCGATCAGGCATAGCAGCCCAAGTGCGCTGAGGCCGAGCGATCGGTCGCCGCCGCTGGCCGGGGCCGCCAGGGCAAGGCTCAGATGGGAATCCCCGTAGCGAAGAAGAACGAAACCCTCCCAGCCCATGAAGACGAAGCCCGCCATGGCGAGCATGCTGGCGACGATCTTTGGCTCTCGGCAAAGGAGTCCGTAGAATGCGGCCACGGCGAGCGGAGCCACAGCCGTATACTTGGTCTGCATCGCAACTCCGGCAATCAGCCCGGCGAAGAGTGCTCCGCGAACGTCCCGTCCTTCGATCGCCGCAACCGCGACGGAGAGCGCAAAGAGTCCGAGAGCGAGGGCGGGGACATCGGTCATCAGATTGAATCCGGCCAGAACACCCGGAAGCGCAAAGATGATGAGCAGAAGCAGGCGCTCTCGACCTGGCGCCAGGCGCGTACCCAGGCGATGGACCGCCAACGCCAGGAGCAACGCGAAGGGAAGCAAACTCAATTTCCAGAGGACGAGATGATCCCCGACGAGGGCCATGGCCGCCGCAATCCAATATGGCAGCACTGGCGGTGCGAGCACCTGATTTGCCGATTCCGGCACTTCACGCCAGAAGAGATCGAAGCCGTAGGGATCCCCCGGATGCTGGGCGATCTGGTCGGCGACCAGCAAATAGGCGGTATCGTCGACGACGACGGGCTTCCAGGCATTCAGGATCGTGAGGGCAAGTGCCGCCATCCCGATCGCAATGACATCACGTCGGCCAATCACGAATCGGGATCCGATGCCGTCGACGATCGCGCAGGCAATTCCGCACCGCTTCGGAGCCTGAGTAGAGCGCGCTGGGCCGCCCCCGAATCGGGATCGATCGCCAGGGCTCGCTGATATTGGGATTGCGCCTCGAGCAATCTGCCGATCCGTTCGAGGCCCCGTCCAAGGAATAGATAAGCGTGCGAATTCTCGGGTGAGAGGAGGACCCTGGCTTTGGAATGCCGAATCCCAGCCTCCGCATCGCCACGCTGCCAGGCGAGCCTGGCGAGATCGCCGTGGATAGCCGGAAGGTTGGGCTCGATCGTGAGAGCCGCTTCGTACTGCCGCACCTCATCCTCTTTTCGGCCGAGTCCCCCCATCGCGAGTGCCAAGCCCACGTGTGCGCGATAGGTCTCCGGCCGAATTCGCAATGCCGAGTCGTAGGCTTCGATCGCATCCTGCCAGCGATACTCCTCGAGAAAATATCTTCCGAGATTCGTATAGGCCATCCAGGAGCGCGGATTCTTGGCGATGGTATCTCGCCAGAGTATCTCCCGATTCTCATAGACGCGAGCTTGCTCGAAGGTGAGGCCGCCGAGCACGACCAGGGCGGATACGGCCACGGCTACCCGGATTCGGAGATCGAGTTCCCAGCTTCTGAAAGCATATGCCGCGCCCGCCACGAAGAGCGCGATCGGGCCGATGCTCGCGACGTATTGATAGTGATCCGCGACGAATGTGTACCAGAAAGTATAGAGCGGGATGAATCCGAGAACCGGAGAGAGCGTCGCAATGAAGAAGAGCGCCGCCACGAGCGGCTCCCGCCCGATGCGTTGCCGCTGGAGCCAGAGCAGAGAGAGCAGCAGACCGCCTGCCAGAAGCCAGGCGTATTGGAGCGGATCCGCGGGATCGATCTCGAATCGCGGGTAGCTGAATGCGAGCTGCGTGGGCCAGGCGAGCTTCTGCAGGTAGAAAAAACATGCACGCGATGCGACCAATACACTCTCGGCGAATGCCAGCCCAAAACGTTCGCCGTGGGTGCCGATGTGGAATCGTTCCCAGAAGATCGCCACGAGCCCCATTCCGATACCGAGCACGATGAATGGAACGATCTGCATCAGGAGCCGACGGTCGATTCGTTGGCCACGCATCCAGGGCAGCAATAATGCAGCCGCCGGCAGCGTGCAGGCGGTCGCCTTGCTGAGCAGGGCCAGGCTGTAGAAGCCGAGCGAAACCAGGTAGAACACTCGGCGAGCCTGGGGGGCTGTGTCGGTAAAGCGGAGCCAGGCGATCATGGACATCAGCGAAAACATCAGCGATAGGAGATTCTTCCGTTCGGAGATCCATGCCACGGACTCGACATGCACCGGATGCAGGGCGAAAACTGCAGCCACGAGCCAGGCGGCTGGAATCTGTAGCCTCGAGAGGAACCACCAGAGGAGCAGAGCGTTCAGCGCATGGAGCAGCACGTTGACCAGGTGGTAGCCGAAGGGATCGAGGCCCCAGAGTCCGTACTCGATCCGGAAGGCCGTGTAGACCATCGGCACATACTGGGAGGGAGCGTCCATCGAGAACCAGATTCGGCCGAGGCCATCCGGTTCGTCGAGGAGCCGATTCTCCGTCACATAGTCGTCGTCGTCCCAGATATATCCCGACTGCAGCGCGGGCGCATAGGCGGCGAGCGTCATCACGCTCAACAGGAGCCCCAGGGCGGCGGGCCGAAGCCTGGAGCGGATGGTCATGTGAACCCCCGAATCGCGTAGCCCACTCCGGGTCGCTCACATTCTCGCCTGAACCCTCGAGCGAGCTCGGCTTTCGCGATGGCTACGGGTCTTCGCAATCGGTACCACCTGAAATCGCCGAACTCTTCCCTTCAGATCTTGTCGGCCCGGCGACAGATGATACGACAAGATCGAAACGACAATCAGTCTCCAATTCGAAAGAGCGTATTGCGGATCTCGCCCGGGCTGCCACTCGGCCAACCCACGAGAGGGCCAAGAGACGGCCACAAGAGAGACGCGAGAGAAACGCAAGAGAAACGCATGGCCAGCAGCGGGAATTGGCCGCCTCCCAGGGCATTTCGAATCCCGCCCCCCCCAACCACAAGGCCTCGGAAGTAAATAGCATTTCAAGAACGATCTGGCCCCGATCCGGCATCCCATCGAATCCGGGAAATGCGATATTCAAGCTGCGTTTCGGTATGAAGTCCGGGGCTGGATATCAGGTCAAGCCCTATGGGGAGCCCCTATCGCGGCCAGGGACTCGTAAGGATCCATGACCTTCCTCCTCCCTTGAAGGGACTGGCCGACTACCGGATTCAGGCCCCGCATGGGCCGCGCGAAATCACTTCGGCCACCCCGCTTTCTTTTCTCGACTCCCTCAACACGGAGATGAATACGAATTCACGTGCCTTGGTCTGGATGCTCGGGTAGCGAGTTCGGCGATCCATGATCCGATCCCGGAATATTCGAGATCGGCGTCACATCGACTGCGTTGGGCTATCGGCACTGCGATATAGTCCTCGGGAAGATGATCGATTCCAGCGAACGACACGATCCACTGCACGGCCCCATCATCTCCGTATTCGCGCGCTACGCGATCCCCGAAATTGCCGGCATGATCGCATTGTCTTCGGCGGGCCTGATCGACGCGATCTTCCTCGGGAACTTCGTCGGAGCCGAGGCCCTGGCGGCGGTGAATCTCTCGATTCCCGTATGGTCATTGATCTTCGGCGTCGGTCTGATGGTGGCCGTCGGCGGTTCTGTCGAATGTGGCAAGCAGTTGGGGGAGGGCAAAGTGGCCGTCGCCAGCTCGCTCTTCACCAGAACCGTGATCGTGAGCATCGCTCTGAGCCTGCTCCTGGGTCTGCTTCCGGGCCTGGTCTTCACGGATACCCTGGTCGCGGTGCTGGGCGCCACGGAGGAGCGCCTGGCAGAGCCGCTGCAGATCTATCTGACGATCATGCTCTGCTTCGTGCCCGTCATAATCTTGGAGACGGTATTCTACTACTTCGTGCGCCTCGACGGACAGCCCGTCCTCGCCGCTGCCGCGGTTGCTCTCGGATCGGTCGTAAATATCTTCCTCGATTGGCTGCTCATCGTTCGATTCGAAGCGGGCATCATGGGTGCGGCGGCGGCGAGCGTAGTGGGCGCGGGCGTGGCAACCCTGGTTCTCTTCCCTCACTTCTTCAGCCAGCGATCACGCTTACGCTTTGCCGGCCCTCTTGGGAACTGGCTCGGACTCAGCCGGGCCTACCTGAACGGGGCTTCGGAGTTTGCCAACGAAGCCTCGCTCGGGGTTACCGCCTTCATCTTCAACTGGGTGATGGTGAGCCGCATGGGCGTGGAAGGAGTGGCCGCCCTCGCCATCGTCGACTACCTGTTGATGGCCGGTCTGGTAATCAGCTACGGAATCAGTGACTCTCTTCAACCAATCATCAGCCAGAATTTCGGGGCGCGGAATCCGGAACGCATTATCGCCTTCCTCCGTACCGCGAGCATCGCAATCGTCGTGGTAGGCATCGCGGTAAGTCTCTTGACCCTGCTCATGCCGAAATTGCTCACCGGGGCCTTCCTGCGATCGGATGATAGGGAGACCAACCGCATCGCTGTCGAGTTCCTGCTCTTTCTATGGCCCGCATTCCTCTTCAACGGACCCAACATCCTGGTATCGACCTACTTGACGTCGATGCAGAAACCCGTCGAGTCGGCGTTCATTGCCTTCTCACGTAGTTTTGCGCTTCCGGCCGCCCTATTATTGCTGCTACCGATTTGGCTGGGGGATGTGGGAATCTTCCTGACACTGCCCCTTGCCGAGGCGCTCACCTTCGCGGCATCTCTGGCGTTCTACTTCCAGAACACTCCGAGCCGCATCATCGAGAACGAAATAACCGCTTCATCTCAAGTCCCGATGGGGAATCCGTGACGGGAGGATTCCTGCATCCAATGGCCTGCAATCGGTCTCGCGATCTCGCGGCCAGGCGCCGACTCAATTTCTAGTAGACCCGCAGATGGGGCCGCGGGCAACCCCTTGCCTGACTTTTCGGACAGCCGTTTTCCGCCAATCTGGGGGGAGGGAGAGGGAGAGG